>CAZWDV010000006.1:0-88559 GCA_964632675.1 uncultured Sediminispirochaeta sp.
TTATTGTCCCAGTCATAAACCTGAAATTTCACTGACGAGCTACCACAATTGAGTGTAAGTATATCCACTGTATTCCTCCAATGTGTTTGTATGATAGTTTTTGCATGTTATTGTCGCACGCTGCCCGTAAAAATTCAATAAACATTGCTAGCCGGCATTCATGGACTTCGCAGCTGTTGGATAAAAAAACGCCGCAGATTGAAGCAGGCGCTCCTATCCGCTTGTGTAGTAAGGTATATGAACCTTATGAAACGCATTTATATTATAACGGGAATGTGTGCAGTAGCTCTTCTTTGGGTACAGCCTCTCCCGGCCGAAAAAGTACTGGTGAGAAAGCGCATAGAGAGCCGACTGGAGGAGAACCAGCAGATCATAAAAATGGATTACTTGCGCCCCGGTCTGCACTGCATGCTCCTCGGCAGGGGAGCTTCACCGCTGCGGATGCAGCCGAACGCGGCGGTTCAGTGGAAGTCTGCCGGTATCGGTCCGGTTATCCTCTCGGGAATAGTGCAAGAAATTGGAAAGCCCTTTGAGTACTCGCTTAGTTCTGCGGTGTTTCAGCAGGTTGTCGGCGGTCGTATCGATTTTTCGCTGCATCCGCGCAACAATTTCGGGGGGATCTTGCAGTGGTCAGGCGGGGCTGCGCATACTGGTGCGTTTATCGAAACTACTGATTCGCTGCTCAGAGCCGGGGCCTGGATACAGCTGGCCTGCGGCGACAGCGTGCTGATCACGCCCTGTGTTTTCGAGAGCCTGCTGCCGGAACTCAGCGATGCTGATATCGATGCGCAGCCGCTGCAGAACCGCTACCCAGTGCCCAATGAGAGGAGGAGTTCAAGTACCTTTGCCGTCGAGCTGCAGTGGGAGGAAAGGGGCTGTAAATGCAGTCTGCTTACAGCGCTGATGTCATCCCCGGCGGCCCCGCCGTCGCTGTTCGGACGGGGGTATCTGCAGTTCGGCGGCAGGCTTGCAGAAAGCGGTCGTGCCGAGTCTTTTGTGTGGGAGTACTTTCTGCTCGGGCGCTGGATTGGAGATCATTTTACAACTGCAGAGGGAGAACTGCCGGAGGAAAGAGCCTCTCTGGCCGCTATGCTGCGGGCCGCCTACGGACGAAATGAATTGTACTTGAAGGGAGTGCTTACACGCGACAAGCAGCCGCCGGTTCCCGACCGCTATCTTGCCTGTAACCGCGAGTTAAGCGCAGAGTTGCGGTGGGCCGTCGCTTGGGTACATTGTAGTGCCGCAGCTGCGCATTCGTGGGCCTTCGATGAAGAGGGCCGGCTCAGCGGCCACTACGAGTACGGGGCTGAAATCGGGTTGAAGAGAAATGTATGGAAAGCTGCTGCGTGCACAAGCTGGAAGATCCCCCACGCTTCATCGGTGGAATATCGGCATAAATTTACCTGTGAGGCAGAAATCCGCGAATGGCGGTTCCGGGGCGCAGTTACACTAAAAGAGCAATTATCTGCATGGGAGGGATACCTTCGCGGTGAATATCAGCGCCGCGAACTCTGCCTGTGGATAAAGCTTGCCCTCGCTCAGCGTCGCGGCAGCCCGGTAGAAATGCCGCTTTCCCTCGGAATGAAGGTCGAATACTCAGAGGTTCAGTAGGTGCTTGGCAGTTTCAAAGTAAATTGTGAGCCCAGTTACGTCGATTACTGTGGCCATCAGCGGAGTAGACATAACCGTAGGGTCAAAGCCCAGGCGATGAATCAGTAGCGGTGCGAGGGTTCCGATCAGGTTTGATATCAATACAACGAAAATCAGGGAGACTCCGATAACCAGCCCTTCAAAAACTCCCAACCCCGGGGGCAGGTAGATGCTGCGGGCAATGATAACCCCTCCGGTAATCAGCCCCATCAGCATACCGATAGCAATTTCACGCAGGACTATAATACCGATTTGCTTGAAGTGAATTTCGCCGGTTGCCAGACCGCGGATCATCAGAGTTGCCGACTGGCTGCCGGAGTTACCGCCGGTCTGGGTGATAACCGGCATAAACACGAACAGAAAGGCCGCTCCCAGCACGATTTGTTCGTAATGTGAGACCACATTTGTAGTAATAGTGCCGAAGAGCAGCAGAATGATCAGCCAGGGAACTCTTTTTTTGACCATGCCCCAGATAGAAGTGTCCATGTACGAGTGCACTTCACCGGACATAGCACCCATCTTATACACATCCTCGGTCTGTTCTTCCCGGATTACGTCGATTACATCGTCGAAGGTGACTACACCGAGTAGCAGGTTATCGTGGTCGACAACCGGTACCGAGATTAGGTCGTGTTCGTCGATAATACGGGCCACCTCTTCTCGGTCGGTTTCATCGAGCACTGAAATTACTTTTCTCTCCATAATTTCGGACACCTGGAGGGTATCGCTGGAGGAGAGGATGTCCTTGATGGAAATAGCGCCGATGAGACGCTGGAGATCGTCGAGCACATAGATGTAGTAGGGGATCTCTACCTTTTTTACGTTATTACGGATGAAAGCGAGTGCCTGTGACACGGTGATACTGGCTCGAATTGCCAGGTATCGCGGGGTCATCATACCGGCGGCATCGTCTTCATCAAAACGCAGCAGAAACAGCATTTCGCGTTTGGCCTCATCGCTAAGGTTGTCCCAGACCGATCGGCGCACTTCGTGGCTGAGCTGCTGAACGAGGTCGACCAAGTCGTCCGGTTCCATTGATTGAAACAGTGCGCGTTTTCCCTGTGCCGAAAGCGATTGAATGATGGTTTCCTGCTCCTGGTACGGCAGCTCATTGATGAGATCGAGTTTTTTCTGCGGATCTAGGTGGAGAAAAATCTCCGTTTTTTCTTCATCGGAGAGTTCACGCCAGTCGTGGACCAGATCGCCTAATGTAATTTCGGAAAAAAGCGATCGCATTTCGTTTCCGGTCATCATTTCACGATACGAACGATAGTAATCTATGTAAGTGCTCATGCCTTGCTCCAATCTCCAACCAGCCTTATTTCAGGCTCGAGAAGGATACTGTGTTTTTCAAATGCCCGCCGTTGAGCGTGCAGCATCAGACTGCGCACGTCTTCAGCAGAGGCATCCCCGGTATTGATAATAATATTGGCATGAAATGGTGCTATTTGTGCACCACCCTGCACAAGCCCGCGTAAACCTAATTCGTCCAGAATTTGTCCGCTCGGTTTACCGAAACTGTGATTATTTTTGAACACCGATCCGGCCGAAGGATACTCAAAGTGGCCTTTCCGGCGGCGGTCGGCCTCCACCTCCTCCATACGGCGCCTGATTTCATTTTTATGCCCCGGTTGCAGGTGAAAGTATGCGTATAATAGTATAGCACCGCTTTTCTGGAAAGGGGATTTTTTATAGGCGAAGCGTGGGTCCGGCAGTTCGAGGCTCCGGCGGCTGAGTTCCTCGTCCAGGAAATGGACGGTACCGGGAATTTCAGCGATAGAAACTCCGTAACAGCGGGCATTCATCCAGAGGGAGCCGCCCGCACTTCCCGGCATTTTATAAATAAACTCCAATCCGCTGAGCTCATGCTGTGCAGCCGTCTCCACCACCCGGCTCATCTCAGCTCCGGCACCGCAATACACATCCTTTGTGTGCACTTCTATCGCAGAAAAATCGGACATGTCCATCACGATACCGCGTATGCCTGTATCTGCAACCAGGATATTGGCCCCCTCGCCGAGTACAAACAGCGGTACCTCCTCAGCTTGGGCTAAACCGGCAATCTGAACTACATCGGTTTCATCTGCAGGAACGGTATAGATGTCGGCCGGCCCGCCGATCCGAAATGAGGTGTGCAGACTCATAGGCTCGGCGGTTTTCACTACACCCTTAATGTTGATTTTTTTTTGTATATCACCTACATTAATACCCACGCAGATTATAATAAGTGAAAGTGGCCGGCTTTTCTACCGGTTAAAAACAGTTTTTGGGGGCACCGCATGAAACTTCGGCTATACAACACCATGACTAGGAAGATAGAAGAGTTCTATACCATCGAAACCGGAAAGGCGAAGATGTATACCTGCGGCCCCACAGTGTACAACTATGCCCATATCGGTAACCTCCGCACCTATGTCTTCGAGGATGTACTGCGCCGCACACTGGAGTATACCGGATACGAGGTCGAGCACGTGATGAATGTGACCGACGTCGGCCATCTTACAGATGACGCTGACCAGGGCGAGGATAAAATGGTGAAGAGTTCCCGTGAATCCGGACGGTCAGTATGGGATATTGCCAAATTCTACACCGAAGCCTTCTTTCTCGATATAGATAATCTGAATATTGTAAAGCCTACAATTACCTGTAATGCCACCGATCATATCGGAGACATGGTCGGTCTCATTAAAAAGATCGAAAAAAACGGCCATACCTACGAATCGGGGGGGAATGTCTACTTCAGTATCGATACCTTTCCCGACTACGGAAAGCTGGCACGGCTCGATTCACAGGAGCTTCAGTCGGGGGCCCGCATCGAGGTGGACAGTAACAAGAAAAATCCCCGCGATTTCGTTCTCTGGTTTACCCGTTCGAAATTCGAGAACCAGGCCATGATCTGGGATTCACCCTGGGGAAAGGGCTATCCGGGCTGGCATGTCGAGTGCTCGGCGATGAGCATGCGCTACCTCGGGGAACAGTTCGATATTCACTGCGGCGGGGTCGACCATATAAATGTGCATCACACCAACGAGATTGCCCAGTCGGAGAGCGCCACCGGTAAAACCTGGGTAAATTTCTGGGTACACGGCGAGTTTTTGGTCATGGGCCAGCATAAAATGGCCAAATCGAAGGGGAATTTTATAACCCTCCGGACACTGCAGGAAGAAAACTATCATCCCCTGGATTACCGCTATTTCTGCCTGGGCGGACATTACCGCTCACAGTTGCAGTTTACCTTTGATTCCCTGGATGCAGCCCGTAAAGCCCGTCTCAATATGGTGGACAGGGTGCGTGAATTGCGCAGTGCTGCCGACACAGTACCCGAACTGGACAGTATTGGCAGTGAAGCCCAAAAATACTTAGACGACTTTCAGGAGCATGTGACCAACGATTTGCATGTACCGAAATCTCTGTCCGTGGTGTGGACCCTGTTGAAAGACGAAGCGGTGCCGGCGGCCGACAAACTGGCCGTGCTTTTTGATATAGACCGTGTATTGGGACTGAAGCTTACTGAAATCGAGGCCGAGCAGTCAGTCGACAAAGAGACTGAAAAACTTATCAAGCAGCGGGAGCAAGCGCGGGCCGATAAAGACTTCGCCCGGGCCGATCAAATTCGTGCAGAGCTGCTCGAACAGGGAATTGAACTCAAAGATACTCCTGAAGGAACGGTATGGAAGAAAAAAGTGTAACAATCGGGGATAAGCGTTGTTTATAGTATGAAGATAGACAGTAATGACCCGGAAGCATTCCAAGCGGTGTATGATAAGACGTTTCACACTATTGTCAGGGTTGCATATCATATAACGTTGGATGCGGATGTGGCAGAGGACATTTGCCAGGAGGCGTTTATCCGATTTTATCACCGAACGATCCCTTTTCCGTCGGAGGATCAAGCCCGCTATTGGCTTATCCGTGTTGCGAAGAACCTCTCTTTCAACTATTACAAGCGAAAAAAACGGGAAAAGACTGCACTGGAGCGCTACTCCTTCGAACCGAAACCCCATGAGCGTAACGGTGAAGAGCTTTTGATGCGCAGTGAAACCGAAAAACTGGTCCATCGGGCGGTGGAACGTCTACCAAAAAGTCTGCGGTCGGTTATCGTTCTCAAGGAGTACGGCAATCTGTCCTACCGTGAAATCGGACAAGTGCTGCATATTACCGAAAACAACGTAAAAGTACGGGTTCATCGGGCCCGTAACATGCTGGGAACTCTTCTGAAGGAGGAGGAAGCTCATGTGTTATGATGATAAAATACTTTCAGCGTATGTAGACGGAGAGCTTAAAGAGCCGCTGCATACGAACGTGAAGAACCATATTGAAGGCTGTGAGCGCTGCCGCACGCTAGTTGCCGAATATAATGCATTGCAAGAGCTGTTTACTTCCACTCGCAGTCAGGTCTCAGAAACTGCGCTTGAGAGCCGGGAGAGAAAAGCGCGCGTTTGGGAAGAAGTTCAGCGGCATACCAGGCGGGAAAGAGTGCAGAATTTCTGGCACCGCCGGGTGCAGATACCGATGCCTCTGGCTGCGGGAGTGCTGGTTGCGATGATTGCGCTGGTGCTCACGCTTGTATTCAATCCGCTATCGACCGGTCAGCGGACTGTCCCGTTGGCATTGAGGGATGAAAGAATTCCGGAAGTACCGACCGAGTACGTTTCCCCCGCGAACACCATGCCCGAAATAGAGCAGTTGGTGCGGTTTTTAAGTGATCAAGGGGCGGCAATCGAGGTAAAAATCCAGTTGCCGAGTACTTCGAAAATTCAGGTAAGTGGTGAACCACAACTGCTCCGGGCCGCAGAATATAGGGGGAGTGAAGGCGAGTGAAATTCAGCACAGTTTTTCCGGCACTGCTGATCTTTCTGGGGCTACTGCATCCGCTTTTCTCACAGCAAAGCGGCAATTCGAGTGATGAGCTGCAGGAAGCACTTCGTTATCTTCAGGACAAGGCGCTGGAAATAGAAATTCATGCCCGCCTCATAGGAAAAGACCGCGAAAGCATATGGAATACAAAAAGCCGTAAGGTAACCGTTTCCGGAAAATCCGTCTCGATAACCCTTGAAGGAGAGAACCTGACGGTCAGTGCCCACCTGATTCCATTCTTGAATGAGGGTGGCTCGATATTTCTAGTCGCAAAGGGAGAGGTATGGGTTCAACAATCTCCCAACGAAGAGAAAAAGTATTACAGCACAGTGAAAAGCCTTCCCATCAAACCCGGAGAGAGTGTAATATTCTTTCCAACCGGAGTACTTATGGATACGGAAGAAAACAACGTGTACACAATCGAATTAGAAATACAAGTGGAGCCGCTTGAATGAGTTCCCGACAACATCTCTATACCTTCTCAGCGATAACGATATTCATACTGCTAATTGCATTGGCAGTGTATTCGTCGGTGTTCACGGTTGAGAAACCCCATATAACCGAGCTCTCACCCCCGGCCGCTTACCCTGAGGATACTCTGCGGATCAAGGGTGAGGGCTTCGGCCCCGCGCGGAATGGCGGTGATGTACTTATCGCCGGCATCCGGCTTACCTCCTCACATTATGAGCAATGGTCGGAAAATGAGATCAGTATTACCGTTCCCCACGGGGTCCAATCGGGCCGTGTCTACGTTGTTACCGGCAGCGGCAAGAGCAACGGGATACTGTTTACTAACCGTACGCATATTCCGGTAATACTGTCCGGCCCGGTTGAACCCGGTCACCCCTATATCGAAGCTATATCTCCCGAAAAGGGCTCCGTGGGAAGCAGGTTGACCATAAGCGGCCGAAATTTCGGCCGCCGACGCGGAACCGGTAAGGTGTATTTTCGCTTTCTGGCCGTGAATAATACCGCTACCTCTAAGGACGATTCGCCGACTGAAAACAGCTATGTGGAATGTAGTGAACTCGACTTTGACTACGAGGTGTGGAGCGATCAGGAGTTAGTGGTGTATGTTCCCGATGGAGCTGTCTCCGGCAGTGTTATGGTGGAGAACGACCGCGGAAAAAGCAACGCCCTCTACTTCGAGGTAACTACACCGGTCGGTTCAAAACGCTTTGAACAGAGCAAGGGCTATCAGATTCAGCAGGATATCCGGGTTACCAACATGCAGGTTGCGGATGGAGAAAACGGTCTGGAGGTCTGGATACCGAAACTCTTCAGCGGTTATGCCCAACGGAATATTGAAGCTATTCATGATCCGGAGCCGTTATGGCGCGATTACAGGGGAATTATGCGCTATACCCTCAAATCGCCTGAGGATTGGTTCGAATACACCCTCAGCCACACCTACTGGTTCGATCGTTACTCCATCAGGACTGATGTAGATGCCCGGGATGTAGCGGATTACAACCGCGATAGAAAGCTTTACTCCTATTACACCCGCGCAAACATGTTCATTCCCTCGGAAAATGAGAGAATTGCCGCGGTAGCAGCTTCGGTAGCCGGGCACAGCGGAAATGCGTATCGACGGGCGTATGCTCTGTTTGAATATGTGATAAATCGTCTGGAGTACGATCCGGCCTTCGAATACGAAAGCCTCGCCGAGTGTATCGACAGCCGGCGTGCCGATTCCCGGGATTACGGGTTGCTGTTTACAGCAATGGCACGCAGCATTGGAATTCCGACCAGACCGGTAGCCGGTTTCATTGTACATGGTGATAAGCTCACCCACAGACATATTTGGGCGGAGTTTTATGTTCCGCAGCTCGGATGGGTACCGGCAGATCCGGCCCTGGCGGACGGAGCAGGACTGTTCGATGTCCAGGTTGAAGAACCGGCTTCATTCTATTTCGGAAACCTGGAGAACCAGCATATAAGCTTTACACGCCAGGTTGTTCAGCTTCCGAAAGTAAACCCGCACTCTAAGGTGCATGTTTTGGATGATCCGTACTCTTTACAGTCAATTTATGAAGAATATCCTCCCAATTTAGCCGGTTATCGGGTACGCTGGGAGGATATTAAAATAGTAGATTGGTGGTAGGACTGGAATTGTTTTGCATTGACAAAGTTCTACAGCGACCCATATACTTTTAGTAACAAGGTTTAGATTTAGGTGAGGTATGATTAGCTCTTTACAGTTGGCTCTGGTAACATTCAAAAAAGGCGCGTATATCATTGTAGAGGGAAAACAACAGGCGGATTGTTTCTACATTCTACGCTCCGGACAAGTACAGATAAGTAAAGAGGTTGAGGTGGTCGAAGAAGAGGGCGGGAATATTCTGAAACCGGGTGATTTCTTCGGAGTTGTCTCTACCATGTCGACACATAGCCATATTGAAACGGCACGGGCACTCACCGATGTGGCGCTCATTGCAGTAAAGCGGGAGCAGTACGGCACGCTTATTAAAAACAATTCTCCCGTTGCAATGAAAATTATCCAGCAGTTTTCACGCAAAATGCGTTATTTAGATGACGCCCTTACCAGAATTACTCTGAAAAGCAATGCGGAAACCGATACTTCGCATCTGTTTGAAGTTGCCGAGTACTATGCCCGTCAGAGCCAGTACAACCAGGCCTATTATGCGTATCATCAGTACATAAAACACTGCCCGCGGGGCGATCAGATCAATGTAGCCAAAGAACGGATGGCAAAAATCAAACCCTATGCCAAGGCGGTATATCTGAACGGCAGCAACGATGAGTTTACCCGAACCTACCCGAAGGACACCATGATTTTTTCTGAAAGCCAGCCCGGGAAAGAGCTTTACATCATCCAGCAGGGAAGTGTGAAAATTACTAAAATAGTAAATGACAACGAGGTGCTCTTGGCCTTACTTAAGCCGGGGGATATTTTCGGCGAGATGGCCCTGCTGGAAGATAAACCCCGCAGTGCATCGGCTATTGCCCACGAAGAGGCGGTTTTGCTGGCAGTAAACAAGGACAATTTCAAACGCATGGTAGCTACTCAGCCGCAGATTATTACTCGTCTGACCCAGCTGCTCTCCGAACGTATTTGGTTTATCTATAAACAGCTGGCAAACACTCAGATAAGCGATCCCGTCGGCAGAATGTTCGATTTTCTGTTGATTCAACTCGAAAAACAGCGGGTGCCGATATCCAATGACTCCTATACCTTCGATTTTGGTCCGCAGGAACTGGTGAATATGGTCGGGCTGCCAAAGGGCGAGGGCAACCTGGCGGTCCGCAAGATGTTCGAGAACTCCCATCTCAAGAGCATAGATAATCGCATTTATCTGAGTGATATAGAAGAAGTAGAAAAACAGGCCAAATACTTTCGTAAAATGGAGCGGATTGCCCGCAGCCGCAAGAGCGGTGCCCGCAAGTAAGCCGGATCTTTCTGTGTATTAAAATACCCCGGCATTTCGAAAATCGAACGAAAATATTATTCTAGCAGATCCAGTGTGCCACTCGGAAAAAACTGATCTTCCAATGCGGTAATCGACCAATTATCCCCGTTTTTGGTCACCTTTATCATTATCTGAGTATCCTGGGGTGAAGAAATCGGTGCAATGAGTGCTCCACCGTCTCCAAGCATCGCGATAAGTGTTTCCGGCACGCTCCGAACCCCGGAATGGATCAAAATAGCATCGAACCGGCGGGACCCCATGCTGTCTCGCAGTTCACTGTAGCCTATCTGAGTGATCTCGCTGAGACCGAGCTCTTCCCACACGGCCCGGTATTCGAGCAGCAGGTCTTCATTTGTCTCACTCACAGTTACATTCATGCCATTGCGTGCAAAATAGGCCGCCATAAAGCCGGTTGCCCGTCCCAGGATGTAGACATGCGCGCCGGTTTCGAGCTGCAGTGCGTCAAAGCAGTTCTGCACGCAGGATACTGAGGGCACTACCGCGCTCGCTGAGGTGGGCAGCGGAGCATTCGTATCGGCAAAATCCTGTAGAAAATCGGGAAGGAACAGCGCTCGCAGCTGAACCGGGCTGAGGATGTCGGGGGCCGGAGTGTCGGTCTCGGTATCCTGCGCTGCCGCCGGGTGCGGCAGTAGAAATGCTGCACCCAGTAGAAGAAGGGCGCTGTAGAAAAACAACAATCGATTAACCTGCATAGATTGTTAATATATCACAGTTTGGATTTCATGATCACCCTTATTTAGAGTATATATGTTGCTCAGCTCGGACTATTTTGGTAGTATCTTCTGCAACGGATGTTTAGAAGGAGAGGAATGATGAAAGCGGTTCAACTTGCCAAAGCCTACAATCCCAAAGAGTTTGAAGATCGAATTTATGAGAATTGGATGGAGCATAATCTGTTTGCTCCTGCGGGTGGAGAGGGAGAACCGTTTGTTATTGTCATTCCTCCGCCCAACGTAA
Source organism: uncultured Sediminispirochaeta sp. (assembly GCA_964632675.1). Taxonomy (GTDB): domain Bacteria; phylum Spirochaetota; class Spirochaetia; order DSM-16054; family Sediminispirochaetaceae; genus DSBN01. The sequence goes on from CAZWDV010000006.1 coordinate 10,917, forward strand.
CCGGGGTGCTGCATATGGGCCACGGGCTCAACAACAGCCTGCAGGATATCCTCATCCGTTATTACCGGATGCAGGGGCGTCCGACCCTCTGGGTTCCCGGAACCGACCACGCCGGAATTGCCACTCAGCATGTGGTGGAGCGGAAACTGCGGCAGCGGGGAACCAGTCGGCTCGAACTGGGCCGCGAGAAGTTCATGGAAGAGACCTGGAAGGTGAAGAATGAACACCACAGTACCATTACCCGGCAGTTGAAAAAAATCGGTGCCTCCTGCGACTGGAACCGTGAGCGTTTCACCCTGGACGCGGGGTTGAACCAGGCGGTGCGGGAGGTGTTCGTATCGCTGTACGAGCGCGACCTCATCTACCGCGGGCATTACCTGGTCAACTGGTGCCACTCCTGCGGCACCGCCCTGTCGGACGACGAAGTCGAGCACAAGGAGGTTCACGGTAAGCTGTGGCACTACTACTATCCGCTGGCGGACGGCAGCGGAAAGATCGAGATTGCTACTACCCGCCCCGAAACCATGCTTGGCGATACCTGTGTTGCGGTACATCCGGAGGACCCGCGCTATACCGATTTAATCGGAAAAGAGGTAGCGCTTCCGCTGACCGGGCGAACTATCCCGATTATTGCCGATGAGTACGTTGACCGGGAGTTCGGCAGCGGGGCGGTAAAAATCACTCCGGGACACGACCCGAACGACTACGAGATTGCCGAGCGTCATGACCTCGAGAAGATCAATATTCTCAATCCCGACGGAACTCTGAACAGTAATGTCCCGGAGAAGTATCGCGGCATGGATGTAAAAGCAGCCCGGGACCAGGTGGTTGAAGATATTAAAGCCGCCGGCCTGTTTATCAAGGAGGAATCGCACTCCCACCAGATTGGACATTGCTATCGCTGCGATACGGTCATTGAGCCGTATATGTCGGAACAGTGGTTCGTGCGGATGCGCAGCCTGGCCGACAAGGCTCTGAATGCCTGGGAAAAGGGAGAGATCAAGTTCTTTCCTAAAAAATACGAAAATACTTATGCCAACTGGCTCAATAATATTCGTGACTGGTGTATCAGCCGGCAGTTATGGTGGGGCCATCGTATCCCGGTGTGGTACTGTGACGACTGCGGAGAGATGACAGTTTCGCGTGAGGACATTACCGCCTGTTCGAAGTGCGGCAGCAGCAATGTTCGGCAAGACCCGGATGTGCTGGATACCTGGTTCTCCTCCTGGCTGTGGCCTTTCTCAACCCTTGGATGGCCGGAAGAGACCGAGGACATGGAGAAGTTCTTTCCCACCACCACTCTGGTTACCGGCTACGATATCATCTTTTTCTGGGTAGCCCGGATGATCATGTCCAGTCTCGAGTTTCTCGAGGAGGTCCCCTTCCGCGACATCGTAATTACCTCTCTGGTGCGGGACAAGCAGGGGCGCAAAATGTCGAAGTCCCTCGGCAACGGAATGGATCCCCTGGATATCGTGGATCAGTACGGGGCCGACTCTCTCAAGTTTACTTTGGCCTTTCTGGCCGCCCAAGGGCAGGATATTCTGCTGGCCGAGGAAGATTTTCGCTTCGGGTCCAAGTTTGCCAACAAAATATGGAATGCGGCCCGCTTTTTGCTGATGAACCTGGAAGGACGTACCCTGCAGAGGACGGAGGATATCGAGATGAAGGATATCGACCGCTGGATTTACCACCGACTCGATGCTACGGTACGCCGGGTTGGCAAGGCGATTGAAAATTACCGCTTCAACGATGCATCCCAGGGGGTGTACGAGTTCTTCTGGAATGATTTCTGCGACTGGTACATCGAAGCCTCCAAACTCGACCTGTACAGCGACAAACAGGAAGACAAAGACCGGGCAATCAGTTTGCTGATGCATATACTCGAGGAGTCTCTGCGGCTGCTGCATCCGTTTCTTCCGTTTGTCACCGAAGAAATCTATCAGAAACTGCCGGAGGAGATCCGCCACAGCCACCTCATAACCGCCCCTTACCCGCAGTCAACTGACGAGCGGCAGAGCGAGATGGTAGCGGCCCGCTTCGCCTCTCTGCAGGAGGTTATTCGGGCAATCCGAACAATTCGCAGCGAGTTTACTATTCCCCCCGAGAAAAAGGTACGGGTGGCTGTAAGAACCGATACTGACTTCAACGCTGCCGACTATATTAGTGAAAACCATGCGCTAATTCTGAATCTGGTCAACGCCGGCTCCCTGACTATCGGTCCGGATAAACCGGATGCAACCGGGGCGGTACCGGCCGCTGGAAACGGATTCGAGGCCTTTGTGTATGTAAGCGAGCTGATTGACGTACAGAAAGAGCGGGCGAAACTGGAAAAAGAGCAGAAGAGCCTGCAGAAGCTGTTGACCGGTACCGAGAAGAAGCTGCAGAATCCCGGTTTTACCGGAAACGCCCCGGCTGAGGTTATTGAAAAAGAGAACAGCAAACTGAAAGAGTTTCAGGAGCGGATGGCGAAAGTCGAGCGTTATCTTTCAGAACTTGACTGAAAGATGCTCGATTGACATGGAAATAGATACGGGGCGCTGCAAGAACGGAAGTTCTGCGGCGCCCCGTTTTTTTGGACTAATGCGCATTTAAAGCGTGTTATTTATCCAGAGTTTGGTAAATGTGATCGTCTTTGCCGATGTAATAGCCTTCGAACACATCCTCATTGCTCTGTTTCTGCATTGCAATCGAGTAAGTTTTATAGCCTCCGGAAAGGTTGTAGACCTGTTCAAAGCCCTTCTGGCGCAGTATCCTTTCAGCAAGATAACCGCGCAGCCCGACGCCGCAGTAGACCACAACCGGCTTATCCGCCGGTACCTCATCGATGCGTTCACGCAGTTCAGTATTCGGAATGTTCAGAGATCCGGGGATTTCCCCCTGTGCATTCTCTTCGGGAGTCCGTACGTCTAACAGCGTATATTCTTTCGTTCGGCTCTCGCCGGTTTCCCGATTGACAATATCGTTCCACATGATGTGGCAGCTTTTGCCATCGAAAATATTTTCCGCCACAAATCCTGCCAGGTTGACCGGGTCTTTGGCTGAAGAGTAGGGCGGGGCATAGGCGTGCTCAATATTCTGCAGATCCCAGATAGTGCCGTTCATGCCGATAACTGTCGCAAACAGATCGATTCGCTTATCAACCCCATGATAGCCGACAATCTGTGCTCCCAGCAGCTGTCCGGTGCGCGGTGCGAATACCAGTTTAATCGACATTGGAATGGCACCCGGGTAATATCCGGCGTGATCGGTTGAATGGATAATAAACGTTTTGTGGGGGATGTTGAGTCGCTTCAATGCCTTCTCCGGCAGACCGGTCGAGGCCACCGTGAGGTCAAACACCTTTGCGATACCGGTGGCGATAGTGCCTGGATACATCTTGGTGTTTCCGAAGACCATGTTATCCGCGACGATCCGCCCCTGCTTATTGGCCGGACCGGCTAGCGGGATGATACCGGTGGTACCTGACAGGGGATTTTCGAACTCGATCACATCGCCGAGGGCATAGATGTCCGGGTCGTTGGTCTGCATAAACTTGTTCACTACGATTCCGTTGGTCTTGCCGATCTCCAGGCCGGCAGACTTGGCCAGCTGGTTTTCAGGGCGCACTCCGATAGAGAGAATGACCATATCGGTGGGCAGTCGCCGGCCGCTATTCAGTTTCACTTCAAGCTTTCCGTCCACCTCATTGAACGAGTTTACCCCGTCGTTCAAGTAGAACTCGACTTGCTTGGTTTTCAGGTGCTGATGTACTTCCGCCGCCATCTCGTAGTCGAGAATGTTCATCACCTGGTCGGCCATTTCGACAATGGTCACAAAGATTCCCTGGGCGTGCAGGTTTTCGGCCATCTCTAGACCGATAAAACCGGCCCCCACGATAATTGCCCGCTGAGGCTTTTTTTCGTCCATGAACTCCTTAATTTTATCGGTATCGGTAACGTTTCTCAGGGTAAAAATGCCGTTGGATTCGATACCGGGGATCGGCGGTCGTACGGCCATTGCGCCGGGACTCAGTACGAGTTTATCATAACTTTCCGTGTACTCCTGGTTTTCACTGCGCTTATTTATTTTTACGGTTTTACTGTCCCTGTCGATTTCAACTACCTCCGAACAGGTGCGGACATCGATGTGCAGGGTTTCATAGAACTTCTCGGGGGTCTGCACAAACAGATTCTCCCGGTCTTGGATAGTTCCTCCGATGTAATAGGGCAGACCGCAGTTTGCGTAAGAGATATGTTTTCCACGTTCGAACATAATAATTTCAGCATTTTCATCATTTCGACGTAATCTGGCGGCGGTCGTAGCCCCGCCGGCGACTCCGCCGATAATCACATACTTCATACAATACTCCTTAAAGGTGATTTTTTTAATAAGCAATATATTACTTATTGCTATATATAGGTTATTTAATAATTTAAAAAGTGTCAATATATGTTATTTTGAATCACAAAAATGAGAATAATTTCACAAAAACAAACTTGTGTGATAATATGAAGACTAAGAAAGGAGTCTTGCAATATCATAAAATGACTACTATATTATTTATGAATAGCTGAATAAAGTTGTTTATTAGTTATGTAAAACAAAGAGGAGGCGTTTTTAATGGCAGGATCACCAGTTAAAGAGTATATTTCGTCGCTTGGAGCCGAACAGGCAGATGCCGGTGCAATCGGCTATATAGCCGCATTAGAAAAAGTGTCGCAGGTATCACCGGAAACGGCAGCTTCGATTGTACGGGAGTTGCGCGACCAAAGGCACAACTTAAAGCTTATCGCCAGTGAGAACTACTCTTCTTTAGCCTCACAACTATCAATGGGAAATCTTCTCACTGACAAATATGCGGAAGGCTATCCCAACCACCGCTTTTATGCCGGTTGTGATAACGTTGATGCAATCGAAAGCTATGCGGTGGATCAGGCTAAACAGTTGTTCAATGCCGAGCACGCCTACGTCCAGCCCCATAGCGGTGCCGATGCAAACCTGATCGCGTATTGGGCAATTCTTTCAACCCGGATTCAAACCCCCATGCTGGAGGAACTCGGGGAAACGAACCCTGCTAAACTGAGACGTGAACAATGGGACAAGATTCGTGCTGCTACCGGCAATCAGAAAATTATGGGGCTCGATTACTACTCCGGCGGGCATCTCACGCACGGGTATCGCTTCAATGTGAGTGCGCAGATGTTCGACGCCTATTCTTACGGTGTCAATGCCGACACCGGAGTACTCGAATATGATGAGATCGAAAAGATGGCAATGGAGATTAAGCCGCTGATTCTCATCACCGGTTATTCCGCCTATCCGCGGCTCATCAATTTCCGCAAGATGAAAGCGATAGCCGATAAAGTCGGAGCTGTCTTCATGGTCGATATGGCCCACTTCGCCGGACTGGTTGCCGGCAAGGTCATGACCGGCGATTACGATCCGGTGGCGCATGCGGACGTAGTAACAACTACCACCCATAAGACCCTGCGCGGCCCGCGGGGCGGGTTGATTCTGACCACCCAGGAGTTCGCCGAGGCGGTAGACAAGGGCTGTCCTTTGGTTATCGGTGGCCCCCTGCCGCATGTAATCGCAGCCAAAGCAGTAGCATTTACCGAAGCCAATACCCCCGAGTTTGCCGACTACGCTCAAAAGATCGTTGACAATTCGCATGCCCTGGCCGATGCCTGTCTGAAAGAAGAGATGAAACTCTCCTCCGGTGGTTCGGATAACCACTTGATGCTGCTGGACGTGACCGGCTTCGGTCTGAACGGCCGCCAGGCTGAAAGCGTGTTGCGGGAATGCGGCATTACCCTAAACCGGAATGCGCTGCCGGAAGATCCGAATGGTCCCTGGTACACCAGCGGATTGCGTATCGGTACTCCTGCCGCAACTACTCTGGGCATGGGCCCGGAAGAGATGCAGGAGATTGCCGGCATTATCAAGTATGTACTCTCCAACACCACACCTAAAATACTCACCAAGGGCAAGAACGCCGGACAACCGAGTAAGGCTAAATATGATATCGAGCAGAATGTAATCGACACTGCTGTCAAACGGGTTAACACACTGTTGGAACGTTATCCGGTATATCCGGAACTCGATCTCGATTTTCTTATGCAGCACTTTGTGAAAGAATAGTGCCTTTATGGGACCCCGGGCGCAATGCTCCCGAGGTCCCGGTTTTCTATCTGCCGCTATTTTATTGTGCTGTCTTCGAACGGATTATGTAGCCCGGTTCGACCTGTACGGAAGGCCGGATAAAATACACTTTTCCGTGGTCGGCCTGTTCTACCGCTTGGCCGCAGGCATCGTACAAATGAAACTCTGCATCTTTTTCGTATAAAAGATCCGGTCCGATAAACTCGATTTCGCGGGAGAAGCGCAGTTGGTTTTTCACGTGTAACTCGTACAGGCCCGCTTCTACGCGCTCTCCGACAGTTCCCAGAAAGGCATATTCACGCATATAGCTCTTCGAGGTGGTTTCATCCGCATCCCGCGGGCCGAAATAAAACCCAGTGCTGTATTCCCGCCGGCTGATTTTAAACAACTCGTCACGGTACGGACGGAGTTCGGCAATCTCAGCCGGGTTAAAGCTTGTGTGCTCGCCCTCCGAGGTTTTCCGTATTGCAAGATAATCGAGTGCCTTGCGGTAACTGCGGGTGACCACCGAAGTGTAGTAGAGCGATTTCATGCGCCCCTCGATTTTCACCGAATCAACTCCGGCCGTCTTAAACTGGTCCAGATAGTCGAACATACACAAATCCTTGGAGGAAAGAATGGTGGTGTAGCCCTCTTCGCTCTCTACTATCGGAAAATACTCTCCGGGACGCTGCTTTTCCTCGAGCACCCGGTACATCCAGCGGCATGAGTGGGTGCAGTCGCCCCGGTTGGCGCTGCGGTCGGCCAGATAGGAGCTGAGGAAGCAGCGGCCCGAATAGGCCAGGCACATTGCACCGTGCACAAAGGCCTCGAGTTCCAGATCGGGTATTGCAGCTTTGATTGCGGCAATATCGTTTAGGCTAGTTTCGCGGCCGAGGATGATACGTTGGAAACCGAGATCACGGTACACTTTGGCAGCTTCCAGGTTACTACAGTTGGCCTGGGTGCTGAGGTGGAAGCGCGTATCGGGAAAGTGGCGCCGCAGCAGGTTGTAAGCCCCCAGATCGCTTACGATAAACGCATCAAAGGGATACTGCGCAATATACTCAATCTGCTCTTCGAGCTCTTGCAAGTCGTGGTTATGGAAAAAGATGTTCATAGCTCCGTAGAGCTTGCGACTGCCTTTAATGCGCGCAATTTCCTTCCACTCCTCAGAGTGAAAGTTGTCGGCCCGGGCGCGCAGTGAAAAAGAGCGAATGCCGATATAGGCGGCATCCGCTCCATATAGATATGCGTACTGCAGTTTTTCAATATTCCCGGCTGGTGATAGTAACTCCATCTCGGGCTACTTTACGGGCTATTAAAACACAATGTCAATTACCTCTTCCATCGATTCCACCGCTTTGAAATCGATTCCCTTTTTCACGTGTTCGGGGATTTCTTCCAGGTCCTTTACATTGGCCTTCGGAATGACGATGGTCTTGACCTTATTGCGGCGGGCGGCAATTGTTTTCTCTTTGAGGCCTCCAATCGGCAGTACTTTTCCCACCAGTGATAACTCCCCGGTCATGGCTATATTTTTACGGATAGCCCTTCCGCGCAGCAGCGACAATAGACTAGTTGCCATAGTAATACCGGCGGAAGGTCCGTCTTTCGGTGTGGCGCCTTCGGGAATGTGCAGGTGAATCTGGTTGTTCTCGAAGTACTCTGTGTTGATATCGAAGACGGCAGCGATATGCCGCACATAGGTATAGGCGATGTTGGCCGATTCCTGCATAACGTTGCCCATCTGGCCGGTTAGCCGGAAGCCCTCCTTGCCGGGGTTGCTTACCGATTCTATCAGCAGGGTATCCCCGCCGTAGTTGGTCCAGGCCAAGCCGAGGGCGGTCCCCGGGCTGTCGGCCTTTTTAACCTCCTCTTTGCGGAAGGTCGGCTGGCCGAGATACTCTTCGATATTCTCCGCATTCAATACCACCGGTGTTTCAACCTCTTTGAGGATGATTTTGCGGGCGATTTTGCGGTGGATTTTATCAAGATTCTTCTCAAAGTTGCGCACCCCGGCCTCGCGGGCGTAGTTGGTAGCGATTGAGGACAGAGCGGATTTGTTATAACGTACGTGCTTTTTCTTAAGACCCGACCGATCCAATGATTTCGGAATCAGGTATTTTTTGGCAATCGCAATTTTCTCCTCTTCGATATAGCCGGATAGTCGGATTACCTCCATCCGGTCGAGCAGCGGCCGCGGTATTGTATCCAGGGTATTGGCCGTTGTAATAAACAGAATATTCGAAATGTCGAAGGGAAGATCCAGGTAGTGGTCGCGGAAGGAGACATTCTGTTCGGGGTCCAGTACTTCCAGCAGCGCCGAAGAGGGATCGCCCTGATACGAGATGCCGAGCTTATCGATTTCGTCAATCATGAAAACCGGATCTTTGGATTTTACTATTTTCAGACCCTGCAGGATTTTTCCGGGCATAGCGCCGACATAGGTACGGCGGTGGCCCTTGATTTCGGCCTCGTCCCGCATGCCGCCTACGGAAAAGCGAAAAAACTGCTTGCCCAAGGCCCGGGCAATCGATTTACCGACCGAGGTTTTACCGACACCCGGGGCACCGACTAGGCACAGAATAGAGCCCTTGGTGTCCTGTTTGAGTTTGCGGACTGCCAGGTATTCGAGAATACGGTTCTTTACATCCTCCAGCCCGTAATGGTCCTGCTCCAGCACTTGCTGAGCCTTTTCCATCTCGAAGTCTTCCGGCTCCGGATTCTGCCAGGGGAGCGAGATAATGGTGTCCAGGTAGTTGCGGGTAACTATAAACTCCGAACTGTTGGGATCCATCAGAGAGAACTTTTCAAGTTCCTGTTGCACCTGGTCTTTCACTTCTCCTTCCAGTTCGAGTTTCTCAATGGCCTCTTTGAAGCGCATATATTCGCTGCTCTTGGAGTCGGTGGGCATGCCCAACTCCTCTTTGATCTTTTTCAGCTCCTCTTTCAGGAAATAGTCACGCTGGCTCTTCTCGATTTTTTCATTTATCTCCTGCTGTATCTTCTTTTGAATCTTCAGCAGCTCCTGCTCCTTCTTGATGAACATCAACACCGATTCCATGCGCTGGTACACATTGGTAGTTTCTAGGATTTTCTGCTGTTCCTCTCGCTGAATATTCAGAATCGAGGTAATGAAATCGGCAACCTTGCCGGGGTGGTCAATGTTGACCATGTTCAGCCGCATCTCTTCGGAGAACAGGGGATTGTCCTCGGAAAGCTGCTTCATCTCCGAAATCAAAGAGCGAGTGAGTGCTTTTACCTCGTCGGAACTGTCGTTCTCATCGTCCAGATACTCTACCGCAGCACTCAGCGGATATTCTTCGGAGAGGAACTTTTTTATCCTGAACCGCTTCAGGGTTGAGATGAATATATTGTACCCGCCGTCGGGCAGGTTGATTTTTTTTACAATTTTCGCGACCGTACCTACTCGGTGCAGCTCGAGCCCGTAGCGATCGGATTCTTCCTCCTCGGGACTGCGGGTGAGGGTAAGGCCGATCATGCTGTCGCCGTTCATGGCCTTGTCGATTACATCGATGTCCTGTTCATCCTGAATCATAATGGGCGTAAAGATACCGGGAAAAATAGGTTTGCCGGTGAGCGGCATTATGAAGAGCCTGTTCGGCATTATTTGATCGGCAGGTATTATTTGTCTGTCTGACATGATGCCTCCTAGATTAGTTAGTTCTTCGTTATAGTTGGATTACTACAGTAAAAGTAATCATAAACAGCACAGTATTCAAATCCAAAATACGCCCGGCTTATTGTTCTATCCCCTCTGTACAATGAAGCGGCAGTGTCGTATTATGAGGCTATGGGTCGAAACTTCCGCACCGAAGGGGTGATTCTTAAGACTTATAGAGTTGCCGAGTACCATAAGGGCCTGGTTATTATTTCCCCCGATGCGGGAGTTCTCCACGCGACCGCCTTCGGCGCATTTAAGGGGAAAAGCAAATTATCCGGAGTCAGCGAGCCGTTTACTGCCGGGGATTTCCTTTTGTATCACGATCCGGTAAAGGATCGCTATAAAGTCTCTGAAATTGTGCCGGGTTCATACAATGAAGCGCTGCGCAGCGAGCTGGACCGCTACTACACGGCCCTGTTTTGGTCGGAGCTCATAATCAAATCCTTCGGCGGCGGAAGTGAATACGGACAGCTGTATTATCTGCTTGTTTCCGCCCTCGATTTCCTGGGCTACACTCACTATGTAGACAGGGCCAACCTGCAGTTCGTATGGCGCTATCTCGATATCACCGGGTTTTTACCGGACCTGTCGGTTTGTGCTGCCTGCGGGCGGGAGATTGGGGATGCGGAGGTGCTGTACTGGCAAAACGGTGAATTCGTCGGCGAGGAGTGTCGGCTGATTACGGCAGGAGATCCGGAGCTGCACCGGCTAAGCCCGGCGGCCAGGAAATATCTACTGCATACCGGCCGACTGAGACCCGTGCAGACCGAAGGTGTCAGTCTGAGTTCCGGTGAGCTGCGTACATTGAAGCAGTTGTTGTATGCGATTATCGAGGATGTAGTCGGATTTCGCTTGAATACTATTCAGAAGGGAGTTGTATGAGAATTTTTACCGCTATACCATTACCTTCGGAACTGCAGGAACAGATTATTTTGGATACTGCTCCGCTGCGCGGCCGGTACCCGAAATTGAAATGGGTATCGCAGCAGGCTTTGCATATCACTCTTAATTTTCTCGGGGAAATCGAAGATGCAAAGGTACCGCAGGTACTAGAGGCAATGGAGGCGGTGCGGCCCCGCTTTACTCAGTTTCGGCTGGAGTTTAGTGGTTTGGGAGTATTCCCGCGACGGGGTCCGGCCAGGGTGGTATTTTTGGAACCGCAGCAGGGCATACAGGAGTGCCGCGAGTTGCAGCGGGCGCTCAGTGGCCAGATGGCTGCATTTGCAGCGCCTGAAAGAAAAAAGTTCAAACCTCATCTGACGCTTGCCAGGGTTAAGCAGAACACCGACTGGCCCAAGCCTGAAGATGAAGGTCGGGATATACGGGTCGGCTTTACGGTCCGGCGAGTTGTCTTGTACAAATCGATTCTGCGTCCGGAAGGTGCGCACTATGCAGAGGTGGGAGAGCTTACCGCCGAGAATGCCTCAAACAAGTAACCAGATATAATTGAAAGGTACCCTATGAAATGGAATAAAGCAGATATAGAAAAAGACAGTGTTCGCACGCTGGCGGGAAAGTACGGGGTGGATCTGCTGACCGCCTCTATTTTAGTGCGCCGCGGCGTAACCGAGCCGGAGCAGATTAAGTTCTATCTCGAGAATGATCTTATGTTTACCCACAATCCGTTTCTGTTTACGGAGATGGAGGATGCGGTAGATCGTATCCAGCAGGCGGTAAGCGAAGGGGAAAAGGTAAAAATTTTCGGCGACCGGGACGTGGATGGAATTACTTCAACGGTATTGTTGAAGGAGGAGCTTCAGAATCTCGGGCTGGATGCCGACTGGGCTCTGCCGCTCGGCAACGATCCCTACGGACTCACGGTTGATGTGGTTGAAGAGTTCGCGGCGGCAGAGGGTGAGCTATTAATAACAGTGGACTGCGGGATATCCAATATCGCCGAAATAAAGCGGGCCCGTGAACTCGGCATTGATACCGTTGTAATAGATCATCATAACCCGCAGGATGAACTACCGCCGGCAGTGGCACTAATCGATCCGAAACTTGCCGATTCCGGATACCCCTTCAGAGACCTAGCCGGGTGCGGGGTGGTGGCGAAGCTGATATGGGCCCTCGAGTTCAGCCGGACCGAATTGTACAAGGAGGAGCTGGTACTGCTGCATGCCCGACCGGGCAACGACACCGTGATTCTTGAGGCCGTCAAGATTTCGAATCTGGTGGAGATTGACCGCATTTCGGAGAATCTGGTACCGGGTATGGTGCGCCCCGATCAGACCAGACTGGCCTCGTTTCTGATGAACAGCCAAATCTTGGTATATGATGAAAAGCAGCAGCGTCGGCTGCTGCAGAAGGTATTCGGGGCCGGAGTTGATATAAATGTTCTGGATGTAGCCCCTGAAATATGGAAGCTGCTGCCGCCGCTTGAGGGAATGAGCCTGTTGAAAATAAGGGACCGCAGCCGTGCAAACCGCTACTCCAGCGGTATGGTAAGCGAAATTGATATTTTTACCACTCTGTTTCAGTCGTACATCTTGCGCCGTTACCCGGGGCTGTCCAGTGAATACGACAAGCATCTCGATTTAGTAGCCCTGGGCACTCTGGCAGATCTCATGCCGCTGCATGGTGAAAACCGACTGCTGGTAAAGCGCGGCATGCGGCAGCTGAACTCCGTGGAGCGGGCGGGTATCCATCAGTTACTGTTGCAGCAGCGGCTGCTGGGCAAGCGCCTGAGCACCACCGATGTGGGCTGGCAGATATCTCCGGCCATCAATGCGACCGGCCGTCTGGGAGTACCGAATAAGGCGGCGGAACTGCTGATTACCGAAGATGCGGAAGACCGGCAGCGTCTGGCGGAAGAGGTGCTCGGGCTGAACAAGGAACGGAAAAAACTCGGCGATGCAGCCTGGAAAAAGGTAGTGCCCAAAGCCCAGCGAAGTTTTGATGAACTCAAGGGTCAGATGGTGCTGGTGAAGGATAAGTCGATTCACCGCGGCATTACGGGAATACTGGCAGCCCGGCTGGTACAGTTTTTCGGTGTGCCGGCTACTGTGGTGGCCGATCTGCAGAGCCACCTGGTTGGGTCGATGCGGAGTGTGAAGGGCTTTCATCTGAAAGACTTTCTGTACAACTTTGATGATATCTTCATTGATTATGGGGGACATGATTACGCGGCCGGTTTCAGTCTGAAACACGAGCGATTCGAGGAGTTTCAGGAGCGCTTCAGCGCGGCGGTCGCCGAGCTGAAGCCGCAGGAGCTGGAGGAGGATGTGCTCGACATCGATGCCGAACTGCCGGCGGATTACCTGAACCCGGATCTGCACAAACTGGTGGAGCAGTTCGAGCCGTACGGCGAGGACAATCCGCCGATTATCTTTCTGACCCGCAAGTTGAAAATCAGCAATGTCGACCTGGTGGGCAAGGGCGAGCAGCAGCATGCCAAGCTCTTGCTCGATTCGGGGGGATACAAGTGGCCGGCTATTTTCTGGCGGGCCGGCGAGCGGGTAAACCGGGATTTCTCCCTGGGAGACACGGTGGATGTTGTGTTCAGGTTGGGCCGCAATTATTTTCAAAATGCTGAGACATCGCAGTTGACGATTCTCGATATAAAAAGAATTTAGTGTATGCATAGATGTAATTTCCGCCGCAGAGCTGCGGCACTTTTTCTCCCGTTGCTATTTTTCTTTTTCGGCAATTTCGGTCTGCTGGCGGAAACGCTGCAGGCAGTGCCCGGGGAAGTACTCGCTATCGACTATACTTACGCCCCGCCGGAGGGTGTTCCGCTGATGTCGATTGAATTGTACGATGCTGACGGGCGGAACCTAGGCCGCTTTAAGAGTTATCGGGTAGACGGTAGTGCTGCCGGAAGTTCTGTGGCAATTGCCCGGTCCCCTGTTATTTCTAAGCAGCGTGTACTTGTGCCGCTTTCCTCGACAATTGAATCGGGCAGTTACGAACTGCGGTATTACAGCGCATCCGGCACATTGCTGCAGACGCGCACACTTCAGGTTGAGCCCCGGCAGTTCCGCAGTGAAACCATCCCGCTCAATTACTCACTTACAGAGCTGCGCAGTTCCGATGATCCGGAAAAATATGAACAGGCACTTGCTATTCAGCACATCTATGCCGGTTTCAATGCAGATCGCGTACTCGGGAGCCTGGAATTCCGCCTGCCGCTGCCGGAAAAAGAAGCCGGCAGTTATCGGATTACTTCGCATTACGGGGATAGACGGATTTTTTCTTATGCAGATGAGCGTACCGCCCGGTCGATTCACACCGGAATAGATTTTGCCGCACAGGCGGGAACCCCTGTTCTGGCGGCGGAAGCGGGACGGGTTGTGCTGGCCTCTGACCGGATTATTTCCGGCTACAGCGTGGTAATCGAGCATCTGCCCGGAGTGTACAGTATCTATTTTCATCTTGACCGGTTGCATACAAAGCAGGGGCAGCGTGTGGATGCGGGCCAGGAAATTGGGACAGTCGGCATGACGGGCCTGGCGACCGGCCCGCATCTGCACTGGGAAGTGCGGGTACATGGGGTGGCAGTGGACCCTGCCATGTTGACACAACTTAAATAAATTGCGAAAATACGCACCACTATAATTTGGAAGGGGGTGATGACAATCGCCTACATTAGAGTAGATGAAACCGAACCGCTGGAAAAAGCGCTCAAACGTTTTAAACGAATGGTTGAGAAAGAGGGTATAATCCGTGAATGGAAGAAGCGTGAGTATTTCGAGAAACCCTCGACTATTAAAAACCGCAAAAGAAAGGCTCTCGAGCGCAAACAAATGAAAAAATTGCGGAAACTGCAGTCAATGAAGAACTATTAATTGCCACTATACCTAAATGGTTGCAGAAAGGGGTACTAAGCAAGTCTTAGATACCCCTTTTTTTATATCAGATGTTTTTTTGTTGCAAGTTGTTGTATTTACGTGAAAGCACACATATATTAAAAAATATTTCTGAAAACATAAAAAATGCATTTCATGTTTGACACATTCAAAAGGATAGAGTAGGATAAAAAGACAAATTCATAAGGAGGCACTATGCTGATTCTTATCTCTGATGCCTTTGATCCATCACTACCGGATAAGTTAAAAACATTTGGCGAAGTAAGCACAGATACCGACCGTTTAGCCGAGGCCGATGTCGTCCTCGTACGAAGTAAAACGAAATGTACTAAAGAGTACATCGACTCCGCTCCCAAACTCAAACTGATTATACGGGGAGGAGTGGGGATCGACAATATCGACAAGGAATATGCCGAAAGCAAAGGCATTGAGGTGCGAAATACCCCCAAGGCCTCATCAATTGCCGTTGCAGAGCTTGCCTTTGCCCTGATGCTGAGCATTCCGAACCACATAGTTGTGGGTCACAACAGTATGCGGAACGGTGAATGGCTGAAGAAAAAGCTGAAACGAACCGAGCTGTATGGAAAGACCCTCTGCCTGGTCGGCATTGGCAACATAGCTACCGAGGTGGCCAAACGGGCGGCTGCTTTCGGCATGAAGGTTGTATCTTACGACAAGTTTGTGCAGGAGAGCAAATGGGCCGAGATGAAGCCCACTCTGGAAGAGGCGGTAAAAGATGCCGATTACATTTCCCTGCACCTGCCGCTCACTGAGGGCACCAAAGGGCTCATCAATAAGAATGTTATCTCCGCCTGCAGCAAGAAACCGGTAATTATCAACACCGGGCGGGGACCGACGGTTGAACCCCATGATATTAAAGCGGCCCTGGAAGAGGGTACGGTAAGCTTTTTTGCAACCGACGTATGGCCCAGCGATCCGCCCCCGAGTGACGATCCGATTCTGCAGGCGTCGAATACCCTCTTGACCCCGCATATCGGGGCCAACAGTGTGGAAAACCTGCTGCGAATCGGCGACGAGGCGTATGGAATAATTCAAGAAGCTGTTGATGGAGGAAAACTATGAGCCGAAAACTCAATTTCTATGCGGGTCCTTCAACCCTGCCGGTTGAAGTACTTGAAGAGCTGAAAAACAATATTGCCGACTACCACGGCGAGGGGTACTCGATTATCGAGGCCAGTCACCGTGGAAAGGTATATGACAACCTGCACAACGAGACTGTCAGTCTTTTGAAAGAACTGCTCGGTATTCCTGAAAACTACTCGGTGCTCTTCCTGGGCGGCGGGGCTACTCTGCAGTTTTCGATGGTACCGATGAACATGCTGACCGCCGGCAAAACCGCCGACTATGTAAACAGCGGCGCCTGGGGCGGCAAAGCAGTAAAGGATGCTGAGAAAATTGGAAACGTAAATGTACTCTGGGATGGAAAAGACTCCAATTACACAAACCTTCCGGCACCTGCGGAAGTAAAGCCGTCCAAAAATTCCGCATATGTGCATATTACTTCCAACGAAACTATCGGTGGACTGCAGTGGAAAGACTGGCCGTCTACCGGAGATACTCCTCTGGTGGCCGATATGTCCAGCGATATTCTCAGCCGTCCCGTACCGGTTGAAAAGTTTGCCTTAGTTTATGCCGGCGCCCAGAAGAACCTCGGACCGGCCGGTGCTACCATCGTTATAGTCCGTGACGATGTATGGAAGAATGCACCCTCCGACCTCACCGCCTATCTGAACTACAAAACTCATGCGGAAAAGAACAGCCTGTACAATACTCCGCCGGTGTTCTCAATTTGGGGAATCAACCTGGTACTGAAGTGGATCAAGGAGATGGGCGGTGCTTCTGCGATGGCTGAACGTGCCGAAAAGAAATCTCGGCTGCTTTATTCTGCAATGGAAGAGAGTGACGGGTTTTATCGCTGTCCGGTGGATCCGAAATACCGGTCGACAATGAACGTAGTGTTCCGGCTTCCCAGCGAGGAGCTGGAAGCTCAGTTCATCAAGGAAGCGGAAGGACAGGGAATGCTGGGCCTGAAAGGACATCGCAGCGTAGGCGGCTGCCGGGCATCTGTATATAACAGTTTACCCCCTAGAGATGTCGAGGCGTTGGTAGGTTTTATGAAGACCTTTGCAAAACAGCACGGGTAGTCTAAACTATATATTAGTTTATGAAAATTGATGAAACCAATATCGAAATAATCAAACATCTCCGTGATGGGCGCAAGTCCTTCAGTGCTATTGCCGAGGCGCTCTCCATCACGGAGAACACCGTTCGTTCGCGGGTCAACAAGCTGCTCGAGGAGGGAATCCTCGAGATTTCCGGACTGGTTGATCCGGAATCCCTTCCAGGCCATCGCATGATCATCATCGGAGTAAAATTATCAACAGTCGAACTGGTTCGTATGGGCAAGGAGTTCAACAATCTGCGCGGGGTTGTATCGGTAAGCGTGGTGACCGGCCGTTACGACTTGATTGTGCAAGTCTTGCTGAATGAGAACGAAGGGTTTGGACTGCTGGAGTTTTTTACCGAAGAATTATCCCGAATCGGCGAGATACAAGAGGTAGAAACTTTCGTCGTGTATCAGGGGTATAATTTAAGGGTGCCCTATATCTTATAGGAGGATGACCATGTTGAAGACAACACCTTTGCATTCAGTGTACAAGGAATATACAGGGGTTAAGCTCATCGACTTCGGCGGATGGGAGCTGCCCGTAAACTTTGAAAAAGGAATAATCGGGGAGCATCTGGCGGTACGCAAGAACGCAGGGCTGTTCGATGTGTCCCACATGGGCGAGATCCTCATCGAAGGGCCATCAAGTGAAAAATTCGTGGACTGGCTGGTGACGAACGACGTCAAGTCGATGGAGGACTTCCAATGTCTCTACAGCCCCATGTGTTATCCCCACGGTGGGGTAGTGGACGATCTGATGATCTACCGCTATTCCTCTGAAAAGTACCTGCTGGTAGTGAATGCTGCCAACACTGATAAAGACTTTGACTGGATCAGTAAAGAAAACGACTATATTCAGGCGGCCGGCAGCGCTCCTTCTGTTAAAAACGTATCTGCCCGGTGGGCCCAAATAGCCCTTCAGGGACCTAAGGCCAACGATTACCTGCGCGAAATTGCCGGTGATGTGGTGGATCAGATCAAGTTCTTCCGGTTTCAGGACGGAGTGAAGATTGGGGAGCATGAGTGCGTGGTCAGCCGAACCGGGTACACCGGTGAAGACGGTTTTGAAATCTATTGCGAAAGTTCAGCGGCGGCCGATGTATGGAACACCATTCTTCAGCATACCCGGGATCGCGGTGTGCTGCCCTGCGGTTTGGGCGCCCGTGATACCCTGCGCTTCGAGGCTAAACTTCCCCTTTACGGGCACGAGCTGACCGAGGATATCACTCCTCTAGAGGCCAACCTTTCGGTTTTCGTAAAACTTGAGGGGGACGATTTCTGCGGCAAAGCGGCCCTGGAAAAACAGCAACAGGCTGGGGTACCCCGTTCACTGCGGGGCTGTGAAATGATCGACCGGGGTGTGCCCCGGGAACACTACAAAGTGTACTCTACTGAAGGTGCTGAAATCGGGTATGTGACTAGTGGTGCCAAGTCGATTATGCTGGACAAATTCTGCGCTCTGGTGCTCATCAAGCGGGGCATCGGACTGAAGATCGGGAATGAAATCGAAATAGAAATGAACAAAAAACGGAAACGGGCCAAGCTGGTCAAAACGCCGTTTTATAAACGATCTTAAAAGTTCTTAGCCGCACTGCGAGATAGTGCTATAGGAGAATCGGCCGCCCCTGGAGGGCGGCTTTATTTTGCAAAATTTGTACCAAAGCTTGTCACCACTGCCTATTGCCATTACAATATGGAAGGAATTATGCAAGGAGGAACATCAGATGAGTGATTTATCAACGACGTTTATGGGCTTAATGCTGAAAAACCCGATTATTGTTTCCAGTTCAAAACTTACCTATGATATAGATAAACTGAAAGAGTGTGAAAGGGCCGGCGCCGGGGCCGTTGTACTGAAATCGATTTTTGAAGAACAGATCGAGATGGAGTCGGACCGCATGATCGGCGACCTGAACTTTGATGCGTACGCCGACGCATACGACTATTTCCAGGAGACGAGTCACGATTACTACATGAACGCGTATCTCGAACTGGTCGAAGAAGCCAAAAAGGAACTCTCAATTCCCGTAATTGCAAGTGTGAACTGTGTGTCCGACGGCAACTGGATCGAGTATGCCGAACGCTTTCAAAAAGTGGGGGCCGATGCGCTGGAACTGAATATTTTTATTATTCCCGCCGATGAAGAGACTTCCGGAGAAGTAATCGAGAAAAAGTATCTCGATATCCTGAAAAAGGTAAAGAAGAAGGTATCTATTCCGGTTGCGCTCAAGCTCGGCAGTCAGTTTTCCGGTATGGCCAACCTTATGCGCCGCTTCGGACAGGAGGGGGCCGACGGTTTGGTTTTGTTCAACCGTTTTTACAAACCGGATATCGATATCGAAAATATGCGTCTCAAAGCTGCACATGTGTACAGCGTCCCCGAAGAGATGGCCTTTACCCTGCAGTGGATAGCCATTTTGGCGGGTAAGGTGAAGGCCGATCTGGCCGCTACCACCGGTATTCATTCCGGTGCCGATATCATTAAGCAGGTTTTGGCCGGTGCTCACGCAGTCGAGATGTGTTCGGCCTATATGAAAAACGGCATCAACACGATCGAGACCCATCTGAAAGAGGTCGAGGACTGGATGCAGCGCAAGGGCTATGACCGGCTGGTCGACTTCCGCGGGCTCATGAGCCAGGAAGCGGTCGAACATCCCGAAGCATATGAACGTTCACAGTATATAAAAGCTCTGGTGGGTATCGAGTAGTTCGGCCGGTGGCCGTCGGAGGCCCTTAGGGCCGCCGACGGCAGCGTTCGTGCAGGCTGCGCAGCACCTGTTCCAGGCGCTGGCCCAGCTCCGGGCCGCGCGCTGCTTTCGGCGCGGTCACGGAGGGCTTTGCGGTAGTCCAGGCAGAGACGGCGAATCAGCAGGTTCCACAGGTGCGGAGCGGCAAAGTTGCCTCCCCATCAGTGTGGAGTCGGGGATAGCCCATTTCTTCCAAAAGAGCGTCCTCTTCGAACCAGTTCCACAGCATCGGAAAGTCATCCAGCACCTGCAGGTCAGGGGCCAGATGCATTTTCTGCGGCCGGGCCTGCGGGTCCATCTGCTGAAGATAGTCGATAATTTCACTCTTGCCGGCCGCAGGACGGGCCAGCAAGAAGAGTACTTCAATAGGTTTCATTTATCACACCCCTTTTCGCGTTCCCTATACGAACTTCTGCCGGATTTCGGCGCTCACGTAGTCGAGGATCGACACGGTCAGGGCGATAAACCATACGGCAATACCGGCGGACCTGTATTCGAGCAGGCGGATGTACTGCACCAGCAGAAATCCGATACCGCCGCCACCGACCATACCGATAACCGTCGACATACGCACGTTGATGTCCCAGCGGTAAATCGTAAAGGAGACAAAGGGCGGAATCATTTGCGGCACTACCGCGTACATGATGGTCTGAATCTTGTTGGCGCCGGTGGCCTGAATGGCCTCGATCGGCCCCGGGTTGATGCCCTCGATGGCCTCGGAATAAAGCTTGCCGAGTGCGGCGATGGAGTGGATGGTCAGGGCCACAATACCGGCAAAGGGCCCCAAGCCGACCCATACAACCGCAATCAGCGCCCAGATGAGCGGCTCGATGGCCCGCACGATGTTCAGAATAGTACGGGTTACGTAGTAAATGGTCAGAGTAATCCACGATGTGGACATGAGGTTGCGGGCCGCCAGGAAGCTGACCGGTACCGAGAACAGAATACCGAAGAGGGTGGCCATCATTCCCATGAAGATGGTTTCAATGATCAGCTCGATGGTCAGCACCAGGGGCTGACTCGGCAGAGGCGGGCCCACCTGACTTACCTGGCGGGCCATCACTTCGTGTATCTGCTGCCCTCTTGCACTGGGGGGAATCAAGCGGTAGGGCATGATCAGCTTTTTCTCAAGTGATCCCTCTGCATCGGTCATTACGCTGACATATTCGCCCTGATAGCGAGGGCGAAACTCGTTGCCGATGGAATCGGACCACCAGATTTGTGTGCGAGTATTTGGTTCGAAGTTTTCACCGTACACCGTTATTTTGGTGCCGGGGATTACGTTATTGTCCTCATCGAGCTTTGAGAGGCTGCCTTCGCGCGGGGTTACCCACAGGTAGGGCTCGCCAGCGGTTTTCTCCGGTTTGGGCGGCGCTTCACCCTCCGAGTCGACTAAGACCTTGGCACCGGCTTCGACGGTGTCGGTCTCGTGGGTAACCGCCGCTTCCCAGGGCCACAGGATTTTCGACAGCGGCACCCAGGCCTCATTGGCATCGCTGGTCAGTTTTACCAGATCGATTTCGCTGATCTGCCAGCCGATGGTGAAGAACACCACCAGAATAAGGGCAAAAATTGAGTTGCCGAACTGCTTTTTTGGATTCGTCTGCCGGGCTGCATCAATAACAATCCACAGCCAGATAGCCCCAATGGCCGCCAAGCCGAATCCGACGAACATAGGAGCTTTGTCCAGAGATTTTCCCAAAGTCGGCCAGAAACCGTCGGCCAGGCGTCCCAGAACTTTGATACGCCAGATCAAAAGGCCGAGGATCGATGCAACCGATCCGAGCATCAGCAATCCGCGCTGTACGCGGCGGGCCAGGACCTGACCGAGCCCCGGAACCAGAAGTGAGAGAATGGCTGCAGTGAGAGCATTCACAAAGGCAGGTTTTTTTTCTTTCTTGATTATTTGTGACATTGCTATTCATCCTCCCCTTCGAACTGGCCGGCATTAACCCGGACCGCTTCTTCGCCGTAGATGTCCTTGAACTCTTCATCGGTCATTTTACGAATGTCCTTGCGGTCGCCGCGGTACACCACCTCTCCGTCGCGCAGGCCAATAACCTTGGTCGCGTAGCGCTGCACCAGGTCGAGGTAGTGCAGGCTGCAGATGACGGAAATGTGGGACTCCCGGTTCAGCTGCTCCAGATATCCGAGAATGGTGTGGGCCAAAACCGGGTCGAGACTGGCCACCGGTTCGTCAGCCAACATCATGCTGGGATTCTGCATCAGAGCCCGGGCAATACCCACGCGCTGGCGCTGGCCGCCGGAGAGTTCGTCGGCCCGCTTGTGGGCTTGATCGGTGATGCCCACTTTCTCGAGGGCCGCCATGGCTTCGCGTTTGGCCCCGGCGGGAAATTTGTGCAGCAAGCTTGCCCAGGGGCTGATATAGCCGAGTTTCCCGGACAGTGTGTTGGTCAACACACTCGAGCGGTCCACCAAATTAAAGTGCTGAAAGATCATGCCGATTTTACGACGGATCAGGCGCAGCTCATTCGGTTCGGCGGCGGTAATATCCTGGCCGTCCATCAGAATTTGTCCTTCCGTCGGATCGATCAGGCGGTTGATGCAGCGCAGGAGGGTAGATTTTCCCGAACCGCTGAGCCCGATAACTACAAGAAACTCACCATCCTCGACGGTAAAGCTTACATCTTTCAATGCCAGGGTTCCGTCGGGGTAGATTTTGGTGAGATTTTTTACTTCAAGCATAGTTCCCCCATTATTACTGTAGACAGCAAGAGGGGGATAGTCTGTATCCCCCTCTGAGTACTTTTGTTTTTAGATGATCAGGACTATTCCATCAGCTCCTGTACACCCATACCGGAGGCCTGGAGTACCTGGCGGAAGGGATCATAAAACTCATCGCCGTGTTTTTCAAGACCGTTCCACTGATAGGCGGTGTTGAGGGCTTCTTTGCCCTTTTCGGTTGCGGCAATCTTCAGAAGTGCATCGACAATTTCGCCGCGCATCTCTTCCGAAATAGATGGGTGGAACTGTACGCCGTCGTTGGGAATGTCGGTGGTCACGCTGATTACCACTACCTTCTCCATAACGTCGGGGTAGTCCTCTTCCATTCGGGTACGGGCATCGACATAGGTGGCGCCAACATCGGCATCGCCGTTGTACACCGCCGATACTACCGTATCGTGGCTGCCGGCATCAACGACGTTTTCGAGGTCCGTTTCCGGATTGACTCCTTCGGCCTTCATGGTGATCATCGGGATGATCCAGCTGCTGGTCGAAAGCGGATCGGCGCGAGCGAAGGTTTTGCCTGCAAAATCGGCAACTTCACTGATTCCGCTGTCCCGCTGAGTAATGAACTGCCCGTTGTAAGTAGGGCTTCCGTAGCGGACGGCAACCAGTTCTGCTTCGGCAACTCCGCGGTCGGCGGCCATGATGTAGGCAAAGGTCGCCAGAGAGGCCATGTGGGCCTTGGGCGGATCGCTGGACAGCGCCTCTACGACACCGACGTACTCGGTGGCAACGTTGGTATCGAAATAGTAACCGGTTTCCTCTTGCAGCATGTCGGCAACGTCTTCGGCACCGGCGGCAACACGTTCCATTTCACCGGATGGTACGAACGACCAGATAATCGGGTTTTCTTCGGAACCGAGTGGTTGTTCTTTCTGGCCGCCGGCGAAGGCGACGGAAGCGACTAAGAGTGAGATCAAGACAAGAAAAAAAGCTCTTTTTCTATTCATCTTTTTATCCTCCTTTGGATTTTGCTATAAACTAGCTTAAGCATTATATCGCGCGTAATATGAGTAGACAATAAGGAATTTGTATAAATTTGGTTGATAATCACTGCGCCTTTACTTAGTGCTGCATAATGCGCTATCCTTAAAGTTCAAGGTGGTGTTATGGCAACTGAAGAGAACTATGACGATATACGCCCGTATCGTGACGATGAAGTACCGCAGGTACTGCAGCGCCTGAAAAACAGTCAGTGGCTTATGTCGGGGCTCAGAACGGTGTTTTTACCGAAAACTCCGCGAATATTTGCTCCTTTAATAGATAAAATTCTCAAAACATATCTGGGGCTGAAACTTGGCAATATTCAGAAAGTTGCTGCCTTTCAGAGAAAAATAATCGTTGACACTCTGCTGCACCCGATCGTCAAAAAGACCAGCAGCGGTCTCAGCTACAGCGGCATAGCAAACCTTGATCCCCAACACAACTATCTGTTTGTATCGAATCACCGGGACATCATACTGGACCCGGCGCTGCTGGATTATATACTCACGAAAAACGGCTTCGATATGGCCCAGGTAGCTTTCGGAGACAATTTGCTGATCAACGATGTGATATCCGACCTCATCCGCATTAACCGGGGAGTTATAGTCAAACGCAATCTTCCTCCGCGCGAACAATATGCCGCCAGCATGAAGCTGTCCAACTATATCCGCAAAACCCTGGCTACGGGCGAGTCGATTTGGATAGCCCAGTCGGCGGGCCGTTCCAAGGATGGTATGGACATCACCAATCCGGCCATTATGAAGATGCTGTACTTTGCCTACAAGCGGGACAAAATCGACTTTCATGAGTTCCTGCGGCGAACGCGAATAGTACCGATCGCCATTTCGTACCAGTACGACCCCTGCGACCGCATGAAGGCCTGGGAGATCCATCGCAAGCGTACCCGCGGTGAGCACAAGAAACGCAAATACGAGGACCTGGTGAGCATTATGGCCGGAATAAAGGGCTTCAAAGGCAAGGTGCATTATCATTTCAACCCGCCGATGGAGCCTGTATATAATAACGAAAAGGAACTGGTGGCGGCCATCGATGAGCGCATCCAGCACGGGTATAAGCTGTGGTCCACCAACTTCATTGCCTACGACGTTATTCACAATACCAACCTCTTCGAACAGACCTATTCGGAGTTCGAAAAGCAGCGCTTCTTCCTGCGCTTTCACCGTCTTTCGAAACAGGTTCGCACCATTCTGCTGGAGGCGTATGCAAATCCGGTGGCCAACAAAATGATGCATGGCAAAAAAATACAAACTGTGTAGAGTAATGGGGCCGAACAGATTATTGCGTGTGAAAAGACAAGTTCTCAAACAGCCCTTTCTGCGATTCTTATTATGCGCGGTTCTGGTTTTCAGCGGCTGCAGCGGGCAGCCTCCCGAACTGGCCCAGATCTTCTGGCAATTGAATGTGGTGCAGAATACCGAAGATTCCTCCCAGTACGAGGAACTCTCCCTGTTTCTGCATGCCGAGGACCCTGACGGATTAGAGGACATTGACCGGATCGAGTTGCTGCACGCCCCACAGGAGCTTTTGTGGAGCTTCTCTCCATCCGAATGGCGGGTGGTGGAGCGGGAAGGGGCAACCTGGATAGGTACTGTCGGCATACGCAGTGCTTCCACCCGGACCATACCGCGGGGAGAGTACCGGGTGCGGCTGAGCGACAAAGCCGGCGAGTCGGTGGAAACCAAATTTATTATGAGCGGGGATATAACCGGGCTGCAGCGCGGGGAACTTGCCGGCCGCCGTTTTCCCCAGGCGCAGGTAACTCCGCAAGCAGTCCAGCTCAGCTCGGACTCTGGGGAACTGCTGGTTTCATTGTACGATTCGGAGGGGGGGTTTATACGCAGCGAACTGGTCGAGACAGCTGCCGACGGCAGCGTGAGCATCAATAACTGGCCGGCCCGCTGGAGCGGTGCACACTCGATCAGGCTTCAGCAGTATGATGCCGCCCGGGGTTTTGGCCTTGTCAGTGGCCCGCATAAATTACCGGCGGAACAGTGAGCCGACCAGTGACCGCAGAAAGCCTTTGAATTGCTCCCAGAGGCTTTTTCCATACTTTTCAGAGTAATCCAGTGCGGCTATCTTCAGCGAGAAATTGTTGCCGTACTTATTCTTCAGCCCGTCCCAGTGTTTAATAATCCACATGTAAAGGTCGGCCATAGTTCGGCCGGGGAAACGTGAAATAATGTTCTCCTGCTCGATAATCCGCACTATCGGTTTGTACAAGTTGTTATACCAGGAAGAAGCTGCATCGAGGAAAGAGATTTCCTCCTTGCGTCCCTGGTTGAGGAAATACTTATGTCCCTGAACATGGCGCAGCATTTCCACGTATCGCCCGGGTTCGGAAAACACAATCTCCTCCGGGGGAACTATGGTATCCAGCTTGGTATCGCTAAAGACCTTCTGTTTCTCATACTCAATGACCGCATTTTTCAGATCGGTGACCGTCATCCCCGGCTTCAGGCCTACTTCCGAGTCGAGCTCGATCACTTCGGCGTCGATGGCTTCGGTGCCCTGCAGGCGGGCTACCGACACGCGGTGGTTGCCGTCACGAACGAAGTACACACCGCCGATTTCATACAGCTTGATGGCCGGCAGAATCACATCGGAGAGATGGGCGCGGTCGACGCTCTCCCAACGGCCGCGGATAAAATCGCGCTTGGGCAGAAAGGCACTGGTAAAGTCGTTATACCGCCCCTCACTTCCGACGATTTTGTCGATTGGGACAGACTGCATTCCCTTGTAGCTCTCTGTTTTGGGTTTCAGCAGATTGCGGACGTCCTCTAGCGAAAGCAGGCGTTGGCGCTCGGGTGTGAGGGTATTGAGGAGCTGACTGATAGTTGCCCGTGAGCGTGCCTTATTAAAATCCTCCCGGGCCTGGTTTTGTACAAAAAAGGAGTTCTTCATTTTTCCGGAACCTCGATTTCTACCAGAGTGTGTTCGTATGCATTCACTACCTTCGTGTTCTTATAACTGCTCTCACGAACCTCGTTTAAGTCATACAGGTGTACATGGCCGTGAATCAAGTACTGCGGCCTGAATATGCGCATAAACCATAAAAAGCTTTTAAATCCCCGATGGCACAGATCCTCCCGGTCGTGGATTCCGGACGGCGGGGCGTGAGTCAATAATATATCCAGCCAGCGGCCGTGAAAAATTCTGTGAAACAGCAGTTTAGGAAACAGCTTCAGGATATTCATACGCATCTGGTATTCGGAAAATTGATTCATGCCGTTGTTATAGCGCATACTGCCGCCGAGCCCGGCGATTATCAGCCCTTCAACCCGTTTTACCTTGCCTCCAACGTAGAGAGAGCCGTAGGTTTTTTCTAAAAAAGTGTCGCTAGTAATAGCCCGCAGGCTCTGTTCGCGGTACTCTCTGCGGTAATGACCGATGCGTTTGAGGTTGTGATTTCCGAACACGAATATTAATGGTTTATTCAAAGTACTGACGATAAAGCCGTAATACGGCAGCTCGAGATCGCCGGCACTTACCACAAGATCGATATCCTTGAAACGTTCCTTTAGCTGATTCGAATAGATCAAGGGATCTATATGATCGGAAATACAGAGAACTCTGCGTTTCGACACCTTACAGCGCTCCCAAATCAACAGCTTTCAGGTGTTTTTGCAACTCTTCTTTACTGACGAGGTTGATCGGCCGGCTTTCGGCATACTCAAGTGCTTTGCGGGAGAAGGTGGATGAGTTGATGATCACTCCACGACTGACATTCAGTTTGCGCATCTTTTCGTGCAAGCCCCGAATGGTCGACTCGCCAAGCGACTCGGGAACCCGCAGAAACCACATCAATTTAGGCATTTTCTTGGCATTCCGCCAACGGGTATCGCTGTCAACGGCGATTATCTGACATCCGTTTTGTATTTCACTGGTATCGCGGATATTGAGCCCCATCGGCCCGGTGGTGACCGCCTTGCAAATCTCGAGAAACTCGGAAGGGCCGGCGGTCAGATAGTCCTTCATGTGATCATCGGTGCGCAGGTCTTGATACTGACTCAGTTTCTCGGCCACGTCCTTAAATCCGGGTTTGCGTTTATAGATTTTTTCCCACTGCTCGATCGCATTGTCGAAGCGTCGTTCCCTTTCGTAACAGAGTGAGAGAAAGTAGCGTGCATATAGAGTCTCTTTGGAATTGGGGTCCTCAGACAGCTTAATTGCCCGTTCTAGTTCAGTAGCCGCTTTATCAAAATTGTTCATGTTCATATAGCAACTGCCGCGCTCGATCAGGGCACGAATCTTCAACGACTGCTCACGCTGAGCCCTCTCGAAGGACAGCAGGGCCGCCACATAATCGTGGCTCTCCTTCTGCAGCTTCCCGAGATAAAAATGGGCTTGATAGCTGGACGGATCATTCTTAATCGCCGCCTCGAACTCGTTTTTAGACTCGAGGGGCTTTTTGCTGCGGTAGAGAATATAGCCGAGCCGCTGATGCGCCTCGGCCAAACGTCCATTCAGTTCTATGGCCTTGCGGTAGAAGTTCATCGCCTTGCCCGACTTGTCCCGCTGCTCGAACAGCTGGCCGGCCTTCAGGTAGTATTCGGCGACATTGGGTTGTAGTTTGATAAGCAGCAGATACTCTTTCAGCGCCTCCTCCGGCTGGCTGAAGCGTTCGTACAGCGCGGCAATCTTCTTGCGGAACTCGTCTTCTTTGGTATATCCGTCGAAAATACCAATCTGATTGACCGCCTTCAGCTCCATCAGCGCCAACTCGGGTTTATTTTGTTCGAGATAGGCCTGTCCAAGCAGATAATGGGCATCGACATTGCGTGGATTTTTTGCCAGAATTTGCTTCGCACCCCGCGTTACCGCGGCCGCTTTTCCGTTGTTCAGCTGCTTGAACAGGGTTTCTACCTGTCTGGGCGCAATGATAGACTTCACCAGGAAAAAGGTTATAATACCAAGGGTAATGCCGAGGAATATAATAAGTGCAATAATTAATGGCATATACTTCTCCTTAGAGAAGATTAATGAGAAAATACAGGTATGTCAAACCTTACATGTAGGAAGTATAAAATATGAAGCCATACCAAGTGCTTTTTATTAATTTTTTTATAATGATACTCTTCCTGTTGTGTATCGGCCCGTCGGCAGCGGCTGAGGCAACGCCAGTAGGGTCCGAAAACGCTCCGGCCGGCGTCAAACAGCGGGGCATCGAGTTTTTCATGAACAACCAACCCGAACAGGCAGCCCCTCTGCTGCAGACGGCCCTGCGCCAGGAGCCGCAGAACAGTAAACTGTACATGTATCTGGCCGTGTGCTACGAGCAGATGGGCGATTTCGAGGCTGCCCAGCAGATGTACCAGGACGGGTTGCCCTACGCCGGCAGTAAAAAAGCCCTGTTTTATTATAATATGGGGGTTAACTACCAGCGTCTCGAACAGTACGAC
Organism: uncultured Sediminispirochaeta sp.; assembly: GCA_964632675.1. Lineage (GTDB taxonomy): Bacteria > Spirochaetota > Spirochaetia > DSM-16054 > Sediminispirochaetaceae > DSBN01. The sequence continues at coordinate 39,623 of CAZWDV010000006.1, forward strand.
CGGGCCGAGCAGATGTACCAGCAGGCTCTGCAGCTTAATAAGGATATGGCGGGGGCCTACCTCAACCGGGCCAATCTGTATGTGCGTAAAGGGCAGTTCAACGATGCGGTGACCGACTACCGGGTGTTTCTTTCGCTGCGGCCGAACAGCAGTCAGCGCGATAACATTGAACAGATGATCGCATTGTTGAACAAAAAGGTAGTCGAGGCCGAGCGCCAGCGTCTAGAGGAAGAGCGTAAGCGTAAAGAGGAGGAACGGCGGCAGCAGGAGTTGCTCGAGCAGGTTCTGGGATCGCTGGAAGAGTCCGGTGAAGAGACCACAAACCTGTCGGCCGGAACCGGCGAAGTGAAAGAGTACGAACAGGAGTTCGATATTGTTGAGTAAGACAAGGGAGGGAATTTAGATGGATCGTAAATGGATTTACGCAGTCGGCGGACTGCTGTTAATTGCCCTTATAGGCGGCGGAATTTTTTTCTTCGGCAGCGGGGGCGCGGAAGAAGAGGGTTTGAGCGAGGGTGAACGGGTACGGCAGAATACCCTCAGACTGGCCGAAGACTACTTCGAAAACGGCGAGTATCAGCGAGCCCTGGACCTGGTCGACTCTCTGCTTATAAAATATTCAGATGATGAGGCGGCCCGGGCCCTGCGCGATAAGATCATCGAAACCCGCCGCCAGGAAGAAGATCGGGCGGCGATGAGCGAAGATGAGAAACGGGAGGCCGAAGAGAGGAAGCAGCAGGAATTGGTCGATACGCTTTCCGAGCTGGGTTCCTCTCTGCAGACCAGCGGTGAACAGGATCAAGATTCTGCCCGGCGAGAAGAGGAGCTGGAGCGGCGCCGGCAGGAAGAAGCCGAACGGCTGGAACAACAGAAACGGGAGGCCGAAGAGCGCCGTAAACAGCAGGAGGCCGAACGGGCCGCCATGGAGCAGGCCGAGCGGGAGAAGCAGGACCGCATCCAAAAGCTTATCCGGCAGGGTGTAGAGGCGATGGAGGACGAACAGTACATTCAGGCCCGCGGCCACTTTGACGAAGCCCTGTCCCTGGATCCGAGCACCGCCGAAGCGGTGGCCCAAAAGGGCGAGTCTTTCTTCCGTGAAGACGAGACCAGTCAGAACAATATCAGCAAGGCGCTCCAGTACGCCAACGAGGCTATCGGGCTGGACCCGAACCTCTGGGTACCCCACAACACCCTTGGTAAAGTCTACTCCTCGCAGAAGCAGTGGGAAAACGCTATCGACTCGTATAAAAAGGCCGCCCGGCTGAATCCGGAGAACGCCGGCGTTCTGTTCGAACTGGGCAAGGCGCAGTACCGCATGGGGCGTTTCGATGATGCCCGCCAGTCCTTTGAAGCGGCCATTCACAACAACAGCCAGTTCGTAAAGGCCTATCTGAACCTCGGGTTCACCTACCGCCAGCTCGGCAGCCGAAAGGCGGCTCTGAACGCCTTCAGCAGTGCCGCTCGCATAGATCCGGTCAATGACCTGGCCCACTTTCAGATCTCCGAGCTGCAGACCTCCCTGGGGAATTACGACAAAGCCATTGCGGCCCTACAGGATGCCGTGCAGTTGGCCCCGAAACAGGCCGACTACTGGCGCAAGCTCGGCAACTTGCAGTACCGGCAGAAAAACTACGAAAAATCTTCCGAGGCCTACCTGCAGGCCCTGGAGCTCGAACCCGACGATGCGGTGACGAACTACAATCTGGCCAAAGTCCTTATCGATCAGGGCAATTCATCCGAAGCGCTGAACTATGCCGTGAAAGCAGTGCAGCTCAACTCCGACTCAGCGGACAACTTGTATATCCTCGGAAAGGCCAGTGAGGAGACCGGCAATACCGAATCGGCCATTCAGGCCTACCAGCGTTCACTAAAGGTCGACCCGAATTATCTTTCTTCTCTGGTGAATCTTGGCAGTATCTATGATGAGCAGGGCAAATACGATCAAGCCCTCAAGTTCCTTTTGCGGGCGTATGAAGTGGCTCCCGACTCTATGGAAGTAAACAACAATCTGGGCAATGCCTACCTGCACGCCGAGCTGTACAACGACAGCATCGAGCATTATAGCAAGGCGATCCGGAAGAAGCCCGGCGCTACCCTAATGCGCTATCACCTGGCCATTGCCTACATCGAAACCCAACGCCGGGAGAAGGCGATGGACACCCTAGCCGAACTAATCAAGATCGACCCCAACTACTGGGATGCGTATTACAAACTGGGTGAGCTGATGTTTGCCAACGGCCAGCCCGATCAAGCCCGCCAGATCCTCGAGCGTCTGCTGGACAAGAACCCGGACTACGAACGCCGCGGTGAGGTAGAGCAGCTGCTGTCGTAGCCCGCCGGCATTGAGCCGGCGCGGGCCGGTTAGGGTTAGTTATGGATGGTCAGGAGCGGTTAGGTTCGCCCCACAACCTCGAATAGCTCTTCGCGGCTGATCTGAAACCAGATCGGCCGCCCGTGGGGACAGCGCGGCACCCGCAGTGCGAAGGCCTGCCGCGCCAACTCCTCGCCTGAATAGCGGTCGAACCGTTCGCCGTCCTTTACTGCCGCCTTGCAGGCTAAATCGGCAAACAGCTGTGCTTTGAACGCCGTTTCGGAGGCCTCCTGTGTACTCAGGCTTTCGACCAGCTCCTCTTCTAAACCGGTGAAACGGGCCGGAACCCGGTTTATCCGCCAGCGTCCGCTGTGCACCTGCTCGATATGAATTCCGATCTGACGGTACTCTTCCCCCCGCTGTGTCAGCAGTGTCTCGACATCCTCTTCTACTTCGAACTCATACGGCACTAAGAGATTCTGGCTCTGAACCGCACCGTTGGTCAGCTGTTCAAAGATTATTCTTTCGTGGGCGGCGTGCTGGTCAATCATGTAGAGCGACTCGCCGCGCCGGACTATCAAAAACAGATCGAAAACCTGGCCGATATATTCTATGCGCTCCTGCTGCCCTGTTTCCGCCGCCGTCTCCGGCTGCCCGAGCTGTTTCCACTGTTCCACCGGTACTGTGTAGGGGCGGTCGGTAGCTGGACGAGCTGGCGGTCCGCTGTAGGGGGACTGCGGGGTCGTCGGCGTCTGCGGCGATGGCGCGGGCGTAGGGCCGAAATCCATCCGGGGTTCCCGGGCCGGCGGCTGGTGGTAACGCTCCGGTACAGAATATTTACGGTTGAGGTGTTCTTTAAGAGAATGCACCAACTGGTGATGGATGTCCGGCAGGTTCTTAATTTTCACCTCTCGCTTGGCCGGATGGATATTGAAATCGACCAGTTCGGGATCGATATCAAGGAAAATAAAGGCTACCGGAAACACGCCGCCGGGCAGCAGCTCTTCATAGGCATAGTGCACCGCCTGCACCAGGGAATACTCCTGGATGCGGCGGCGGTTTACATATACCTGAATGTTGCGTCGGTCGCGGCGCTGTACCGCCGGCGAGGCCAGCACGGCTTTGATTTTGAAACGGCCGGCCTCATCCTCGACATGGTTCAGAAATTGCGGGTTGATCTGACCGGGGTAGGCCTGTACTATGCGCTCCTGCAGATCCGAAGCGGGGAGAAACAGTTTTAGCTGATTGTCGGTGTACAGCCGGAAGCTAATGGAAGGAAAGGGCAGGGCTTTCTCTAAAAGCGTGCGTTTGCAGGCGGCGGTTTCGGCGCCGGCACTTTTCAGAAACTTGCGCCGGCCGGGCATGGCGAAAAACAGGTCGGCCACATCGACGACAGTTCCCTGGGTGCCGCGGGAGAGTTCCAGGCGAATCGGAGTGCCGTTGCGCACCTCCAAGGTATGCGGTTCGGAGTCCTCGGGGGCGCTGGTGACGGTGAGCTTGGCGCAGGCGGCAATGCTGGCCAGCGCCTCGCCCCGGAATCCCAGGGTGTGCAGATTGTAAATATCGCCGACCGCCGAAATCTTGCTGGTAGCGTGCGGTTTGTAGCAGAGCTCAAGATCTTCCCGGCTCATCCCGCTGCCGTTGTCCAGCACTCTGATGCGGCGGATGCCGCCTCCTTCGATGTACAGATCGATAGAGTCGGCACCCGAGTCGATGGAGTTATCTAAAAGTTCGCGGACCACAGAAAACGGCCGGTCGATTACCTCGCCGGCCGCAATCTTCTGGGCTACGGAATCCCGGAGGAGGTGAATCCTCCGGGCGGTTTTCTTTTCTAACTGCATGCTATCAGAATACTAAAAGTGTATTCGAGTTTCAATTGTCACGTTGGGAACAATTTTTGGATCGCCGTCGGCGTCATACTCGATGTTCCCGTTTTCATCCTGACTCACCGCAGTACTTATAACTGCGGCTATGTCCATAGTCGGAGCAATGGGATATACGATCTCACCCTTCACCTGGGTGTAGGCATCGAACAGGCTCAAATCGTCATCCATAAAAGCCGGGATGAAGTTAGTGCGGGAGTATTCGACTCCTCCATATACTTTAGTCACCTTAGCGGCCTTTGGCAGCAGATATGCCGACAAAATGATCTCGTCGTTGAAATTACTCTTGTCTTCCAGCTCATCGATTGATCTCCATGGCCACATATAACCGGCTTTCAAATCTACCAGATTGAACAGCACCGTGTGGGCCGATCCGTAGATGCCCATTACCGAGTCTTCATAATCGCCGGATCCGGTACCGCCGGCGTTCAGATAGTCCAGATAGGCTTCGGTTTCCTGGGTCAGAGTACCGCGGGTGCGTTCATAGGTAGTGTTGAAGAAGGTTGGTCGGAAGACGCCGTTGTAGTAGCGCCACTCGAGCTCGTAATCGACGAACAGCAGATTGCCGAAAATACCTGAAGTGAGGCCGTAGTTACGGAAAGTTTCTTCAAAGTCGCTGCCATCATCATTATACACCACATCCCACTGCATCGTGCCGTTTCTCTGGGGAACCATAGCGGCCACGTCGGCAAACGGAATAATCGAAAGAACATCGTTCTCGAAAATCGGCAGTTCTAGATCGCCGCCGAAGGCAAAGAAGCGCATTGAATCGACATCCTGGAGTTCACCGGTTTCCCGAACGTCCGGATTGGCCTGGGACAGCGGATCAATATCTATGACAGAGCTCAGGCCCATTGCAAAGCGGCCGATGGGCCGGAAATAGATCCGGCCGCCGAAAATCTCCGGCTGGGCGACATCGTTGACCGCCGTCTCAAAACCCCCGGACTTGAGGTCGATACCCAGGTTTAATCCTACTCTTCGAACCGCCGGAAAATCGAGATCGTTGGCGAAGTTTTTCATAATAGTGCCGTGGCCGATAGTCATGTTATGCAGATTTCCGACCTTGAGATAGAAGGGATCTCGCTGTTCGCCCCATTCGAGGTAGTGTATCTTTAGCGCCAGGTCGATGAGCATATCCTGGGCCGCTTCCGCCGGCGCGCTGTTCCAGTTGTAATCGGTACCGAAGGACCACTCGTTGTTGCCTTGTGGCCGGTACCACTGGCTGTAGTCGAACAGGTCGTCGTTGTACACAATGGGCAGGTACAAGCCCAGTCGCAGTTTACCGATTTCGAACTCCGGCCTTATAACCGCTTTGGAGAAAGTGCGTCCCTGCATGGTTACGGTCCCGACTTCGAATCCGAGAATTTCGCCCAAGGCACGGGCCAGAGCACTGTCTTCGCCGCCGCCTTTTCCCTCGCCGGCTGCGTCAGCGCTTTCACCGCCGGCCGCCGTTACTTCAGCGCCTGGTATTTCGGCTTCTTCGGGCTCGTCTGCCTCGCTCTCCTCTTCCCCGTTCTCCTCGGATCCTTCTTCAGTCTCCTCTTCTGTTTCGGTGGTTTCCTCTTCGGATCCTTCCTCATCCGTATCCTCCTCAGTCGCGGCCACCTGATGGCCGGGGACCTCGGCGGGATTGAGCTGTTTGAATTGCAGATTCTGCAAGAGCTCCTGGAGCTGTTCCTGTGACAGGCGTACTGCCTCGAAGGTGTCGGCCAACGCATTGGCCGTCATACCCTCTGTCAGAGTAACGGCAGTCTGTGAGGAGTTCTGTACAAACTCCACCACCCCCTGGGCTACGAAGGCACGTTCCTCCTGCCCCGGAATGGTAATTATACCGAAGTCGGTTCCACGGACTCCACAGACCGCCGACGGAGTGCTGACCTGATAGCGGTTTCCCAGCCCTGCGCTGGCGGCAATTGCCCGCATTTTTCCGGCGGCCATGCTGAATTTGTTGGCCGTGTTTTCATCTCTCTGCAGCTCGTCGACGGTGAACACGGTGTTTGGTGAAAGCTTGATAATGGAACCGTTGGGTTCGAGCTGCAGCTCCGCAACTGTCGCATTGGTGCGGACGGTATCGCCGGGCTGCAGTTCCATACCGTAGTAGACCGCTACCGTTTCACCAGCCGTATCCAGCACCTCGATTTGAGTTTCGTCTTCGTAATACGCCATTGTTGCCGCTGGGGCAGCATTTTGTGCAAACAGCAGGCTGGGCATACACAATAGGGTAAGTAGTAGTAAAGGTAGTATTCTTTTCATAGTTAATCCTCCTTACGCCCTACATCGTGATAGAGCTGGATAGCTTAGCGGTAGTTTCCCATGATCCGTCTTCAGGTACGTAGCGGAGCGTGTAGCCGAGGGTTATTACCGCCGGACCGGTCTTATAATTCAAATTGGCTAAAACTACTGCATCCTCGGGACTGAAGAGTTCGTCCATATCACTGATGTACTTTTTGTCGTAAGTAACGTCGAAAAAGACGCCGGGCAGCAGACCTTCGCCCACTGTAAAGGTGGAGCGCAGATGGGGCAGAGTAGACGGCTTACCGGTATCGGGGCTGAAAGCGGCATCTACGCTGGTCTGGAACACAATGGCATCACTCAGAAGACTGAAACCGAGCATCGCCTGCCAGCCGGTATACCCCGGAACCGAAGTATTTCCTGAATAGATCTGATATTTTGTCTCCCGGTACAGATCGTAGGTACCGTCGAAATAGAAGGGTACGAAATTGTCCCCCAGAAAGAGGGTATTGAAACCGTAGCTGAGAAAGTTGAGCGCCTCTCCGCCGAAACCGACCAACTGGCCGATATTAAGCTCTTCGCCTCCAGGCTGAAAGGAGGTATCTCCATAGAGAGCCAAATTGAAGGCATTACTGCTGAGCAGCGGCTGAATAAAGTCGAAACTGTACATGCTGACTGCATCGGGATTCGGCACGGCAGTGGCAGTGAAATCGTAGTTGGCATCCGGTTTGGTATCGGCGGCAGCGGTGACGCCGAATTGGATATTCTTCACGACCGGCAAGCCTGTCGCAATCAAGGGTCTGGCATACACACGGGAACCGAACACATCGAACTTTGCCAGGTTTCCGGCAAAGGTTTCCACGCCAACATACGGAAAGTTGAAAAGCTGACCGTCTATGTCCAGTGCAAGCCCGACAATGCGCTTTTCGGGAAGAAAAAGCGCATTGGAATAGTTCGCCATAATAAACCCGGTACCGAGGGTTGCATCTTCGATAGTACCTATTTTCCCATAGAAGGGATCGCCTTTTTGCCCATACCTTACGTAGCGGAACAGAGGCAGATAGATATCAAAAAAGCTCCTATCATCGTCCGGAATCCAATCCTCTTCTCTGAAATCGACAGTACTGTCGCCCGAATCGTCCACGAAACGGTAGTGAAGGGTAACCCCCAATCCGATTCCCACTTTCCCGAAGGTAAACTCCGGATTCAAACCCAGACTCTGGTAGGTTACTTGCTCGCCGTCTTCATTAAATGTTTCGGCTCCGATTTCGATAGTCATATTGAACCCGCTTTCCGGTGCCGCACTTTCGGTTGGTTCTCCGGAATCCGGTTCATCCGAAGTCTCCTGTGCGCTAAGCGGAAAGAGGGTCAGCAAGAAGAGTAATAGCAAAAGACTGCTACGGTTTAACAAGTTCATTGAACGCTCCTTTTTACTAGTATCCTTAATATATCAATTAAAATTAATATATAAGAAACCTGTGTTTTAGCCCTCACTTACTAAGTATATTACAAAAACTGCAAAAATTACAGTTTTAAGCCCAATTTAAGCCCAAAATGAGGCGGAAATTCCCCTTCGGTCACCTTCAAAAGCGGAGTATCAATTCAGTGCCGATCTCAACTGCAATTGTGTGCTGCTGTACACTGCCGTCCCCTTGCCGGTTCTCATTCCGGCGGTATCCGGCCCGGGCAAAGCCTTTCAATGTGCCACTCTCTCCGAGAATAAGCAGGCTGGTATGACCGGCGATTATTGCAGTAGTTACAGAATCTCCGGCACTCTCCTGGAAGCTGAACTCGAGTTCATCGGAATGTTGTATCCGCTTTTCCTCTTTGATGCTTAACTTTTCTTCAAAGGGTACGGTTCCTTCAAACGGCCGGGTACGCTGCCAATACAGCCTATTGCGGAGCTTGAATAAATTCTCACCGACGCTTTGGTTCCAGGTGTTATCTATACCCAGGACACTCTGTTGGTCGATATTCAGCTCAATAAACTGGCCGACCGTAATTTCGTGGTGCTGCTCATCGGCATTTAGGGTTCCGGAATAGATTAGTGAATGGCTGACCTCTTCGGTGCGATACCATTCAAAAGCGGGATAGCGGCCCAGACGTCCGAACAGATTCAGTGCAGTGGCTCGATACAGCCCGTTGAAGCGGTGTGTGTCGGAGATGCTGTCGAAATTCCGCTGCAGGCTGCGTTCTATCTCGAAGGAGAACCGTGCGGGAGCGAACAGGTCGTAGAGTCGCGACCCCGGATTACGGTTAATGCTTATTTCACCGGAAGGTGTATACGCGGCGCTCAGTTGTCCGGCTGTGTGCCCTTCGAAAGTTTCGGGCATTTCCGTCGACCACAGCTCATAGTAGGGCGGACTGGTCCAGATGAAAGGAGATTCCAGTAAGCTGGCCGGTAATGTACTCAGATCCTCTAAAAAGCCGTTCTGCTCGCCATACTGCTGTTGTAAAGAACTGTCGCGTTGATAGGAATGGCTTACGCGAACGCCCCGCCCCGGAGTCTTGCCCAGAAGAGTGGAGAGACGGGCACTCCAGCCGCCGCCGGCATCAAGTGCAAACGGAGACTGCCCAGCAGAGGTGGCAGTATACAGTGAATGGGACAACTCGGCGGTAATTGGTCCGCCGAGCAGAGTGAGCCCTGCTGAATGGTCCGACCGGCGGAAGTGTGGTCCGGCGGTCTCCTGCGGATAAAACCAGCGGGTGAACTTGGCATACCGCATGCCCAGTGAGTCTGCCTCCGCTTCGGCTGCACTGTTGCGGGATTGAAATGCAGATTCGAGGGAAACCTGCAGGTTTTCGTTTTCGCGCACAAGCGTTGAGAAATCCCAGGTACGGTCCAGCACCGAGTTTTCCCACAGCAGGGTACTGTGAAAAGTGAGAGTGCTCTGTTGCCGGCTGGTGAGCTGTATTTCGGCGGACCTGAGAATATCCATGGAATCGTAATTGTGCTGTTCGCTGTACTCATCCTGCACTTGGAACCGCCCGTCGGCCAGGGGCAGGGCAACTCGGTAGCCCCCGGCCGGCAGATACTCCGCCGCATCCCACTGTCCGTTGTAATGCAGGGCGATGCTGCTGCCGAGCAGTTTGAAGTCGAGGGCGTTGGTAAAGGCTACCGCCGCGGCGGGCGCCGGCGTCAGCCCACCCTGATACCCGGCCTGCCGGCCGTACACAGTCTGTCGGAAGTTTAGCTGATGCAGCAGCGGCCTTTCACCGATGCTCATCAAAGCATCGGGATAGTTGTACTCCACCGCGGTTCTGCCGCCCACCCCTATACCCAGCCGCGGGTCGTGCAGATAGACCTCGTCGATTTCAATGGCCCCGTCGACGCTCACTTCACCTTCAACGGAAAATTCGTTCACCCCGGTGGCATTGTCGAGTGTCCTGAGCCCGGCGGCCCGGCCGCCGGAGGGGGTAACGAGCTGGGCGCCGCCGCTGACCGGGGAACCGTCGACCAATATCCGGTTGTCCGGATCGGAGGAGTGCAGCTTCCAGGTATAGCGGCGCCAGTCGCTGTGGGCCGTCGGGGGCGAGAACTCAACCGCCAGCCCTTCATTCTGGGGATTGCGGAGGATCAGCCGCATTGTGTCCGGTTCGGTAGATTCCGTGCGCATAAAAAACGAGAACGATTCATACTCATCCAGCTGCACCGGGGTGTGGTAGCCGGTCATGGACCAGTCGTTGGATGTCCAATCCACCCGGGTGACCTTGGTATTAAACACTGAATCTTCATTCAGCAGATCCGCCTCGGATTGTTTCATCAGCGATTTGTAACTGGCACTGCCGGGGTCGAGGGAGCGGGTATAGACTTTGAAATCATCTTTATTCTCCGCAGCACCGGTAAACGGGCTGCCCTGCAGGTCAATATCCGCAATCAGCAGCCGGCCTTCGGCACTGTCCGAACCTGAGGATTCAGCCACCACAAATTCGATTCCAGTGCTGGCCTTGAGCTTCGTGCGGTCCTCATCGGTTAAAGGGATTGTGATTCGTTGCCAGGAGGTGTTTTCGGTAATAGAAAAATCAACAGAGCTGCTTTTGATGACCGGATTTGGAAGAATAGCTGAAAAACCGTCCAGCACACCGTTACCGTCCAGGTCTTCGCTGTTTACCCGGCTTTCGCTGGGGGCCCAGGGAAGGGCCGGGGCCACTGGCAGCACAAAGCCCTCGTCATTGAATGCAAATCCGCCATCCAGAGGCGAATCCTCCCCATCGAGTATTCCGTCGGCGTCGAGGTCTTCGTAAAGGCGGCCCAAGAGCAGGTGTAGGTTGACTGTACCTGTTGGCGAGCTTGTCTCCTGTCCAATATGCTTCACCAGCAGGGTTATCGCCCGCACATGCGACAGGTCGACCGCGCCGCTGCCCTCGGTTAGCGGAATTGTACCGCCGACCCATTCGCCGCTGGCCAGGGAGTACTCCATAACCATGGCATTGCCTTCGGTTTCGCTACCGGTTGCGGCTATGTACGGGCCGGTACGGTTGTCACCGCCACTCTGCGAGTAGGGATACACCTGATCGTCCGGCGGATCCCAGGTGTACTTCTGCAGCTGATACCCGCCCGCAAAGCTGTAGTTGTAATAGTCTTTAAAAAACAGTTTGCCGCGCGGGGAGGGCCCTGAGTCGTGATTAAACGGCCCAATACCTGGCGTATTATAGAAAGCAGAGCTGACCGGCGCGCCCGGATACAGCAGTTCTCCATTGATCGACACCGGGAAGGCACTGTCGTTCATTCCGTACAGCCGCAGGCGGCCGGTGGTGTTGGGGCTGCGAACATTGATTCCCGATTCCACCGAAAAACTGAAGCGGTCGCTGCGGTAGGCCAGACGGCCGGCGGTTAACATTGAGCCTTCCGCTTCGCCGGGCTCGGTGATGTAGGCGTTGGGATCTGCATTCCAGCGCAGACCGAGGTTTAGATCAGCGGACCACTGCTCGTTGAAGCTGAAGCGGTTGACAGCCGCCGCGAAAATATCTCCGCCCACGGCTTGAGCGCTGGTGGTTCGGAAAGTAATGTCTATACGTTCGTTTTGTCCCGGGGGAATGAAAAAGTTGATTTCACCTGTGTCAGGATTAAATGTAAAGCGCTGTTCCGGCACTCCGTTTCTGAGAACGGTAATGGAGCCTTCGAGAACGTTGCTGCCTATGTTGTAGCTGCCAGCCGGCGACAGCTGCTCAAACCGCAGCTCCTTGTCAACCGGCTCGGTGCCGCCGCTGGGGCCCGGCCCGTAGATAGACCGGGCCCAACTGCTTTCCTCGGTATAAATCAGCAGGGGATAGCGGGCCTCGTGACTCCGCAGATCAAAGCCTGCGGGGGCAATTCGCGCCTTCTCAGCCTCCTGAAACTGTTCGATCGGCAGCCGGCTGCCGCCGCTGGAGTTTTTGTCCGCCAGCCACAGAGTGGTGTTGCCCGAGTCTGCCTGTACCGTCGAGCCAGCGCTGTACACAGAAAGCAGTTCGAAGGGGCTCCACTGACCGGGGCTGTAGAGCAGGAGACCGTCATTGCTATTTATTGTTCGTTGCCAGTCATTGAAATCGGTTATTCCGGTAAAATCAAAATAATTATCATATGGTGCAACTCCAGAGTCTGCAGACCACCAGAAATCGATGGTAGAACCCAGGTCCAATACGGCATCTTCGCCCGTTCCACTGATCCCGGTCAGAGCCCCGGATCCAAGGGTATTGTTCCCGACAGGGGAGTCCCCCTTCTCATAATACACCACCACATCCGATGCGGCGGGGTTGTGCAGAAACAGCAGGCCCTCCGCGAGGGAGTAGACCATCTCGTCGTCTGTAAGGCGGCGGTAACTGCGGCCGGAGGCGTCGCTGACGGTCCCCTCAGCATCGTCCCGCAGGTACACCCGCAGAAAATCTATGTCCGCGTCCGGGAGCGCGAAAAAGCGGCCGCGTACAAAACCCTGCGGGGCCCGGCGCAGCTCCTCCAACTGGCGGCTGCCACGAAAACGGATTTCTTCCAGCTGGGCCGGGTCGTAGCGGGCGGCCAGATGGTGTTCGGAGTAGGAGCCCTCAAAGCGGCCGTATGCACCCAGAGAGTGGCGTGAGGCGGCGGGAATAGAAAACAGGCCGTAATCGCCGTAGCCGATATCGGTGTTGCCGATACGGGCTTCCTGCAGAAACTCGTTTTCCTTTCCGAAATAGCCGAACAGAAAGGTCTCCAGCTGCTGTTCCTCGGTAATGGTGGTTTCGAAGAAGTAACGGTCCATGTACCACAGCGACAGGGTGAGCTGCGGGATTTGCTCGAACTTGAAGCCGTCGGTGAAATCGGAGAGTACCGCCGGCTGTATCCCGGTTATGCCGTCTCCCCAGGTAACACCGGCTCCGCCCTGCAGCGAAGCGGTCCAGCTGCCAGCGATAAAAAAGTCGACCTCCGCATCGTAGAGGTCCGCCGAGAACAGGGCCGTCGGGGCTTCCTCTTTCGGCAAAGGGATTTCACGGCCGGTCAAAGGCACGGTGCAGGCGAGCCACAGTAGTATGAGTACAAAAAGTGGTGTCCCATAACGGCGAATCATCGTATAATTATTTTACACACAAGAGATCATGTAAATCAGTTTTTTGTCGAAATAATGAGAAATGAGTGCAGATCAGATAAAAGCGGAAGGATTTGTCCGGCATTTGCTGGAAAATCTTGCACTACGAAATCAAACACCTCTGCAGAAGGAGGAGCAGCTGCTATCTTTTCTCGAGTTGAATGCCCGCGCGCTCTATCCTACGCTTTCGGCGGGACGTTTTTTTCCAGGGAAAAGCTGGGCGGAAATAAAGTCGATACTCATCTCCGAACTTTTCAGAATAACCGATACCGCTCTCGAAGGCTATCTGCGCCGGCTTATTATTGAGCAGCTGGAAATGTCCTTTGCCGCTTTTCTCGGGGCAGCGCAGGTTCCCCAGGAGGAGATGAAAACCGAGCTGCTCGAACTGACGAAAAAGGTGGCGCACACTGTCAACGGCCGCCGTGCGCTCACCGGAAGTTTCAATGCGCTGACCTATCGGCTGGCGGAAAAATACATCGAAGAAATCTATCAAACCCGCAACTACATCCGTTTTGAACTTGAGAAGGTTCAGCAGCTCAAGATGAGTAAAGAAGAGCTCAAGCAGATGCTCAAAGTTTCGCTGCTCCTGCGGCCGGCAGTGTATCTCATTAGCAGTGCTGCACCCGAAACCACCGCATCTCTCCAGCGCGGCTGTTTTCAGCCGAGCGTTGCAGAAAAAGCTACCGAGGGGCTTGTCCAGCGGCTTCCGTATTTTCCCGAACCGGCGATTCGCAGCGGTGTCGAAAGCAATATCTCTTTTTTAAGTAACAATAGGATTAGCGCAACGGCTCGTTTGACGCGTTTATTGAGCAATTTAGCCCATGAATACAAACCCAATATGCAGGTAGATCGGGGAGCAGTCAGTCCGGAGAAAAGCTGGTTCAGCGTTGCTCGGCGAAACTACCGTTATTTCGGGTATGATATAAAAATGATAGATGAACTCTACAAGATTGCCGCAGAGCAGGGGTGGTAAAAGTGGGACGCGGGAGAATACGTAACTTTTTTGAAAGGCTGGTAGTTATTGCGATACTGCTGGTACTGGTGCAAACATTCCTGGAGGATGTGGCACGGGTGTCCGGATGGAACTGGACCATCCGCAGAGTTTTGGTAATTACTGGCTTTGGTTTCGACCTATTTTTTACCATCGAATTTCTTATTCGTTTCTTTTCGGCCGCCGCGCGCCGCCAAGCCGGCGAATATGTGTTCCAGCGGAAGGGCTGGATAGACCTGTTCGCTTCGGTACCCTTGCTGTTGTTCAACAGCGGGCCTCGCATGGCGGTCATGTTTCTGGGAGGAGGCCCGATCGGAACTCTCGGCGGAGTGTTCAATGTTCTCAAGGTGGCCAAGGCTATCCGAATTGCTCGAATTCTGCGGCTTCTGCGGGTTTTGAAGGTTTTTAAGAATATAAAATATACGGGCTCTGTCATGGCTCAGCGGCATGTAGCCCGCATCACTAGCACCGCTGTAACGGTGACTGTGCTTACTATTGTTCTTATCACCCTGATTCAGTCCTCTATTCAGAAGGCCCCCGGCAGCGCAGGGCTCCTGAATGAAATCGAAACCGTACTATTAGAAGAGTTTCAAGGTCGAGACAGCGCCGAACTATCCGAACGGCTCCCCACCCTGCTGATGATCAAGCAGGAGGGGCACACCATCTACGCTCGATATGAAAACAAAGAATACCGGGCCCTGTTCGGTCCGGCTGATTATACGTATCGTCAAATAGGTAATTACCAGTTCTTTCTGTCGATTAAGCCACAGCTCACTGATCAAGCGCTGCGGAGTATGGTTTTCTTCATCCTGATTGTATTGATGGTTCTGACCTTTCGCTTGTTCTATAGCCCCCATTTTGCTCTTACGGTAAGCGACCCGGTACACATCATGCGGCGCGGGTTTGCCGAGGCCGGCTACAATCTGGAAGTAGAAATACCGCGGCGGTACAGGAATGACGACATCTACCGGCTGGCAGCGCTGTACAATCGTGAATACCTTCCGCTGAAAGAACGGGTGAAGCTGCATGAACAGCGCTTGCATAGCGACTTGAGCCTCGATACAATCACAGGTATTATTGAAACTGAAGAGTAATTATGGTTGTAAGTCTGATACAGTTTATTATATATCTTCCCGATGCCACCAACTTGAAGGAAAAACGGCGGGTTGTTCAGTCGATTAAGCAGCGGCTGCATACGAAGTTCAAGCTTTCTGCGGCCGAGGTAGATCTGCATCAATCCACCACCTTTGCCCAGCTGGGGGCAGCTCTGGTGAGCAACTCGAAAAAGCATGGTGACGAGGTTATTCAGAAGGTTATTCTGTTTGTCGAACAGGAAGTACCGGGACGGGTGCAGGACATTGTTACCCATACCGAGTTTTATTCATAGAGCCGGTCTGAGCCTATTCGTTCCGCTCCATTGGAACATCTTCCGGAAACAGATACAACTCCCCAATTTTATAGGTGTGCTGTGCGGAAAAATTATGCCGTACTTCGCCCTCCGCAGTTACTTTTAGCTCAAAAAAATGCTGCAGTGGAGTAAAACCTTCGGTTTCGATATAGACTTCGAATGAGAAGGAGTGTTGATTCCCTAACTTATCGGCCTTTTCGGGATGGGGTAGAAAGGTAAAGTGTCCCCGGGTGCTTTCGACAATGAAGTAGGGGTTCTGCCAGGTATAGTCGATCATCGGTACCGGTTCGCTGTGGCGCAGAAGGACGACATTGATGTTCTGTAGAGGTTCAAAAGTGGTGCCGTGCAAAATCCGGCCGATCATGGCGGGAAAGTTGTACACCGGGCCGGAGAAGAGCTCTTTTCGCTCTTCCGGTTCGTTCATATAGTAGGGCCGGCGGCGCGAATCGATTTTGCGCAGCCCTTCATTTACAAGGGCTACAATATCGGCGCTGGTTTGCAGATGGTCCTGATAATCGCTTTCATAATGTGCGAGCCCGCGGCCGGAAATGATGTATTCAGGTTTAATGCGGTTTAATACGTAACAGGCTACGTCCAGTCGGCACTGGTAGCAGTTCGCCAGCGGGAAACCATTTTTAGCCTTTTCATCGAATACTTCGTTGACGGTCTCGAATACGAACTCTTCCATGCTGTTGTGTATATCCATAGACCGCTCCTTTACTCGCTCGTCAGCGTTACCGCCTCTTTTACCGAATTGCAGCATTGGTAAAAGTCGGACATGGTGTCTTTTAAACTATAGTAATTAAGACCGGAAAAGTACACTTTACTGAAGAGAGAAATGTTGATTGCATATTCATCGGCAAAGGTGCTCATGTAACATCCGTATTCAAAACAGGTTTCAAATACCTCGGGTAATTTATTTTGCACAAACACCCCAAGCTGCGGACTGAAGGTGAGGTTATAGACCACTTCGAGGAAACGGTTTTCTTTTTCAATGAAAAACATACCCTGCAGCCCATTCGCATGGACAAAAGCGGTGCTGTAACTCTCTTCCAGACGCTCTTCGTCGAACAGCTCATACCCCAGCTCTTTGAATAGAACTTGCACCCGCCTGATTCTTTCTTTCATTATCTTTGAATATTTCATTCCATTCTGTCCTTAATACTCACAATACGTGACTATCGAGTGAGATGCAAGTCATTTCGACTTATCTTTTGACTGATCTTCTGTATAATTCAGCGCGTCGTAAATATGCTCTCTGGTGTAACAGTCCAGTGCGTTGAGTTGTGATACGATAGGTTTTATCTGCGACCGGATATTGGTTTTATCATACGGGCAGGGGGCTTTGGCAACCGGCATGCGCACCTCCCGGGCGAGTTTTTCTACACGCGCTTCGCGTACCTCGCACATCGGTCGGATTACGTGCAGTTTGCCTTCGAAAAACTCCTGAACCGGTTGCATGGACTCGAACTTCGCGCGGAAACAGAGGTTGATCAAGGTCGTCTCTACGATATCGTCGAGATGATGTCCCATCGCAATAATTTCAATATCCTGTTCCCGGGCATATTCGAATAGAATCCGGCGGCGGTTTCGCGAACAGAGATAGCAGTTAAACTGGCCGTTGAATGAGGTAGAGAACATGTGCGCACGGGTGCTTTCAAAGGGAATATTCAGGGCCCGGAAAAACTCTTTCAGCTCCGCCAGCTTATCATCCGGAATAGGATATTCGGCCCAGTCAATATGCAGTGCTTTCAACTGGTAGTCGATGGGAAGCCAGCGTTTGCGCAGGGCCAGGGCCAGACTGAGTGCCAGGGAGTCCTTTCCGCCGGAAACCGAGATAAGAACAGAGTCGTTTTCGCGAATCATTGCGTGATGGTTGATTCCGCGGCCGGTTTGTTTCACAAAGCGACGGACCCAGGGCGGGATTTTTCCATCCATGAGGTCAGATACTTCTATCATAACAGTTTGATGTGGCTTTCCTTTACCCGCCCCGACAGATCTTCCGGAAGATAGATACGCACTTTCCGCAGGGAATCGGTAAAGCCTTTTACCACCGGTCCGTTGAATACAGACCCGGATTTGGTAAAGGGAACAAACTGCTGCTGATGGTATATCGGCAAGTCGACTTCGAAAGAGATCGGTTCGGGTATATCTATCAGTACCTCATAGGGGTGGACTGTTCGATGCAGTTTTGTGCTGAGTGTGCCGGCAATTTTTTCCTGTAGCGAATTGCGCATGTGCAGATCAGTCAGGTCGTTGTGAAGCCGGTTCTGTGAATCGAAGGGCTGTTCATATGCGGTTTTGTACAGCTGACGGTGCATCACCTGCTCGATCAGCCGGAAGGGAGCGTAAGAGTCGGCCGGAAAGGTGCGGAAAAACTCCTCGTCGTCCAGCCAATATAGATCGTCGGGGCTGAACTGCTTGTCGATCATTCCCGAATACACTGCCTGCTTGATCATCGCCGTGGCAATTCTCACCGCCCGGTGCCAGTATACTGTGCGGTACATCAGATATTTCGAAAACAGTACATTTTCCACCGCAGTTACCCCGTCCGATTCCACCGCTATTCCGCGGGTCGGATGGGGCAGCATCTTGTGCAGCACGAACTGGGTGTCCTGCATCCCGTAGGGAACCCCGCAAAAAAAAGCATCGCGGTTTAAATAATCCAGCTTGTCAGGGTCGAGCACTCCCGACAAAAGCCCTCGGTAGAAGGGAACCTCCGAATCCTCCGGGAGTTCCATATGCTCGTCGACAATCGCCGCTACCATGTGCGGACTGCAGCCGACCCACTCCCGGAGCGCCCCGGCAATCGGCTCGCTGAGCACTCCTTCGGCGGTCAACTGCTCGTGTTCTTTCAGCGGCAGTTCCTTCAGCGAATGAGCATACGGAAAATGGCCCAGGTCGTGCAGCAGGGCCGCCGCGAGAAAGGCTTTGACCCCTTCGAGGGTCAGGGGCAGCTCTTCACTGCGCTCCAGCAGCGCCAGCAGCAGCATGCGGGAGAGATGAAACACCCCTAAACTGTGATTCAGCCGGGTGTGTACCGCACCCGGATATACATGAAATGCCGGACCAAGCTGTTTTATTCGCCCGAGTTTTTGAAATGAATCGAGCGCGACCAGCCGTTTTATTCCCGGAGAGAGATAAATATGTTGCCAGAGGGGGTCCCGTATTGGTTCGGTATAATCATGAATTAAATGTCGGAAAATTGAATTACGTATAGTTGGACTCATAGTAGGGGCACAGTCTATCCACTCTTATTTCAATTGTCCAGAGTGTTACCCCTTTATAGAGTTTGACAAAACCCTTTCCATCGTATACCACTTATCTATAAGATGAAACTATTGAAGCGAGTACCAGTATTTGTTCCGTTCGTTCTGATTGTGAGCAGTGCGCTGCTGTTGCCGGCCGCTTGCTCCAAGCAGGAGGGTTCGCGTCAATCCGGAGAGGCGAGCTCCGAGCCCCAGGCGGCCGTGTCGACCCAGCCGGCCGATTCGACAGAGCCGACTGGGCCATCCTCGCCGGAACGGACGCTGGTATTCGGCGAGGAGTCCGAGCAGGCTCCGAGACCCGCGCCGCAAGAAAAAATAACCCTGCCTTCAGCGGTACTGCGCCGGAATGCAGATTTTCTCGAGCACTCCGGAGGCCGGCAGCGATATCCTATCGACTTGGTCATCGGTGAGCTGGCCGTATACAGCCCACTTGACAGTGATGCACGGGAAGTGCGCGGGCTTGGAAGACGGTTTTTACAGGCGGCCTTCGCCGGTAGAATAGAGGATGTACGGCAGATGAGTTCTGTCAATGTTCGTGATATGCTGAGTACTCAGATTGAAGCGTGGAATACCCGCGGAGTTCGGGTGAGCGAGATTCGCATCGGAAAATTTCAGTGGGAAGCGGCTGCTGCGCGGTTTGATTTTCGGATACTCGCCCACCCCGGTAGAACCGCCGGCAGCGTGGTGTGTATTTTTGAAGATGAACAGTGGCGGGTTCAAGCTGTAGAATGTGAGACGAGTGCGCTGCAGGAAAGGTATGAACCCGCCGAATATAGCGACTTCCCGGAAAATTACGGATATTTTCAGTATTAGGAGTAAGTTGTATGGGAGAAAAAGTCGGCAGAATTGAACAGGAATACGTCCTCGGGGTGCTCTGTGAAAAGAATATGCCGATCGACATTCACGGGCAAGAACATCAAGTCAGCGGGGTTGCGGTTGAAAATGAGGATGACCGCTTGTTTGTGCGCTGCGAAACGGACGAGGGGAAGCTTTTCGCGCGGGGTGAGATGGTACGGGTGTATTTCTCCTATTTCGGTCATACCATGATGTTCGAAACCAAAGTGAGTGCCCCGGGATCGACAGTACAGCTGGCAGTACCTCCCGGCCTCGTCAAGAATCTTGAAAGAAAATTCGAACGTATCCCCCGCCCTGAAGGGCTCTCGATGAGTTTCGAATTCGAGGATGTAACGGTTGAACTCAGCTTTCCACAGTCCCGGGAGTATCGTGAAGTCGACGAACCGCTCATCTCCGAGTACTTCGATACCGATGAAATCCGGTCGCTGGTTGAACAATTCAGAGATAAGTCGGCAGGATTTGCCGAACACAATAATATTGTGATGTTTCGCAATCGCGGACCCTCCGGTTTTGAGGAGGAATTGATTGCAGATACGGGTAAAAGTCTGTTTATAGCGCAGCTCGACCGCGGTCTGCCGGCGGCCGGTCAAATTGTACAGCATCCGGTGGCTACTCGCGAGCTCTTTCCCGATCCGACTGAGCAGGAAGGCAGTTATCTGGGCATGAATCGGCAGCAGGTTAATGCCTATTTTAAAGAAAAGAGCGCCGCCGGCACCTTCAGCGAAATCATCTCGCCGATTATCTATCTGCAGTATGTCGTCGGTTACGTGCATCTGTACAACACCCATAAGCGCAAGCGCCCCTTTACTTTAGACACTTTAGACTTTGCCCTCGAGTTCTCTTATGTACTGGCGTATTCACTGAAGGAGAGCGGATATTTTCAGAGCGACAAAAAGGAAAGACGGCATTTTGAGGCCGAGATAATCAATATCAGCGCCTCGGGCATCCTGTTCTCCTATCCCACCGGAGAGCTTACCAATTCTATCCGAATCTATACCGACCTGGATCTACTCCTGCATATCGAGAAGCGGGCTATCCGAGTAAGCGGACGGGTAATGCGCCGTTACGAGGTTGAGGATATGACCTATTTTGGACTACAGTTTATGGAAATACAACCGGAAGATTTCCGTTTTCTGTTTGACCATGTATATGGCCGCCCGTTTACAGAAAAAGATGATCAGTTATGGGAAGGGGGGGCGAAACCCCCTAAGGTTGAACTGTAATCACACCGCACTGAGCTCACACGGGTGCTGATCTAAGCTCTTCAAAAATCTGGACGAGTTTTCCATAGGTCTCTTTTCCATGGAGAGAGGAAAAGCCGATGATCTTCAGCCCCATCGCGACCATCGGGCCGTCTTCTTTTCCCCAACGGACCTGAGTTATCACATTGAAGGGGTCCAGATCGAAATCCGGATGTGGAATAACAGTGGTATGCACCTGTTCGCCGAAATTCGGAATAGAATCTGCGAAAATGTCGACCCGCAGACCGGTTTCGGAGAGATCTCGTACATAGCCGATGATGTCATAGAAAAGAAAAACGGTTTTGGCATACGACATCGACCGGTCAAATATTCGTCTGTTGTGCATATTCATGTCCCTTATTTATTGGTGAACGTCGCTGAGAAGTATGCAGCTCAATCACCGTACCGGCAGTTAAGTCAGGATTCCACTCGACAGGTTCCTCGTAGGTGTTGATGAAGGAAATGGAAAAGGAGGGAAAGGTCTTGCGGGCTAGATAGAGCCCGAGTCCGAATCGCATATACTCGTGTGCCTGCCGGTACTGTTCAAATTCTTCATTATGAATATCGATTTCTTCTATCCGTGTGTTGATATTATAGGGGAGAGTATTGACATCGAAACCACCACCCCAGTCACGTAAATAGATATGGAATCCGTTCTGGAGTTCCTCGAATTTGAGTACTATCGGTTCGAGCCTGTTTTTCTCGCGTTGCGCCCGCAGGGAGTTATTCAGGAGTTCGAGAACGGAATAGGTAATGTGTTCACTCGCAATTGAACATCCGACAAACTCTACTGCACTTAATTTTGACAGAATTTTCTGAAAAGGGGATTGCGGTGAAATTCGAAACACCAGTTTCTTGCATTTTGTGTTTCTGTACTCGATGTATCTGCCTGTTTCCATACGCTTTTGCTTTACATTGTTCGATTCTACGTTAAAATAAACACGGATGATTAATATTACCATAGAAATCGACGGAGTGCATCAATTAATGCGAACCGATGCACATCTGGCACAGTCTATCATAGATGAAATCCATTCTCTTTTTCCAGCACCGCTTTTTCAGGAAGAAGTGTCCAGGGGCCCCTATTACCGTTTTAGCTGCAACGAAGATGAACATATGCTGTATAAAATTGTCGAAGTGTTGCGCACTCTCCACAAGCTGCAGAACTCCTGGATTGACGATATCCCGGGCTTTTCGGTTCTCGTGCAGAAAAGCGGAGGGTTGCTCCGCAAGAGTCAAACCGGACAGGGTATCGACGCCGATATACTCCTGCTTCCGGAAGAGAATGGCATCTGGTGTACTCTGGCAACTGCCGACATAATCAGCCATTTCGTGCATTTTAAGAAAGTGGAGAACTTTTTTAAAATCGTCGATTTCGAGCGGGAAACTCTCAGTCCGCAGGACACCCCCGAGCTTTTCGAACCGGACGGTTTGTATGATCAGTTAATAGAACTTATTCTCGATATCGATGCAGGGCAGCGCAAGTTGCCGGTTCTTTACGGCCGTCGCTACACCGGGAAGCGCTTGCTGCTGCAGTCCGTAGTCGAAGCGCTTGAAGCGGGGATGGGAGGCATCGAGTGGTGCCATGTCGAATACTTTCCCACTGTCGGATCGCATTATTCGTATGTGCTGCAGCGGGTTGATGAAAAAGTAATTGCGGAGTTCGATTACCTGCTTACCTCGCAGGAGTTGCAGATATGGGAGCAGCTGCAGCCGCTGCGTACCTTGAGTGTGAGTACTTGGGCCGATGCAGACCTAAAACTCTTTTTTCAGCTCTATTTAAAAGCCTACGGCCGGAGAATGAAGCGAGAACTGTTACCTCCGGTAGTGCTAATTCACGGGTTTGACCAGTTTCCGAAGGATGTCCGCGATTTTCTCGCAGCTCAGATTGAACTCTGGTTGCAGAATGGTGAGGGCATCCCGATTGTCACTTTGCGGAAAGAGAACTCTTTTACCCCTCTTGAAGAAGCAACCGAAACAGTGCTTCTGGATATAGAACAGTGGCACATAAAATTACAGGAACACTTCGGGGCGAAGCTGGCCACTCCGTACGCTGCGTATGAGTATAGCGGAGACCCTCCGAAACGAAAGAATATGTTTCATAAGGCCCCGGAGGAGCTGCATGCAGTGCTGTATACCTGCTACCGCCTAAATGGACTTCTTGATAAATCAAAACTACTGGAGCTGTTTGGGCAACTGGGAGTTCGTTCCGACGAGTCTGAACAGAGTCTTTATCAGTTGACAGCCTTAGGATATGTTGCCGATAGTGACTGTTTTTTTCCAACCCGGCCGCTTATGCCTACAGCGGTGAAACACAGCCAGGTTCTCGATAAAACCCGCACCGATTATCTTATTGAACAGTACATCACGGCTCATCTTCGAGATCTCAACTTTTACAAGGTTGTTCGAATTGCCGAAGAGTTGGAGTTTTCTTCCGAGAGTCTGAAAAAAATCATCCACAGGCTGGTGGAGGAGCTGCTTTCGGACACTGAAGTGCTCCTTCAGCCGCTGATAGGGGCAGTCCCGCGGTGGTTTTCAAAGTGCGATGAAGTGGCTATGATGTGCATCGAGCTATTAGCCTGCCTCTGGGATGGTTCGCTTGATGCGGCTACCGAATTGTACCGGGAATTGTTCAACGGACCCCGGGATAAGGTAGTGCCGAAGAGTGGTGCGCCGGAAGTGCTGTTTTTGTTTGCAGAGGGTGCGTATCTGTGGCGAAAACGGGGGGAATACAAGCAGGTTCTGGCAAGGGCTAAACAGGCGCTGCTGCGGGTACAGGACCAGAATTTTCCGGAGCTTGAGGCCCGGGCGACTCTGCTGCTGGGAAAGGTAATGCTCACCAACGGCCGAATGAGCGAGGCCGCCGAGTATTTCCGGCAGGCCCGTCAGAAAACCTTCGACACCCCCCTGACCGCCGCCGCCTGCGAGAGCACCGCTCTCACCGCACTCACACATTTTGTAACTGGGGACTATTCTTTATCATCCTCCCACGCGCTGGCGGCGCAACAGAAAGCCCGGGAAACCGGACGGCGACGCTGGGAGAGGTACACAATGATGCTGCAGGCTCGTATTCAGTTCGAGCTGGGCCGCTACAGCGAGGCTCACGTACTGTTTCAGGAACTACTTACCCACGACCGACTCTACTTTGCGGGTGAGCGCCGGAACCTGCTCACCGCCTGGATGCTGCGGGCACATATGTATCAGGGCTTTATTCATACCGCGGAAGAGGTCCTGCGGAATCTGCCGGAGACGAGTGAAACTCTCTTTTTTCAGGCCGAAGGGCATTTACTGAACCGGGATATAGCGGAGGCATATCGGTATGTAACCGCCGCTATTGCGTACCGGCAAACCCATGAACCGCATGATATTCAGCCGATTGTCCATCTTACCGGAGACGGGTACGAACCCTACGAAAGCTTTGCACTGAAAATACCGGGGGTATACGATGTGCCCTTACAGATTCTCTATGCCCTGGAAGGGTTTCTGCTGTACGAACTGGGCCGGAGCGAAGAGTCGCAGGCTGCCTTTGAACGCCTGTTTGCTCAGGAGCGCTTGACCCGGCAGGACCCCTATCGCCATCTTTACTATTATTTTCGAACCATCACTCAGCCGGTGCACAGTGAAAAGGAAGAGCTGAATATGACAACTATGCTCAGCAAGGCCTTTCAGAGTCTGCAAAAAATTGCCGGACGCATATCCGATCCCTCTGACCGCCGCAGTTACACCACCATGAATTACTGGAACTCACGTTTGTTTTCCCTCAGCCGCCGTTACAAACTGGTGTAAACTAGACCGGGATATCTCTATCTCCGGGTTGCAATTCCGGGAGTTCGAACTCATCCGGGAGTGGAACCGGTTTGCCGGTTGTATTTACGCATGCCCAGGTGAGGTCGGCGCTGCAGAGTTCGGTACCTTCGCGGTATACAATCTGACGAAAAACCCCGCTGAAGCGCTTGCGCTTTACCGATTCGGTGGTTACATGGATTTCATCGTTCAGAAAGGCGGGGGCTTTGTACTGAATTTCTACTCTGGCTACAAACAGGCTGAGGCCTTTGGACAGAAGGGCTTTGTAATCGAAGCCGATCGAGTTCAAAAAATCCATTCTGGCGGCTTCGAAATAGTTGAGATAGGTGGCATTGTTTACATGCCGGTGCATATCTAGCTCATAGCTGCGTACTTGTGTGTTCCATGTATGTATCATTGCTCATCCCCCAAAATATTTTTAACCATATTGACACAAAATGCAATCCATTGGTATAGTCTGGATGAAATACGGTGGCGTAGCTCAGTCGGTAGAGCAAACGGCTCATATCCGTTTTGTCAGGGGTTCAAGTCCCTTCGCCACTACCTAAAAAAAGCCGTTTCTGCTATTCAGAAACGGCTTTTTTTTGTATAGTGTTTTCATGGAAAATTTTAAAAAAGATACTCAGTTTTGGAAATTCGCCTTTTACGGCTTTGTGAAGAACCTGCGCTTCTTCGACCCGTATCTGATTCTCTTTTTCAGAGAAGTTGGTATAAGCTATTTTCAGATAGGCGTCCTGTTCAGCGTTCGAGAGATTGCCACGAACATTTTTGAAATCCCCAGCGGTATTATCGCCGATTCTTACGGCCGCCGGCGGGCCATGATGGCCGCCTTTGCCGTGTACATTGTCTCGTTTGCGGTGTTCTTTTTCTTTCCCGCCTTCCTTCCGTACATTGGTGCGATGACGCTGTTTGCCCTGGGCGAGGCCTTTAGGAGCGGTACCCATAAGGCCATGATCCTCGACTACATCGCCCGCCACGGTATGGGCGATCAAAAAGTGCACTACTACGGACACACCCGCAGCTGGTCGCAGCGCGGCTCGGCTCTCTCGGCTTTACTGGCCGGGCTGATCGTGTTCGCCCACGGCCAGTACCATCAAGTATTTCTCTACAGCATCATTCCCTACATAATCGGGTTCTTCCTGTTAAAAAGCTATCCCGGCTACCTCGATTTCAGCGAGGCCGCCGCCGGCGGCAAAGACCAGGATGAGAGTAAGGATGTGGGTACCCGGATTAAGCGCAGTCTGCGCGAATCGGTGCAGGCAACTGTGAGTGATTTCCGCGACCTGCTCAAATACAAGCAGCTGCGGCGGCTGATGCTCAACTCCAGTGTGTACGACGGGGTGTTCAAGACTTCAAAAGATTACATTCAGCCTATCATGCGCAATCTCGCCCTGGGATTGCCGGTACTGCTAACTTTGGGCGAACAGAAGCGGGTGGCACTGGTAATCGGGGTGTTGTATTTCTTTCTGTACATGCTGACAGCTGCTGTTTCCCAGGGCTCCGGTAAAGTGTCGGAAAAATTCAGCAGTCCGGAAAAAGGACTGAATATCACCTATTTAGTATCAATCCTGGTCGTGGTTGCCGTAGGTGTAACTATGCGGTACAATGCATCACTGGCTGCGGTGGTACTGTTCATCGGTTTTTATGTGCTGCAGAATCTTCGCAAACCGATGACGGTCGGGTATGTGAGCGAGAAAATCAAGGGAACCGTAATGGCCACCGGTTTGTCTACTGAAAGCCAGTTGAAGACGGTGGTAGTTGCAATTGCCGCTCCGGTCTTCGGAGCATTGGTGGATAATATCGGTTTGGGCTGGGCTATGTGTGCATTAGCCGCCCTTCCGCTTGTTCTGTACCCCTTACTGCGGGTGCAGAAATAACTAAGCTGATACTATTTAGGAATAAAGCAAATGACTGGTTTTTTTATTAAGAAAGCTTTCTTCGACGGATGGGACAATCTTCTCACTTTAGTTGCACTGAACGGCGGCTTTGTGCTGCTGATTATTCTCTTTTTGGCAGTTCCGATGATTTCGTCGGGAAATGTGGTGGTAACCATCTTTTTACTGTTGGTGGTAATTTACCTGTTTCATTTTTTTGCCGGCGGGGTGTCGATGTTTCTGGGGGATTTGGCCTTCGACCGCGCACCGGAGTTCCGTGAGTTCCCGAGCTATATCGCCTCAACATGGAAGCTTGCCGCGGTGTTCGGCTCCATTACCAGTGCACAGGTGCTGATTCTCATGATAGGCTTCCCATTCTACATTTCAATGGGCGGCGTGTTCGGTCTGGCTGCTCTGGCAATTCTCTTCTGGGTCTCAATTCTATGGTGGCTCATCACTCTTTGGATTTTTCCGGTAAAACGCCAGTTGAACAGCGAAGTAAAGCCCGTGTTGAAAAAGAGTGTAATTCTCTTTTTTGATAACCCCGGTTTTTCCATCTTTTTGGGAATTTACAGTTTGTTCAACTTTGCTCTCTCAGTGGCTACCGCCTTTCTTATACCGGGAATTGCTGCGATACTCTACTCACACCAGATAGCACTGAAGCTGCGGATGTACAAGTACGATTATCT
The DNA here is from genome assembly GCA_964632675.1 of uncultured Sediminispirochaeta sp. Lineage (GTDB taxonomy): Bacteria > Spirochaetota > Spirochaetia > DSM-16054 > Sediminispirochaetaceae > DSBN01. The sequence continues at coordinate 66,722 of CAZWDV010000006.1, forward strand.
CGAAGAGCACCCGGAAACGAACCCGAAGGATATTCCCTGGAGCGCCCTTCTCATGGAAGAAAAAGAAAAAGTCGGTCCCCGTTCTCTGAGGGGGATGATTTTTCCCTGGAAAGACTGAAAAGGTATGGCGATAGAAGTAGAAACAAAGGCCTGGGCCACCGGGCAGGTTGAGTCTCTTCGAGAGAAACTGCAGCAGCTGGCCGAATACCGCGGCTCTTTCGACAAGTGTGACACCTACTTCAGTCTACCGGGAAAGGACAAATCTGAGTTTCGCATCCGCCGGGAAGCCCACGTCAATACGGTTACCTATAAAGTAAAGCACCGGGATGCAGGCTTCGAAGTGAATCAGGAACACGAGTTTACCGTTGACGATGCCGACGGTTTTATAGATTTTTCCCGCTACCTGGGCTATGAAGTTTTCATTGAGAAGCATAAACAGGGCGATCTGTATAGATTTGAAAACGCAGGTATTGAACTGAGCCGGGTCGAAGGCTTAGGCTGGTTTGTAGAGATTGAAATCCTGGTTGAGAGGCAGCCGGAAGTACAGGCGGCCCGCAGGAAGGTACGGGAAGTGCTGCGCATGCTTGCCGTATCAGAAGAGAAAATTGAATCGCGTTATTATAACGAGATGCTGAAAAATATAACTAACTTATGAGGAACAGTAATGGGTATTATTGAAGTAAAGGATGTTTCTCTCTCCTTTGGGGAGCACCAGATATTACACAATTTATCACTTGATTTTTGGGAAGGCCATATCCATGCAGTGGTAGGACCGAACGGCGCGGGAAAATCCACCCTGGCACATACGATCATGGGGCTGCCGGAGTATCGCGGCCACACCGGGGATATTCTTTTTAATGGAAAGTCAATAAAAGAGCTTTCCATTAATGAGCGGGCCAAGCTCGGTATAACCCTGGCCTGGCAGGAACCGGCCCGTTTTCACGGTATCGAAGTGCGGGAGTTCATTCGGCAGGCCGCGCAAAAGAGCGGCAGCACCAAAACGCCTGAAGAGGTTATGAACATGGTCGGCCTCGACCCGAACCGCTATTTGGTCCGGAATGTCGATACCACCCTCAGCGGAGGCGAACGGAAACGAATCGAGCTGGCCTCGATCGTGGCGATGCAGCCGAAGGTAGTATTGATGGACGAGCCGGATTCGGGGGTCGATATTGATGCAATTCAGGCAATTTTTAAGGTTTTAGAGTCACTCAAGGAGCAGGGTACTACCGTGATTATGATTACCCACTCTGCAGAGGTTTTGAAACATGCCGACCACGCCTTCCTGCTCTGTAACGGTGCTCTAGTGAACAAGGGAACGGTTGCGCAGTTGAGCTCGTATTTCGAGCGCAAATGTAGTACCTGTACCCATACAAATGTTCCCGATGAAGAGGTGATGGTATGAGCAAGCAGACAGCAATAGACCGGCTGCTTTCGACCATCAATATGCACCGGCACGATTTTGGGGACAATACTGCGCATGTAGAGATACACGGCAACCGGGTGCTCAATACCACCCTGGTTGGGGGACTGCTGGTTGAATCAAAGGAGACCGAACGGGGGGTGGATGTAGAGATACAGGTAGCCGCCGGCACGGTGATCGAAGAACCGGTGTACTTCTGTTTCGGTATGCTCGAGAACGGCCTGCAGCATATCCGGATGAATGTCCGTTTCGGCGAGAACGCCAAAGCCCATTTTATCTCCCACTGCAGCTTTTCGAACGCGACCGAGGTGGAACACATCATGGATGCCGACATCCATCTGGAAAAAGGGGCGGAGTATACCTACTTCGAGCGCCACGTGCACAGTATGGATACGGGAATCAAAGTTATCCCGAAGGCCAAGGTAAAACTCGATGCCTACAGTCGGTTCTTGACGGAGTTCGAACTCATCAAAGGGCGGGTAGGTTTGATCGACATCGATTACGAGGCCGAGTGCGGCCCCCACTCGGTACTAGAACTGCTTTCGCGTATCAGCGGCCGGCAGGACGATGTGATTAAAATCAGAGAAGCCGGACATCTATCCGGGGAATATTCCCGCGGTGTGCTGACCAGCAATATTGCGGTGCGTAATCAGGCCCGTGCCGAAATTTATAACGAACTCACCGCCACCGCAGAAGGGGCGGCGGGTCATGTAGACTGTAATGAAATTGTGCAGGACGAGGCCCAGGCCAAAGCTATTCCCATTGTGGATGTACGCCATCCGAAGGCCCATGTGACCCATGAAGCGGCCATCGGTTCGGTCGATTCAAAGCAGCTGCAGACGCTGATGTCCCGCGGTCTCTCGGAAGATGAAGCGGTCGAAATGATCATACAGGGACTGCTGCGCAAATAATTACGACCCTGGGCCTATTTCCCCTCTGCGGCGGTAATCTCGCCGGCCTTCTGAAGGCCGAACTTCGTAAGAATCGGACCGATCAATTCAAAAAAGATACAGGTTGCGGTGACGGTGGTAATTACCGTACTGCCGATTTCGGCGCCCCATTCACCCAGGGGTGAGAACTCGTGTTTGACGATGAGGGCCAGGCCGATAGCTACCCCGGCCTGGCTGAGAATCCCCAGGCCGAGATATTTGCGGATCTTCGGCTCCGCTCGTCCGATAATCGCTCCGAGGGAGGCACCCCCCGCCAAACCGACACTGCGGCTGGCAATGTAGATTACGCCCAGCAGTCCCAGCGAGGGCAGGGCGGCGACGTGCAGATTTGCACCGGCCAACACAAAGAACAGTACGAACAGCAGCGGCATTACATTGGAAAGCTCGTCTTCAATTTTTTTGATCAGGCTGTTGGCCTGGGTATTCACGACGAAAAAGCCGAGCACCATGTTAGTCAGAATCAAAGAGAGATGCAGGGGTCCGCTGAGCCCCGATACAATAAAGACCGTGGCAACCAGCAGGATAAACAGATCGCGTTTGCTGTTCAACCGGCGGGCCAGAAACACAAACGCAAGTCCTGTTACTACCCCAACCAGCAGGCTCAACCCTACTTCCACCATCGGCGGGGTGATCAGGGTGAGAAAACTTTCCTGCTGGACGCCGGTGGCCTGTACAACCAGGCTCTTGGAGATAGCGGCGGCAAAGCCGAAAATGATGATGCCGAGCCCGTCATCGAAGCCGACCACCGAGTACAGGGCCTTCGTCAAACTCCCCTTGGCCTTGTATTCCTGGATAATAGCTACGGTTCCGGCCGGCGCGCTGGCCGGCGCGATAGCCCCGAAGATCAGGGCCAGGGCTAGGTCGCCACTGAACCAGTAGACTGCCAGGGTAACCAGCGCAAACGCCAACAACGACTCGGTAATTATAATAATTACAATTCCGATTCCCTGCTGCCTGAGGGTCGACATCTTCAGTTCGAGACCGATACTGATAGCGACGAATCCCAAAGCAACTTCGGTAATAAAGCCCAGATCGCTCTGCATGCCCTCGTCAATCAAGTTGAACAAGCTCGGCCCGAGCAGCACCCCGACCAGCATAAAACCGATAATTGACGGCAGCTTGATATATTTGGTAATCTTCCCGAGATAGAGCCCGGCTATCGTCATAATTCCGACTGCCAGCAGGATCGGGACGTTCATGGCTCCGATTGACTGTTGTAATGAGTGTATCGCTTGCATACGCTTAGAAGTCTATCGTGCCGGATGCATACATCAGTTCCTGGGCGATGATAAGTATGCCCGGATCATCGGCATACGTATCCTCAATCAGATTGATCTGGCGAATCAGGTTGTTACAGCGTCCCTTGGGAACGATTGCCTGAATGAGCCGGTTGAAGGTGGAACTGCCCTCGGTCCAGTAGGAAGAGAAGAGCGGCAGACGGTTGAGGTATTCACCGGCGTTCTGAGTCTCGATAACTGTAATTGAGCCTTCGACCTCGGCTGACAAGAGTTCGAGGATTTCATCGAAGACTTCCTCTTTTTGAATGTAGGTATTGATCAGACAGTAGCCTTCGGTGTCCGGTTTTTCTTCGCGAATGGTGAGGTGTTCTTTCAGAAGCTCCTCGATCTCTTCCGGCGCCTGTTTTGAAAGCAGGTTGTGTACGGCACCTTGCGTTTTTACCATCTTGCTAATGGCAGACAGAATTTTGATGTGCCGGTTGCGCTGTTCAGTCGGCCCTATAATCAGAAAAAAGACCTGTACCGGAGTACCGTCGATCGAGGCAAAATCTACACCCTGGGAGGTAACCATGACCCCCAGCACAAAGTCATCGAGCTTGTCGATAGAGCAGTGCGGGATAGCTACCCCTTCGCCGAAGCCGGTACTGCCGAGGACCTCACGCTGTTCGAGGCGTTTGAAGAGGTCCTTGACCTTATGTTTGGATAATACCTTTGTTTTTGCAGCGTGCTCGGCCAAAACCTGCAGGGCCTCCTGTTTGTCTTGCGGCTGTTCATCTGTAATGATGAAATCTACCTGTAAAGGAGTGTGGGCTGTACTCATAGAAGTGCTCCTTGACTAATTTTTGGTGCTGAAATGATAGACTGTCTTCCTCAGATACCGCTCTTCCGGACTAAGGACCGCATCGGGGAACTCCGGATGGTTGACTGCATCGGGATACTCCTCGGTCTCGAGGCAGAGGGCTGCATGGGGCCCGACCTTTCCGCAGCGGGTAGGCATATCCTGAAGAAAGTTCCCGGAGTAAAATTGAATTCCCGGCGAGACGGTGAAAACCGTCATTACCCTTCCGCTGTGGGGATCGCTTATCCGGGCGGCCGGAATGGAGAGGGCGTTCTCCTCCGAGAGGCTGAAACAGTGGTCATATCCTCCGGCAGCTTCCAGGTCTTTACCGATCGGTTTCGGGGTACGGAAATCGAAGGGGCTCTCCTTGACCGGAGCGATATGGCCGGTGGGAATCAGTTCGGAATCGACCTCTACAAAGCGCTCGGAGTTCAGATACAGCACCTGGTCGGCGATACTCCCGCTGCACTGGCCGCTGAGATTCCAATAGGTATGATTGGTAAGATTAACCGGTGTTGCCCGGTCAGTTGCCGCTTCATAGGCGAAGCTGAGTTCGTTTTCCTCCGAGAGCAGAACCGTCAGTTTTACATCGAGGTTACCCGGATAGCCCTGTTCCATGTGTTTGCTTGTGAGGGTAAGGGTTACTCCCGCCTCATGTTGTTTTTTTACCGGATACGCCTCCCACACTCTGTGGTTAAAGCCCTGCGATCCGCCGTGGATGTGGTGCTTACCCTTGTTGTTCTTCTCGAGCTGGTATTCGGTGTCATCCAGCACAAAGCGTCCGTGGGCAATTCGGTTGGCATAGCGGCCCACCGTAGCTCCAAAAAAGGGATGCGGACCTTCATACTCTTCTAAAGAATCGAATCCGAGGGTGATCTCTTCGATGTTCCCGGCGCTGTCCGGGGTTTTTACCGAGGTGAGGGTGGCCCCATAGCTTATCAGCTTGAATGAAACTCCGTGGGAATTTTCTACGAAAAACTCATCTACTGCCTGGCCGTCTTTGGTCTTGCCGTAGGGTGTACGTGTAAGTTGCATTTTGATGCTCCAGTTTATCCTATAATTCCCAGCATTAATCCCGCTCGCCCAAAAGCTCTTTGAGTTCGCGGATCTGGGTTACAATTTTACTTCTATCGTAATTGCGAAACCGTTTCGGTACCATCTCGCGGCTGGTGCATTCGAGCACCGCCACCATGTTCTGCAATTCTATCTCGTGGGGATAGGCCGGCGGTATAAAATCGCGAATGGCCTCCTCCATATCCTCTTTAGTAATAATAACGTGGTTCTGCATAGCCGCATTGAACTTGGCCCGGATCAGTATCGCCTCCAAATCGGCCCCGGAAGACTCGAAATGGTATTTTTTCAGCAGATCAGAAATGCTGAACTTCTGCACTTTAATCTTGAGTTTGCGAATAAGGGTCTGAATCAGATCTTCGCGCTCACTCTGGGTTTCCGGATAAAACAGGGCCAGATGCTCCTCGGCGCGGCCCTGCCGCTTGATATCGATGGGCAGCAGATCCGGACGACAGGTGATGAGAAACCAGATAATTTTTCCACGGTACTCGGTATTGCCCATAAACGAGGTAATCTGGGCGAACACACGGTTGCTGGTGCCCGAATCGCCGTCCTGGTTGCGGTCACCAAGAAAGGCGTCCGCCTCGTCAATCATTACTCCCACCGGCGACATCGCCTTGAGGATGTTCAGTGCCTTCTCGATGTTCGACTCGGTCACACCCTGCCATTTAGAGCGGAAATTGCGGAACTTGACTATCGGAATGCCGATATCCCCGGCAAAGGCGGTTACCATGAAACTCTTGCCCGTTCCGACGGGGCCGGATATAAGGTATCCCATCGGCAGCACATCCAGCCGTCCCTGCTTAATAGCGCGGGAGGCGTTTTTAAAGCGCTTTTTTACAAATTCGTGGCCGGAGACGTAGGAGAGGTCATGCTCGGATTCGATGAACTCCAACAGGCCGGAGGCCTCGTTTTCGATAATCTCTTTCTTGCGTTCGCGCAGATAGTCGAGAGATACGGGGCGGTTTTCCTGATACGATTCAGCGGCAATCTGGTTTAGGTTCATTAGGTTGAGACCGCTGGTGATTTTAGCAATTCTTCCACAGTTGAGGTGGTACTCGAGGATCAACTCTTCTTTCCGGTTGAGATATTCCAAAAAACTCTGGCGGACCTTTTCATCCGGCAGCGGGATATTCACCTTGACGGTATGCGGGGAGCGCACCAGGCGCGGGCTGAGGTCGGCCAGATTTTCCGTAAGTAGAAGGATCGACACATCCCCCTGGGTAAAAATCGGGTCGTGGGCCCAGCGATTGAGTGTAACCAGGCAGTAGCGGTCTTCCTCATCCATATGTGCCAGTTCGGTATGCGGAACGACGGTCTCGGCGTAATCCATGATCAGTACGATGCGCTTTTTATGGGGAATATTCATTAGGAAGTAGCGTTCGAGGTAGTCGAAGGCTTTAGCCGGATTCTTGGAAACCAGATCTTCGGGGTCCTCATCGGGAAACAGGCGCCGCATCTCCGCCAGGTAATTCTTGCGCATTTCGGTATCGCAGAAATTGATGCCCGAGGAGCGGTCGTAGTAGACGATTATGTCCTTATTCCCGAACAAAACCTCGGATATGAACTCCTGAATTCTCACAAAGATGAACTCACCCTCTACCATTTTGTTCGGCAGAAAATCGCGGATATTGCCATGTACAATATAGAGGTTGGTCGTTTTTGAACAGTATTTATATGAAAGATCCTGTGCCCAGTAGGGCAGCACTTTGATGAATTCCAGATTTTTTAGGATCAATTGCTCCGGCATGTTCACTCCTTTCGAAGCCTTTGAAAACCTTCGCCTTCAATTATATTTTTGCGTCCCTGTTCAAGATGGCGCTGCAGCAACTCAATAGCTTCGGCAGAGTTCTTCTTCAAATAGGAAAGTATTTTTCTATGAATCTCGTACGTAGATTCTATATCCGGAGGCCCGCCGATTCCGTATATCTCGGTCATGTTCAAATGCAGATACAGCTCGTGGTAGAACTTGCTGAGAAAACGGTTGCCCGCCAAATTACACAACAGATTATGAAACCTGCTATCGAGCTGAATATACTCCGGAAGATGCTCTTCCGGCGGATGGGACACGATCTCCTGCATCTGACTCACCGTCGCTTCCAGTTCGGCCAGCTGCTCATCCGTGACCGTACGGTAGATGCTGCGGATTGCCTGCATTTCGATCATTTCCCGCAGTTCGAATGCATCCAGCACGTCCTTCTGCGAGGGGGCGGCCACATAGCAGCTGCTGCGCGGTTGAATAACCACCACCCCCTCATGTTCAAGCCGCTTGAGGGCGTCTCGAATGGGAATGGTACTTACTCCGAGTTGCTGCGCCAGCTGTTTGATGTTGAGGGTGTCGCTGTATTTCAGCTTACCGGAAACGAGTTTTGACTCGAGATACGTATACACCTCATCACTGAGGCTCTGTTTGTTGCTCAACTCTGCCATTTAAAATGAGTGTAGTGCGAAATCGGCCTTTAATGCAACCCGCTTTTTAAACTGCGGATGCTGTTTTGCCCTGCGTACCTGGTGCCCGGGGCTTGATATAGCGGGCCGGTTCGACGTAGGGTAGGCGGCAGGAGTTTGCTTAATGGATAAAGAACCTATCGTTATATATACCGACGGCGGTTGCAGCGGGAACCCGGGCCCCGGCGGCTGGGCCTTTGTACTAAACGACGGTTCCCTGCGCCGCGAACGTTCGGGAGGTTCGCCGGATACCACCAACAACCGCATGGAGCTGACGGCCGTTATCGAGGCGCTGAAAACAGTACAGACCGAACTGAAGTCCGCCGAACGTCCGATCGAACTGTACACCGACAGTCAGTATGTAAAAAACGGCATCTGCGCCTGGATACACAACTGGGAGAGAAACGGCTGGCAAACCGCCGGCAAAAAGCCGGTGAAAAACAAGGAGTACTGGCAGCAGCTCAAGGCTCTGGCCGATACCCTTCCGGTTACCTGGCACTGGGTGAAGGGCCATTCGGGTAACGAGTTGAATGAGCGCTGCGACCGGATGGTCCGGCAGGAAATGGACGCCCAGATGCAGCGCGGCCGCTGATCCGGGAGCGGTCCGGGATGAAGCGGGCCGCTTCAATCAATCCACATAATAAATCAGAATCAACTTTCTCCTCTCTTTCCATGTAGGAGGAAGATATGCAAATTGTAAGTTTTGTGAACCGCGGCTACAACGGAAATATTGTAACCGTGGAGGTCGATCTGCGCCGCGGTATTCCCGGCATGGATATTGTCGGGCTTCCGGACAGTGCTGTGAAGGAGGCCCGCGAGCGGGTGCGGGCGGCGGTACGAAACTCCGGGTTTCGGGTACCGCGGCAGCGAATTCTGATAAATCTGGCCCCGGCGGGGGTAAAAAAACAGGGGGCGGCCTTCGATTTACCGATGGCAGCCGCCCTGTTAGCGGTGGATGCCCAGGTGCCTTCGCCGGCGGGACTCACCGTGCTGATAGTAGGAGAACTGGAACTCTCCGGACGGGTACGGCCGGTTGCGGGAGTTCTTTCAGCGGTGCATGCAGCCCTGCAGCACGGCGCGGACATGTGCCTGGTTCCCCCGGAAAACCTGAATGAAGCCCGGGCGGTGGCGGGAATGCGGGCGGTCACTTTGTCCCATCTGGCGGAGATGCCGCACCTGTTTACCTTGCTGCTCTACGGGTACCAGGCGAGCTATACGGCGAAAGAGCGGCTTGTGGCGGGTAAGGACGTGGGCGAGGGCCCCGCGCTGCACGAGCTATCCGGGGCAGGCGATTTTGCCGAGCTGCGCGGTCAGGAAGAGCTGAAACGGGCCTGCCTAGTAGCCGCGGCCGGCCGCCACCACATGTTGCTGTTCGGCCCTCCGGGGGGCGGAAAAACTATGGCGGCCATGCGTTTCCGTGATCTGCTGCCGGATTTGAACCGCGAAGAGTCCATTTCGGTAACCCGTATCTATTCAATCGGGGGGATGCTGCCGGAGGGGGCCGGCTTGATCTGCCGGCCGCCCTTTCGCGCGCCCCATCATACCTCTTCACGGGAGGGGCTGATAGGCGGAGGCCTCAATATTCTCCCCGGAGAAATCTCTTATGCGCATCACGGGGTATTATTTCTCGATGAGGCCCTCGAGTTCGGAACCCGGTTTCTGCAGTCGCTGCGCGAACCGATTGAGCGCGGAATCGTACAGATTGCCCGCTCGGGATGCCACTACTGGTTTCCGGCCCGTTTTCAGCTCCTGATGGCGGCGAATCCCTGCCCCTGCGGCAAACTCGGACAGAGTGACTCGCTCTGCATGTGCAGTCCGATAGAGCTGCACCGGTATTGGAAAAAACTCGGGGCCGCCTTATGCGACCGAATCGATATTCGCGTGCCGATAGCCCCAGCCCGTTCAATCTGCGCTGCGGAGACACCGGGGCTTACTACAGCGCAGATGCGGCGGATGGTGGGCCACGCACTGCAGATTCAGAAAGAGCGGGCCGGTGTGCGCAATGCGGACCTCGGCCCGACCGAGATAGAGCGGTTCTGCAAGCTCGATAGCACGGGACAGGGGGTGTTGGAAAAAGCGGTCGACCAGCTGGGCCTTTCAACCAGAGCGGCGCACTCGGCATTGAAGATCAGCCGTACGATTGCAGACCTCGAGGGCAGCAAGGGGATACTCAAGCAGCATATCATGGAGGCGGTACAGTATCGCCGCTACGGGGAAAGTGATTATTACTGGCAGGCCGCCTGAGGGTTTAGCCCCCACGAGCGGGAGTGCGAACAGCGCGAGTAGTTGAAATCATCTTGGCAAAGCAACTCCATCCGCCTATACTCTTTGCAAGGACTCTTTTTACGGAGGCGGATAGATGAAACTTTACAGCAAGGGTCAGTTGTTTTTTTACAGTCTGAGTACGATGTCGGTAGTGCTCCTGCTGCTGATCGGATTCGGATTACTCGAGCTGCCGTGGTTGCAAGGGGATGCCACAGCTGATGTAGAGACAATTGAGAATACTGCCTTCGAGCTGCAGTCGGATACGGACGCACATGCGAACTCGCAGATGTACCAGGTGGCGAATCGGGACACCGTGCTCACCGATTACGAACGTCATAATATTAATGTATATCAGCGCTATAACCCGGGGGTAGTGAACATTACCACCGAAACCCTCAGTTTGAACTGGTTCCTGGAGCCGGTTCCCCAGGAGGGTGGCACCGGCTCGGGGTCTATAATTGATAAACGCGGCTATATTCTGACAAATTACCATGTAGTCAAAGACGCCTATAAGGTTTTTCTCAACCTCTACGACGGGACGCAGTATGAGGGCCAGGTAATCGGCAAGGATCCGGAGACGGATCTGGCAGTAGTAGAGTTCGATCCCGGCGGAAAGGAACTGGTTACCATTCCCTTTGGGAACTCTTCTGACCTCAGGGTCGGCCAGATGGTGCTGGCCATCGGGAATCCCTTCGGGTACGACCGAACCCTGACAACCGGCATCGTGTCCGGGCTCGGACGACCGGTAAAAACTTCCCGCAACCTGGTTATTCGCGGTATGATACAAACCGATGCATCCATCAACCCGGGCAACTCCGGCGGCCCCCTGCTCAATACCAACGGCGAGATGGTGGGCATCAACACCATGATCTACAGTCCCAGCGGCGGCAGTGTGGGTATCGGCTTCGCCGTGCCGGTCGACACCGCCCGCCGGGTAGTGCCCCAGCTGATAGAGTACGGCAAAGTCCGGCGGGGTTGGATCGAAATTGTCCCGGTACAGCTTGAGCCGAGTATTGTCCGCTACGGCGATCTGCCGGTGAACAAGGGGATTATGATTTCTAAGATAGCCCGCGGCGGCAACGCCGACAAAGCCGGGCTGCAGGGCGGCGACCAGAGCAATCCGGTACGGTACGGCCGCTCGATTATCTATTTCGGCGGAGATATTATTATCGAAGTGGACGGAATGAAAGTGTCGACGCTCTCGGACTTGTTTAGCGCCTTAGAAGACAATGAGCCGGGGGAAACCGTTAAGGTGGTGGCCCTCAGAAGCGGACGCCGAAAAACATTCCAGGTAGAACTGGCCGAACGGCCCAGCGAACTGGAGTGGGAATAGGCGTATGCCGGAATTCGAAGTAGCCTCCGAATACTCCCCGGCCGGCGATCAGGGGGCAGCGATCGAAAAACTTTCGCAGGGAATCGATTCGGGAATGCTGCATCAAACCCTGAAGGGGGTTACCGGGTCGGGAAAGACCTACACTATGGCCAAGATTATTGAAAGGGTACAGAAACCGACCCTGGTAATGAGCCATAACAAGACCCTGGCTGCCCAGCTGTACCGTGAGTTCAAGAGCTACTTCCCCAATAATGCGGTTGAATACTTTGTCAGCTACTACGACTACTACCAGCCCGAAGCCTACGTACCCTCGAAAGACTTGTATATTGAAAAAGACGCTTCTATTAACGATGAGATCGACCGCCTGCGGCTGTCGGCCACCAGTGCGCTGATGGACCGGGGAGATGTAATCGTGGTGGCCACCGTCTCCTGTATCTACGGTTTGGGGAGCCCAAAGGCATTCCATGAGATGCGACTGCGGCTGGAACTCGGTCAGCAGATCGAGGTGTCGGCGGTAGCCCGTGAACTGGTTGGCCTGCAGTACGACCGCAACGATGCGGTCTTGCAGCGCGGCACTCTGCGCATTCGCGGCGATGTGCTGGAGGTGCATCCGGCCTATCTGCAAGAGGCTTACCGAATAGAGTTTGACTGGGATGAGGTCGAGCGCATTCGCCGCATCAATCCCCTGACCGGCGAAACCTTAGAGGAGCTCAATTCGGTGGTGGTGTACCCGGCCAAGCATTTTGTGCTGCCCGAGCACCAGGTACAGCAGGCACTCTCCGAGATACGCACCGAGCTGGATGAGCGCTACGAAGAGCTTACGGCTAAAGGTAAAATTGTGGAGGCCCAGCGCCTCAAAACCCGTACCGAATACGACCTGGAGATGATGGAAGAGATGGGATACTGTTCCGGCATCGAAAACTACTCCCGTCCCCTCAGCGGCCGTAAGTCGGGGGAGCGGCCGGCGGTCTTGCTGGATTATTTTCCGGAAGGCTTTCTCAGTTTTATCGATGAGTCCCACGTAACTCTGCCGCAGGTGGGGGCCATGTACGAGGGCGACCGCTCGCGAAAGATGAATTTGGTGGAGCATGGATTCCGGCTTCCCTCCGCCCTGGACAACCGTCCGCTGATTCTGGCAGAGTTCGAGGAGATGCTCGACAGTGTGGTCTTTGTGTCGGCTACTCCGGGGAACACCGAGATTCGCAAGAGCGAGCAGCTGGTTGAACAGATCATTCGTCCCACCGGCCTGCTCGATCCCGAACTGGAGGTTCGCCCGACGGAAGGGCAGATAGAGGACCTGTATACGGAGATCACGCGGCGGGTAGAGGTAAAAGAGCGGGTCCTGGTAACCACGCTGACGAAAAAGATGGCCGAAGATCTGACCGACTACCTCAGTGGATTGGGCCTAAAAGTTCGTTATCTTCATTCCGAAATCGAGACCATCGAGCGGGTGGAACTGCTGCGGGACCTACGCAGCGGCACCTTCGATGTGCTAGTGGGAATAAATTTGCTGCGGGAAGGGCTGGACCTTCCGGAGGTTTCGCTGATCGCGATTCTGGATGCCGATAAGATCGGCTTTTTGCGTTCGGCCACCAGTCTAATCCAGATTATCGGCCGGGCGGCCCGTAACGAGCACGGAAAGGTGATTATGTATGCCGATCGTCATTCCAAGGCGATGGAAGCGGCCATTGAAGAGACCAACCGGCGGCGCAGTATTCAGATGGAGTACAACGTAGCCCACGGGATTACCCCCCGGACTATCAAGAAAGCGATTCAAGATATCCTGGTGCGCAAGAAGGAAGAGGATCGGCAGGTCGAGTCCGATTCGATTGAGCTGGTGAAGAAAGGCTACAATATTCTTGTACCGAAAGAGCGCAAAAAGCTCATCAAGCACCTCGAAGGGATGATGCTCGAACATGCCAAAAACCTCGAGTTCGAGAAGGCGGCCCTGGTCCGCGATGAGATAGAAGAGTTGAAGAAGATGGGCTGAGCGGCCGGGCCCCGCCGAGCGCGCGGCCCAGCAAGCTCCCAGCCCGGCCAAAGCTTACTTCAGCAAAAAGTAGACTTCGGTTTTCAGCTTATCTTCCGGCACAGAACCCGGATCGTCGATGTAGCGTTCAAAGCAGATGCCGCATACAGGCATCGAAGCGGTTGTTGGTGTAATCGAAACTGATCAAGGTCGAGTTGTCGATGGCGTGCTCCAGCCGGCGGGCAACACGGATGGTCGCGGATAGGTAAGGGAATTAGTTTTAGTAGATGGAAAAAGATTAGATTTTATTTTTTAATATCCGTGGTCATCTGTGATACCATTTAGTAGGAGGCATGAAGTTATGAAATTCAGCAGAACAAAAGATTTGTACGGAGTTGATGAAAGATTCATTGAAACTACCTATTGGCAAATGAATGAGAAACAGAGTGATAAATTAGCAATAGTCTTGCCCGGGTATATTTATCCCCCCGATGCCCCAGCAACTTTCTTCTTAAAGCTTGCTTTCATGAAACACGGCTGGGATTACCTGACAGTCGATTACCGGTACAATGAAAATGACAAGTTTCTTGCTTTAGATGATGGGGGAAAGGCTGAATATTTAAAGCAAGATCAGGCAAAGATCGGTGAGTATATTATTGATAAATATAAAAATATGAGCATCTGTTTAATCGGTAAATCCCTGGGAACTACCGGAATTCTGAATATCCTTACACATACAAAACTGCTCAGCGCTTTCAAGAGTGTTTCTTTTATGCTCCTGACGCCAACCGAATCTCAGAAAGAGATAATACCGATTTTAAAGAAAGAGAAAAAAAACCTGCTATATGTAATCGGCAAGAAAGATCCCTATTATGAAGAAGCGATAATTGATACTCTTAAAAATGAAGTTACTATAAAATACAGGTTAATAAAGAACGCGGGGCACGTGTTCGAAGACAAAGATAATAACATAGAAGCCTCGGTGGAAAATATAAAAAACCTTACCACTTATGTGGAGGAAAACATTGTAAGCGGTTTCTTGGGATAGCCTAATGAAATAGTTATCTGTTCAATTATGCGGTTTGGATGGGGGAAGTTATATAAACTACGGATATATGGGACTTAACCTGGGAACAGATCAATCTTAGTGAGTATCTTGATTGGAATCCTGGTGAGCAGATGCGAGAAAGTGCTTAGCTGCGGTTTCTTCCCACACAAAATTAAACCGCCACACCTAACAACGGCTATTTCGTATGTCAAATTTGTTTGTTATAACCAGAAATCCCTGACAGGGCTTCAAGAATCCTCTGGAATAGTTGGGTGAGTGAGTGATGCGGTAGATCGATGCGAGAGAGTCCATGCTTTCTCTGCAAGACGTATCGCCCGTTCTGCTACTCTACGGTTATCTTGGCGTTCTCGACAGAGCTTTCGATGCCAGCAGCACAGGTTCGACGGGCATCGAAGCGATCCTTTGCACAAAAACAAATCGATTCACAACTAATCATCCTCGACAAAACCGCCCCGTAGCGACCACAGCCGCTTGAGATTGTAGGCAGTGCAGACAAACTTCCATTGGACGCTTACTTCCTGCCTATGAGTTCAAATATTTAGCATTCAAAGAGGTTAAATGCCCGGCTGCTGCTGGGAGGCTGCGGAGCGGGCGTGGTGGTTTGGGCAGCAGCCGGGCGCAGCACTCATCATTCTAAATTCAATTAGCAGCTCTGCGGAATTTGTTGTAAAATCCGCAGAGCTGCTGTTGATTTAACCAATATGCGCTATTACACTACTGGTATGTACGAACGCATGCTTGATCTGCCAACGCTGGCACAAAAGAAATCGCTGTTTCTGTTTGGTCCGCGCAGTACTGGTAAAACTACTCTTTTACGGGCCCAGTTTCCGGCCGCGCGAATCATTAACCTGTTACGCAGCAGGGTTGCTATTCCGTTGAGTCATAATCCAGGCGAGTTGCGCGAGCTAATAAACGCAATGCCGGATTCCGATTTGCCGGTTGTTATTGACGAGATTCAAAAAATTCCTGCGCTACTGGACGAGGTGCATGACTTGATAGAGGAACGTGGTCTGCGTTTTATTCTGACCGGTTCGAGCGCTCGCAAACTTCGCCGCGGGGGCGTGAATCTGCTGGCCGGTCGCGCATGGCAGTGCAATCTTTTCCCACTGTGTTCGGCTGAGCTGAGTCAGTTCGATTTGAATCGCTACTTGCTGTATGGCGGCCTGCCGCAAGTGGTTGATAGCGAAGACCCGCTGGAGGAGCTGGATGCCTACATCAACACCTATCTGACCGAGGAAATTATGGCGGAATCGCTGGTACAGAATCTGGTGCATTTTTCGGCTTTTCTGAGGGTCGCCGCCTTAAGCAACTCCCAGCAGATCAACTTTGCCAATGTTTCGCGTGATACTGGGGTTCCGGCCAGCTCGGTTCGGGCATGGTTCAAAATTTTAAACGACAATTTTACCGGCTTTATGCTTGACCCCTGGCGCAGCCCCGGTCGCAAGGCGGTCGCCACCGCCAAGTTTTATTTCTTTGATACCGGCGTTGCCAATTTTCTGGCAGGCTATCGCAGTCTGAACCGTAATAGCGCTGAATTTGGAGCCGCCTTTGAGCATTTTATTGCCATGGAGCTTCGCGCCTGGCTGGCCTATGGTCGCCACAAAGAAACCTTGCAGTACTGGCGCACCCGCGATGGCCTGGAGGTCGATTTTATTGTGGGCCGGCGGCTTGCTGTAGAGGTAAAGGCCGCCAACCGCATCCACCCGGGCGACTTAAAAGGATTGCGCGCCCTTGGGGAGGAGGCCGAGTTCGCCCAGCGTGTAGTAGTAAGCATGGAAGAACTGCCCCGCACCACCAGCGACGGCATTCAGATTTTGCCCTGGCAGCAGTTCTTGCATGCGCTGTGGCGAACCGAGCCGGCGGGCGGGAGCGGCACCAATCAACTTTAGAAGGATTACAGCCGGCAAAATCTCCAAAATAGTAGGGACTGACCCTTTCTCATAGTTACCTCCATAACAAAGTTTAAACCCAACATAATAACAGCTATTTTATATGTCAAAATAATGAATTATAGGAAAAATAATCGAGAGGCTAAAGGCCGAAGATTGGGAAATTGGCCCTGCCGTATCAGAATGGCGCCCTTAGTAAGTAGTATACACCTCTCTTCGTTTAGGAGCCATAATTGGAGTATGGCCGAGCAAAGATAATTTAGTAGGAAGTAAAGATATTTCTGCCCCGATAGGGGCTTGATGGAGTCATTGACAGACCGTATCATTATTCCTATTTTTACTTTACATAACAGGAGGAAGATATGGATCTTATCAGAATAATTTTTGCAATTCTATTTCCACCGCTGGGCGTATTTCTACAGGTTGGTATAGGGTTACATTTCTGGATCAATATTCTCTTAACGATTCTGGGATATATCCCCGGTATCGTCCATGCCGTCTGGATAATTGCCACGAGATAGGGGCGTATGGTAATTCTTATATACGGGGAATTTGTGGGAGGGCATTGAAATGCGCGTCACGGCTGAACAGGTATAGATTGTGTTGAATGTTTATGGCAGCGATCCATATGTCATTAGTCGGTATTGGGGTTCCCGCTTCCCGGAGCTGACGGAAAAGATGTGCGTACCCTCGTGTGGTTTCCATTGTGGGCATGAGTACTTCCACACGTTCTCGTTGGAGAAACTGGTTGAAAATACGCTCGTTTTCTCTTCCTTTGCTCCCAACTGCAAAACCTGCACGTAACTCAGCTATAACTATGAAGGGAACACAAATTCTTGTGGCTTTACGGAAAACCTGAACCGCCTCGGGCACTGCATCCACAAAGTCCCTATACCGATTCGTATCTATTGCAATATCTATTGCCATAGTTCCTGCTCAATAGTGTCCTGTTCGCTAAGGGCCTGCTCGAACTTTTCATCTTTCTGCCATGTCCCGATAAGATCATCGAGATCTTTGTGCTCCTGTTCTTCATCCATACCAATGCCTCTTTTAATGGCGTCCACTATGGCCTGGTTCAAACTTACATTGCGCCGTATAGCCCATTCACGTAATGCTCGATCCAAAGCACTGGGTATGTTCCTCACAGTATATTGCCGCATTGATTGCTCCTTTTGCATACAATGTATACATAAAATGCCTGCACTTATAAGTGTAGAAAAAAAGAACAGGGAGGTCAAGAAAAAACTTTCCGGCAAAACTCCGGCGAATCGATAGAGGATGTTAACTTTTTCCTTCAGGTTGTAGGATTATCAAAATAGAAATATACTGAATTGGGGAATTTATTTTGAATAAAAAAAACCATCAAATGAGTCTATCACTCGTGATAAGACTTCACCGTCGGAATCCTTTTCATTTCCAATTGTAGGTATTGGGGCGTCTGCCGGAGGATTAGCGGCCTTTGAGGCTTTTTTCTCCGGCATGCCCATCGACACCGACCCGGGAATGGCCTTTGTATTGGTGCAGCACCTTGCCCCGGACCACAAGAGCATGCTCTCCGACCTTATTAATCGATATACACGAATGCAGGTCTTCGAGGTAGAAGACGGGATGAAGGTACACCCCAACTGCGCCTACATTATCCCGCCGGGACACGACATGTCTTTTATAGACGGTACTTTAAAGCTCCACGAGCCCTCCGCCCCACGCGGGCACCGTCTGCCTATAGACTTTTTTTTTCCGCTCCCTCGCCCAGGATCAGGGAGAGAGGGCTATAGCTGTGGTACTCTCCGGGACCGGGAGCGACGGTGCCCTCGGTATACGGGCAATTAAAGGGGAAGGGGGGATGCTTATGGTGCAGGCCCCCGAAACCACCGACTTTGACGGGATGCCCCGCAGCGCAATCTCTACCGGCTTGGCAGATTATGTACTGCCTCCGGTGGAGATGGCCGACGCACTTATCTCCTACACCTCCCATGCATTCACCGAGAGCTCCGCCGAGGCCAAAGCTCCGGAGAAAGGAAAGGCAAGCAGCCTGAGTACAATCTTTAAGCTTTTGCAAAACCACAGCGGCCATGATTTTTCCCACTACAAGCCGACTTCCGTCTTTCGACGCATCAACAGACGTATGGCACTTCTCCAGATCGATGGAATCGAGAAGTATGTAGAATATGTGCAAAAGACGGAGGATGAGCTCGATGCACTGTTTCGGGACCTTCTTATTGGGGTGACGAAATTTTTTCGGGATATTGAGGCTTTCAGCACACTCGAGGAGGCCTATTCCATCGCCATCCTTCTCCAAGAGTATATGGACACCATACAGGAGAACTACAACCTCCAGGTATTTGCCACCGAAATAGACGAGCAGTCTATCGCCGCTGCCCACAGCGGCATCTATCCTGCCAGCATCGCCGCGGATGTGTGCTTCTGCAGAGAAGGCCTATTGGAAAAGCAGTCCTCAGGCTGTAGATAAAAAGGTTCCCCTCCGTGATGTGGCTGAAAAAACCCTTCTGCAACGGCTCGCCCCCGCCAGTGCTCTGGTCAACGAAGAGGGAGACATCTTCTACCTCCACGGGCGGACTGGGATGTTCCTAGAGCCGGTTACGGGGGAGGTAGGACAGTACAACATCCTTAAGATGGCCCGGGAAGGCTATTGAATGTGGTTGTTATAATCGTGGTGATTTTGCTTATCTTGAACGCCTTTGGAATCCTGGATACAGGTCCGCGATTTAGGATAGGCAGATGGTAAAATCGCTGTTTCAGAACATAACAGACCGAGGTTCAGTGCTCGGTCAGGTCGTCAGATATCAGGTAACAGTCGCTGAAATTCGGCTCTGACAAGCTCGTAGTATTCGCTCACCCGGGCCTCAAGGCCCGGTCGATTCAGCACGGTCTGCCCGCCCAGAAACAACGCGATTCCAACTACCCCCTCTTTGCCGACCACCGCAATCTCTGCGGACGCTCCATCCTCCATAAAATACTGCTATGTGCCAGCGCATAGACGACGGGCCCTGCATATGGTACCTTTACATTATCTTGCATTTAAAGGGAAGTAATATGAGTATTATAGGTGTATTAGTTGTAGTTATTCTGGTAGTTGTACTTGTCTCAATTATTTAATAGCAGAGGGGAAAAACGGGAAGAACCTGGTCATTCGCTCCGGCACTCATATCAATCACGCTTGACATAGTCGTGGAAGCGGAAAAGACCATCAGGAAGACTGGAAGAATGATCGACAGAGTAAGGAGGGAGCTGTTTTTCTGTTCGCTTCTCACCGGGATGCTTTGAACCGACAGTGCATCTTCGCGGGGCTCGGCAGCGGTAAAATACGATCGGAGCAAGGAATTTGTACGCACCTACGTGAACTCGGAGATTCTTCTGGCGGGATCATAATATAGTGTAAACCCTCTGTATTCGTCTCCTTCTTGTATAAACTCTATCCCCAGTTCGGCGTTGCCGTCCTTGATTGTCTCCGTGGGTGCGTTCGATTGAATAAACTGAATGCCGTTGATGGATTCGCGAAGGAGGCCCTGGAGTTGAACTGCTTCTTTCTCAATAATTATTCTTACCCTTGAGCCCACATCTCCTTTTGATGGTTCCAGGGTCATGAAGAACAGCAGCAAGGGAACGATAACAGCCGGCATAAGCAGCGCTGCGATAATCATTCTCCTGTCACGAACCTGATCAAGCAGCTCTTTTTTTAGAATAATAAGTAGTTTCATTTAGTCTCTCAAATAGGATGTTATATCTTTTCCCCTGCCGGACTGAAATAGTTCGACAGGGGAATCACATACGATCTGCCCGGCATGGAGAATAATTACTCTGTCTGCACAGCTTAAGATTTCGTCAAGAGAGTGACTTGAGAACAAGACCGTTTTTCTGCTCTTTTTAAGCCGCGAAATAATTGCCTTCACAGAATCTTTTGCAATAATGTCCAGCCCTGAAGAGGGTTCGTCGAGGATGATAAACTCCGGATCCATAATCAAAGTTCTTGCTATTGCAGTGCGTTGTTTCATCCCCCGTGAGAAGGTTGATACCCTGTCATCTATATAATGGGAAAGTGAAAGTTCTTCGATAAGCAACTTGAGGTCTGGTTCATATTTTGCCTTGGGTATACCGTTTAGACGGGCATGATAGATGATATCCTCTCTGGCACTCAAGCGATCGTACAGAGAACTTTCTCCGGAAAACAAAGTACCGGTTCTTTGTTTCATGTACCCCGGATCTTCATTGAAGCTCACTGTATCAAGCGAGATTGAACCTGCATCGGGTCGCAGAATCTGCGAGAGAATTCTGACTAAGGTACTTTTTCCGGCGCCGTTTTCTCCTACAAGTGCTACAACTTCGCCCTTTTTTACGGAAAATGATATATCCGCCAGAACCATCTCTTTTTTCGCTGGAAAACTTTTACAGACCCCGCACAACTCGAGCATACCAAATATCCTTACCACGCTTCTTACATAATTGTAATAAAAGTATCAAATCATCCAGTCTCAGTCTGTGCGCTATCATACCATAGCCGATTCTTTACAGACATCGATAATTTTTTGATATCCGTACTCATCTGCGTACATCCGTAGTTAAATTTCTTACTTAAAATTCTTTCTTATCCGTGGTCCGCTGCTGCTTTAATTGGCTTATGAGGGGGCGTCGGCTGGTGCCGCCGCCGCTTACCCAAAAACTCTAGGGTGACCCGGGTTTTGTTCCGTAATGAGATAACGAAAGGTTGGTTTATAAATAAATTGAGTCCCATCGGACGGAGGCCTGCTTTCGCCATCCCAGGAGTCGTTTTATATTTTCCTTCACATACATCTGTATATTTAGTATTATATCTGTATGAAAACTACTCTTAATTTTCCAGATTCATTAATCTTTGAGGCAAAAATAAGGGCGGCCAGGGAGCATACCACCCTGACAGGGCTCATAGTGGAGGGGCTAAAGATGCGCTTAAAGCGGAGTGATATCCGCCGAGAGCTTCCGGTATCAAGTTCTGACGGCGGCTTGAAGGATGCTTATACGTGGGAAGGCATCAGACGTGTGGGAGAGGGTAACGCGGTCTACCGTTGATATTCTGGGATGTAAACCTGTGAATCTATGCTTTTCACATTAGGGCCAGAGAAGTTCTGAAAAGGGGCTTGGATGGAAACGATGTCTTTCTTTTTTCCCCAATCATTGCCTCCGCTTTCCTTCGAGTTGTCACGAATTCAAAGATATTTAATAGGCCCTCTCCGAATACCCCGGCCTCAACTTAGAGCTTGTGTAATTTTGAATACAAAAGCGAAGGCGGTCTCGCAGAGCTCCGGCCCGAATGAGGTGTTCGCCGATTTCAAGCTCGGCATTTTTGGCAATGC
>CAZWDV010000006.1:88659-89766 GCA_964632675.1 uncultured Sediminispirochaeta sp.
GCTCCGGCCCGAATGAGGTGTTCGCCGATTTCAAGCTCGGCATTTTTGGCAATGCTCCCATGTCTTTGTTTCCCCGGGTACCAGGTTCTTGACCCTAAAGTACGTATAAATGTGACAGTCAAAATAACATTATTATTTTAGTAAGATAAGTGAGAAGGAATTGTGGCGGTAACGTTGATCTATGGAGAATGTCTTGTTTTAGTCGGCTTCGAAAAGTATGTAGTCAACCGGCCCACCGGATATGTGGGGCATGAATTGGTAATACGCTTGGTCTGCCTCTGAATATTCGTTCCACATGGAATTCCAATGGGTTTCAATATAGGATCGCGTGTAGCGGTACACTTCACCAGTGTCTATGTAATCATTGCTATCATAATCTCCATAAGCAGCGGAGTATAGAAACCCGAAAGTAAGAAATCCGTGTCCGAAAGCTTCAAACGAGACCTCGGATTCTCCTGCGGCAGTAATAACTATGGCTTCTGAAGATGGGATATCACCGGTCATAGGCTCAAAAAATGCGTCTAAGGTGGAACTCAGGATATCTTCGGAACGGGAGTTAGTGCTGCTATAGTCTCCCGGAATAGCATCATAATCATACTCGCTTCCGATGAATCCCCCTGAATTACATGCATCAATCATAACGACTCGCTTTCTGGAAGTCGATTGTTTGAGATAGGTAAAGAAATCGGTGTCAGACATTAAATAGTCTTGTTGAGATTGGTTTTCGTCTGGATAGAATACGATGTACTCGTCCTGTGGTTCTGAAAATTGATCTTCATCGCCGCTGGCTTCTTCTATTCCTTGAGCCCCATGGCCAGAGAAGTAAATTAAGAGCAGATCGGATTCATTCAATGATCCTGCAAACAGGGTTAGGTCGTTAATAAACCGCTGTTTCGTCGCTTCGGCAACATCCGCAGCATACGGATAACTACCGCTTTCATTATCTATTCTCAGATATACCTCGAATCCTTTGTCGTGGAGCATTTCTGCTACTGCGCGGGCATCGTCATCCGTATATTCGAGAGCATTAATAGATGAGTAGTCATCATATGCACTCACCCCATACACCAGGGCGTAGCGGTCGGGAGGGGTGGGGTTTATTTTGCA
>CAZWDV010000007.1:0-54591 GCA_964632675.1 uncultured Sediminispirochaeta sp.
CTTGCATGGACCGCCGCCTTCTTCGTGCGTTCGGGCAGCGGCATCGAGAGCGTTGGCTCCATCCTTCCAGGAGTTATGGGGGTCTCGGTCCTCTTCGGCACCACGAGCATGCTGGCGGTCACCGTTACCTTCGAGAAAAAGGGGCGCTCCTTCGAACGGCTCCTGCTCGCCCCCATTTCACTCGAGCTGCTGATGTTGGCCAAGACGACCGGGGCCATCTTCTTCGGCTCGGTCAACGCTTTCATTCCGGTGCTCATCGCCTCCTTCATCACCGACCTCGGCGGGGTAAACTGGCTGAGTCTCGTGCCGGTGGTGATCCTTATCGCCGTCAGCTCGACCTTCCTCGGCCTCTTCATCGCCGTATCGGTCAGCGAGGTCTTCGAGGCGCAGACCTTCTCCAACTTTTTTCGCTTTCCGATGATCTTTCTCTGCGGATTGTTCGTGCCGGTGGCGGCTCTGCCGATCTGGCTGCGGCCCCTCTCCTACGCCCTTCCCCTAACCTACGGGGCCGACATACTGCACCGTTCGATCGGAGGTGCGGGGACGATGCCGACGGCGCTGAACTTTGCTGCTCTCACCGCCTTTTGCCTGTTTCTCTTTGCCGTGAGCCTTCGCAACATCCGGCGCAAGTGGATAGTGTGAACAGGAAAGTGTGAGAGTACTTGATTTCTCTAACTGATTCTACAGAACTCATCTTGTATCACTTCAGAGAAAGTAATAAAATCGCTGAGATATGAAAAAAATACAGTCCTCCGCTACCCTCAAAAGGCTCCTGGTTATCGCCTTTCCCATGATCATCTCGCAGACATCCGACACGCTTATGCTGTTTGTGGACCGGTTTTTCCTCTCCCGGGTGGGAGAAGAATACCTGGCGGCTTCCATGAGCGGGGGGCTCTCTCAATTCATGCTGGGCTCTTTTTTTATAGGCACCATCGGTTATGTAACGGCGGTGGTGGCCCAGTACTACGGAGCCGGGAGGTATGAAAAATGTGCTGAAGCGACCTTTCAGGCTATCGTTCTCTCTTTTCTCAGTTATCCTCTCCTGCTGGCGCTTTCACCGCTTATGCGGATTTTTTTCGCTTCCCTCGGACAGACCGCTTTACAGGTTGATCTGGCGTATACCTATTTTCAGACCCTCATTTTCGGCGTAATATTTCTGATCCTCAGGCACGCCTTGGCCGGTTTTTTTATCGGCATAGGAAGAACCACCGTAGTTATGGTTGCCAATGCCGTCGGTATGTGCGTGAATATTCCCCTTAATTACGTACTGATCTACGGTAAGCTCGGTTTTCCCGCCCTTGGCCTGCGGGGGGCCGCTATTGGAACAGTTCTGGGAAATATGACCATCTTTATAATTCTGGCTGCCTTTTATCTGCGGGGCAGAAACCGCACTGATTTTTCTACCCACACCGCTATGTCTTTTCGTCCCAAAATACTCAGAACTCTATTGAAGTTCGGTGTCCCCGCCGGGCTGGCGATGTTTCTGAACATTGCGGCATTTAACCTGTTTGTACAATCTATGCACTCCTACGGCACGAAGGTTGCGGCGGCGGTAACTATTGCCTTTAACTGGGATGTGGTGGCTTTTCTGCCGATGCTGGGGATGGGGCACGCCGTTACCGCCCTGGTGGGACAGAACGTGGGCGCCGGCGACTATCTTGAGGCGCGAAGGTCGGCTTTTGTCGGACTCAAGACCGCCTGGGTTTATTCGTTTTCCATAATGATACTCTTTATTGTAGCGGCCCGCCCCCTGGTGGGGGTGTTTATACCCGGCCTCGGGAGCGGAAGTACCGATGTAAGCTCTATGGCGGTTATTATGCTGCGGCTAGCCTCATTCTATGTGTTGGCGGACTCTGCGCAGATCGTGTTTACCGGCGCCCTGCGCGGGGCCGGAGATACTCGCTGGGTAATGATCGTCTCGGTTACCCTTCACTGGGCGTTTGCCTGCGTTGCGCTGGTGCTTATACGAGTCCTCGAGGTGGACCCGGTTATTGCCTGGATAGCTTTTATCGGTTTTATTATTGCGATAGGGACTAGCATGTTCCTCCGGTTTCTCGGCGGCAAGTGGAAGGATATTCAAATGATCGATACAGAAGCCCCGGAGTATCCCTACAGCCTCGGAACTTTTCCTGAAATTATCGCGGAGGAACCGGTAGAGCCTCAATTGCCCGAGGACTAGGCTGCTTAATTTTTTTTAGAGGATCGTTGTAGTGGCATACGCTCCTGGGGGAAAACTCGAATCTTACTGCGCTTGTTCCATATCGCGGGATACTATACCTCTATATGATTTTTTCATTCTAAACTTTACTTATATAATCAGGATTAGTATGTTCTATGTGTAGGGAGGTGAGCATGGATATAGCTACATACGATCCTTTAATCGTACATCCATATCAGGTAATCGACAACGAGGGTAAGCTGGTTGATACGCAGTGGAAACAGTCTATTTCTGATGAAGAATTGATAGATGCATTGAAAAACATGCTGTTTGTCCGGCAATTCGACAGTATGGCGGTGAGTTATCAGCGGCAAGGCAGAATGTACACCTTTCCGCCACATCTGGGGCAAGCGGCTCCGGCCATCGCTGCCGGTACGGTGTTGCGCAAGAATGATTGGCTGTCTCCAGCCCCTGAGACATGTCGTTGAGATACGGCAGCTTGCATTCAGTTTTCCGATAGAAATCGGAAAACTTGCGACGTCGCAAGTTCCGCTTAACATGTGTTAAGAATATTGCTAAGGACAAGAGTTACACTTGACCTGGTTCATCTATAAAACGAGTTTCAGAGTCGATCACCAGCGGGATTTACACCGATTCCAGCCACTGCTTCCAATCCTCGAACACATCCCTTTTTCCTTTCCCAGTCACGCTTTTAAAGGTGCTGCCAGGTTCAAGGAAGTTCAGGACTGTATTCCAGCCGTACTCTTGCTCCAGATACTGTATCAGAGTGAAGGTTCGTACGCTGAAAGTCCGGTCGCAGGCGAGGCATCCGGGATGTGACAACTCGCTGGGGCTGAGGTAAAGCAGCGCGCTACTCAGCGTCCTTTGCATCGAGTTCGACTTCTTGGAGTTCAGCCGGCGCTTCTGTTTCTTCTATTGTAAACACTGCTACTTGATCGCTCAGGGTGCGGGTGGCCTGCCGTAGCTGTTCGGAAGCCTCGGAAACGTGGGCGATGACTTCCTCGGCAGAACCGGCCTGCTCGGTGATAGTTGCAGTCAGCCGCCGAACTTTTTCAGATAGGGAGGCCAGCTGCTTGAGTGCCGACTGTACCGTGGAAGCTTCGGAGTTAACTGAATCTGCGCCAGATTTTACATCCACAGAGATCTCCTGCAGCACCTGCATTGCATTCATTACCTCTTCACTGCCAATGGTCAGTTCGGAGGTGCTCGAGTTTATCTCTTCCAGTGAGTTGACTACCGTCTGTATCTCCTGCTCAATTTCTTGAAAAGCTGTTCGGGTGTGCTCACCGGATTCCGCGGCGGTATTGATACTGTCTACAATCTCTTTTATTCCCGTGCTGATTTCTTTTGACTGTGAACCGGCCTTCTCGGCGAGTTTACGGATTTCATCGGCGACTACCGCGAAACCCCGCCCGGATTCCCCGGCATGCGCAGCTTCAATGGCGGCATTCATGGCCAGCAGGTTGGTTTGGCTGGCGATGTTCTGGATAACGGAGACAAACTCTGAAATCGAATCGACCCGCGAAAGCATCAGCTGAATAGCACTGTTGGTCTGCTCGAGCCGTTCTCCGCTTTCGCGGGCAGTTTGAATGAGCTTCGAACTGGAGGCTTTCTTGGCCTGCGTAATAGCGGCAACATTACTCAGCGAACTGTTCATCTCCTCGATGCTGGCGGTGGACTGGTTGACTGCTGAGGATTGTTCCTGGATGCGTTCGGTGAGCTTTGCAATTTCATCGGCGATTTTTTCAACCGAACTGTCGGACTGGTTCATGAGGGTGGTGAGCTCAGCTACCTCGGAGGTGATGACACCAGTATTACCTGTGATTTTATTTATGAGGTCGGCCGCATCATTACTCGATTCTCCCAGCTGTTTCTCTATGTGCTGGTTCTGTTTTGAACTGTCTTTGATACTGCCGACAATTGTGCTCAGACGGTCGGCGAACTGGTTTACACCACCTGCGATACGTCCGGCCTCGTCCTCGCGCTTGACCGGAATGCGCTCGCGCAGGTCGCCTTCGGTGTAACGGGCTATAGCCGCATCTGCCAGTTTGAGCGGGTTAAGGGCGCTGCGGAGGATCAGAAAATAACTGAGAATGGCGACCAAGGCTACCGCCAGGGTCACCATTGATATAATGCTGAAAAAAGTGGTCAGGATGCCGAACCTGCGTGACTCTGCAACGGCATACCCGGTATACCAATCCCACGGCACGTAATAACTGGCGATACACCAATAGTCGCCGGCATTCGTATTGAGCACAGTATCTATCCGCCCCGCTCCGTCGGCCCGACCGACTATTTCAGAGGCGTATTCTTTATCTACCTTCAGTGCATCCGGCCACAATATGAGTTCGAGATTGCCGTTGATTATAAACGGCTGAACTCCCGTCTCGTTTTCAAACCGTCGCGAAAGCTGTTCGAGCAGCTGCTCCTGCAGCCGGGCCACTTCATCGGATGCGGCACTCAATGCATCGATGTCGGCATACTCATATTCGATTCCGCGCAGACGACTTTGAAAATCCTGCTGATAGAGCTGTTTTACTTCGTTTTTGAAAAAGAAAATCGAAATGCTGATAGTGAGCGCTGCAATAACAACAATAAAAATGGTTCCGGCCAGAGCAATTCTAAACTGTAACGAACTTTTCATATTCTGATCATAGTAGACTCGAATAACGAATGCAAAGCTTAGGAAATTTTTATTCAAAAGTATGGGACCACTCGAAGTGGAGGGCTACATCGGTGGCGGCAAAGGTCAAGAATTCCTGACTCATGCTGATTTGCAATGAGTCGGTCGATCCCAGTTCCAAACGCCCGCCAAAATTTATAGTGGAGCTGAACTTATCCGCCCGCCCATAGCCGGTCTGAAAGGGGCTTGTGGTTCCGGTGATAGTTACTATTGCTGAGAGGTTCGGCCGCAGGGCCCACTCTGAAGAGAGCAGAAACGGGAATACAAACGGGAAAAAAGCGTTGGGCGGGATATACGCCGGCCGGCTGAGATACGCTGCGCCCAGAGAAGCGGTAAAATAGAAGGGCGGCAGATCATGATCAATATAGAATTGGAGTGCGGCATCGAAGCCCCCGCTGCCGAGCGGATGGTCGGAGACGGGCAGCGGTACTTTGAGTAGGGTACCGGCAGCTACGCGTGTGTTGCGCGTGCTATAGAGTAAGCAGCGCGGTTCTATTTGCAGGGCCGCCAGAGTGAAAAAAGAACTTTGATTTTTTAATATGACCCCGTTGTTGTTTTCCAGATAGAATCGCAGCTGATAATCGGAGCGCAGTTCGCGGTCGGCATTCGGGAAACCGAAGAGTCCATGGTACCACTGCAGAAAACCGTCGAGTACTCCGGGAAAATGGCTCATGGCCATCACACTAAAGTTCAGTTCTAAGTGTGGACTCAGGCCGCAGCGGGCGGCAATTGTGGTATAGGCGGCTTCACTGTCGAGCTCTGCGACAATTTCACTATTTCCTGCTTCGGCTGTGTCGAGAAAAAAATTATTTCCGTAGCTCTGGAGGAAGGCCAGCTCAATGGAATTCGGCGGCTGGATAGCAGCACTGCGGGCCCGAAACTGAATGAGCGGAGCGTATAAGGGGTGCAGGTTGTGGGCATGCAGCGGCTCAGCCCCGGCGACGGGTAAAATGAGTGTGCTGAGCAAGAGAAGAGAAATCAACGCTGGGTATCTAAGCTCAAATTGCGAGTAGCTACTGCTGTGCATGCGCTGCTTCCTGTGTGTCACTGATATGAATCATATCGTAAACTTTGCGTTTTGCGTACCGGTACCTGAACTTCGGTCAGCCAATCCGACGGATCTTCTTAATTTTTGAAAATTCTCTTATTGAATAATAAGATTATTGCACGCGCCAAGGCCTTTGGTGTTTTCCTTTCGTGCGGGCAGAGTTTTTAGATATATTCAGCTGACTATCACAGTAGATGTAAGCCGAATATCCCGGCTGCTGGCTCCGCACATAACCGTGTAGGAACCGGGGATCACATGCCAGCGTTCCTCATTTTCATTAAACAGGAAGAAGGCTCGGTTTTCTATGGGTATTTTGACCTTGGTGCTCTCCCCCGGTTGTAAATGTACCTTTTCAAACCCGCGTAGAGCTTTTGGCGGACGTGGTCTGTCAGGATATCCGGTGGGCGTGTCTGGATACGAAACATACACCTGAATTACCTCGCTTCCGGGCAGATTTCCGCTGTTGGTAAGCAGCACCTCAACCGCGAGAGTTGCACCATCGGGCTGGTCCGGCAGCTGCTGGCCCGTCAAGTGGGGTTCAGTGATTTCCAGCGTCTTATAAGAGAAAACCGTATAACTAAGCCCATGGCCGAAAGGAAAGCGTGGTTTGATAGTGTGCATATCGAAATTCCGGTATCCTATCGCCAAACCTTCCTTGTAGGATACCGGTTTTATGCTGCGGATTCCGCGTATTCCCTGGGGCCCGAAAAATCGTCGGAAAGATATCTTTTCGGGTACGGGGTGATAGTTATGGGTTGCAGCTATGTCGTTCCACTGCCGGGCCATTGTGAAGGGCAGACGGCCGGAGGGATTTATGTTCCCAAAAATAACGTCGGTTATTGCACTTCCCACATTCTGTCCAAGGTAAAAAGAATGGATAATCCCCTGCACTGAATCTACCCAGGGTTCCATGCACATATCGCCGCCTGCGGTAAGAATTACGACAGTACTGGGGTTCAATTCCTGCGCGGCTGAAATCAAAGCGGCCTCATGGCCCGGCAGCCGCCAGCTGCGGTCGTAGAATTCGCTTTCCAGGACATGATCGAATCCGGTTGCACAGATTACTGCATCTGCCTTTTTTATTTTTTGCCGTTCTGCAGACGAGAAGGGAGGTCTGGTGGTTGGGATATAATCAACTGTGCAGTTGGAGCTGTGGGCAGCCGCACTGCGAAGTCCCGCGAGGATGCTTACCGAATTCTCGGTTTTTACATAACTTGAACCTCCGCCGCCGGTAGGGGTAGCTGCTGCTGTTCGGCCTATCACGACTATAGATTTTATACTTGTGAGTTCCAGAGGAAGTATTGATTCATTTTTCAAGAGTACCACCGCTTCCCCGGCGGCAGTCCGAGCCACAGTAGAATGCTTTTTTTCGATCTGTTCAAGCTTTTCCAGCACCGGGCGATCATACGCCCCGATCTCAAATCCCAACATAAGCAGAGCACGAACCTTTGCATCGATATCGCTGCTGTCTATTCGTCCTTTTTTAAGTTCTCTTTTTAATTTCTTTAAGGTGAACCACCTGGCCGACGGCATCTCAATATCGAGCCCGGAGAGCACGGCCGCAGTAGTGCTGTAGGTCGAGATCCAGTCTGAAACTACTACTCCCTTGAAATTCCATTCACCTTTGAGGATTCCCTTTACCAGCCTGCGGTGTTCACTCATCCAGGTTCCGTTGACCGGATTATAGGCTGTCATTACTGCTTTTGAGCCGGCGACCTTCACAGCTTTTCTGAAGGCAGGCAGATAGAGTTCCCGCAGAGTCGTCTCATCAATATTCGAGCTCTCGCGATGCCGGTCATAGTCGGAGTTGTTGGCAACGAAATGCTTCACCGTGGCGGCAACTCCTTTCGATTGCACACCGCGAATATAGGCTGTGGCAATTTCACCGGCCAAAAACGGATCCTCGCCCATGTATTCAAAATTACGCCCGCAGGTAGGCACTCTGGCAATATTGATGCCCGGGGCCAGCAGCACCGAAACCCCCTTTACCCGACACTCGCCGGCAATGCACCGGGCGGTTTTATGAATCAGGGTGCGGTTCCAGGTAGCGGCCAGCGCCACGGCGGACGGATACGCAGTAGCCGGTCCGTGTCCGCGAACCCCGGAAGTTGCATCGCTCATCCAGACGTGCGGAATCCCGAGCCGCGGTATTGCAGGTATAGAAAACTGTTCTTCCCCGGAGATAAACCGAAGTTTTTCTTCCAACTTGAATTCCCTCAGCAGCTTATCCGCCCGTTCCTCGGCCGAAAATCTGCACGGCGCGGTATCATTCACCGCCGGCTGTTGTTCTTTAATATCGAGTTGGTCATCTTCGAGCATGGGTTTGGTAATTTTATGAAGCAGGTTTCGTTTTATCCGATTCATCATATACCCTATTGTGGTGTAAAATTAATTTCGGAGCAAGCAAACTATTGCAATTTCACCTTGCGCAGTTTCTCCTTGCGGTCGCCGAGACCACTCAGATATTATTTTGTAGTGACGCGAAAATATGTGCTATAGTTAGTTGTATGAGAACTCTTATGAACATATCCCGTGTCCGTCTGATTACTGTGGTAGGGCTTGTCATGCTGTGTGCTCTGCCGACCGCTGTGTATTCTTTTGATGTTAAAGGTTTCGAGGTAGATTACTCTCTGCGAATAATCGGATCAGAACAGGACGATTTGGACGACGGTTCCACAGGAGCAGTATGGACTAATGTGCTGGGAGCCCGCCTTCCGATTCATCTGAATAATGAAAAGTTCTCATTTGTACCGGGGATTTCGTTTACAACGATGTATTACCGCTACGTCACAGAAAAATCTCGCGCCGTGCCTGCCGATGTTGAGTGGCGTGAATTAACAGCCCTGATACCTTTTCTTGATTTTACTTTTCGCTGGGAATTCTTAGAGAGGGGGTGGGGCCGGATAGCAGCCGAAACCGGCTTTGGCTTTCGTTTTCCAATTCCCCTGAAAAGCTGGACGACCGGTGGCGGTTCGGAGGATAACGCCGGTAAAATTACCCCGGCCCTGTATTCGGGATTGCAGTTTGTACTGCCCGAAGTTGCTCTGCAGGCAAATTGGCCTATCTCAGAGAAATTTGACGTTTTTCTGCGCTTTACTGGCTATATCCCGGTGTACCATCTGTGGGATGGAAAAGATCTCCCGCTGACGGATGGGCTCATTAGTGAGTTGCATGTAGGCGCATTTTTCCCCTATTAATTCAGCTGTACGCAGCTTGGTGGTCAGTTTAAGCTAATTATACATCAGTACTGAAAATATAACATCTATATAGTAAAAATTGAATTTATAAGGTCTAATTGCTGACCCATGAATGAGCTGCGTAACAAATAGCACCAAGCTTAGATAAACTGGTTAGGAAAGATGTCCTTTTGTTCTTCCTCCGAATACGCAACCACTAGTGAGCCCAGTGCCACAGTCACCATATCGATAAAAACCGCGAAGCTGCTGAGAAGCGGCAGTATCGGATAGATGATCAGGAAACCGTTTTCTATCCCGCGACCGTAGAGTGTACACAATGCAGTTAGAGCAGCGGCTACTCCGAATCCGGGAACAGTACTTGTAAGCAGCGAGGCCGCGATACTCACCCCGATGATCCATACAATTTCCACGAATTCGATTCCGAGACTGGAATATGACTTGAGAATTACTATGAAAGTGATACTGCTGACCATTGCAGTACCTGCTTTGGCAAACAGCGCAAATAGCGGGATTGTCACCGATCCGATTTTGCGGGGCACACCCAGGTTTTCCTTGATATGCGGAATCATCGGCACCAGGCTGAAGTAGCTGTTACCTGAGAAGAAAGCGGCGATCGAAGGGGCCAAAATGGCGTACAAATGTTTGAAGGGGTTCTGGCGTCCGGTAAGAAAATATATCAATATCGGATAGATACAAAAAATAATGAACACAGTTAAAATACCGATCAGCAGAAGCAGTTCGGAATAAAGTTCGAGTTCCTCGGTTCGTCGCAAATGGACAATAAAGTAGGCGGATAGTACTATCAGGCCGAGCCCCAGTAGTTCGTTTACGAATTTTGCAATATGATAAAAAATTCGGGTAAATGAATCGAAAACTTGCACAACCGGGCGGCTGAGTACTTTGTCAAAAGAGAAGTTCAGGCCCAGGAAAAGCGAGAAAAACACAACCGGAAAGAGGATGTTTCCGTCCCCTGTAAATATGTTGAAGAGATTGTTTGGAAAAATCTGAAAGATGAGGTCCTTAAAACTCGGAAATGCATGCACTACCTCAGTTTCAACTATTATAGGAATGCGCTCCGGAGCAATAAGTAAAACTATCCCGGTACCAATTCCCACCAACAAGGCCGCAGTTGCAATAATGATGAGAAAGCTCTTGCCGATAACCGCCAGAGTCCGCCGGTCCATTCGCAATCTGAAGGTACCATAGGCCAAGGAAAAGAAGATCAATGGAAAGAGCGCATAACGGCCGATGTGCAGCACTATTTGCGCTACAAACTGTGTATTTTGGTAGGCTGATTCACCTGTAGGAACTACGTATATTCCTAAGATAACCCCGATGGTGGCCGCAAGTAGATACTTTATCCATAATTTCATGATGCCATACCTTAGACCGTAAAAGGGGAAAAAGTCAATCTAAGCTTTATTCCAAGCCTCATTTTCCTTTGGTTGCAAAGCCGAGGGCGTTCCACATCGAACGGTCGGAGTGCCGGTACCACTTGCCGTGGGTGCCACGGGCCTTTTCTTGCAGGGTTCGGTGAATGAAGCGGGCAAACTCCTCCGGTACGTTAGTGTCCGAGGTGAAACCATTCAGCATCACCGGTTCATTTTGGTATAGGGTAAACATACTGTCGGTGAAGGTTTTTATTCCCCCGATACCGACGGCGTCGATCGGGGGCAGTACCTCCAATCCAGCGGTGTGCAGAACTATCGAGAGTTGTCCCTGTTTTTGCTTTTGAAAATATCCGAGCACTTCACGCAGAAAATAGAAGCCGCCCTTGATATAGTTGTCAACGTAGCTGTCGATAGTTGCCAGATTGAGTTCGTGGAGCGGCTTGTTTTCCATAAGGGTGCTGAAGACGAATACGACCTCATCCACCTTATCCAGTTTGTTCACAGCTTCAACCATTACATTATGAGCAGAGACTGAGGAATGCCGAGTCCAGGGTATAATGGTAAGATTCTCTTCCGCCTCTTCTCCCGGAAGGCTTTCTCCGGATTCGCCCTCATCAGCCCGGATTATGCGGTATCCATCTTCGAGAAACAGTTCGGAGAGGCGCTGACCCAAAGGAGATGTTTTTCCATTTAATAATATTGTTCGACCCATAGGGTAGTATAGTAATTGAAAAAGAGTTTGAAATTCAAGAAACAGTTAATGTATGATACACAGAAAGAGATGGAGATTCGACATGAAAATAGCTATTGCGCAAATAAATACGAAAATCGGCGATTTTAAGGGTAATGTGGATAAAATTCTCCGCTATGCCGAACGCGCGGAGGAGGATCTGGTTGAACTGCTGGTTACGCCTGAAATGAGCATCTGCGGGTATCCTCCGATGGACCTGCTCGACTATGACCGCTTTGTACGGGAGAATCAGAAAGCTGTGCGGCGTTTACAGAAGGAACTGCCCGGCCAGGTAGCGGTAGCCGTGGGCTATGTCGATCGTACCCGGGGGACCTCCGGGAAACCGCTGCAAAACGTAGTTTCCGTGCTGCGTGACGGTAAAATACTGCATACCCAAGCCAAGACGCTCCTACCGACATACGACGTGTTCGATGAAGCTCGCTATTTTGAGCCGGCAGCTGAGCGTTCGGTGTTCGAACTCAACGGCCGCCGGATCGGCGTGGCCATTTGTGAGGACATTTGGTGGGAGCAGGAACCTGTTCCTGGAACGCGTTATGCAGTGGACCCGGTGAAGGAGCTTATGGATGGTGGTGCTGATATCCTTCTCAGCCCGTCCGCTTCGCCTTTTTTTACTGGTAAACAGGAGCTGCGGCTGAGTCTGCTCAAGAGGATCGGGCATTCCTCAGCAGTGCCGACAGTCTATGTGAATATGGTCGGCGGCAATGATAATTTGATTTTCGATGGTTGTTCAATGGTGAGCGATTCCGAAGGGAACCTGATAAAATGTGGCGAGGAGTTTGCAGAAGATTATCTGGTGGTTGATACAGACGCTCGGCATCGGTCGGTAGATCTTCCGAAGGCCGGTGAGAATGAGAAACTGAGAAAAGCCCTGGTATTGGGGGTGCGTGATTATATCAACAAATGCGGATTCAAACGGGTGCATGTCGGGCTTTCCGGGGGAATCGATTCGGCGTTAGTGGCGGTGATCGCCACTCAGGCCCTGGGCCCTGAGCATGTGCATTCCTTTGCACTGCCCTCCCGGTATTCTGCCGAGGCCAGTGAATCCGATGCCCGGCAGCTGGCAGAAAACTTAGGAATTGGATACGATGTGCTGCCGATAGAGGAACCGTTCAAGGCAATTTTGGGGGTTATGGAACCTGTTTTCGAAGACAGAGAACCGGATGTGGCCGAAGAAAACATTCAGGCCCGTATACGGGGAACCCTGTTAATGGCATATTCAAACAAATTCGGTTCGCTGCTGCTGACAACCGGCAATAAATCAGAGCTGGCCACCGGCTACTGTACCCTGTACGGCGATATGTCCGGCGGATTATCGGTTATCGGAGATCTGCTCAAAACGCAGGTGTACGAATTGTGCAACCACATCAACAGATCCGATGAAATTATTCCCCAAAATATTATCGACAAACCGCCGTCGGCCGAATTGCGTCCGGATCAAACCGACCAGGATAGTCTGCCTGAGTACAACATACTGGATGATATCCTCGCCCAGTACGTACAGGAGAACAAATCCGCGGATGAGATAGCTAAAACAGGTCACGATATCGAGACGGTTCGAGAGGTCCTGAAGCTGGTCGGGCGAAACGAATATAAGCGGCGGCAGGCCCCGCCGGTACTGAAGGTCTCGACCCGCGCGTTCGGTACCGGCCGCAGAATGCCTATTGCCAGAAATATCTACGAAGTCTGAGCCCGTAGGGTTACCCGATTTCGCTGCTTTGTAACAGCAGCAGCTCGACCCGGTATTCGGCTGACTCTTCTGCTTTTATCCAGCTGTGTATAAAGTGGAACACTCCATCTTCTTTGAATACGCTCTTGCCTTCTTCGATTTGTTCCAGAATCGCCAGAGTATTCAGCCACCAGAATAACTCCTGCATAGACTCGCCCCTGTACCATTCTGCGTTGTCGTCGTGATGCAGTTGGAGGAACTCGGCAGTAAAGGGGTCGCGGATAAGCTGCTCGAGCAGCTGGTCCGGGGAAGGTGCTGTTGCGGGGGAAGTATGCGAAACGGCCGCTGCTCCCTTCTCTGAAGGAACCCGTGAACCCTCCGCGGGGCCGTTTATCAGATCGATCCACTTGTGTTGTGCGGTGACGACCAGCATAAGCTGGTACAGGTGCGGCAGGGCGTCGTCCCGAATGCCCGCCTCGCGAAGGACTTTTGCAAACTGCTGCGGCAAGAGCAGATCGGCGGAATACTCGGCGGCGTTGCGATAAGCGCTTTCTCCCTGTATGAACTTCTCCAGCGGAGTAAGCAGTGTCCAGGCCAGCACGATTAGGGGTGTCTCAGGCATCATAGTCAGTCCGCGATGGTAGAATCCGGACCGGCTGGGGGGGTGCGGACGGGTATCCGGCTGGCTCAGAGAAGAAAAGGTTCCGAGGGCTGCAAGGTTTTTCTGGAAACGTGCCAGGGCTTGGGCTTTGTGTTCACCGTTGCCGTAGCCGAGGCGCAGGCACTCATCCAGGAAATCGTCATAGTATGACCAGTAATCCTCAAAAGAGATCTTTTGCAGACCCGCCCCTTGATACAGCGCCTGGCGGATCGGGGTGATTAGCGGAGATTGCACAAAACGCTTAAAGGCCCGGTGAATAGGCTGCAGGAAAAGCTCTTTTTTCCGCAATTCGATGTCGTAAGTTCCGCGGCCATTCAGGCTTTCGTACAGTTTACGGTAAAGGCCGTCGGTATCTTGAACCTGATAAAAATCCAGGTACACCTGGCTCTCGTATCCGTGCAGCTGGACAAACATTCCCTGGAGGTGTAGGCCCGCGTTCTCACGGATATACCACAGGCCTGAGCGTTGTTCCCGAAAAATAGTAAAGTAGTCGGAGGTGTTCCGGATCTGCAGGCTCTCGGCCAGAGAGTTCTGAATAGTGCTGCGGTTGCCGGATTCATCTTTAACTGCAAACGGTGCGGAGGTATTAATGCGGCCGGTAGTTGAGTTGAAGGCGTTGTTATACAGCACCAGGGCGCTCTCGCGGCCGAAACTGTTACTGTAGGCAAACACATTGTGGTCGACCTCTCCATTCTCGCGATACAGGTCGAACAGTCGGAAGTTCTCCGAGTCGGCGAATAAGTACCGTTTTTTCATCAACGGAAAAATGGCCCGGTAGTGGTAGTTGACCAGGTTCCAATTGGGAGTTTCGTTCCAGTATGCCCGCCGGTATTCCATTCCGTACTTTTCATGAAAACCCTCGATCTGTCCGTGACCGAACATCGGCAGTCCCGGCATGGTGACCATTAGGGTACACACTCCGAAGTACTTGTCCCCGTCACCAAACTGTGCAACCGCCGTGTCTTCATCGGGGTTGTTCATGAAGTTGACAAAGCGCTTGAGAATCTCGGGTTCGAAACTGATGGTACTTTTTATTGTGTTTTTATATTTTTCGTTCTCTTCGCTCTTCAGCATGTTCATGAACGCGCTGTTGTACACACGGTGCATTCCGAGAGTACGTACAAAATAGCCTTCCATCATCCAGAAAGCTTCGGCCAGCAATAAGGTGTCCGGGGCCTCTTCCGCCACCCGATCGACAACCTCGCGCCAGAACTCCTGGGGCATTCGGCGGTAGAACTCCGCATTGCTCATACCGTGGAGCGCGCGTCCGGGGATATCGCCGCCGCTGCCCGGGGCCGGATACCACAGGCGGTGGATATGTTTACGCGCGAGGGTCATAGCGGCATCGAAGCGGATAACCGAAAAGTTGCGGGCTACATGCAGAATTGTTTGAATGAGAGCCTCGCGGGTGTCGGGATTTAGAAAGTCCAGCTGGGCGGTGTCGTTCCAGGGCATCGAAGTTCCGTCATTGCCGTGGTAAATATACCGTGTCTGGTTTGACGGAAAATGGTGCCACTTAAAGGTGAGGGCTGCATCGGTGCGGTCGTAATAGTGGTCTTCCAGATAAATGCCGATATCCGGATCGTCGGAGAGGTTCTGACTGTTGTAAGTGTACGCGGGGTAGGGCGGGTCCGGCAACTGCAGGAACCAGTCCGGATGGTCGTAGACCCAGTCTCCGTCAATACCGGTGTGGTTCGGCACCATATCGCTGGCCAGTCGTATTCCACGGCGGTTACAGCGATCTGCCAAATTGTGCAGGGCCTCCCAGCCGCCCAGTTCATCGGCAATTTCGTAGCGCTTAAGCGAATAGGCCGAGGCCTCGGCCTCCGGATTTCCGCAGGAACGCTTAATGGTCTTGGAGGCGCGGCTGCGTTCCCACAATCCGATCAGCCAGAGAGCGTTGAATCCCATGTCGGCCAGCCGGTTCAGTTCTTCATCCGGTATCTGGTCCAGCCGGTGAATCGTCCGTCCGTACGCCCGGGTAAGCTGGTCGAGCCACACGAGGGTACTCTTTGCTATCAGAACCACCCGCGGCATCCAGTGGGTGTCCTGGCTGAAGGCCTCATAGTCGAATTGCAGATTAGAATAATCCGGTGTACGGCTAGGACCGGGGCCCGGCGGGAAACCGGGCTTCTGCTCCTCTTTTAGATAATCGATACTTCGCAGCAGTTTTTCGGCATACGGGCCCAGATATTCCTTCCAGTGGCGAACCACATAATCCAGTTGTGCCAATATGCTGTGGGGAGCCTCGTGGGCCGGAACCTGCAGAAAATCAACCAGGTTGAGCGAGCTGTTTCCCACTCCGGGGAGCTTCTCGAAATAGAGGTACGCGGATTTTATGAGTTGTTCGTATTTGCTTTCAGAGGCCAATGCAGTATCGTCGATCAACTCATGGTACAGCTTCAGAGCGGGATTCTGGTTGCTTATCCACAGCAGCATCATCTCCTCAAGGTACACTTCCGAGTTCGGACGCTTTTCCTCTGCATGTTGTAGAAACTCTTCCGGGGTCTCTTCGCCCCGGTAAACCGGTTCGGGAGGATAGTGGCGGACCAAGGCCAGCAGAGTTTCTTTGAACTCTTCTTCTCCGTATTCTTGGCGCAGGTTATCCCGCAGCGCTTTAAAAATTCCCGGTCCGTTTTTATCTGCATACAGATGTATCACATGGTGGGCTATCTCATGCAGCAGTGCCAATGCGTATACCTCGGCCGCCGAGGCCCGCAGTTTCGGGTACCGTGCAACATCACGCTTCTGGTTGATTGTTTTCACCAGTTGTGCGGCGGCAGTCAAATCGGCACTGACTATGTGGCCCTTTTTTGAGAAAAGCTTTTCTTTGAATTGATAGTAGTTCCGTGAGAAACGGGAAATGTGGAAAGCAACTCTTTGATTGGAAATGCTATGACCGCCCTGTTTCGATGAGGTCAAATAGAATTGTTGTGTTATTTTCTGCATGGGTGCTCCTCAGAGACAACACCTACTCTAGGGTTATCAACTTTTGTCTTCGAGTTCTTTCATCTTATCGCGGATACGGGCAGCTTCCTCATAATTTTCTTCCGATACGGCCTGGTCCAGTTTTTTCTGAAGTTCATCTTTTTCTTGTTCCAGAGAATCGATTTCGGCCTCCACCGGTTGTTCACTAATCGAGCTGAGTGGGATTCCAGCCTCGTCAACCACCGATTCTTCTATGTAAATCGGGCATTTATGGCGAACGGCTATGCCCATTGCATCCGACGGTCGCGCATCAATCGACATGGTTGAATCGCTTTTAGACAGGAGTAGTTTGGCGAAAAAAGTTCCCTCTTTCAGGGATGTTATTTCGATTCGATCAAGTTGAACCTCCAGCTCTTTGAGCAGTGAGAGGAATAAATCATGGGTGAGTGGACGCGGCATAGGAACATTTCCCATGCCGATAAGTATGGATTGGGTTTCCAATTGTCCAATAAAAATGGGTACTGCAAGTTCTGCCCCGAGCGGACGTACCAGTACCGCATTTCCCTGATCAGTCCGTGCGACAGTCCATATTTCAGCTTCTACTAACATGTTGCCAAACCCCCACACATGTAGGATAAGACATTTACCGCTTCATATCAATATTAAGCATAAGATTGGGCTTGGTCTTCTTTGCGAATAATTCTGAGGGCTGCATCCCGCAGGGCTTCAATTTCACCTTCTCCGGGATATATAAATACGCGGGCAATAAACTCTACACGTTCCTTGATAAGAGCCGTTAAGCGTTCGTTGTAGGCTAGGCCTCCGGTCAGAATTATACCATCGAGGGTGCCGGAAAAGACCGTAGAGAGAGCCCCTATCTCCTTAGCCACCTGGTAGGCCATGGCGTGGAACAGAAGGTCGGCCTCTTTCTCACCTTTCTGGGCCCGTTCGTCTACCTCACGGCCGTCGGCAGTTCCCAGGTGGGCCATAAAACCGCCCTTGCCCTTCAGCATTTTCATAATCTCTTTCTTCTCGTATTTTCCCGAAAAGCAGAGCTCAACCAGCTGTCCCGCCGGGAGGGTTCCTGTTCGCTCCGGAGAGAAGGGGCCTTCTCCGTTTAGCGCGTTGTTTACATCAATAACTTTTCCGTTCTGATGTGCACCAACCGAGATTCCGCCGCCCATGTGGGCAACGATCAGATGTGAGTTCTCATACTGCTTCCCGATCTCCTTAACCGCCCGGCGGGCAACCGCTTTCTGATTGAGGGCATGAAAGATAGAAAGTCGCGGCAATTCGGGGTGCCCGGAGATCCGGGCCAGGTCCTGCAGCTCATCCACGACTACCGGATCGGCAATCAGGCTGGGGGCTCCGGAGTTCTGTGCAATCTCATGGGCAATCAGGCCGCCGAGATTACTGGCGTGCTGCCCGCTCACTCCCTTGCGCAGATCATCAATCATACCTTCGTTCACTGCCCATACACCGCCGGGAATCGGTTTCAGCAGTCCTCCGCGGCCGATAACCGCATCGAAGCTGTCGGGTTCAATGCCTTTTTTCTTCAAAATCTCCTGAATGATATCTGAACGGAAATCATACTGGTCGGTGATAGAATCGAATTTACCGAGCTCGTCGGCGTCATGTCGAATAGTTTCATTGAGTAGTTCTTCTTCACTTTCAAAAACCGCAATTTTTGTCGAGGTAGATCCGGGATTAATTACAAGTACTCTTTCCTTCATAATTATGTCTCCTTTTCAAGTGTTATTATTACGCACCTTAAGAGAGTTGACAACAGTAGAATTTTCATTAAATGGTGTTATTATTCGAATTACAACGAAATGACTAAGAGACGCAGCCTGTGCCAGC
This sequence comes from uncultured Sediminispirochaeta sp., assembly GCA_964632675.1. GTDB lineage: Bacteria > Spirochaetota > Spirochaetia > DSM-16054 > Sediminispirochaetaceae > DSBN01. Next base: position 18,365 of record CAZWDV010000007.1, read on the forward strand.
ACCGAAACCGGTGCTTCGTCCGCACGTCCGTCCCCAGCTGTATCCGACTGCACGCTATATGGGTTCACTTGAAGATCTGCCGGAGGTGGAATAATCGTACGCCTACCTTTCAAGCTCGTGCCGATACTCGATTTCGACTTGGCCGGCCGACAGCTCCTGCAGAGCGGCCCGTACGGCATCCGCTGTGTGGCGGGGTAGTGTGCCGGCGAGCTGTACTTCGGTGAGAAACTCTTCCCCGTCCACGGAGGCTTGGTGGGCATCCAGCATCATCCGCACCGGCTCGTAGAGGGCGTAGGGCAGTTGTATCCGAAAACTGTATTTGTCTATCAGTTCTTCGGTGGGAAGCCGGGCCAGCACCGCCTGCGCCGATTCGGTGTAGGCTTTTACCAGCCCGCCGGTTCCGAGTTTAGTGCCGCCGAAATAGCGCACCACCATGATCAACAGGTTCGTGATGCCGCTGCCTTTTATTACCTCGAGTACCGGACGCCCGGCGGTACCATGGGGTTCTCCGTCATCGCTCAGTCCGAACAGGTCGCCCTGCTTCCCGAGTTGATATCCATAGACTATGTGGGTGGCCTGCGGATGTTCATCCCAGGCCGCTTTGATTGTCGCTTTGGCGTGTTCTGCCGAGTCTACTGCACAGGCAATGGCGATAAAGCGAGATCTTTTTATTTCGATTTCCGCGCTGGTGCGCTGAAGCGGTATGTGCACGTGCTCTCCTTACGGCCTGTGCCCGAAGATGTTCTCAGTGGACGGCCATAAGTGTAGCAAGGGAAGCGTGAGCGAGTCCATCTTTTCTCTTGCTTTATGGGAAAGGCTTATCTCCGCTGCCTGCACACACTCTTCGGCCTGGCTGCGGCTGCGGGCGCCGAACAGGGTATAGTGGTTCCATTCCCTGGACAAATTCCAGGTTAGTGCCAGCTGTGCTGCAGTAATACCAAGTTCACGGCTTAATTGCTGCAACTGCTGCACTACCGGTTTGACCTGCGCATATACCTGCGGCTGCAGAAACAGCAGCTCGCGGCGGGGATCGCCTACCGGCAGGGTTTCACTCCACTCGGGAGAGTGGGCCAGTACGCCTTGCGCGAGGGAGCTGTAGGTTACCATTTTGATGTGGTGGGTACGGCAAAAAGGTATCTGGTTCAGTTCCGGCTGGCGCCAGAGCAGCGAGTAGCCGAACTGACAATAGTCGATACGGCCGGCTGACAGCAGAGGCTCGATGTGCTGGGCTGAAAAATTGCTTACTCCGATGGCCCGGATAAGCCCTCTGCGGCGAGCCTTTTCCAGTGCCTCGACCAGCGGTCGTTGATCCCGGTTCGGCTTCGGCCAGTGAATGTAGAATATATCCAGATAATCGGTACAGAGGCGGCGGAGGCTTTTTTCGATTGCTTTTTCAACAGTATCGGCGGGGCGGTTGAAGGTTTTGCTGGCAATGCTGACCGAAGAACGAACCTTCTGCAGCTGTTGTCCTGTAGTTTGTTCGGATATCCCGTTGCCGTAGCCCTGGGCGGTATCGAAGTGACGTATACCTGCTTTCAATGCTGCCTGGATAACCCGCACCGCTTCGCGGCGCCATGTATCTGAACCTGTAGCCGACCAATACGAATCGCCGAAGGCCCAGCAGCCTAGTCCAAGTTTTGAATTCATAGTTTCATTAACTATATTGGTTAAAATTCCCCTTTTTGACTACCTTTTGGCTTGATTTTTTTTTATATTCGTAGTGTAAACAGCATTTGATATTCAAGTTATTAGGAGGGGCATATCATACCTCGTATCAGGATTTTTATCGCATTGGGGGCAGCGTTTTTTCTATTTATTGCTTGCTCGTCCGATTCTACCCGGAATTTTCAAAAGTGGGAGCAGCAGGACGGCAGTGTAGCCCACTCAACAAAAAATCATATTCTCGATGTTGAAGCTTTTGCGCAATCAACATCATCCGAACTGGATTACGTGTACACTAACCCGCGGTACCGTGCGTTAGTATTGGACTTTTTTACAGAGCAGACGGGTTCTGAAGAAATAGCGGATATTATCCTGCGTGAATCCGAGCGGCATGAACTTCCTGTAAGCCTTACCTTTGCATTGGCATGGACTGAGAGCCGCTTCGATCCGTACGCAGTAAATTACAATCAGAGTTCCGTCGACCGGGGAGTGTTCCAGCTGAACAATCGCTCATTTCCGAAGCTGCAGGAAGAGCAGTTTTTTGATCCCGAGGTGAATATACAGCATGGAGTAGCCTATCTCAAATATTGCCTCGAACGCGGGGAGAATCAGATTACTGCCCTTGCGATGTACAATGCCGGACCGCGGCGGGTTACCGAAAGGGGAGCTCCCCTGATTACTCTTGAGTATATCAACAAGATACTAAGCTATCAGGAGCAGCTGCAGCAGGAGTTTGAATCGAAATTTAAGATGGCTTCCCTGTCAGCAAAGCTGTCGAAAAGCACAAAAAAGGCGACAAATGTAGTTGACAGGAGTAAGTTAACTAAATAGCGTTACTGCATGATTATCGTTCTGAAGCAGGGAATCAGCCCGCAGGAGAAAAAGGAAACCCGTAACTTTTTAGAGCAGCACGGGTATAAGGTTCGTGAGATTGTCGGTGAGCAGGATACAGTACTCGGAGCAGTCGGACGCGTACAGATGGATGTACGCGAGGTCGAGCTTTTGCCGGGGGTTGATCGGGTAATACCGATATCCAAGCCCTATAAACTGGCTTCCCGCGAACTCAAGCATGAGGACACAATCGTCCATATAGGTCCTGTGAGAATCGGTAATGGTCGTATTGCTGTGATAACCGGCCCGTGTGCGGTGGAAAGCCGTGAACAAATGCTGGAAGCGGCGGCGTATGCCCGGGATGCCGGTGCTGTCATGTTGCGGGGCGGTGCTTTCAAGCCCCGAACCTCTCCCTATTCGTTCCAGGGACTGGGTGAAGAGGGCCTGAAGATACTGAAAGAGGCCGGAGCGGCTTACGGAATGCCGGTTGCAACCGAAATAGTGGGAACGGATTATGTGGACATGTTCAATGAATATGTCGATGTAATTCAGATCGGGGCCAGGAATATGCAGAATTTCGAGTTGCTCAAACGGGTCGGCGCCCTGGGCAAACCGGTAATTCTGAAGCGTGGTCTGGCCGCAACCATTGAAGAGTGGCTGATGGCCGCAGAATATCTTATGGCCCACGGCACCGATGATGTAATTTTATGTGAACGCGGTATTCGTACTTTTGAAACGTATACCCGCAATACCCTGGACCTGTCGGCAATACCGGTAATAAAGAAATTGAGCCATTTGCCTATAATAGTTGATCCGAGTCACGGAACCGGAATCCGGAGTAAGGTGTCCCCGATGGCCCTGGCGGCAGTGGCCGCCGGAGCCGATGGACTGATGGTGGAGATGCATCCACATCCGGACCTGGCCCTCTCTGACGGTCCGCAATCTCTTTTTCCGGAGCAGTTCGAACGCCTCATGCGCGACATTGAGGCAATAGCGCCCGTATTAGAGAAAGAACTGGAACGGATCCCGGAGACCGTTTCTCCGGATGCAATCGAAGTCAGTCGGATGGGAGTCGCCGATACAGAAACCTCCGCTAAAGTCGCCTTCCAGGGTGTCCGGGGAGCTTACAGCGAATCGGCGGTAGAGCGTTTTTTTGGTGATGGGTATACTGCCGAGCCCTGCGATACCTTTGCAGATGTATTCAAATCGGTGCTGCAGGGCAAAGTTGCCTACGGAGCGGTTCCAATAGAGAATTCTCTGGCCGGAACGGTTCATGAAGTACTGGACCTGCTGCTGCAGTATCCGGACATTCGCCTGATCGGTGAGCAGAAAATTCGTATCATCCACAGCCTTATATCCGTGAGGGGAGCCTCGATCTGCGGGCTGAAAAGGGTCTACAGCCATCCGCAGGGTTTGGCCCAGTGTTCACGCTTCTTTGAAGACCATCAGGCAATCGAACGGGTTCCCTTTTTCGATACTGCCGGTGCGGTAGCCCATGTTGCCCAGATGCAGGACGCAACCCTCGGTGCAATCGCCGGTCGTGAAGCGGCTAAAGTCTACGATATGGAAGTGCTGAAAGAGGGAATTGAAAACAATCCCCGCAATTATACCCGTTTCTTCGTTATCGCCCGTGAGGAAACCGCATCTACCCGCACTCCGAACCGTGCAGCCCTGGTGTTCTCTACCCAGGATAAACCGGGTGCTCTGTTTCAAGTGCTCAAAATTCTGGCTGATTACGGTTTGAATATGAAAAAACTCGAATCCCGCCCAATACAGGGTAAGCCCTGGAACTACATGTTTTTTGTTGCAGTTGATTTGCCGGCTGAACAGTCGGTATTGAATGCGGCCATCAATCAAATGTCCGATTCTGCCGTGGATGTGCGCCTGCTCGGCCATTACTGCGTGCAGGGTGAGTAAGCTCTAAGACGGTTTTACGCCCAGTTTTTTGAGTTGTTCCTCTTCCTCTTTATTAGCCACGTACTCGTGTTTCTTCTGGTTGGCCTTGACCATGGCGTTCTTCAGAGCGGTTATCTCGAGCTTGATACCCTTGATGAAGGAACGCTGTGTGCGGGGAGTCTCGCTTTTGAAGTAGGTGTCCAATGCCGGCAACTTGAGCAGATAATTCTGAATCTCTTCAATTGTGTTCGATAGAATTTTAAACAAACGGTCTTCACTAGACTGTTCGAGTTTCTGATAGGTCGGGCTCATCCGATTTCCCATTGCGGAAATTACTTTTGCCTTTTTTAGGGCCTCCTCGGCAAATTTATCAAAATTGATTCGTATGGTTTTCGGCATAGCTGTCTGTTGGTCGATATATTCGATTTCATAGATGCGGGCTTCGCCCTGTTTCTGAACCATATTGAAAACCCAGCGGCGAAATTTTTCCCCGAAGGTGAGTTTACGGTTGTCAATAATGCCGGCGTTGTATTTTAGTTTCTGCACAGCCTGCTCTAGAGGTGTTCTCCCCGATGCCAGGATGCGGTAGGCTTCCAAAAGCAGCGGTTTGAAAGATTTCGGTGTATCGCTCTCTTTCTTTGCATGTTCAACTTCGAGTTTATTGAGGGTGTCCATTTTGCGCTGCGCTGAGCCGGGCCCGGTTTCCTCATCGAGCACTTCTTCCACGAGCTCGGGATAGTAGCGAGTATTGGGCATGTGTTGATTGAATTTGGCTTTGATTGCCGTGATTACCTCACCGCGTCGCTGTTCCAGAGCATCGGGCTTAAGATGCATCGCGTTCAGCATCTGCAGGCGGAACTCGTATTTATACCGTTCGCGCTGGTAATTTGTTATTTTCTTCAAGATTGCCAGGATGAGCTTGGACTTCTTTTCGAGCTGTCGAATACTGTCGTTGATTATATTATTGGTAAGATCTTCCTGCCCGGGGGGAATACGTTTTACTATTTCCGCCAGTATTTTTGTGTTGAGGTTGCCGCTCGTCTCGCTGAATGAGTTCCATTTGATATAGGTTACAATATCCACAAGCTGCTTTACATTGGGCAGGGTAATGTAGTCGAGATTGAACTGGTAATAATTATTCAAGAACTCCAGTATCGAGTCGTAGACTGAGAGTCGTTGACTGAGCACATCCTTTTTTTCGGATTCCTTCATAGGCCCGGTCGGTGGAGTTGTTACTTCGGATATCTTGTGTTCATGCTTATACGGGTCTTCTGCCAACAGTCCTTTACGGAGAAGAATGTCGTATAGCGACTGAAAAGATTGATGAAAAAAACGAAACTGCTCTTTCAACTGTCGCAGCTCGTTTCTTTCTAATGAGTTCCGATAGTTTTGTAATGCAGTTTCCAATGACTGGAAATAATCGCTATTCTCTTCCATTGCCTTCATATTATCATATAAACTGGCTATTCTAGCAACACAGGAGTGAAGCAATGGGAGAAATCGTACCCTTTACACCCGAAAAACTGATTGTCGGAATCCTCTGCAGCCGCCAGGAATATGTTCCAAAATTAGAAACGCATCTGTCTGAATTTTTTGGCCCGATAGATTATAAAAGTGAGCTTATTCCCTTTACCTTCACGGCTTACTACGACGCGGAGATGGGCGGAGGAATTCTGCGGTATTTTGTGAGCTTTGAACGCCTCATCTCTCCCGATCAGCTGGCAGCTTGTAAAATTCAAACCAACCAGCTGGAAGCCGAGTTTATGGAAGCAGCACAGCGTAAAGTGAATCTCGACCCCGGCGTGCTTTCGCTGGGAAAACTGATTCTCGCTTCGACTAAGGATAATGCCCAGCGGATCCCCCTGGCCAAAGGCATTTACGGCGAAATTACCCTCATCTTTCGTCGCAAAGAGTATACCTCGCTGCCGTGGACCTACCGTGACTACCAGTCCGAATCATATCAAAGAATCCTGCGTACCATTCGCGGCCGCTATAAACAGCAGCTGCAGTCGGCCGGTTATATTTAATTCTGAAGCAGAACCACCTCTTTTGTAGTAGTTACAGGTAGAGGGGGTGAAGACATGTACTGTATTTCTCTACGGGGAGTTTTAGTGGGCGGAGCGGCACTGTTCATTTTGCTGCTGGTACTGTTGTCGAGCTGCAAAATCCCGTTTTTGCAGCGGGGAGTAGAGGTGGAGATTCGCATTCCCTCATCGAAGTGGTCAAAAGCGGGGGCACCGGTTGGGCATCGTTTGGTATATCCCGATGGCAGCGGGGCGGTGAATACGGTCTACCTGCCGGCCGGGAACTCTTCTGTCGTGCTCAAAGTGCAGCGTGGGTATAATGTGCCGATTCTGGCGTATCCCCTGGGGAGGCTGAAACCCTGCGGGGCCTGTAGTGCTAACCATGCAGAGTATGAACCTGGGGGGGCTAAAACCGTAGTGCCGCTGAGTTTCCGGTATGGTCCGGCGGCACAAGTCTTGCTTGAACTGTGGGACTTGTATGAGCGCTGCGAAACTGTAAATCTCGAAGCACTTACACGGGAAATGGAAAAAGAGGGGGAGGGTGACCCATGGAATTGTGATTTTGCTCGACTGAAGAGCGCTCTCGCCCGCGGACGCCTGAATCGTCTGCAGGTCTGCGATTTGGACCTCTTCGATATCCGTGTGGATCTGCCGGCGGGCGATTGGATTGCGGGCAACGGACTGTGGAAGGGAGAGGTGAGCTATACCCGCAACAGCGGCGAAGATGGTGGCGGGAGTGAACCCGGCCCGCTGTCTGTGGAGTTCAGCGGACTGTATCCGGGCCGGCACTGTTTTTATTCCGCGGAAAGCGGGCTGGAGCTGCACCTTTACGTGGATAAAAAAGGAGACTGCCGCTGGGTGTGCGACAGCCTCGTTGATTTTTCCGATTAAAGTGCGCCCGGGCGGCTACTTCACTACGATATTTACCAGCTTATCTTTGACGGCGATCACTTTAATAACCTGCTTGCCGTCAGTCCACTGCTTGATACGTTCGTTCTCCTGTGCGGTCTGTTTCAGCGTTTCCTCATCGGTCCCGGCGGGCAAGTCGAGTTTGGCGCGGACCTTGCCGTTCACCTGCAGTACTACCGTGACCTCTTCCTCTTTAGTCAATTCTTCTTCCCATTCGGGCCAGTCGGAATTCGAGATTGAGGGCTGGTTCCCGAGTTTTTCCCACATTTCCTCGCCGAGGTGCGGTGCGTAGGGCGAGATGAGCTTTACAAAGGGTTCCCAGAGGGCGCGGTAGATTTGTTTGTCCTGGAAGATCTCATTGATAAAGATCATCATCTGTGCAATTGCGGTGTTGAACTCCAGCTGCTCGGTATCCTGACTGACCTTCTTGATGGTTTTGTGCAGCAGTTGTTTATATTTCTTGGGCGGCTCATCGTCGATGATCGGCCGATCGGAGACCCGCCATACACGATCGAGGAAGCGGTGCACCCCGGCCAGGCCCTTGGTCGACCAGGCTTTCGAGACCTGCAGCGGACCCATAAACATTTCGTATACCCGCATCGAGTCGGCGCCAAAGTCGCGGATGATGTCGTCGGGATTGATGACATTGCCCAGCGATTTGGACATCTTTACACCGCCCTCGCCCAGGATCATGCCCTGGTTTACCAGTCGCTGGAAGGGTTCCTTAGTGTTGACTGCCCCGATATCGTAGAGCACCTTATGCCAGAAGCGGGCGTAGAGCAGGTGGAGCACCGCGTGCTCGGCTCCGCCGACGTACAGGTCGACGGGCATCCAGTATTTGATTTTCTCCAGATCGGCGAACTTCTGCTCGTTCTGCGGATCGAGATAGCGCAGGTAGTACCAGCACGAACCGGCCCACTGCGGCATGGTATTGGTTTCCCGCTTTCCCGGGCCGCCGCATTTCGGGCAGGTGGTATTCACCCACTCGTCGATGGCGGCCAGAGGAGATTCACCGGTTCCGGTGGGTTTGTAGGAATCCACCTCCGGCAGGGTTAGCGGCAGCTCCTCTTCGGGCAGCGGTACCGGTCCGCATTTTTCGCAATGCACAATCGGGATAGGCTCGCCCCAGTAGCGCTGGCGGCTGAAAATCCAGTCGCGGAGCTTGTAGTTGACGGCTCTGGTGCCGAGTCCCTTCTCTTCGAGCCAGTTTATTATCTTTTCAATCGAATCCTGTTTGTTCAAACCATCGAGAAATTCTGAGTTTACGTGCAGGCCGTCGCCGACAAAGGCCTCTTTGTCGACATCTCCGCCCTGCAAAACTTCGATAATCGGCAGGTCGAACTTTTTGGCAAACTCCCAGTCGCGTTCGTCGTGGGCCGGAACGGCCATGATGGCCCCGGAGCCGTAGGAGATGAGCACGTAGTCGGCTACCCAAATGGGAATCTCTTTACCATTCACCGGATTGATGGCGTAAGAACCGGTAAATACACCGGTCTTGTCCTTGGCCAAATCGGTTCGCTCCAGGTCGGATTTTTTCTGGGCCTGGTCGAGATACGCCTCGACATCCGCCAGACGGTCTTCGGTGGTAACTTTCTCCACCAGCGGATGTTCGGGAGAAAGTACCATGTAGGTTGCGCCGAACAGGGTGTCCGGGCGGGTAGTGTATACCTCGAACTCCGCGCTGCCGTCGGCCAGCCTGAACTTGACGTCGGCCCCCTCGGAGCGGCCGATCCAGTTGCGCTGCATGCTTTTGATCGATTCGGTCCAATCCAGCAGCTCAAGATCTTCCAGCAGCCGGTCGGCATACTCGGTAATTTTGAGGATCCACTGGCGGATGCTCTTGCGGTTCACCTCGGCCCCGCAGCGCTCACAGCGCCCGTCTTTCACCTCTTCATTGGCCAGGCCGGTTTTACAGGAGGGGCACCAGTTAATCGGCGCTTCGTCCTCGTAGGCCAACCCCTGCTCGAAGAGTTTGAGGAAAATCCACTGGGTCCACCGGTAGTAGTCCGGCCGGTGAGTGGAAACCTGCCGGTCCCAGTCGTAACTGAAGCCCAGTGTTTTTATCTGGTTTATAAAGAGGTCTATGTTTTCTTCAGTGGTAACCCGCGGCTGAGTCCCGGTTTTGATTGCGTAGTTTTCCGCCGGCAGGCCGAAGGAGTCGAATCCCATCGGGTGCAGAACCTGATAGCCCCGCATACGCATAAAGCGGCTGTAAATGTCGGATGCGGTGTACCCTTCCGGGTGGCCTACGTGTAGCCCCTGACTCGAAGGGTAGGGAAACATATCCAACACATACAGACGCTTCTCTTTCGGAACAGAGGGGTCTTCGCTTACTTTGAAGGTCTTCTGTTCATCCCAAAACTCTTGCCATTTCTTTTCGATTTCGTTAAACGGATACTTGCTCATGGCAGAATGATATTCACAAGGGCCCTGCGCGTCAACTGCCGCAGGCCGGAGCCGGCGGCAGCGGGTATCTAAAATCTTACTCTGCTGCTTCCTCGTCTCGTAGGTGGGGGCTGAAGAGGACGGACTCGATACGTTTGCGGCGAATATTCTCAACAACAAAGGTGCCTTTTTGAGTCTCTATTTTCTGGTTCTGTACCGGAATAGTGCCGATTTGCTCGACCAGCAGCCCGCCGATGGTTTGCACATACTTACTGTGATCGAAAGTGATGTTGAAGCGGTCGTCCAGCTGATGCAGAGAAGTGTCGCCGGTAATGCGGAAAGTGTTGTTGCCCAGGGGCGTGATTTTCTCCCAGCCCTGGATTTCATTTTCATCGTAGAGCTCTCCGAACAGCTCCTCCGCTACATCCTCTAATGTGACGATACCGGCCAACCCGCCGTACTCATCCATGACCACGGCAATATTGAGTTTCTCCTTCTTAAACAGGAAAAACAACTCGTTTACTTTACGGGTTTCGGAGACAAAAATGGGTTCGGTCATGATCTCCCGAATCGGAGTATTTCCGTTTCCGTCGGCTATAGAGCGCATCATATCCCTTACCAGAAGAATTCCAACAATATATTCCGGGTTGTCGTCGTATACCGGGATACGCGAATATCCCTCTTTGGTGATATCCTTCAAGACCGAATGGAGTAATAGATCGGCTTCCAGACTGAAAACGTCGGTGCGGTGGGTCATAATGGTCTGTACCTGGGTGTCGTTGAAGCGAAAGACGCTTTTAACCATGCGGGTTTCATAGTTTTCGACCACTCCCTCGCGTTCGGCCAGATGCACCATATGTAAAATTCCATCCAGCGAGGTATGAACCTTCTTCTCGGGCGTAAAAAAGCGGGTGATTGCCGAGCTGACAAAGCCGATCAGCTTGATGAAGGGATACAAGACAATCGAAAAGAAACGAATCGGGTAGGCCATGCGCAGCGCGAGTTTTTCGCTGTGGATAATGGCCATCTGCTTCGGGGTGACTTCGGCGAAAATCAGAATAATGAGGGTGAGCACCCCGGTCATGATACCGACTGCCTGATTGCCGAATACATGCACGGTGAACTGGGTGGCAATTGCCGAAGCGGCGATGTTTACCAGATTGTTTCCGATGAGGATAGTGGTAAGCAGGGTGTCGGGGCGACTGCTGAGCTTTTCTACCAGCTTTCCTGATTTTCCGTGATGTTTGACCAGTGACTTTACCTGAATAAAGGACAGTGAAGTGTAGGCTGTCTCGGTAGACGAGAATATTGCCGAGAGACCGATCAAGATGATGATCGAGAGTAATTCCATTATCATGCGGCTACCTATTCCCTGCAGGGGCCTGAGATATCAAGAGCGTATAATACTCCCGGGTCGGGGTGTTTATGGGGTAATTAGAACCGGATGATAAAGGAACGTCGTCGTCCATGATTTGCAATAAAAATATAAACCCATTAGCCGGGAAGTGCAAGGGCCGAGCGCAGCAATCGTGCGCATTCGTCCATGGGAAATTCATATTTGCCGCTGGGGATGAAATTTTGTATATTTTTTCAAAGAAGTAGAACATATTCATTTCAAAGCAGATCTAAGGAGACACGCATGGCGAAACACAAGTTCAAAACGGAAGTATCCCAACTTCTGCACCTGATTATCCACAGCCTCTATTCACACAAAGAAATTTTTCTAAGGGAGCTCATATCCAACTCTTCCGACGCACTGGACAAATTGAAGTACCTCACCCTGACAGACGACGCGTTCAAGCAAATGAAGTTCGAACCGCGTATCGAGATTTTTTTCGATGAAGACGGGCAGAAGACCCTCACCGTAAAAGATAACGGTGTCGGCATGAACAGCGACGATCTTGATGAGCAGCTGGGTACCATCGCCAGGTCGGGAACCAAGAGCTTTCTGAATCAGCTGACAGGGGATGCCAAGCAGGATGCAAACCTGATCGGTCAGTTCGGTGTAGGGTTTTACTCGGTATTCATGGTAGCGGATAAAGTGGAAGTGCTGACCCGCAGAGCCGGCGAAGAGCAGGCCTGGCACTGGACCAGTACCGGCGAAGAGAACTACACCATTAAAGAGGCCGAGCGGGAAGACTGCGGCACTACCGTTACCCTCCATCTCAATGATGAAGGGGCCGAATATGCCAACCGCTGGCAGATAGAGCAGCTGGTAAAGAAATACTCCGATCATATCGCCTTTCCGATTTTCCTGGAGTACGACCAGAAAAGCTATGAAGGTGAGGGTGACGAGCAGAAAGAGAAATTCGAGCACAAGCGTGAGCAGGTGAACAAGGCTTCGGCGCTGTGGAAACGTCCGAAAAACGAGCTTACCGAGGAAGAGTACCACGAATTCTACAAGACTATCTCCCACGACAACGAGGATCCCTTGCACTACCTGCATACCAAGGCGGAGGGAACCCTGCAGTATACCACGCTCTTCTTCATCCCCCAGAAAGCGCCCTTCGATATGTATCAGGCCGACTACGAGCCCGGCGTGAAGCTGTATGTCAGCCGCGTATTCATCACCGACGATGCAAAGGAACTGATGCCGACCTATCTGCGGTTCGTGCGCGGTATCATCGACTCCGATGATCTGCCGCTGAACGTGAGCCGCGAGATTCTGCAGCAGAACCGTGTAATGAACCAAATTCGTACCAGTTCGGTGAAAAAACTGCTGGCTGAGTTCAAGCAGCTGGCGGAAAACAATGCGGAAAAATACACCAAGTTTATCGAACAGTTCAACCGTCCGCTGAAGGAGGGGCTCTACTCCGACTTCTCTAACCGCGATACTCTGATGGAGCTGGTGCGCTTTAAGTCTACCGAAGTAGAGGGCTTTACCAGCCTGGCCGAGTACAAGGAACGCATGAACGAGGACCAGAAGGCTATTTACTACATCACCGGTGAAGACGAGGATACTCTGCGCAATTCGCCGCTCTTAGAAGCCTACCGGAAGAAGGGTATCGAAGTTCTGATTATGGATGACGATATTGACGAGATAGTGGTTCCCTCAATCGGCACCTATCAGGAAACCGAACTGAAATCGGTCAACCGCAGCGGTTCCGCCGAAGAGCTAAAAACCGACGAGGACAAGACCAAAGAGAAGGAGGTCGAGCCGCTTCTGAAGAAGATCAAGGATATTCTCGGCGAACGGGTGAAAGACGTGGTGGCCTCCAATCGGCTCAGTGATTCGCCCTCCTGTATTGTGGCCGACGAAAATGATCCTACCATGCAGATGCAGCAGATTTTGAAGGCCATGGGGCAGCAGGAGATTCCGGAGATGAAGCCGATTCTGGAGGTAAACCCCGACCATGCAATTGTAAAGCGCCTGCAGAACTCCGATGACAAGGGGCTGTTGGAAGATGTCAGCTATCTGCTTCTCGAGCAGGCGATGCTGGTGGAAGGCGCCGAGTTGAAAAAACCGGCGGAATTCGTAAAACGGCTGAACCGGATTCTGGAGAAGGCTGTCTAAAGTCCCGGTCCGGCAGATTTATACTAAAATAGGCGGCGCGAGGTGCGAGTGAGCACTGTCGCGCCGTCAGCATTCTAAATTTGAAAATTTTAATAAAATTTTCAAATTTAGAATGCTCACATTTTGTTTAAGATAAGTAAATTGCCATAAAGATTTTGATGTAATTCTCTTTTTGGAAGTTATCGGACTTCCAAAAAGAGAATTCCTGTCGCGCCGTTTTTTTTCTGATATAATAAGTGAAGTTTATGAAGATACGACTGAAATTCTTCGATTATATAGCCATCCTGTTTTCCGTGGTGGTTACCCTCTCCACTGCTGTGTACATATATTCCGGAAGCAGCGGTCCCCTGCGGGTGAGAGTGCAAACCGAGGGGGGGACGTATGTGTATTCAATGGAAGAGGACCGGCGGGTGGCCGCCGAGGGGCCGATCGGTACTACCTATATAGAGATTAAGGACGGGCATGCGGCGGTAGTCGAATCCCCCTGTCCGAATAAGCTGTGTATTCAGGCCGGAGAGCTGCATGAACACGGTGACTGGAGCGCCTGTATGCCGAACAAGGTGTTCGTTGAAGTCGAAGGCGGAAAAAATGAAGGCGAGGTAGATGCTACAACTTACTGATGTGTTCTCCGGGCTGTACAAGTTTTTCCGTTCGGTCAAGCTGGCGGTGGTGCTGATAGTGTACCTTATCGGTCTGACGGGAGTAGTGGGGTTCCCAGGCAGCGGACTATCTGGGCTGAATCCGGCCCTTTCGCTTGTCCTAATAGTAATACCGGTGGCCCTGTTCACAGTTAATCTGAGTGTATGCGCTGCCTCCCGCATAGTATCGAGGGTGAAGGCTGGCAGCTATCTGCGCCGCTTCGGCTGGCTGACCACCGGTCCCGATCTCGTCCATATTGCCATTCTGCTGTTTCTCATCGGCGGAATTATGAGCAGCTATGGCCGGATAGACGGCGAGGTTCGGCTGGCACCGGGTGAGATTGCAGTGCTCAACCACAGCTACATGATTCGACTGGTTGATTTTAATATTGAATTGTACCCCGACGGCCGGCCGAAACAGTACGTCTCTGTCATACAACTCTTAAAGCGGGATCCTGGCCCCGGCCAGTCTGGGGCGGCGGTTATCGACAGGGCTAAGATTACAGTGAATAATCCTTATGATTTCGGGGGCTTGAAAATCTATCAACGCAGTTATACCGGCGGGGACCCGGGCGGTTCCGAGAAGGCGGTGCTTGCAAGTGTGCTGCAGGCCGTGTATGATCCCGGATATCCGGCCATCCTGGCCGGAATAATCATCTTCCTGCTGGGAATGGCCTTCATTGTGGCAGACAAAATGAGGTGAGATTATGCTGACAACAGCAGCTTTTGTAGTGACCTTGATTTTAATAATAGACCAAATTGTGAAACTGTTTCGGAAAAGAGCGGTAACCTATGAAATCGAACAAGTTCTGTTTCTGCTCGGTTCCCTGCTCCTCTTTATCGATTTCGGATATCGTTCCTATATGCTGCGCTTTCCGGCAGTTACCAATACCTATGAGGCCTTGATTATCTTTGCCGCTGGTATTCATCTGCTGCTGTTTTTTGTCAGCCGCCGGGTGCCGGCGGTGCGGGAAGCCGGGCAGTCTCCCGGTTCCGATGCTTATATTCAGTTTATCGGCACGATGGTGGTATTTGTTTTTCTGGCGCTGGCCTCGTCGCCGCTGATACCGGACGACTTAGTGCCGCCGATTCCGGCACTGCAGTCGCACTGGTTGGTCATGCACGTGCTGCTCAGTTTTGCCGGGGAGGCCTTTTTTGTAATTGCCTTTGCATCGGCACTGGTATATTTGCTAAGCTCGCAGCAGGAGAAGCGGGATCAGGCCGACAGAATTACCTATGTATCTGTGACGGTTGGGTACTTTCTGTTTACAGTGGGTGCACTAATTTTCGGTATGGTATGGGCGGAACAGGCTTGGGGCAGTTACTGGAGCTGGGATCCCAAGGAGACCTGGGCCCTGGTAACCTGGCTTACCTACACGTTGTATCTGCACCTGCGTTTTATCCGCGGAGCCCGCGGTAAAATTACCGCTTGGGTGGCGGTTATCGGTTTTGCACTTACCATGTTCACTTTCTTCGGCGTAAACTATCTCATGAGCGGTTTGCACAGTTATGTATAATTGAGCTCAGCAATTGAGCTGCAATTGACTTCCATAAAGACTGTTTATATTCTAGGTGTATATTGGGGTATTGATTGGATCGCAGGATTCCTATCTAATAGTGGAAAATCGATGCGGAAGGATGGCAGTATTTGACTGAAAATGAGCTATCTAATGAAAGTTCATTTCCCGTTACTTGGAAAGTGCTCGTAGTTGATGACGAGGAAGAGGTGCACCTGCATACTAAAACGGTGCTCGGCGACCTCGTGTATAAAGAACGGGCGGTAGAGCTGCTGGATGCCTACAATTCAAATGATGCTATTAACTTATTACATGAGAACAGTGACGTGGCAGTTGCCCTGATCGATGCAAGTATGGAACATGCTGATGCCGGACTGCAGCTGGTGCGGACTATTCGAACAGAAATGAAAGAAACCTTTCTCAGGATTATTTTGAGAATTGCTATAGACGGTGAATCCCTGCAGGAACAGCTGTTCGTTGATTATGATATTAATGACTATAAGGATAAGGGGGAACTCACCGCGGAAAAGCTGCGGGCGGTGGTAATCAATGCCTTCCGATCCTACAGCGACCTTCGTAAAATAACTGACCTGAATAATTCTCTGGAAAAGAAAGTGCAGGACCGTACCAAGGCCCTTTCAGAGGCAAACCTGAAGTTACGTTCTTACATTTCCCGGCTGGAAAACGATCAGGAGGCGGGCGGTCGAATGCAGCAGAAGCTGCTGCCCGATACGCAGAAAAGCTTCGGCGACTGTACTTTTGCCAGCCGCATCTACACTTCAATGTATTTGAGCGGTGATTTTCTGGATTATTTTGAAATCGATGCAAACCGCGTCGGCTTTTACATGGCCGATGTTTCGGGGCATGGAATATCTTCAGCCTTTATTACTGTGTTACTTAAAAATTTTATCGATACCCAACTCGAAAATTACTGGAATGAGGGCGATTCTCTGATCATGCGCCCTTATTTGTTAGTGAAGAAATTGAATAGTGAGATTTTAAGGGAAAATTTCGGGAAGTATTTAACCATTTTTTACGCTGTACTGGATCAGAAGTTGAACACCCTGCGTTATACCAACTGCGGTCAGTTTCCGTATCCGCTGCTGCAGGAAAAGGGAAGGGTCAAGCCGCTCGAACCGGCGGGGACGCCGGTAGGATTGTTCGTCGAACCGGAGTTCATGGAAGAACATATTTCCATTGAAAAGGAAACTTCCCTGTTGATTATTTCCGATGGAATTCTCGAGCTGCTGCCGCAGGCGTCGGTAAAGGAAAAACGTAACTTGATCCGACACATTTTTAGCCGTCCCGGTATAAATCTTCAAGAAATTACCGAACAACTTGGACTTTCACAACAGTACAGTTTTCCCGATGATATTACTTTTCTTATGCTGAAGAGGAGTGCCGATTATGGATCGAGGTAGATATTTTTACGCCGAGAAGGACGATATTACCTATATTAAAATGGTGGGGAATCTAAAGTATACCACCAGCTCCGGGTTCGACCATTTTGTGGACGGACTGATGGAGCGGGGTTTTAAGAATGTGGTCATTGATCTTTCCGAGGCAACCTACATCGACAGTACCAATCTGGGGCTTATCGCGAAAATCGCCGGCAGAGCCCGCCACGATTCAGGTATGCACGTAACCATAGTATCGCCAAACGAAGACATAAATGAAATTCTGCACAGCGTCAGGTTCGACAAACTCTTCACTATAGTCGAAGATATGGAAGGAGTGGAAGATCTGGAAGAGATTCCCGATGAGCAGCATGATAAAAAGGAAGATCTACAGATGCTGATTCAGGCGCACAAGGCGCTGATCGATATTGATGAAGAAAACCGCCCGCAATTCAAGGATGTAGTTGAACTCTTAGAGAACGAAGTGAAAGACTTTTAGCCCAAGCCCCGATTACCCGCCCAAAAACGCAGATGCATCAACCGCTTCCCACGCTCGGCCGAAGGATCTGGTCAGTTGCGATGCAAGCCATTTGTCGTAATTCGGTGAACCCCGCATCCGCATCGGTGAGTTGATGATGCGCTGCTCGCCGTCTATAAGCTCGGTATACACCCCTGGTTTGTACAGATTCATCCTGGCAAATACAACCCCCTTCCGATAATTGTGATGCACGTAGTGCACCGTCCCGTCCTCCTCAACCGCCACAACCATACCGGTATGGGTTAAATAGTCGTTCGGCCGGCCGTCTTCGTTGCGGTCGTAAGTGTTGTCCCAGAAAATAATGTCCCCGGCTTTAGGGCGGCGGGTAGAGTACAGCGCCTGTTCTTCTTCCAAAAAATTGTAAAGCCGTGTTACCCCGTTACCGCGGTAGCGGGCCAAGGGGCTGGCCAGGTCTATCCCGGCGTACCAGTAAATTGCCAGCACCGTACCGGTGCAATCGGCATTGAATCGCCGTCCGCCGACAACCAGCCGGGTGCGTCCCCGTATGAAGTGGGCCCCCTCCACCAGTTTGGCCTGGACGCGGTTCAGGCTGCCGCCGGTGCTCTGCAGTTGGGCCGCCAGGCGGTTCGCCTCGTTGCCGCCCGGCCGGGATGTACCGCCGGATCCCGTCAGGCTCTGACATCCGATAAGGAGAATGAGGGCGGTTGCAACTACAAGTGTGGCCCGGCGGCCGCCTCCGTCGCACGCTTTACTTCTACGCATCTCCGCCTCCTCTGAAGCCCGTGGCCACCATAAACAGCTCGAAGGAGTCCTTGCGGCTGGATTTCGGTTTGAAGGGCTTGGCGCTCTTGAAAAGCCCCCGCAGCTGCTGCAGAATCTGCTGTTCTTCGCCGCCTTGAAACAGTTTGATTACCAGGCTTCCCCCCGGCTGCAGCAGCTCCTGGGCGGCGGCGATGCACTGTTCGGCCAAACCGGCCGAGCGGGCCGTATCAACCGTACGGTTGCCGGTGGTCGCCGGGGCGGCATCGCTCAAAACCGCATTATACGGCCCGCGGGCAGCCAGCTCGCCGGCAATTACGGGTGCGAATGCATCGCCTGTAAACACTTCAATATTATTGAAACCACCTGGTATGGAACACTCCTTCAGGTCGACGCTGACCACCTTGCCCTGCGGCCCCACCTGCTCGGAGGCATACATACTCCAGCTGCCGGGGGCCGCTCCGATGTCGAGCACCGTAGCTCCGCGTTGCAGCACCGTATACTTGTGTTGAATCTCTTCCAGTTTATAGACCGACCGGGCGGGATATCCGGATTTTTTGGCTTTATCTGTATAATGATCGGGACGGCTACGTTTCATAGTACTCCTAGTATATAGTATCGGTATCGGCAGCGAAAGGCTTTCTGCTTACCGCTTGACCGGCATGGCAAAACTTACTACCTTCTGATTATGAAACAGTCACTCATACGCAAACCTTTTCGCTACTCTTACAATAATGTAGCCTTTGGACTTATTGTAGTCAATGTGCTCATCTTCATGTTGAACTACATCAGCCCCCACAGCCGCTTCTACACCGCCCTCATCCCGGGGGTAATCCTGCAGCGCGGCTTTATCTGGCAGTTTGTTACCTACATGTTCACCCATGCCGGCTTTTCGCACATCCTCTTCAACATGCTCGGTATATTCTTTTTCGGCGTGCAGGTCGAACGGCGCATGGGCAGCAGCGAATTCCTGCTCTTCTACCTGGTTACCGGCTTTTTAGCCGGTGTGTTCTCCTTCGTCGTTTACATCCTCACCGGCATGTACGGAGTCATCCTGCTCGGCGCATCCGGCGCGGTATTTGCGGTGCTGCTGGCCTTTGCGGTGTATTTCCCGTATGCAAATATTTATATCTTCGGCATCCTGCCGGTGCGCGCACCGGTGCTGGTCATCGGGTACACCGCCATCGAGCTGTTTAACCAGGTGTTCAGCATGCAGAGCGGAGTAGCGCACCTGACCCACTTAGCCGGTTTCGCTTTTGCATATCTGTATCTCGTCATTCGGATGGGAATTAATCCTATGGATTCATTTAGGAGCGGAGGCAGGGGAGGCCATTGGCGATAACAGCCCTCTTCAACCACCGACGTGCCACTGCCGTCGCCATTTTTTCCGCCAGTCTCGTGCTGCTGTTATTCGCAGTGGGCCCCCGCGATGGCAATCTGTCGTCGGTCCTGTGGGCATACCCGGGCGACGAAGATATTATTGTGGCGGAGTTCTGGACCGAATTAGACCCGATTACCGAAGGCCTTCAGCCGCCAAACCGGGACGGCGGCAGCCATTCTGCCCGCGGCCCCGCGGCAGATCCGGACAGCCCGGTGGCGCCGCTAATCGGCACCGGCGTCATCTCGCAGGAGGAGGCTATCCGCCGTACCCTGGAAGAGGCCCGCTTGGTGATATCCGGCATGATTTACGGCTTTCGGGTCAGCTACACCCCTTCCGACCGCCCCCGCAATGTGAAAGAGGAGCTGACAGTCGAGCCGCTGGCTCGTATACCCCAGGGTGATCCTTCTTTGCGAGTACTAAAGGTGCGTACCACCGACAACAAGTACTTTGTGCACACACGCTACAATTTGGCGGAGTTCCAGCAGCGGCGACTGCAGGCCTGGAGCAGTAATACACTAGAAGTTGCAGCCGGGCGCGGCAGCGCTCCGCTGAACGACGGATACCGGGCCAAATTCGACTCCTTCGACCAAGCCATAAAAAATGCCTTGCGGGAGTATCTGCGGCCGCGCTACAAGAACAAGCCCAGCCGCATTCAAGCGGCGGTGGCACTGCAAGAACCCCCCTACACCGTAATCGACGCAGGGGGGTTCCATTCCAAAGTCCGTATTAAAATCGATATTCGCGAAGTACGGCCCTATAGCGCGTACTAATCTTCTTTTTCTTTGGGCAGGTTGAGCTGCAGGTGCAGCATATCCAGCTGGTCCTGATCGACCGGGGCCGGACAGTCGTCCATCGGCGAGGCGCCGACGTTGTTCTTCGGAAACGCAATTACCTCTTTGATGGAGTCTTCCTGGGCCATGACCATAATCAGGCGGTCGAGTCCCGGGGCGATTCCGCCGTGGGGGGGCGGACCGTACTGGAAAGCCTTCAGCAGGAAGCCGAAGCGGCGCTCGGCCTCTTCTTCCGAGAAGCCGACGATATTAAAAATCCGCTTCTGGATTTCCGGGTCATGGATTCTGATGGAACCGGAGGCCATCTCGTATCCATTACAGACCAGGTCGTACAGGTCGCCTTTTACGGCACCGGGGTCCTCTTCCATGTTGTCCAAATACTGCTCCTGGGGCATGGTAAACATGTGGTGGGCGGCCTCCCAGCGTTCGTCCTCTTCATCCCACTCGAAAAGCGGAAAGTCGATAACCCAGCCGAAGCGGAAAACCCCCGGAGTGGCCAGCCCGAGCTCCTTGCCCAGCCGGCTGCGTACAGCGCCCAGCGAAGTACAGGCGGTGTTCCACTTGTCGGCTACCGCCAAAATAAGGTCGCCGGCTTTTGCACCGAGTGAAGCGATAATCTCATCGGCTTGTTCGGAAAAGAACTTGGCAACGCCGCCGTCGAGCCCTTCATCGGTTACCTTTATCCAGGCCAGCCCTTTGGCACCGTAGATTTTGGCGTCTTTTTCGAGCTGGTCGATCTGTTTACGGGAGTAGCCGCCGCAGCCGGGGGCTACTAGGGCTTTGACCGTACCGCCTTCATCGACAACCGATTTAAATGCATTGAAGCCGCTCTTGGCGGCCATCTCGCCAAAATCCTGCATTTCCAGGTCGTAGCGTAGATCAGGTTTGTCGCTGCCGTATTTATTCATTGCATCATGGTAACTGAGACGGATGAAGGGGGTTTCCAGGTCGACATTCAGAGTCTGTTTGAAGACATGCGCCAGCATACCCTCGATTACGTCGAAAACTTCTTCTTTGGAGACAAAGCTCATCTCCATATCGATCTGAGTGTGCTCGGGCTGGCGGTCGCCGCGGGCGTCTTCGTCGCGGAAACAGTGGGCTATCTGAAAGTAGCGGTCAAAGCCCGAAACCATCAAGAGCTGCTTGAAGAGCTGCGGGCTCTGGGGCAAGGCGTAAAACTTCCCGGGATGCAGCCGTGCGGGCACCAGAAAGTCGCGGGCGCCCTCCGGGGTGGAACGGATCATCGACGGGGTTTCGATTTCCATGAAACCGCGGCCCTTCAGATACTCACGAACCGCAAAGGTCGCGTCTGCACGCAGCTTTATCTTGCGCTGCATGCTGAAAGAGCGCAGGTCGAGATACCGATAGGTAAGGCGAAGTTCCTCTTTAGCGTCGGTACACTCATCGATGTTGAAGGGCAGGGGTTCACAGCGGGTCAGGATTTCTATCTCCTTGCCCTGCACCTCGATATCGCCGGTGGCCATTTCGGTGTTCACCATTTCATCCGGGCGGGCCCGCACCGTTCCTTTGACTGCAATACAGTACTCCCGCTTTACATCACGGGCTACCGATTTGAGGACTTCGGGAGCATCCTCATCAATGACTACCTGAGTAACACCGTAGCGGTCGCGCACACTCACAAAGTGAATACCGCCATGGTCACGCGTACGATGAACCCAACCGTTCAGGACGACTTCTTCTCCGGTCCTGGATTTTTCCAATTCTCCGCAAGTTGCCGTTCGTTTCATCTTTTCCATGGCAAGACTTTATCATTACTGTAAGTGCTATTCAAGTAGGAATACGCTCAGGTATTCGCCCAGAGGCTTCCCAAAAAACAAGTGCTGCATTATAATCCCTTCAATTGAAACAGCGAATGATTATACTGCATCTCCTATGGATCGGTCTGGTGGTGGTAATTTTGGGCAGCAACTACCACATCATTTCTACCACAGGCGATTTTATACACCACTCTATCGACTCGCTTCCGCATAACCGGGTGGGGCTTGTACTCGGCACCAGCCAGTACCTGCGCGGAGGCGGTACAAACCCGTATTTTCGGTATAGGATGGACGCTGCAAAACAACTGTTCCAGGCCGGAAAAATAGATTACATCATCGTCAGCGGCGATAATTCGAAAAACTCTTACAATGAGCCCCAGGTAATGAAAACCGAACTCGAAGAGAGGGGGGTGCCATCTGACCGTATTTTTCCCGACTACGCCGGCTTTCGAACCCTGGATTCGGTGGTGCGCTGCAAAGAGGTTTTCGGACAGGAGAAAGTGACTGTTATTACACAGGAGTTTCACGGGCAACGGGCGGTGTTTATTGCGCGGCATAAGGGAATCGATGCGGTCGGGTATGCCGCCGGCAGCGTTCCCGCGGAGTTCGGCCTGAAGGTGCTGGTGCGTGAGTTGCTCGCTAAGGTAAAGGCCGTACTGGATGTCTACATTTTCCGGACCGAACCCCGCTTTCTGGGGGAACCGGTCAGAATTCCGGAGTGACAAATTAGCGCTGGCGACGGGTGTAGCACTGGGTACAGCCGAGCACATGGGCGTGCCGGCGTTCGGTGGATTGAAAAAAGCGGGCATAGACCATTCCCTTCGGCGGTAGCTCCTGTTTACACACGGGACAGCTACGGGGTTTCAGACGGCGGTGTCGGGTAGTTTTAGATCTATCCGGGGAAGCTGCGGCGACACTCCCAAAGTGGCCGGAATAGCAATATGGACAGCCGAAAATCTCCATCATACTGTCAGGTTTGCCGGGATATAGTACGCTGCGAACCTTCTCCGATTTTTCCAGCACCGTACCGCACAACGGACAACGGTGGAAGCCGGGGGCGTGGTGCTTGTCGGTTTGTTCTGGATAAATTAAGGGCCCTTCCCGGTCCTTCCGAGAGTGTCGGCGGCGGGGGTTGGGGTCACGGTTCCTATACATAGCTTGGCCCTTGAATCCGATATAGAGCAGCGTGGTAATCAGGGCCCCGGTCAGGAACAGTACTAAAATTTCTATGATGCATCTCCAAAGACATAAAATTGGCTGTTAAGACAGCAATTCTAAATTTGAAAATTTTTATAAAATTTTCAAATTTAGAATGCTCACATTTTCTTTAGGGTAAGTAATTTACCTTAAAGGGTTTGAAGTTATTCTAATTTTGGAAGTCTTTTGACTTCCAAAATTAGAATTCCTGCTGTTAAGACAGGCTTATTGCCTGTTTCTATTGTAGCGGGTAGAATGAGCTTGTGGCAACGCTTTTTATTGTAGCAACTCCTATCGGAAACCTCAGCGACATTACACTGCGGGCACTAAAAGTGCTGAAGGGGGTCGATACCATCGCATGTGAAGATACCCGGCATACCCGCAAGCTCCTGACGCACTTCGAGATTTCCAAGCCCCTGGTCAGCTGCCGGTCCCAGAACGAGGTACAGGCGGCTGGTAAACTGCTCCAACGCCTCGAAGAGGGGCAGGACGTGGCGTATGTGAGTGATGCCGGCACGCCGGGGCTCAGTGATCCGGGGGTGCGGCTGGTCGGCGAGATCCGGGCAGCCGGCTATCCCATCGTCCCGATACCCGGTCCTTCGGCCTTTACCACGCTGTTGAGCGTATCGGAGTTCGGTGGACGTACGGTTATTTTTGACGGATTCCTCAGTCCGAAGGGCGGAAAGCGGGGTAAACGTATCGCAGAGTTGCTGGAAAGAGAAGAAAATTTCGTTCTTTACGAATCTCCCCATAGAATACTGAAGATTTTGGCGGATATCGCCGAAAAAGAACCTGAGCGGCAAGTACTAATTGGTAGGGAAATGACCAAATTGCATGAAGAGTTTATCAGCGGTACTTGCGCGGGGGTGCTGGAAGCGTTAGAGGGGAGAAATTCCCTCAAAGGCGAGTTTGCACTACTTGTTTCCGGCCGGAAAAAGAGTTAACATATAGAGGGAAGATGACGATAAGTAAAGTGAAAGGTAGGAGTCGGCAATGAACATTGAGGGAATAGGACCTATCGATCCAATTTCGAAACTCACAAAGAATCACAAAGTCCATAAGGCGGAAAAGACGGATCCTAAGGATTCCATCAACATTTCTGCGGATGCAAAGACCATGGGCGAGGTATACAAGATTGCCGAGCAGGTGAAGGCTGCCGATGATATTCGATGGGATCGCGTGGCCGAGGTAAAAGAAAAACTCAAAGACCCGAACTATATAAATGGTAAAGTTGTTGATGAAGTTGCCGATTCTGTGATTAAACTGTTTGATATCAGTTGATCCATTCTACAGGAGAGTGGTACGTTAATAATGCGCACGAGGCAGGGATACGCTCTCTGCCTTTTTTTATGAATGAGGGCTGACAAGGGTGAATGATCTAGAACTGTATGTACCGAGCCATATTTTTAGTTACTATGGTGCTATTTCTCAGCTTGGACGAGCGTGCCTGGCCGATTGTAGGCGCGTGCTTCTGGTGACAAATGCACATCTGATGGATGGAGCCGGATTAAAAAGCCTTCGCAAGACTGCCGAAGCCAACGGAGTCGATATCATCGTGGCACCGGAGATAAGCCCCTTTTCCAGCGATTCTGTGGTAGAAGCAGTGATGGATCTGGCGCGGATCAGCTACATTGAAGGGGTAATCGGATACGGCGATATTGACGCCCTGTCGGTTGCGCGGGCGGTGGCACTGCTTACACCGCGAAAAATAGAGTTGCAGCAACTCTACGATGGTCAAGCTGAGTATGGTGAAACCTTGCCATATGTGGAGGTACCGGCAACTTCACGCAGCCCGTTTCTGTTTAACGGGGGAATGGTATTGGGTGACAGATACGACAAAAGCACCCGGTTCGTGCATGTGGATAGTTTTCGACCCTGTGCAGTTATTCAGGACCCGACCCTTCTTAAGGAGTTTTCTCGAAAATATCGGGTGGCCGCGCTGCTGGATACTCTGCTTCTGGCCGTCGAAGGCTATTTTTCACGTAAAGCCACTTTTTTCTCGGAAACCCTCTCTTTACGGGGTATCGGAGTGGCTATAAATACTATGCCGGCCCATTTGCAAACCCCGGATGCAACCGAAACGCTGTTTCAGGCTCAGCAAGCCGGGTTTTTCGCCAGCTACGGTTTGAGTATGAGCTCGCCGGGCTGGGGAACCGCCGCCGCGTATACGCTAGGCCGCTTGGTTCAGGTTCCTCAACCGATTATTGCTACCATTTTGTTGCCCTACGTGCTGGAATACGGACTAAGAGTGTGTCCTGAAAAGGTAGCCAGAATGGGGAACATCTTAGGGGAAAACCTGAAGGGTCTTTCTGTTGTGGCGGCTGCTGATCGGGTGGTGGAATCGCTCAGGGCTTCATTGGGTGTGGAGAATCTGCCGGGACGGCTCAGCGAAGTCGGTGTAGAGGAGAAACACCTCTCAGATGCCGCCGCTAAACTTCTCGAAATACCTTTTTTGGAGGCCTTGCCGGAGGCGGTATCCAGCCAGGAAATTTACGCCTATCTCAAAGACGCGCTTTAGATGATTACGCTACAAAAACTCAAAACCCTTCCACCAAAAACAAGAGTCAGAAAAATCATAACCATGCTCGAAGAGTGGGAACGTACACTTGCTAGTGGAGGAGGTGTGGATCAGCACTATATGCGGCAGGTGCTTCTGCTCTTGGCCTCGGAAGCAATGCTCCTGAGTCCTGTGCTGCGCGAGGAAGTTGAAAAACTCAGTGCCCTGCCGGTTGAACCCACGGAGCACTATCGGCACACTCTTCACAATGTGAAGTACGGTATAATGGCGGCGCTGGGTATCGTACCTGCGGATTGGGATTTCTTCGATCCCGCGAGCGGGTCTTTGGCACGATCCGCGGAAAGTATTATCCCGATTGCTTTGTATCTCGATGAAATACGGTCTCCGTATAACGTTGGATCTATTTTCCGCACCGCCGAGGCTTTTGGAGTCGAACAGCTGTTTCTCTCGCCCTTTACTGCCGATCCGCAGCACACGCGGGCCCTGCGAACCTCTATGGGAGCCACAAGCGCCGTGCCGTGGAAGGAAGCCTCGCTGGAAGCGGTGGCCGAACAGCTTCCGGTGTATGCATTGGAGCTCGGCGGCACACCGATCGATGAGTTTCATTTTCCCGCAAAGGGGGTTGCAGTGCTCGGCTCCGAGGAGCTGGGAATAAGCCCGGAAGCCAGGAGAATTGCCGAAACAAGTGCGGGTATTGTTTCAATTCCACTGCAGGGTGCCAAGGGGTCGCTGAATGTTGCGGTTGCCTGCGGTATCCTGCTGCAGGCCTGGTGGCGATCACTCAGGCCGCTTTCTCATTGATACGGACTGTCCTCCACTTTAGGAAACCAAAGTAAATTGTGCCTTGATACTCCCATATTTTCGCCTGTCTGTGGGCAGCCAGCTTTGCAAGCAGTTCGTTAATGATATCCACTATCGACTCCGGTGCAGTAGTTCCCTTTCCGATTATTATTTCCCGTGGAAGCAGGGCGGCCGTCTCGCGGGCCGGCAGATACCCCACAATCTGCTGATGATTCTCGGTATTATGCAGGTCGGCCCGCACATACAGTTTTTCCTGCACTATTTCCGCCTCAATACTCCGGATTTCGTAGATTGGTTTCATACCACCTCCTCAGTGTAAGTCTTCATTCCTACAGAGGTCGAAAAGTGGGGAGCTGCTTCAAATTTTCAGAAGGAAATAAAAAAACACCGCAGAATTGTGTAATTCTGCGGTGAATATAAGGGATTAGGGGGTATGTATGAAATTAGCGATGCAATGCCCGCTCAATTTCCGGTTGATTAAATCCTACAATGATGCGTCCGTTCACATCGATGACGGGAACACCCATCTGGCCCGATTTTCGAACCATCTCATCTGCTTTGGCCTGGTCTGACGCAACGTTGTATTCAGTAAAATTTATCTGTCTTTGCCGTAAATAATCTTTTGCCTTGCGACAATAGGCGCATGTGGGAGTTGAATAGAGAGCAACTGCCATAGCGTACCTCCGTAATAGTCTATTAATATTAATTGTATAGTGAATATAATATATAGATATCTGAAAGTCAACAAAGACGATAGGTTTTTTCCGTTGTCTACATGTTTTCGCGTTTGGTGGCTTCCTGTTCAAATGCCCGGGAGAGCCGTTCGATGATAACCTGTACCTGATCTTCGCTCTTTATGCCGTAGCTGCGGAGTACCGCCGGATGCAGCTGTTCGTAGGCTATTTCACCGTCTTCAAGATTAACCAGCGCGTTGGCCAGATACACGGTGTACACGACATCGCGCATTGACGGGTCGCAGTTGATGGGTTCATGGTGATAGCGGATGGCTTCGATGAGAGTAGTGGGGAAGTTCCACTTCTCGGCGATACGCCCCCCGATTTCAGCGTGGTTCAATCCGGCTGACAGATCCTCAAACATTTCCCGGTCGATTCCGCGCTCATCACAGAAACTAGAAATTTTTTCGAGGAGTTGTGGATGGACTTCGCTGAAAATGATTTTGCCCATGTCATGTAGGATACCTCCCACGTACGCATCATCGAGCAGGTCTTTTTTGCGCTTGAAGTTTTTAGCGAGGTTATATGCGTAAAAAGCGGTTTTGTAGGAGTGGTTCCAGAGCCATTTCATCTGCTGGTTCAGGATCTGTTGGGTTCCATAGGAGTACAGCAGGTTCTTCAGGCCCCGCAAGCCAACCAGTTTGACTGCTTCTACAATGTTGTCCACCCGTTTGGGCAGCATGAACTGCGCGGAGTTTACCACTTTCAATAAGTCGGCGGTAAGCGAGGGGTCGGTACTGATATCGCGGGCAATGGTGCTAATCTCAGAATCCGGATCGTTGATTAGTTTCTGTAGGTGGAGAATGTTATCCGGAAACTGCGGTAGCTCGTCGATTTCTCTTACAATCTCTTCACTCAGTACATCGAGGCTTTCAGCGTGAACTTCTGAGAAGGGAATAGTGATACGGGCTACGGTTTCTCCGTTTTCCACGTCGATATCAAATGCATCTTCGTCCAGTCCGATTTTTTTCAGCATCAGGACCAGAATTACAATTCCCAGTCCAGCGCCCTCTGAATCGTCGATTACCGTGGACAGGGCTTCTTCCATGGTTTCGAAGGCCCGGGATCGGGCAATGCGGTCGTACACCCGCATCTGTTCTTTGCGAGAAATTTCGGTGTTGTTTTTAATGCTGAGGGTGAAAGTTCTCTGTTTTACCTGAAAGACAATTTTGATGTAGAGGCCGGCCTCTTTCTGTTGCTCCAGATAATGGTTTATATTTGAAAGTGTATCGTCCTTGAAGGTGCGCATACCCTCTTCATAGTCTTTCGGGTTAGCGATGTCCAGCTGCTTTTCCTGAAAGTAGACCCGTTTGGTGTTGGCTTTTTTTGCATTTACAGCCAACTCTTTCATGCAGTAGGCAATTCTGTCTTTAAGATGATCCTGGCCGAACTCTTTCATGAAGTAGGCCAGAATTTCTTCCAGATATTCTTCGGTTTCGTGAGGAAGAGTATAGGTTTTTATCGCTAAAGGAACCGAGCTTCGAATAGCTTTTTTTACCTGTTCGGTATTCACCGCTGGAGACATACACACCACCCGCAATTTTATTCTTATTTATATAATACGCCCTATATCATAAGTCTATCAAAACGAAAGTCAAGCATAAAAAAGGGCTTATCCGGAATAATTCTTCACCTGATTGGCCATTTCCTTCAAACGATGTTCTATATGGGCGTTTATCGAATCCTTGGGAAATGTTCCGCGGGCACTACGGGTACCGGATACCATTCCGGTTAAAATTTCCAGGCCCTCGTCGATAGTGTGAATCGGATAGATGTGGAATTTGCCCGATTCGATGGCCTCACGGACAGCGGAGTTCACCATTACATTCTGGCGGTTTTTCTCCGGAATAATTACTCCCTGCGAACCGGTCAGGCCGAAGAGTTTGCACATCGAAAAGAAGCCTTCGATTTTTTCCGAAATACCGCCGACCGGCATGATCTCACCCATTTGGTTTACCGATCCGGTTACGGCAATTCCCTGGTCAAAGGCCTTATCTGCAACTGCAGACAGCAGGGCGTAAACCTCGGCGGCGGAGGCCGAATCTCCGTCGATCTCACTGTAGGACTGCTCAAAACAGAGGCTCGCATACATCGAGAGGGGGAAGGAACGGGCGTACTTATTACGCAAGTATCCCTCTAAAATCAGCACCCATTTGTCATGTATCTCTCCCGAGAGTCCTACCTCACGTTCGACGTTGATAATGCCTTCATTGCCCGGGGCTACCCGCGCTGAGACCACCGTTGGCAGCCCGAAGCTGTAATAGCCGCGGTCGTGTATCGCTAACCCGTTGATAGTGCCGATTTTACGGCCGCTGAACATCATGCTGATTTCGCCGGTGGAGATCATCTCTACCATTTTCTCTTCCGGCAGCCCGGCCAGGTATTTGCGCTCGTTCAGGGCCTTTTCAACCGCCTCGCGGCCAATTTTTTTGCGGCCCATTTTTTGGGCCCAGTAGCTGGACTCCCTCAATAGGTCGGCTACCAGCGAAAACTCGGTGCTGATTTTATCCCGCTGTTCGGCCAGTAGAATGCCGTACTGCACCACCCGGGCAATACCGTCGCTTTCGAAGGTCAGCAGCTTTTCATCATCTTCAATCATGCGAATAAAACCGATATAACGAGCCAGGTTATCCTGTGAAAGCGGCATTACCGAGTCGAATTCGGCGGATATTTTGAAGTGCTTGTGAAAGTCGGTGTCTTGGTTGTACAGATAGTCGTAGAGGTTTTCAGTTCCCACCACGATTACTTTTGTATCAATCTTAATCGGCTGGGGTTTCATCATGGTGTATTGAAAGCTCACCACGTGCTCACTCGGTTGAATCTCGACCTGCTCGGTTTGCAATACCCGCTTTAGGTGGTCCCACAGATCTTCGTTTCTGAGGATATCCTGAGCATTGAGTACCAAAAAGCCGCCGGAAGCCCGTATAAGCGAACCGGCTTTTATCATCATAAAGGTGCTGCGGCTCTGACCGTTGAGGTCCAGTCGACTCTCGATGGTTCCGAACAGGTTGGTGGCGGACGGATGATGTTCAAAAATAACCGGCACGGTGGTCGTATTGCCATTGTCCACCAGTACGTTTACGCCGTAACGCACCAAAGCGGGATTCCCGCTGTCGTCGGTAGGCTGTTCGCGTAAAAACAGAAACAGATGATGAACAATATCGGTTTTCAACCCTTCGAGGTACTCTGCAACTGCTTTTTCAGTGTAGTGTTCCTTGAGCCGCTCGACTTCTTCTTCTACTCCCGGAGTAACTGTTTCTATCTGCAGGCTTTCCAGTTCATTTTCAAGGGCGGCCCGCCCGTCTTTCAGCTCCTGAAACAGGTGTCGCATTTCGTCCATCAGTTGGTAGTAGTGCTCCCGGGTACGATTCCAGTAGTCGTTGCTAAGCTCTCCGGACTGGGCCAGCTGCTGTAGCTCCTCGAAATTTACTGACCGGCCCTTGTAGAGGGGAACTATGTCGGTCGAATCGCTGTCTTCCTCATGGATATGTACCAGTTTGAAGCCTTTTCGGTTGATCTTTTCTTCGAATTCGGTCAAAGCCCGATTTTCCTCCTGCTCGATCATGCCGATAAGGCGATCCCGCTCCTGTTTGTACGAATCGCTGTCGAGCTTCTTACGGAGTAGGCCCTTCATATCTTCAATCAACTGGTGAACGGCGTGTTTGAATGCGCGGCCCTGCCCTTGTTCGAGGTAGAGTACCTGCGGATAATCGGGTTCTATAAAATTGTAGACAAACACGATGTCTCGAAGGGGGATGTCTTTCGATTTGTATTGGGAGAGTACCTTTTTAATAGAAGTAGTGCGTCCGGTTCCGGACTGGCCGGTCACAAAAATATTGTATCCGCGGCCTCGAATCTCGGTTCCCATCTGCAGGGCCCTTAGGGCACGGGGTTGCCCGATTACATCCGGTAGTTCGATACTCTTTTGCAACTCTTCGATTTCATTTATATCGATCGATATCGAAATTTGATCAGCAGGCAATTCACGATGTTCCATTTTTACTCCGTAAACTCAACTATAGGGATGCGGCCGAGTGCTTGTCAAGCAATATATGTCTTACTATAATGGAGCTATGCAATTACGTGAAGTAGTACAGTATTTGAATTCTCTGTTGCCCCTCGAAGAAGTTGCCCGGTCAGATTACTCCTTGAATGGACTGCAAGTGGGTGCTCTCGATGCGGAGGTCTCAAAAGCGGCTTTCGCAGTGGATGCGTGTATGGCCAGTTTTGAACGAGCTGCCCAGAGCGGGGCGCAACTGTTGTGCGTTCATCATGGTCTTTTCTGGGGAAAACCGATTGCAGTTACCGGCGAGCATTACCGCCGTATCAAGTTTTTGCTGGAGAACGGAATCGCTCTATATGCCGCCCATTTGCCGCTGGATATGGAGTCGACCCTTGGGAACAATGCCGGCATAGCCGATCGGTTGAACCTGCAGCAGCGACAACCTTTTGGCGATTATCATGGAGTAAAAATCGGTGTAAAAGGCGTACTGCCCGCCGAAGCGACTGTAGAGGAAATATTGAGTAGCCTCGAGCTAAGCCGTGAAAGTGCCTTAGGAGTGCTTCCCTTCGGTCCCGATACAATACGAACCCTTGGAATAATTTCCGGCGGAGCTGATAAAGAGGTCGGACAGGCTCTTGAAGAAGGGCTCGACTTGTACATAACCGGTGAGCTGAATCATCAGGTATACCACACCTGCCTAGAGGGCGGGATCAACCTCATTTCCGCCGGACACTACAATACCGAAGTATACGGAGTGCAGAGTTTGATGGAAAAAGTGAGCACGGATAAAGGCCTCGCGGTGCAGTTTGTCGACGTGCCGACAGGACTATAGGAATGAATACAGTAGTGCCGGCGGATAATTTGAAATCCGCTCTCAAGCCCTTGTGGCTCTCTTTGGCAATAATAGGGGTGGATCAAATTACTAAAGCCCTCATAGTTGCCGGCATACCGCTGCATACCATCGGAGCCTCTTTTTGGGGCGGTTTTTTGCGGATTATACATACGCGCAACCTGGCTATTGCCTTTAGTATAGGCCGGTCTCTCCCCGAGCAGACCCGTACGATTCTGTTTATCATACTTCCGCTGATACTTTTAGTACTGCTCAGCGTGTATTTTATTAAAACCGATGAGTTTACCCAGCTGCAACGTTGGGCTGTGGCCGGAATTATCGGCGGCGGTTTTGGAAATATGATCGACCGTGTGTTTCGCCCCGCAGGGGTAGTCGATTTTATCGATGTACGCTTCTACGGCTTGTTCGGTTTGGAGAGATGGCCGACTTTTAATATAGCCGACTCCGCAGTTGTAGTGGCCGGAATTGTGTTAGCATTTTCATTTATTTTTGAAAAGGGAGAAGATTCGCATGAATAAAAAGGTAAATACGCTCCTGTTCGTACTGGGAGCTACTGTTTTTAATATTATAATGATGGTGCTTATTTTGGCCGTCGGTTTGACTGCGATCAGTGCGGTAGCTGGAGAAAATATAAGTGCCGGAACTGCCCAAATTCTGTTTTTATTGCTGTTTGTCGCTTCTATAGCCGGAGCGTTCTTCATCTACCATCGGGCAATTAAATTTCTATCGAGCAAAATTGATATGGAGAAATATTTTCATCCGATTTTTACAAGGTTCAAGAAGTAAAGACAGCCGGTTTAGTATCCGTCCGACATAGCTCTGTTTTTATCTTTTTTGTACAGATCGTTGTACACGAATCCGCGGTTTCTGAGGGTGTCTTTGAGCTCCTGTGGAAAGGGCATATAGCGCCAAAAGATTCCGCGAACTTCACGGTTGAGTTTTTGGGTTCCCTCACTCTCTTTTGTAATCCACAGCAGATAGTCCTGAATAAAATATTCTTTCACATCGCCGCGCAATTTCTGACCCTCAAACCACATGTAGTAATTGCCGGTCAGACCCTCTTCCATCCAGTAGTGTTGCGCTTTTTCTTTGGCAACCTGCCAGCGCAAGTCTGCAATGGCTATGATAATGGCTGAACGCAGGTCTTTCGGATACATCGGAAGTGCGACCCGGCCGCGGCTGGTGGCACGGTTGTATTTCTCAAAGGGTTCCCAGCAGATGCCTCGATCGCCGTAACAGGGAACCAAGATGATGTGGGGTACTATACGATTGGTCTGTTGTTTGAAGCTGCGCTGAAACACATCGGGGTCGACTCTCTCTATATCGGCGAGCTGCTTAATGACATTTTCCCGGGTGCCGAGCTCGAAATCGAGGGCCCGAAAGTACTGCTTCATGAGAAAAGGAATATGGTTTCCCTGGCGGCCGACACTCATTTTGGCCATTTGGCGTACGGAGTTGAACTCCTGTTCAATAGTTTTCGCATCGACCTGCGTAGCGGCCCCTAAATCGTCGGCCTTGTTTTCCAGTTTTTCCAATAACTGATCCGCCTCTTCGAGCTGTCTAAACAGTGAAGACAGCTCTTTGTCTATACTAGACAGGCGTTTGACCAGCTGGTTTATTTCGCTCAATGCGCTGCGCTGTTCCGGAGTGTAGGGAGATTTCAGTCCATAGTACTCATCCATGGGCTGGTGCGAATTGAGAGCGCCGGCCCGGGACTGCAGGAGCTGCTCTATCGACTCGAGCTCGCTCATCTTCGACTTTATCTGCCCGATTTGTACATCGCGGTTTCCCCGTGCCTTTTCGGCTTGGACCATAACACGATCGCCGCGATTTTTCTGATTTATTTTTACCTCGTCCTGTGCCGACTGACCTATTCGTCCCATTGCAACTTTGTAGAGCCACTCGTCAATATAGTGAATAGGCTCACCGGTATGATTCTCGTCGATCACCCGGGACAGCATCTCGCGCTGTTCCTTCGAAACAGCTGTGGGCAGCAAATACCCGAAACGCAGCATATAGCGTTTCGGTTCGGGAAGTTTGGTGTGAATCTTTGCAGCAATCGAAGCGGCTAAATTCCAATAGGCTGAGATGAGTTTATTACGGTAGAGAGAACGTTCTTTCGGATCCTGTACATTGAGGAATTGCGCCAGCAGTGAATGAACTCGTTTGGCCGGCTCACCCTCTCCCGAAAGGGCCTGCTTATAGTAGTCGGTGGACGAGAATATTGGATTCGCTTCGTCTTTAAAAAATTTTTCAATTGCCGGGAAACTGCTTTTGTTTAAATCTAGGTCTTCAACTGATGATGGGGGTTTGTCTGCTTTTGGCTCGCCGAATAAATCGGCAAAATCAGGAGCTTCCTCGTTGTCTTCCTCGTCAATTCCCATTAACTCGGCGACTTCAGGATCAATATCTCCTGAAAATGATTGGTCACTCAAAACTTTTCCCGTATAAAAAAAGGTAGTGGAGGTGGTGGGAATCGAACCCATGACCTCGTGAATGCCATTCACGCGCTCTAGCCAACTGAGCTACACCCCCACGACGGTATGAAAAATATACCTATAACCGCAGGTTCTGTCAATAGCAGCAATTAAAATGTAAAGTTTGAATTGCTGTTTACTGCGGTTCACCCTTCGGTTCGTCCGAATCGTCTTCGGTCTTGAACTGCTCAACCTCTTGTGAAATTGCGCTCACCTTTTCCGTAATGTCCTGAATGACGTTCTCGACGTAGTTCATCGATTCTGCAATCTCATTGGTACCGCTGGATATTTCATGAATTCCCGTTTTTACTGTGGCCGAGATCTGGGTTACCCGTTCGGTTACTTTGCTCACGACATCAACCGATTCGAGCATTTCATCCGACCCGCTTTTTACTTCGGAAGCAATATGGTTCAGATCGGTAATGGCTTCGAGGATTTGCCGACTGCCCTGCGAAAGCTCCTGTGTATTGGAGTTAATTTCGTTGAAGGCGTCTACAGTCTCCC
The DNA here is from genome assembly GCA_964632675.1 of uncultured Sediminispirochaeta sp. Lineage (GTDB taxonomy): Bacteria > Spirochaetota > Spirochaetia > DSM-16054 > Sediminispirochaetaceae > DSBN01. The sequence continues at coordinate 53,430 of CAZWDV010000007.1, forward strand.
GGGTTTCCCGTCTAATCACATCGAAGGTTTCCAGGTTGGTGTGGGAGGCCTTCGAAGCACTTTCGAGGGATTCCAGGATCTCTTTGATAGTCGTGCTAATCTGTTTCGAGTTGTTCTGGGAGGCCTCGGCCAGCTTACGGATTTCATCTGCAACTACTGCAAAACCTTTCCCGGATTCGCCGGCGTGGGCCGCTTCGATGGCTGCATTCATAGACAAAAGGTTAGTCTGGCCGGCTACATTGGTGATAACTTCTGAGATCTCGGTAATGCGGCCGGCCTGCTGAACTATCTCTTCTATGGCCCGGCTCGATTCCTCGACTGTTTTGCTGCCCTCCTCTATGGTTTTTGACAGGGATTGTGAGGCGGCCTGCTTATTTTCGATGGTTTGGGCTACACTCTGCAGGCTGGCCATCATCTCCTCAATCGAGGCGGTTGACTGGGTAATCGCGGAACTCTGGGATTCCACGTTGTTTTTGAGATTTTCGACTGTGCGGCGCAGCTCTTCAATAGCCGAGGACTCATCTTGAACCTCGTTATCTAGCCGTTCGATTTCTTTATTGATATTTTGTACGTTAGAGCTGATTTCAGTAGAAGCGGAGGAAGTTTCTTCCGCATTGGCGGCCAGATCGTTCTGTCGCTGGTTTATAGACTGCATATCACCTTTTACGGTTTTTATGATTTCCTGCAAGCGGTCGACAAAGCTATTGAACGATTCGGCGAGGATACCGATTTCATCCTGGGTTTTTACATCCATTTGCACCGTCAAATCGCGGGCGCCCTGAGAAATCTCCTGCAGGTTTCTGGTAGTAAGGGTTATTGAGCGTACAATTGTCCGGTTAATGATGAGAAATGCCAAGAGGAGTACTGCCAGAATGAGTAATGTACTGGTAACTGTGGCTTTCAGCACTGGTCCGATGACCTGCTTTTGCAGTTCGCTTTTCGGATACACTACGCTGACAGTCCAGGGGGTAAGCTCAACCTGTGTGTACCCGAAAATGCTGTTTTTAAACAGATTATCAGCATTCGCCGATACGCTGGTAATGCCGCTCGATTGTTCATTTACTATATTCAACATTTTTTCATTCTGGTTTACCCCGGAGTTGGTGAGAAACTCCGAAAAACTCACTGAGAGCGTCTCTTGTCCCTCGCCGAAGATAAGCGA
>CAZWDV010000007.1:54601-62784 GCA_964632675.1 uncultured Sediminispirochaeta sp.
TCCCTTTTTACGGGATATCTGGTAAATACCGCCGATACTGGATTCGGTTTCCCCCTGCAAGTAGCTAATGAGATCGTTCAGGGTCATATCGATTGCCGAGACGCCGATTATCTGTCCGTTTTCCCGGACCGGCATGGAGGCGCTTAAAACAATGTTGCCTTCGTCGGTAGACTGGTCAACGTAGGGCTCGGTTATTGTGAACTCGTCGCTTTGCATAGCAGCGGTGTACCACGGTCTCTCCCGAGCGTCGTAGCCTTCCGGCAAAGTGATCCAAAAATTGGCCAGGGCGTTCAAACTATTGGGGCCAGCCGCATAAATCAGACCTACCTTGGGATCTTCTGCAAAGGCTTTGGCAATCTCTAAGTAGGGCCCATATTCGGGTAGGTTCAGGAATTCTTCATGTACATTGGAATCCGGCATTGCCTTTATCATTTCGGTTGTAAAGGGAATGCGTGAAAAATCTTCCAGAGTCTGTTTTTGTTGCTGCATGATGCTGGAAAGGTTAAGAGCCAGCTTTTCTGTGTAAAGCAAGGTTTGCTGTTCCTTTTCTGCCTGCAGCATGTTGCGTTGGGTTATAAATGATAAATAGCCTGCCCCAATGAGTAAAATTAGGGGGAGAACAATCAGTATTATCAGAAGTTTGGCGTTTAACTTCATAACTACCTCCTGTGTGGACCTATTGATTATGCAGGTAATTACAAAATTATGCAAGTTTAGTTATTTAGTCTAATATTACTTTTATTAGGGATGGACAATCGTACGAACCATGACAAGGCATATTTGATGCAGATTAAAACGGCTGCCTGAGTAAGAACTCAGGCAGCCCCTGTCTTGATTAGGCTTAGCCTAAAGTGATTTGTGGCAGAACCACCAGTCGTAGCCTTCGTACTCCTTGAGGCGCTTCTCCGCATCCTGCTCGGTTGATGCCGGCGGAATAATAACACGGTCGCCGATCAGCTCGTTGTTCGGCCAGTTCGCCGGGGTGGCGACGCCGTTGTCATCGGATACCCGCAGGGCTTTCAGGGAACGCAGGACTTCATCCATATTCCGGCCGATTTCCTGGGGATAGTACAGCACCAGACGGATGAAACCTTTGGGGTCGATCAAGAAGACTGCACGAACGGTATTCGTGCCCTTTCCGGGGTGCACCATTCCGAGGGATTGGGCAACTTTACCCATCTCATCGGCAATAATCGGGAAGGGAATTTTTACATCCAGCTTGTCATTGATCCATTCGGTCCATTTAATGTGGCTGTGAACCTGGTCGATGGAAAGCCCGAGGAGTTCCGCTCCTGCCTGTTTGAACTCTTCCGCCTTTTTGGCAAAAGAGACGAACTCAGTAGTACATACGGGAGTAAAGTCGCCCGGATGCGAGAACAATACCACCCATTTTCCTTTATAGTCGTGGGGTAGCTTTTTCACACCGTGGGTGGTCTTTACTTCCATCTCCGGGAATCTGTCTCCTAAAAGTGGCATGTTGGTTTCCATGTGTTTCTCCTTGTATAATAAAAATATTTTAATAATCGTAACGATTATTACTTACAACTAAAAAAAATGCTGCTCAATTTTTCTTGCGGCATTTTTCGCATATACCGAAAAAGTCGATTTTATGCCCGTTTACCTTATGACCGGACTTACCTTCGGCCAGTTTCTCAAGATCGTCCTTCGGTTCGAGCAGCATATCGTATACCTTGCCGCACTGCTCGCATATAAAATGGTAATGCTCATAGATATCGGCATCGTACCGGTCGAATGTGCTGCCGTATTGAAGGCGGTTTATCTTGCCCTGTTTGACCAAGATGTTCAGGTTGCGGTAGACAGTTCCGAGGCTCAAATGCGGGAACTTTGCCCGAATTCCATCGTAGATCATTTGCGCAGTCGGGTGTGAATCAGTCGACTTGAGGTATTCCAATATGTATTCCCGTTGCTTGCTCTTTCTGTACACCGTATCGGCCATATTCATTTATCCTTAATCGGAACGATTACTAATTTAATAGAAAATGTTCATATAGTCAAGCTCTCCGCGCTCCATTAATTTATTAGGCAGCGGGGGGCTGGGGAGCTTCCCCGCCTTCCGGCACAAACATGAGGGCCCGTGAGTTAATGCAGAAGCGCAGGCCGGTTGGGTCCGGGCCGTCGGAAAACACGTGTCCCAAATGGGAGCCGGAGTGACTGTCTACTACTTCTATGCGGTACATGCCATGACTATGGTCCTCTACTAATACCACGGCATCCGGGGAAATCGGTTCGTAGAAACTCGGCCAGCCTGAGCCGGAATCGAATTTTGCATCCGAATGAAACACTGGCTGGGCCGAGGCGGCTGAATAGTACACGCCCTTTCTATGATTAGTGTAATACTCACCGGTAAATGGGCTTTCGGTCGCTTTACGCCGCAGCACCGCGTATTGTTTCGGTTTCAGAATTTTTCGCCATTGCTCATCCGGAAGCTGAAGCGGAAACTTCGGCAGTTTATCTGCTTTATATACTTCGTAGTTATGAAACAGAGCAGTGCCTCCTTTAATTCTTGATTCTTCGCTCTCTCCGCTGTAAACCATGCTGCTTTATATCGTCAAAAATCCCGTACAGACAGGGGATAAGCAGCAACGCAGTGATGGTAGAGAATATGAGGCCGAATATGATGGTACTGGCCATTGGCCCCCACACTACCGAACGTCCGCCTATACCGACTGCAGTCGGGATCAGTCCGGCGATGGTTGTAAACGAGGTAAGTATAATGGGGCGGAACCGCGTGGTAGAGGCGCGGATGACGGCATCGAAGGTGCTGTAGTTTTCCTCCCGCAGGTTATTGATGAAGCTTATGAGTACGATTGAGTCGTTCACTGCTATTCCGGCCAAAGCCACTCCGGCATACATAACGGTGGTTGAGAAGGGAGTACCGGACAGCACCAGGTAGAGAATTACGCCGGCAAAGGCGAAGGGAACGGAAAACAGAATCAAGAAAGGCTGTCCGTACGACCTGAATTGGGTTCCTAAAATAATGTAGATGAGAAACACACCAATTAGAAAAATGCGCAGTATCTGAATTAGCAGATCATTGAACGCGGCAAATTCCCCGCCGACTATAAATTCGGTCCGCGGATTTGCTTGAGCGAGATTTTGATTGTAAAACTGCTCGATGTCGGCGTTTATCTGCCGTATTCGCTCTTCATTATAGGCCTCCGCCTCTATAGTTACCTCCCGCTTGCCGTCAACCCGTTTGATCGAGGCTATTCCGGAGGACTCTTCGATGGTGCACACCGAGTTGAAGGGTATCAGACTGCCGCTGGGGGTAGGAATTTTGAGCTGCTGCAATTGATACACCGAATCAATTGTGCCGACATCGTACTGCACCAGCACGTCTATCTCCTTATTATCTTTGAAGATGGTGGTTGCCGTAACCCCGTCGATGGAGCTGCGGATGTAGCGGCCTACGGCGGCAGTACTGAGACCGAAGCGCGCCGCCTGGGATTGATTGACCCTGATGCGCAGCTCCGGCGTACCCCCCTCTAGGTTGTCTCTGATGTTGTACAGTTCCGGATATTCGGCAAGTTTCTGCTGTACCACCCGGGAGATTTCCATTAACCGTTGGTTGTTGTCTCCCCGCACACGGTATGAAATCGGCGGGTCGGTAGGGGGACCATTGGTTGCTTTTCGGTAGCGGACCTTTTCAGGCCCGGGTATATCCGCGCTGAGCTGTTCGACCTCCTGTATGATGGCGTTTATGGAACGAGTGCGGCCCCGGTCCCGCTCTTTCAGATCAACGATTATTTCGGCGATGTTGCTCTTGCTGGTATTGCCGGTGCCGCCTTCGGCAAAGCCGATAGTGCTGTTGACTGCCAGCACCTCTCCCGCGCCGATCAGCGGCAGCAGGCGCTCCTCGAACTCTGCCACTATCTCATTGGTCTTTTCTTGTGGAGTTCCGGCGGGCATTTCGATATCTATATAGAACAGTGAAAAGTCCTCGGCATTGAACAGGTCCTGCTGTACCGTGCCGGTCAGGCCTAACAGGAAGACCATTACCACTACCATTAACAGCACCGTGAGTTTCCGGCGCTGAAATAGTTTTGTGAGCAGGGATTGGTAGCGACTGCGCAGGACTTCGAAAAAGCGTTTAGTTTTTTTCTTTGATTTGCTGGCCCAATCTGCAAAGTGTACCGGGAGAAATACCAGGGCTTCGAAGGTTGAGGCGAATAGGGCAACCGATACGGTCAGTGGAATGACTCTGAGAAACTTCCCAATAGTGCCGGGGAGAATCATGAGGGGGAGGAAGGCGGCAATAGTGGTTGCCGTGCCGGCAACTACCGGCCAGACCACCTGGTTGGTTCCTTCTATGGCCGCATCAATACGCGACAGGCCTTCCTGCTGCAGGCGGTAACTATTTTCTATAATTACAATGGCGTGATCGACGATGAGGCCCAGTACCAGTACCAGGCCGAACAGAGTATTGGTATTCAGGCTTTCTCCTAAATACTCGAGCAGCAAAAAAGTGATTGCGAAGGTGACCGGAATGCCGATGGCTGTTATCAGCGCATTTCTAATCCCGATAAAGAGAAATAAAATAAAAAGCAGCAGAAGAAATCCGAACAAAAAGTTGTTCAAGAGGGTATTGATACTGTCATTGATCTGCACAGTCGAGTCGTTGAAGACGGTAATGCTCATTCCCGCCGGCAGCTCCTGCCGGAACTGGTCTACCCTCTCTTTTACCCCGCCGGTTACGGTAAGACTGTCTCCGCCGGAGACTTTTGAAATCTTGAAACTAATCGACTGGGTGCCATTGAACCGGGCGCGGGTGCCCTCGGAATCATACACCTCCCGCACTGTGGCCACATCATTCACCTGCACCGAACCGCTGCGGGTAGTGCGGACTATCAGTTGATCGAACTCCCCGGCTTCCTGGAGTTTACCCACTGTACGCAACAGGTATTCCCGATTAGGTGTTTGGAGAGTGCCGCCGGGCACGGTTGTGTTGCTTTGGCTGACCGTATTTATCACCGAGTCCAGCGGGATACCCAGAGCTTCCAGCTTCTGTGCATCCGCCTGGATCAGTATTTGCGTGTCACGGCTGCCGACAACCTCAATGTTGGAAACATCAGGGACATTCTCCAACCGCTCTTTCAGCTGTTCGGCCTGGGCATTGAGGGTGTCGTATTCAACGCTGCCGCTGAGAATCACCTCTATGACGGGAAGGAAATCGGCGGCTGAGAAATCGTCGATTTCCGCCGACAGGGTTCCCTCCGGTAAATCGACCTTACTGAAACGGCTCTGCACCTCCTGAAACAGTTTGTCGAACTCACGCTCGGAAATACCGTCATCGAATTCGATCCTGACGGCTGAAAGCCCCTCGCTAGTGACCGATTGGATGCGCTTCAAACTGTCTATATCTTTGTACTGGTTTTCGATTGGAACGGTGACCGTTTCTTCCACATCCTCAGCCGAAGCTCCCGGGTATGGCACAATGATGTTGGCCCAGAAGAAGGGTACTTCAGAGAACTGCTCTTTCGGCAGCCGAACTACACTGAAAATGCCCAGTACCAGCAGGGTCACCATGAGGATATTTATCAAAACTGGGTTGCGGACGGAAAATGAACCTACACTCATCGTCGGCTCCCGCTTTCTCCGACAATAGTCGGCGCGATCGGGTCACCTTCGCTCAAGCTGGTAATTCCTGAAATAATCAGTATATCTCCGGCCTGTAGACCCTCCAGCACCTCTATGCGGGTTCCGATCCTTCGTCCCGCCTGTATCGGCTGTACGCGTGCTTTTCCGTTGTCGGCCACGAATACCACATCTTCACTGTTTCGGCGTGCGATTGCGGATGCAGGAATAATCAGGTGTTCCGCCGCGGTGGCCGGAATTATGGTTGCTGCGGCGGACATTCCGGATTTAACAGCGGTTCCGCATTGGTTTTCGAACTCGAGAACTACCGGGTAACTGCCGGTACCCGGATCGCTGCCGGCGGCGATCGCTACGATTTCGGCGGAGTACGATTGCCCCTCACAGGCTGCCGGTATACTCACTGAAGCTTGTCCGCCTTCGCGGATTTGTCCGATGACCCCTTCTCCGACTGAAATTTGCAGTCGCAGGGTAGAGAGATCGACCACCTTGGCCACCTGCATGCCGGGCGAGAGAAAGTTGCCGATTGTGGCGGTAGGCTGCTTTTCAGCGATGTAGCCGGAGATAGGTGCGGTAATCGAACAATCTTCAAATGCCTTCTGGGTTTGCTTGTAACGGGCTTCCGCACCGCGCAGGGCGCTGCGGGCCCTCAGTACTTCGGCCCGGGAAGCCCCGCCCTTCTCCAATAGATTCTGTTTGGTCTGGTAGTCGATGCGGGCATTTTCCAGTTGTTCTCCGGCTTGTTCCATATTCAAACGGGGAATTTCCGAATCCACCTGCACCAGTACCTCATCCGTGCTCACCAGCCTGCCCAGTTCAAAACTCACCTTTTCGATAATTCCCTGGGTCTGGCTTACTACCAGTGCTTCGCGGATACCGCTGATAGTTCCCGAACCTCTTATTTCTGTGATCAATGTTCCTTCGCTTACGGTAAGGGCTTCGACTGCCAGTGCTGGTTGGGACTGAGCAGGTTCTGCTTGCGTCTCCGTTTCGGATGGAGGTGCACACGCAGTCAGGAGGGTAAAGAGTGCTATTAAAAAAACTCCAGAAAATAAGAAAATCTGCTTTTTGGTCATCGGAGTTCCTCCGTTTTTTTATCTTTCTTTGAATAGTAATTATAAAATATAGTGAAGGCAAATATAGATTTTTAAAATGAGAAGATTAATCTTTCTGGTTGGAGTGAAGCGTCTAAATGCACGAAAAAAATTTTGCGAAGTGTAATCTAAACTAGTATTATGTACATCATACAGTATTAAGGAGAAAAGCAATATGTGGGACGATGTGAGAGTCAGCGCCGATATGGTTAGTCTTGGAGAACTTCAGCATACGCAGGCCCCGAAGCGGGTCCGCCTGTATGGCAATTCGCAGCGCAGTCAATCCTACAGTGGTATTTGGGGCTGCGGATTCGACCACGGCCGGGATGGCAAAGGCCTGTTTCAGAATGCCTACTTCCATGTGCAGCTGCCCCACTCCTATCGCGAGGGCAGCGCCATCGAACCCCACGCGCATATCCGTCTGCTTGCCGGCAGTGATGCGGCGCCCGGGCAGAAACTCTTGCTGGAGTTCGAGTATGTCTGGGTAAATGTGAATGAATCCGCTCCGGCGGATACCACTATTCTTCCCGTAAATTATTCCGTCACCTCCAATGATTTGAACAGTGGTAATTCAATTGTTTCATTCGGCTATATAGAAAAGCCGAACGCCGGTATTAGTTCTATGCTGAGCTGCCGGTTTTCCCGAATTACCATAGAAGACAGCTGGAAAGATTATTGGAGTCCCCGTGGTCTGGAAAACGACAATTTTAAAGGCATGATGGTATTCCTGGAGTTCGATTTTCATATTCAGAAAGACAGCGAGGGAAGTAAAGAACCGTATTCAAAATAGTAAGCGGGAGGATGTATGAAGTATCGCCGGTTGGGAAAAACCGATTTCAAGATTTCCGAAGTTTCACTCGGCACATGGCAGGTCGGGGGCAAATGGGGTACCGGGTTCGATGATGAACATGCAGATCGCATTTTACACGAAGCTATCGATAACGGAGTGAACTTCATCGATACCGCCGATGTGTATGAGGACGGGCGCAGCGAAGCCGCCGTCGGGCGGGTGGTTCGAAGCCGGGAAGAGCAGGTCTATGTGGCCAGCAAATGCGGCCGCAAGATCAATCCGCATCTTGCGGAAGGTTATACTCCGGAGGTGGTGCGCGGCTTTGTCGAGGATAGTCTGAAGAACACCGGTCTCGAACGCTTGGATCTAATTCAGCTGCACTGTCCTCCGACGGAAGTGTATTATCGGCCGGAAATTTTCGAACTGTTTGACAGGCTGAAGGATGAAGGTAAAATCCGGCACCTCGGTGTCAGTGTTGAAAAGGTAGAAGAAGGCCTGAAAGCAATCGAGTATCCGAATGTAGCCACCGTTCAGATTATCTTCAACATGTTTCGCCAGCGCCCGGCAGAACTCTTTTTCACCCGCGCCAAGGAGAAGGATGTCGGAATAATCACAAGAGTTCCCCTGGCCAGCGGGCTGTTGACCGGAAAGTTTACCAAGAACTCCGAGTTCGCGAAGGGCGACCA
>CAZWDV010000007.1:62884-89555 GCA_964632675.1 uncultured Sediminispirochaeta sp.
GCGGGCTGTTGACCGGAAAGTTTACCAAGAACTCCGAGTTCGCGAAGGGCGACCATCGTTCCTTCAACCGCGAAGGTGAGGCTTTTGATAAGGGCGAAACCTTTGCCGGTATCGAATACGAGCGTGGTTTGGAACTGGTCGAAGAATTGAAGGAAATTTGCGCCGACTGTCCTGCGGCGACCCTGGCGCAAACAGCGCTGCGGTGGATCCTGATGTTTTCACAGGTATCGACAATTATTCCCGGAGCCTCAAAGCCGGAACAGCTGATGAGTAATATCCAGGCTTCGGAGATGCCGTCGATTCCGATGGATGTGTATAACCGTATCGAGGAGTTGTATGTGCACAAAGTGAAGCCCCTGGTGCATCATCGCTGGTGATGGTGTTCAATATTAGTATTATATATGCGAGAATGAGGCTATGTTATTAGAGATACTTGCTGCAGTAGCAGGCAGCCTTGTTCTTATTGCAGGAATATTCGGCTGTATCGTGCCGGTGCTGCCGGGGCCACCGGTTGCATATATCGCTCTTTTGATAGTCTCCTGGGCCGGCGGATGGGAAGTGTATGCGCTGTGGGTGCTGCTCGTGATGGCGGCCGCCGCAATTGGCGCGGCAGTGCTCGATTCGGTGCTGCCGATACTTACCAGCCGCAGATCGGGAGCCGGTAAAGCCGGTATCTGGGGCAGCGTTGCCGGTATGTTGGTCGGCACCGTTTTTTTTCCGCCCTTCGGCACGGTAATCGGGGCCTTTGCAGGAGCCTTGGCCGGTGAACTGTTGGTTCGTAGGGAGGGCCGCAATCCGCTGAAATCCGCGTTCGGCGTATTTACCGGGACCCTGTTAGCGACAGTGATCAAACTGTCGGTGAGCGGGGTGACTGCGGTGCTGTTCGTGCGCGGGCTTATACGGATTTTCTGAGCAGGTACAGCGATGCTGTATTGGCCAGAAAGTGCAGCAGCACGGCCGAATAAATATCCCCTCCAAGAATTCTCAAAAGCCCCAGTACTGCCCCCATAACCAATGCATAGAAGGGCCAGATGAGCATGCTTTTCTGCGGAGGGAAATGGCTCAGAGCAAACAGTACCGTAGCGCCGACAAACCCGATTGCCGGCTGCAGGGCCCCGCGAAAGAAGAGCTCTTCACCGTAGGCACTCAAAAGAGCTAACAGAAGAATGCTTGAATTACGTAGGGGGGCCAGGCTGCGATGCAGGGTGTTCCAGAAGCGGGCGATTGCAGGTACCTTCCGGGGGCCGACAATGTCAAACAAAATGTGCAGCCCCAGTGTGGTGAACAAGAGGAGCGCCTCGTAGCCCAGATAGGGCCGCTCGGCTGAAAAGCTGAGCAGCCACTCGCCTCTGGCTGCATATGCCCAGACTATTCCGGCCGCCCCGAGGAAAGAGTAAAACAATAGTGCTACGAGAAGGAATCGTTTTTCCTGCATGCTGCCCTAGTATATACCCCGAAAAGCAGACATGTCAGTTGTTGGTTTCGCTGCGCGAAAATTTCTTTCCGGTTGCCAGTTCGACACATTTGTACGCGCCGTCATAGGTACCGATTTTTTTGTTCTTTATGATCTGATCGCAGTAGATCTCCAGCAGATCGTCCTCATGTGCTATCAGATCGATGGCCTGCAGTGTGTGACCGATAGTTCGGGTTTCTATGGTACCGTCGCCGATCTCCGCACCCCGGACTGCCCCCCACATTTCATGGCCGCCGACCCGCTCGTTGAAAATCTTCGGAATGGGATAGAAGGCCAGTTCACTCGGTTTTGTGATCATCACATCGGTGACCCGCATGAGGTAGTTGGTGGCATACACCGCATGGAAAATATTGTCATGCAGAAATACATGCAGTCCGTGGATCGGGTTCTCACGAATCGAGTCCACAAACGCACTGGTATCTTCCCAGTCGAAGTGGGTGGTCAACTGTTCGGTTCGGTCCCCGAGTTCCCGTTGCAGCCACTCATAGTTGTCCTTGTGGTCTCCCAGGTTTACAAACAGGCTGAGTTTATCCTCGCGGATGAGCGGCAGGCAGTGCTCGATAACCGCCTTGAACAGCTTACGCTGGGCCCCGGCCCCGCCCATAGTTATCATGAAGCGGCGCGGTTCACCGCTGTGCATGCGGCGCAGCCGGCCAGCGCAGTCCGCTTCGATGTTCTCTACCAGCTCGTGGTCGACATGGTGGCCGGTATAGTGAATTGCATCGGAGGGCAGAGGTTTCATCACTTTTCCGGATTCATCGAAGCCCCGCATGGTGCGGAACCCGTAATACCCTGAGGGTGACTGCACCCCGTGTTTGGCCCCTTCGGTGAGCTGGAAGGACATCGGCCAGTTGTCGAACATCATGTCGACTACGTTCGTCATCCCGCCGGCTACCGCGCCCATGCAGTTCCACATATGGGCAGTCAGAATCGGCATGTCCGGTGGTAAGGCCTCGTGCAAATTACGGAAGAGTTCGCTCATCTTGTAGTCTTTTACGTTGGTTTTGAGAAAACGCCAGGGCCAGCCGACTATCCAGCTGTTGAGCAGGCCGGAGAGCAGCGGCAGGGTCGCTTCGCCGGTAGTTACCGGTTCCCAGACATACTTGTTGAAGAAGGCGCTTTTCTGGGAAATCCGCGACCAGCGGCTGTACCAGGAATTGCACCAGTTAATTACGTCGCTGGTAATGCCGGGAATAGTCAGCAGGTCCAGCCAATAGGGGGTAAAACCCATCGCCCGGGCGGCCGAAGCGCCGGCCATAGCAATGCGGTAGTGGCCGAACCCCATGCGGATGGTGCTGATAATAACGCCGGTTGCAGGATCGATCGGGGGCGAACCGGCCGGGCCATTCGCCCCGGCGGACGAGTGTGTCGCGGGAGATGCGTCCGGGCTGTCGGCCCGGACGATGTTCTGCAGGCCGAAAATCGGCCCGAGATAGGGGTTTTCCTGCAGTGTGAGCGAGTAAGTCTCCTGCGGATCGTAGTTGAACTTTTTGATGAACATCCGCTGCCATCTATCGGCGGCGCGGCTGTGGCTTTTTTTGATCGGGTTGTCATACACGTAGTAACGACCGTCGCGCTTTTGCATTCTCTGCTCCAAAACCTATTTTATTTACTCGAACCGAGTGTCAGTCCTGCGATGAAGTAGCGCTGCAGGAAGATAAACACAATCAGGGTCGGCACCGTTGCGAACAGGGCCCCTGATATAATAACCGTCCAGTCCTGTACATACTGTCCCTGCAGGATTGCCAGACCGGTAGTAACCGGCATTTTTTCAGCAGTTCTGATGAGAACCAGTGGCCAGATGTAGTCGTTGAAAATCCAGGTAAACTCCAGGGTGGCAATTGCCGCGAAAGCCGGCAGCGTCAGCGGCAGCATGATCCTCCACCAGATGCCGAGCTCGCTGCAGCCGTCGATACGGGCCGACTCCATTACCTGAATCGGAACTGTCATCATATAGTTTCGCAAGACAAAAGTACAGAAACCGAGCTGAAAGGCAGTGTGAATGGCAATCAAGGCGATATATGTGTCGTAGATTCCCAACGCGTCGGAAAGCTTGAAGACCGGCAGCAACAGTATTTGGAAGGGCAGCATGGTACCGGCTACAAACATGAAATAAAAGAAGGTACGGCCTTTGAACCGGAAGCGGGCTAGAGCGTAGGCGCCCAGCGATGATAACAACAAAGTCAACACAAGTGATGGCATGGTAATGATAAAGCTGTTGGGCAGATACTTGTGCAGTCCGCCCCGCTGCCAGGCTTCTAAGTAGCTTTTAAGATTGACTGTTTCCGGTAAAGCCAGAAATCCCTGGGACATAATTTCAGCATTGGTGCGCATACTGGTCAAGATGGCTACAAAAATCGGGATTAGCCATACCAGAGTTACTACTACCAGAAAAATATACAGAATTACCCTTACTGCCGGAGGAGTATTCGATTGTCTAGCCATTTGCTTCCTCCTTGGCGATGTGGGTCAGGTAGAACATGATGAACATCAAACTGATGATGAAAATGATTACGGAGATAGCGGCCCCGTAGCCCATGCGGTAGTTGTTGAAGGCTTCGACGTACATAAAGTTTGCCAGTACGCTGGACTGGTTGTAGGGACCTCCCCGGGTCATGACCGACACCAAATCGAAGGCGCGCAGCGAATCGATAATGCTGATGACGATTACGATGACGGTAATCGGAGCGAGCTGCGGCAGGATGACATTGAAGAAGCGCTGGACTGCACTAGCTCCGTCTACTTCGGAGGCATCGACCAGGTTCTTGTCCACACTCTGCAGTCCGGCCAGATAGAGCACCATTACGTAGCCCACCTGGCGCCAGATGGCAACTGCGATAACCGCTTCCATTACGACTTTGGGATTGCTGAGCCAGCCGGTAGCTATCTGCCCCAGGCCGATGCGGCGCAGAACCTCATTGATGAGTCCGCTATGCGGATTGTAGAGCCATGACCAGACCAAACCGCAGACTACCAGGGAGAGCACCATCGGCAGAAAGAAACTGGCCTTGAAGGCCTTGGCTCCGGGGATGTCTTTATTTAGGACCATCGCCAGCGTCAGACCGAGGACGATGGGAATAGTCATAAACAGGATGATCCACTCGACGTTGTTGGACAGACTGATGTAAAAGACCTCGTCCTGAAAGAGCATCTGATAGTTTTTCGTACCGATAAAACGCGGTGCGGAAAGGCCGTCCCACTTGGTAAAGCTGAGGTAGAAACTGTACACCATCGGCCCGATAATCCAGATGAGGTAAATCGTCACCGGAATAGCGAGGAAGGCGTACGGAATAAGCTTATAGCGGATTTTCGAATCCAGCATTCGTGTCCTCCTTGGGGCAGCAATTCTCAATTTGAAAATTTTCTAATTGAGAATGCTCACATTTTGTTTAAGATAAGTAACTCATCTTAAAGTTTTTGATGTTATTCTAATTTTGGAAAGAATAGGACTACCAAAATTAGAATTACTGTCATAGGGCAAGCAAGACCGGCGGCACAAGCCGCCGGTCTGAATGAGAATGAATAAGTGCTTATTCTTCGAAGAGCTGCTGGCGAGCTTTTTCCAGCTTATCGGTAATCTCTTCAGCCTGATCGGTGTTCTGCCAGAACTCCATAAACCCGTTCATGCCCTTGTCGGCCATTTCAGGGGTGGTGTCGCGGTCGTAGAACTGAGCTACGTAATCAGCGGCGTTTACAATCTTGCGGCCCTTCAATTGGTTTTCATTATAAACCGAGGTATCAACCTTGTTGTTGGGTACCAGACGTCCCAGCTCTTTGGCCACATACTCTTGTACTTCCTTCGAGCCAAAGAATTTTAGCAGTTTTTTGGCCATTTCCGGATTTTGGCTGTTCTTGGGGATGAAGTAGCCGTCGGTGGGGGCATCTTCGCCGACCGGTACGCTCGGGTCGATGATGGGGAAGCGGAAGAAGTCCAGGTACTGCAGGTCCTCTTCAGGATAAGAGTCGCGGAGGAAGTCGCCCATCAGGTACATAGCGGCGTCGCCGTTGGTCATAAAGGGGATAGCTTCGGCCCAGGCATAGGAAGCGGGGCTTTCGATAAAGTAGCCCTTATCGATCATCGGACCCCAGTACTCCTCGAATACCTTCACAACGCGCGGGTCACTGTAGCTCTCTTTTCCGAGCATCAGGTTGATGTGGAACTCGGGGCCGTTGACGCGCATGTTGAGGTAGTCGAACCAGGCGGCGGCGGTCCAGCGGTATTTGGTACCGATGGTGAAGGGGGTTACCCCGTTGCTTTTCAGCTTTTCACATACCGCCATCAATTCGTCCCAGGTTTCCGGGATTTCGATGTCGTATTCGTCGAACACGCGGGTGTCGTAGTAGATTGCCCACCAGTACCAGTTGCCTGGCAGGAAGTACTGCTTGTCGTCGACCGAACTCACGGCCCGAAAGCCCTTGGAGTAGCTTTCGTTCCAGCCGGCCTCTTCCCATACATCGCTGATGTCCATAATCAGGCCTTTGTCGATGAAGAAGCGGGCGCGGTTACCGGCAAACCAGGTCAGTACATCGGGGGGTGCCGACGAGGTGAGGTAGGCGCGGATGGCCTGTTTGAAATCTTCGTGAGCCACGGTACTGTGAATGACCTTTGCATCCGGATTCTGTTCATTGAACATCTCCATTAGGTCAGCTTCAACCCGTTTCGGTTCCGGGTCACTCCAGTACGAGTTGTACACAACCACATTTTGCTCAGCGGCCTGAGCGCCTTCGGCAGCGCCTTCCTGCTGGCCGCCGGCAAACAGAGGTGCCATGCCCAGAACGAACAGCACGGCGAGAACACTAACAACAATCTTGTTTTTCATAAACCAAGATCCTCCTTTTATTATTACTTATTGTAAGAAAATTATGCGCCGGACTGTGATTTCGGTCAATGATAAGATTTGAATGTAATTGTAGATATTTTAAGATTGACAGTTTATACTGTGGGCCATACGCGTATGGGAAAATTTGCCTTTGCTGTATTAACCGAAATGGAACTAAAACTCCCTTTTTATCTCTTGGGAGTGGGAGTGGATTTCCATCAGGAAATGGACCCCCATGACCGGCCGAAGGGCTTTCCCCATTATCAGTGGATCCAGTGCGAAGAAGGGGAGGGTGCGCTGCACCTGAACGGACAGAAGTATGTGGTCGGGGCTAATCAGGCCATGTTTCTGTATCCGGGGGTATCGCACCGCTATTATCCGGTTACCTCGCCGTGGAAGGTGCACTGGTTTACCTTTGGCGGGAAGAACCTGCCGCCGATTCTGGAGGTGGCCGGGCTGGTTGAATCCGGGGTCTATTCGGTGGTACATGCCGAGCAGCTCGTGAACAAGATGCGGGTGGCCTTCTTCCATTTGCTCTCGGATTCCAACTTGAAGGGGCTGGAGTGCTCTTCGCTGGTCTACGATTTTCTTATCACCCTGATGAAGTACGCCCACCGCAGCGATGACGAGCCGGTGGTCACCAAATATTCCCGCCTCAAACCGGTGTTCGACTTTATCGAACAGCACTATCGGGACATCATTACCATTGACGATCTCGCCGCTACTCTGGATGTAACCCCCCAGCACCTCTGCCATCTGTTCAAAGAAACGATGAACCATCGCCCCTTCGAGTATGTAAACTCCTTTCGGATTGCCCGCAGCAAGGACCTGATGATGCAGGAGCCGGAAGTGAGTCTGTCCGAGGTAGCTGAACGCTGCGGCTACGAATCGCTGAGTTATTTTAGCAGTGTGTTCCGCAAAACCGAGGGCTTGAGCCCGGG
The DNA here is from genome assembly GCA_964632675.1 of uncultured Sediminispirochaeta sp. GTDB lineage: Bacteria > Spirochaetota > Spirochaetia > DSM-16054 > Sediminispirochaetaceae > DSBN01. The sequence continues at coordinate 70,120 of CAZWDV010000007.1, forward strand.
GGAATACAAAAAAATTCACCTCGGCCGCGTATAGCTGTTATAATATGAACTAAGGAGCAGAGTGTATGACGGAGAATACTGAACAGCCTGATGTGGTGTTGATTCACGGTAAGCAGGTCGGCTGGGTGGATATCGAGAACCTGAAAAAATTTCTGGATCAGAAATGCTGCACCGATTGCTGGCTGTATCTTGAAACCGCCCCGGTAGAGCGGGTTGAACGGGCGCTGGAAGAGGAAGACCGCATTCGTGTGCGGGTGACCAAAAATCCGAAAAAATCGGCCAAAGCGTATTACGAAGAACTCCAGCAGGGTGATCGTTCGGTGGAGGTAAAGCGTCTGGAGGAGGTATCCGACCGCTCCATGAACCGCGGCGGGTGCTAAAGGCCGGCGGAACTGGGCTGCGGGCAATCTGTATGCGCTTTTTTTGCCCGGTGGACAGGGTCCCGAGCTTATCGTTGCGCCGTTCCCACAGTTCCATGCGCTTCAGGTAGTACTGAATGCGTCCGAGGGCCGTTCCCCGCTCTATCCCGTACATGTCGGCAAAGAACAGCAGGTTCTCCCGAACGGAGAGCTGGGTATACATCGCAGCCTGTTCGCTGAGGGTGGCGGTCTTCTGGCGGATGGCTGCAGATCCGTTCGATTCTCCGAGTATGCGGTAAGTGCCACCGGTCGGTTGCAGGGTGCCGTTGAGGACCCGGACAGCGGTGGTTTTGCCAGCCCCGTTGGGACCCAGCAAACCGAATACTTCGCCGGCCTCCACCTGCAGATCCACATGTTTCAGGGCTGCTACCCCGTTTGCATAAGTTTTTGACAGTTGCGCTGCCTCGATAATCGCCATTCTGTATCTCCGTTACTTCGGTACTTTGTTGTATCAGGATGAGATTATCCTTAAAGGGTGGTGTGTGGGTATACGTAAAATTACTTATTTTCGCTGGAATTTTACATTAAAGCGCGCAAGATGCCCCCGTCAATGACAAATGAATGCCCGGTTACGTAACCGGCGGCGTCGGACAGCAGAAAAACCGCCGAACGGCCGAACTCATCGGGGTTGCCGTCGCGTCCCAGCGGTACCGACCGCTGCCGTTCCTTGGTCATTTCTTCCGCCGAAATTCCACGAGCTTCGGCGTTCTTCGCATCGAGGGATTTCAGGCGGTCGGTGGCAAAATAACCGGGAACGATACTGTTCACTCTGATTCCGTAGGGTGCCAGTTCATTCGAGACTGACTTTACCAGGCTGGTTACGCCGGTACGCATTACATTTGATAGAATCAGGTTGCCGATCGGCTGTTTTACCGAAATCGAAGTGAGGGTGAGAATCGAACCTCGGCCCTTGTCCTGCATAACCGGCGCAACCTCACGGATGAGGCGGACGGCCGACATGAGCGTGAGCTGGAAGGCCTGTTCCCACTCCGGATCTTCGAAATCGAAAAAAGTTCCCGCCGGCGGACCGCCGGCATTTACCAGCACCGCATCGACAGTGCCGTACAGCTCCAGTGTATCCTTCACCCAGCGGGAAATTGCCTCGCCCTTGCTCATGTCCACTGCAAAGCCGCGGGCAGCCGCTCCGCTATCCGTATGCAGGGAATCGGCGGCGGCTTCGATATTCGCTTTTGTGCGGCTGCAGATGGACAGGCGCGCACCCTCTTGTGCGGCAATTTTTGCCACAGAATAGCCAAGGCCGCGGCTGGCCCCGGCTACCATAACGACTCTGTCTTTTAAGTGTAAATCCATACTCATAATTGTAGTAAACTGCAGCTCGGAAGTGCAAGCGAGAGCTTGCATAAACAGTAATTCTAATTTTGGAAGTTCTATAACTTCCAAAATTAGAATTACATCAAAATCTTTAAGCTAAGTTGCTCATCTTAAACAAAATGTGAGCATTCTAAATTTGAAAATTTTATTAAAATTTTCAAATTTAGAATTGCTGTTGCATAAAACGGTTTTCAGTGATAGCAGTTACTAAATGGAAGGGGAGCTGCAGCATGCACAATGAAATAATTCTCGCCCATATCGATAAACCCGATCATCTGTTTGTGTTTCCCTCCGAGGTGGCCGGCGAGTTCAGTCAGCGCGAGGTACTGCTGGGCGCTGCCCGGCAGGCGCTTCGACGGGACCGCTTTATCTCATGGGACAGGCTCAAGGAGCGCGAGTTTTCGCCGGCGCATACTCGCGTTCCGGCCAACTCGGTCTACCGGCTGCTGTTTTCCGCCGGACTTATAGATGAGCACCAGCGCCGGGCTCCTGTGCTGCAGTATATGCTTGGAGAGGCGGATGCCGGTGAGAATGCGGTTTCGGCGGCCGGCTTTCAGCGGCAGCTGGCCCAGGCTTTGCCGCAGCTGCAGTACAGCAATGAGGTGCTGGAGAAGCACCCGGGCATAGTACCCCCGGAATTGGAGCACGATGTGCGAACACTCTATAAGCGCTATCTCGAGTTTCTCGAGAAGGCCGGATTGTTCGAGCCGGCCTATGTGCCGCCGCAGGCCGGCCGGCCGCAGCAGGTGTACCATATTTTTTATCCCGAATTGATAGAGGATTTTCGTGAGTACCAGCAGCTTATTGACGGCGAAGCCCGTTTTATCTGTCACTCCTCCCGGATCTCTCTGCAGGAGGCAGACTGTCTGCGCTTTGAAAATGCGCGGCAGGAGCTGGACTACATAATTGCAGCGGTAGACCGTTTGTTGGAAGGGGGGGTGCATCCGGGGGATATCGCACTGACCCTGCCCGATTTCGATGCCTGGATGCCGTACCTGGCGGAAGAGGCGCAGATACGCGATATTCCGATAGATTTTCGTGCGGGCCGCACACTATCTGAATATCCGGCGGGCCGGCTGTTCTCACGGCTCGCGGCCCTTTCGGCCAATGGCTTTGGACTGGAGCACCTGAAACGGGTGGTTCTGGAACCGGCGTATCCCTTCAAGAACTCGGAGCAGTGGCACGAGCTGGTTCGCTTTGCCATTGACCATTACTATATCCGGTCGTGGACCGGCGACGGGGCGGTTGCGGATGAACTGGACCGTAAGCTCAAGCTGAACGGCCGGCAGGAGCTGCGCTCGCTTTACCGCAATTTTCGGCACCAGATTGCACAGCTGCTCTCCGCCCCCGATTTTGCCGAACTGCAGAAGCGGGTGCACAAGTTTATCAGGACATTTTTCAATACCGAAGCGTGGGACCCGGAAGCGGAAAAGGTACTGCAGTACAGCCTGATGGTCCTCGGAGAGCTGCAGAGGGCCTGCGAAAGTGTAGATGGAGTGGGGATTGCTGATCCGTACGGTCTCTGGCTTACCCTGTTGAACGAACGGATCTATGTATCGGCGGTGCGCAAAGAGGCCATACCGGTGTATCAGTACCGCGTATCGGCGGGCATTACCCCGCGGTATCACTTTATTCCGGGGGCCGGCCAGGCCCAGACCCGGGTGCGGCATGAAGAACTGACCTTTTTACGGGAAGACTACCGTTCGAAATTGCTCGAGCGCGATGCGGTGGATATGTCCGCGGCCTTTTTATCGGTCTATGCCCAGTCCGGGCAGTCGGTTCAGTTCAGCTGCAGCGATGCCGGTTTTGCCGCTCCGCAGCTGCCGGCCGGCGAACTGCTGGCCGCCGGAGTGGTACACAATGCGCCGCCGGCAGGCCCCCCCGCGCCGCCGGCAGCGGCAGTGTCTGCGGACCTGTTTGCATGGGAAGAGGCCTACTGGAGCGGAGCGCAGAACTTTCCGGTCCGGGTGTATCCGGTGCAGCAGCGCGGGTTCGATTACATGCGGCACACCGCCTTTACCGCCAAAGGCCGGGATTATACCAAATCGGCGGTGGAGGATCCGCAACTCTTACAGCACCTGGGTAAGGTTGCCAGAGGTGAATTAGGGCAGAAAGACGGGCGGTACTGGTTTTCCCCCTCTTCATTCGATCAGTATGCCGGCTGCCCCTTTATGTACCTTCTCAACCGCGGACTGGGGATAGAGGAAAGCGAGTTCGAGACCATGTGGGACGATGCCCGGGTTGTGGGGAAACTGCTGCACCGCATTCTGGCCAAACTGCATGCCCAGGTTCATCAGATGGACGGGCGCTGGAAGCCCCTGAATCAGCAGCAGTACCGAAGTATTGCTCAGGAACTGTGCGATGAAGAGTTCCGGCGGCAGAGTGCCTTTGGAAACGATTTTATATATCCTATGTGGAAGGAACTGCAAGAGTGGACCCGCCGGGCCTTGGAGACCTTTGTGGACCAGGAATCCCGGTTTTACAGCGGGTATGAACTGTACAAGAGTGAAGATTCTCTGCAGGCGGTGATTGACGCGCGCTGTGGCATCCACGGCAGGGTAGACCGGGTGTCGAGTAAAGAGGGGCACGCAGTAATTGTGGACTACAAAAAGGGCAAAACTCCCACCCGGGTCGAGGTCTACCGGGAGGAGGTTTTGCCGGCTACCTCACAGCTGCCCCTGTATGCTCACGCGGTGGAAGCGGAGGGCTACCGCGTGAGCAATGCGGCCTACTACAGTATAACTAACGGCAGTTACAAACACATGCTGCTCGATTCGGCCGCTCCCATTGACACAACCGAGAAGCCCGGCAAAGCGATGGTTTCGCCGGAAGAGTTCAGTGAGTTGCGCGAGCGGACTATCGCCGCGGTAAGGAGCGCCGGCGAACAGATAGGCCGCGGCGATTTTACGGTAACCGACAGCTGCGACGGCTGTGATTTTCGCGCGGTGTGCCGGCGTAAATACGGTGTACGAATTCCGGAGGGCCGCAATGCCTGAGCTCGATGCGTATCAAAACAGGGCTGTCTTTGCCGATCGAAATACGGTAGTGACCGCCGGGGCCGGCTCGGGCAAAACCACCGTACTGGCCGAGCGCTTTGTTCATTTGATAGCCAGCGGCCGGGCGGCGGTGGATGGCATCCTGACACTCACCTTTACCCGCAAGGCAGCGGCCGAGATGTACGAGCGAATCTACCGCCAGCTCATTCAGCGGGCCGGGCAGGAGCCAGATGCGCAGCGGCGTGTTCATCTCGAACAGGCGGTTCAGGATTTTGATTCGGCCCACATCTCGACCCTGGACAGTTTCTGCGCGCAGATTGTGCGCGGCGGCAGTATCCGCTTCGGCGTGTCGGGAGATTTCCGCCAGGACGAATACAACGCCGCGCTGATGGTGGAAGAAAGTGCCCTCGCTTTTCTGCTGAGCCATTCGGATCATCCGGCTTTGGAACGGCTGGTGCAGGACTTCGGTGCCAGGGCCGTACTGGACCGCCTTCTGGTACCTTTGGCGAAGCAAGAGTTTCACCTGGCGGTAGAGCACGATTTCGAGGCCATGCTCGAGCGGCAGTTCGACCATGTCCGGCAGCAGGCCCGTACGCTTGCAGGAGAGATGCAGGCGGTACTGGACTGGTTTTTGAAGGAAGAGCTGCCGGACAAAACCAGTGTCCGCAATATCATAACTGAGCTGAAGCCGCTGTCCTCTCCCGCTGCGGCGGCCGACAACTGTGAGTGGCAGCGTTTAGCCGATATCTGTGAAACCAAGCTTTCTAAACGCTTCGGGAATACGAGTAATCCGCAGTTGTTAGAGGCCAAAGATAAAGTGACGGAATGGCAGGAGGCGGTTAAACAGCTCGGTCCGATTCTGATGCTGTTCCAAAACAGCGAGCTGTACCGCACCCTCTACTCTCTGCTGAACGAGTACCAGCGCGAGATTCATAACGCCAAGCGCAGCAGCGGGGCGCTGACCTTTCGGGATGTAGTGGAAATGGCGGTTACCCTGCTGCAGGAGGATCTGCAGCTGCGGGCCCACTACAAGGGGCTGTTCAGCCATGTTATGATCGATGAGTTTCAGGACAACAACGACCTGCAGCGCCGGCTGCTGTTTCTGCTGGCGGAAAAGCACGATCGCGGCCGCACCGACGGGCCGCCGCGGCCGGATGAGCTGGAGGCGGGCAAGCTCTTTTTTGTGGGAGACGAGAAACAGTCGATCTACCGTTTTCGGGGCGCGGACGTGCGGGTTTTGAAACAGCTTCAGCGGCAGTTGGAGGCTGCCGGCGGCGAGTCGCTGCAGCTGCCCAATAACTACCGCAGCCATTCCGGTTTGATAGGCTTTTTCAACACCCTGTTTGCCGAAGTAATGCCGCCGGCGGCCCCAGACGGGGCCGCAGACGCACATGGATCGGGAAGCGCGGCCGGTGCGCCGCCAAGTTCTGCAGTCGGCTTCGAGGCCGACTTTATTCCCCTGGAGGCGCCGATTGCCCACCGGGCCTTTGCGCCGACAGTCCGGCTGCTGTACAAACCGCATGTCGACGCGGAGGAGACCGATGAAGCGGCGCTGCATTCGAAGGAGGCCGAAGCCTGGCAGATTGTAAATTATCTGAAAGAGGAAATCGGCAGCGGCCGGCTGCAGGTGCGCGATAAAACCCGTCCGTTTCCGGCAGGCGGGCCCGAGCCCACCCGCCGGGCCACGTATGATGATGTAGCCATATTGATGCGCAGTTCCGGTAACCAGATCAGTTTCGAACGGTACATGCGCCATCTGCAAATACCCTACACAGTTCAAAGCACCCGCAGCCTCTTCCTGGAGGCGCCGATTAACGATATGTACCAGTTTCTCCAGCTGGTGCTCTATCCTGAGGATATTCTGGCTTATGCGGCTCTGCTCCGTTCCCCCTTCGTAAATTTGTCGGATGAGGTGGTGGCCCGAATCCTGGGGCCGGCAGAACTTTCAAAGCCCGCAGGAGCAGAAGCGCCCGCAGAAGCGGCGGAACCGGTGCGCGCGTTTTCGCTGCGCGGTGAAGAGCCGCTGTTCGGCAATGCGGTCGAAGCCCGCAAGTATACCCGGGCGGCCGGAGTATACCGGGTGCTGACCGAGCTGGCGGCTACCGCCCCGATTGAGGAGATGATCCGCTATCTGTGGTTCGAGGCCGGCTACCGGTATGTGGTGCTGCGGAACCCTGACTACCACGCCTATTTGGAGTTCTACGATGCACTGGTGGAGCTGGCCCGTCGCAGCGACCGGCGCGGAGAGGGGCTGGCAACCTTCCTGGATTTTATCCGTTCCAATCTGGGACAGTTCGAAAAGCTGGAAGACCTGGAAATTATTCCGCGGAGAAGCGGGGGGGTACAGCTGATGAGTATCCACAAGTCGAAGGGATTGGAGTTTCCGGTAGTGATAGTGGCGGATATGGGCAACTCCGGCAACACCGGGGGCGACGGGAAACTGTACGTGTGGGATGAGCAGTTCGGCCTGGCGCTGTCCGGCGGCGAGCGGGGATCGCGCATCAAGAGCTATTTTGCGGAATCTGCCCAGCAGGCCGAAGAGCAGCAGGAGTATGCCGAACTGAAACGGCTGCTGTATGTCGCCTGCACGCGGGCCGAGGATCATCTTATTCTGTCCGGATATCACCACTCAAAAAACCGCAACCTGGAAAAACCTTCCGGACGGAATGTCCTGCTGAATATCACTTTACAGGCCCTGGGCTGGGACGGCTCCGGTGCCGCGGATAAACTGAACGCCGCCGGATGTGAGCTGGAGTATATTGCCGATGTAACGGAAGAGAGGATTGAGCAGTCACGCAGCGCCTCCGGCGCCTCCGGTGCACGCAGCCTGCCGGCGACGGCCCGCCGGTTCGATTCCGCCGTGCCGGTACAGCGTACATATCCGCAGCGCGAACTGACCGCAGTGGAGATAAACCGGCGCTACCGCGAGTGCTGCAAAGAGTGTGGGGCCGGTGAAAACAGCGCGGCCCCGGAAGAGCTGCCGACCATTGCCATCGATCAGCTTTTGTCGGACCGGAGCGCGGCGGCCCCCTTCGGCGAACTGGTCCACCGCATTATAGAATATAAGTTGAGCGGACATTCGGGACGAGTACCCTTACCGCCCCTGTTTTCTTCGCTGGAACCGGCGCAGGCGGCGGAAATCGAAGCTGAGGCGGAGCACATGGCCGCCGCCTTTCTCGGTTCGTCCCTCGGTAAAGCGGCCGTGGCCGCAGTTGCCGAAGGGGAAGGGCGCCTGGAAACCGAACTGCCGTTTTTGCTGTGCATAGGCGCCGCCGGCCAAACCCTGCTGCGCGGTCAGATCGATCTGCTGCTGCAGCGGGAAGACGAAGTGTTGATAATCGATTTCAAGACCGATCGTTTCTGCAATCCAGTTGAATACGCGGCGCAGATGGCAGTGTACAGGAGAGCTGCCGCAGAGCTGTACGGCCGGCCGGCCCGCAGCGTACTGGTGTATGTGCGCGGGGGCCGGGTGGAGGAGGTCTCCGCTGAGGTGGACCTTTATGCCCTGGCGGGCGGCACGCCGCCACAAGCCTGAAATAGTCTTTAAGCGGGCCCCGACCTCAGCGTTTGCCTGCGCTGTAGGCAACTGCAATGCGGGCCGCCACGGCGGCGTTGTTTTTTACCAGTTCTATGTTTGCGCTCAGACTCTCGCCGCCGGTGAGCTCTTTGATTTTCTCTAGCAGAAAGGGGGTCAGCTCTTTTCCGGAAATGCCCATGCGCCGGGCTTCCGCCAGCGCCACCTCAATGGCATTGTCGATTTTTTCTTTCTGCATGGAGAACTCTTCCGGAATCGGATTGGCGATGAGTACTCCCCCCTCCAGGCCGCAGGTCCATTTGGCAGCGAGTATGGCGGCCGCCTGTTCGGGGGTATCGATGCGGTGGTCGACTTTCAGGCCGCTGCTGCGGGAGTAAAATGCGGGAAGTTCATCCGTCCCGTAGCCGAGGACCGGCACGCCCAGGGTTTCCAGGTATTCGAGGGTCAGCTGCAAATCTAAAATTGCCTTGGCTCCGGCACAGATCACCGCCACGTTGGTGCGGGAGAGTTCCTGCAGGTCGGCGGAGATGTCGAAGGTGTTCTCGGCCCCGCGATGAACTCCGCCGATACCCCCGGTGGCAAAAACCCGGATGCCGGCCATCGCAGCGGCAATCATAGTGGCGGCAACGGTGGTAGCCGCATGTGCACCCTCGGCGATGATCACCGGCAGGTCCCGGCGGCTCGCTTTTTTGATATTCTCCGCCTGTCCCAAAAACTCTATCTGCTCGGTGCCGAGGCCGATCTTGATGCGTCCGTCCAGCACGGCGATGGTCGCGGGCACCGCCCCGGCTTCCCGGATAGTATTTTCGAGGGTCTGGGCGGTAGTGACATGCTCCGGATAGGGCATGCCGTGGGAAATGATGGTAGACTCCAGCGCGACCACCGCCTCTCCCCGGGAAAAGGCCCGGGCAACTTCATTCGAATAATCTATAGGTAACTGTGCTGATTTCATACTCCTTCTCCTTGGTTCCAGCAATTCAAATGTAATCGGAATGGATCTATTCGGCAAGCCGCTGCAGAACTGCTTCCCGGCTCAGCGCGGGTGCTACCGTGTGCTGGGATTCTAGGGTTAGTGCAGCGGAGGCCTGCCCCCATCTTATCGCATCGGCTACGGTAGTTTCTGCGGGCGGTCCGCCCGTCTCTGCGGTAAAAGCGGCCGTAAAGCCGGCCAAAAAGGCGTCGCCGGCGCCGTTGGAATCGGCAACCCGGGTTTCAAAGGGCGGATACCACCAGGCCCACCACTGCGGGGCGGCAGGGGCTGCAGCAGTGGCCGCTGCAACAAGCTGGCGCGCCTGATTACAGTGCGGATTGCGGCTGAGCAGGAGCAGCCCTTCGCTGCCGAGGGTTACCAGAATGTTCGGCGCGGAATCTGTGCGGGTTCGGGAATCGAGGGCGGCCGCCACGTCTCCTTTCAAGGCGGCCCCCCGACCGGGCGTAGCCGCGGCGCTCCTGATTGAATCCTTCATACTAAAAATATTTATAGCAAAGAGTGCGCGGAGCTCAGCGAGGTTCGGGCTTATCCAGCTGCAGAACGGCAGGATTTCGGCCAGGCGCAGGGTTTTTTCGACGGACACCGGTTCGACGAGGCAGGGTACCCGGTGCCGGAAGGCCAGGCGGGCCAGGAAGGTGAGGGTCGCGGGGTTGAGGTTGGTATCGAGAACGAGGGCGGCCGCTGCGATGATGCGCGGCTCGAGTGCTGCGAGCCGGTCGGGAGTGAGGGCCTCCATGATTTCCATAGAGGAGACGGCGGCGGAGAGATCGCCGGTTTCGTCCTGGATGGCCAGATAGGCGCCGGTCGGATAGTCGGAGTAGGTACCCACGGCGGAGATATCGACCCCCGCGGCGGCGGTGGCCGCTTTTATTGCAGCTGCGGCGCTGTCGTTTCCGACGGCGCTGCAGAGTACCGCAGGGGTGCCGAGCAGGGATAGTGAATGGGCGATGTTGCGTCCGACTCCTCCGGGGGCGCGGTAAATACGCCCCGGATTGGAGGTACGGGCCGTGAGGGCAGCGAAGGGCCGGGCCTTGATATCCTCATTTAATCCGCCGGCAACGAAGACTTCCCGGACGGAAGGCTCCGCCGGGTTCACACCTTTACTTCTCGCAGCAGACGGCAGATGTCGTCGACATCCTGGGAGCTTATGCCCAGGTGGGTTACCATGCGGATGGCATGACTGCCGAAGGCACTGCACAGCACCCCCTTCTTTTTCAGCTGGGCGGTAATCTGTTCGGCCGGATGGGCCGGGGTGTTAAAGTAGATAATGTTGGTTTCGACGTTTTTCATGTTGATGTTGGCCCAATCGAGGACGGACAGGGTTTCGGCAATGCGTTTGGCATTGGCATGATCGTCTTTCAACCGCTCGATATTGTTTTCCAGGGCATAGATGCCGGCGGCCGCCAGAGAACCGGCCTGGCGCATGCCGCCGCCCAGCATTTTTCTTACCCGGCGGGCTTCGGCGATAAACTTCGCGGGGCCGCAGAGCACGCTGCCGACCGGGGCGCCGAGTCCCTTTGACAGACAGAAGGTGACGGTATCGACCAGCGAACACATCCGCTTTACGGGCAGGTCGGTTGCCACAGAGGCGTTGAACATCCGCGCGCCGTCCATGTGCAGGGATAGTTCGTTTTTGCGGGCAAAATCGCTGACCGATTTGAGCTGGTCGTAAGAGTAGCAGGTGCCGCCTTCGCGGTTGTGGGTGTTCTCCACTTCTACCATGCTTACCCGCGGCATTACGTAAGACTGCGGACGCAGGTGTTTCTGCAGTTCTTCAGGCCGCAGAATACCGCGTTCGCCTTTGACTGCTACCGGCATAACGCCGGCCAGGGCCGCGGCGGAAGCCAGTTCGTAATGAAAAATGTGGCTGTTCAACTGGGCCAGCACCTCATTTCCCCGTCCGCCGTTTATGTACAGGGGTATCAGATTGCCCATTGAACCGGAGGGAATGAACAACCCCTCCTTTTTGCCGGTAATCTTGGCTGCCATCTCTTCCAGGCGATTGACAGTTGGATCTTCTCCGTACACATCGTCGCCGACATCGGCTTTGGACATAATTTTACGCATTTCCCGGGAGGGAAGGGTTACCGTATCACTTCTTAGGTCGTACGTTTTCATATCGAATCTACCTCGCTTTTGGCGATATTGTAACATATTCCGCAGTTTTGGGGCTATATATTCTTGCCGGAGCTGCTCAACACCTCTGAGGAAGCGGGGCGGCAGCACGACCCCGCCCTGCCGCGCGAGCGGGTCCGGGAGCTGGCCAAGGCTTCTATCCGCATTCAGTTTCCCCGCTTTGCCACGCGTTCCTCGACCCTAGTGCTGGTAGATTATAAGAACCGGGTGCGGTTTATCGAGAAGAGTTATTTTCCAGCCCGGGTAAACGATTTTTCCTTCAGCTTAGCCGTTTAGGGCTTCGAAATACTCGCGCCCTTTTTTGGTGAGGTCGAGCAGATAGTCGCTGCCTTTCAAAGAGACAATTACCAGTCCCCGTTTGGCCGCCGCATCGGCAACCTTCTTCAGTTTTGAGTAACCGTGCTGCCTGAAATCTATGCCGGCATTCTCCAGCCGGGTGCCGATATCCTGCAGCTTGGCCTTTTTGCCTTCGCTGGTGATGGTTTTTTCGGCCGCCTCCCGCAGGGCCTTGATAAAGGCCGCCAGAATAGTCGGCAGGGCCTGCTCGGCCGGAACCTGGGCGTGGGAGGTGAGATTCAGCACCAGATTGCGCTCTTTGAAGCGGGTGTGCACCATATCGCGCCCCTCGGCTTCGGCCAGATAGCTGCGCCAGGAATCGAAGCCCAGCCGCTGCTCGTCAAAGCGCTCGTTCATCAGCCGCAGGCGGACATATACCGCCTCGGGAGTCGGGGCTTTGTCTTCATTTTCCAAATAGAGTATGGCTTCCCGCAGCAGGTTAAAGGACTCATCCAAAGCGAGGGTCGGCTTTTCCGCAGATTGAAGATCGTCTTCGAGCGGGGCAATGGTTAAGTCCCTGAAATCCTTAAACCTATCGGCCAGGTTCAGCAGGTTTTCATCGGCGTTTTTTGAGTCGCAGATAATAGTGGTTTCCACTTCGTGTTCACGGATCTTCTGCAGTGCCGGGATAAGTTCGGCCGATCCGCTGACCAGCAGCAGGCGGCGGATGTGGGGCGAACGGCTGAGCAGATTCAGCACCTGGCTGCCCATAATTACGTCGGTCCGATCGCGATGCAACTGCGGAATGTGGATCATCTCGAAGGAGTCTTCAAACAGCTGCCGGGCGGTCGACTCGCGGCCGTCCCGGGCCCAGTCGCCGTAGACCCGCGCCACGGACACTCTGCCCACTGAGTTTGCATACTCCAACAGGCCCTTCATAAAGGTCGAGTTTATGCTCGGAGTAACGTTTTCTATATCCCAAATAATTGCCAGTGCTTCTCGGTTCATATTCTTCATAATCCCGCCCGCCTTTTCCGCGAAGATTTCTTTGTGCCTCCCATTATACCCGCAGATAGCAACAAAACGCAACAACCACTGTAACTACCTGGGCCGGGCGCGGGGGGCGCGGCGGGCGCGGGGATCAGGAAGGAGAGCCGGAGGGAGAGCCTGAAGGGGTCGCCGGCTCTCCGGTAATTTCTACCCGCCCGCCGATCAACTCGAGATGTTTGAAGAACTCCGGGAAGGTCACCGCCGCCGCGGACGCATCGTCTATGCTGACCGGCCCGTCGGCGGCCAGACCGGCCACTGCAAGGGCCATGATAACCCGGTGGTCGGCATGCCCGGCCACCGCCCCGCCCCGCAGACCGCCTTGTAGTCCGCCCTGTTGTCCGCCCCGGCCGCGGATAATTAGTCCGTCTTCCACTTCCTTGATGTCGGCGCCGAGTTTCGCCAGCTCCCGCTGCATAACCGCGATGCGGTCGGTCTCTTTCTGCCGCGCCTGCGGCACATTGCGCAGTTCTACTGTCTCGCGGCTGAAACAGGCGGCCACCGCCAATGCCGGCAGAGCATCCGGTATATTGTTCAAATCGAACACCCCGCCGCGCAGGCCCTGCCCGCCAGCGGCCCGCGGCGGACCCTCAATGAGAATGCCCGAGTCGGTCAACTCCGTCCGGCAGCCCATTTGCTTTAGCAGCGACACCACCGCTTTATCGCCCTGGGTATCCTGCATGTTCAGGCCCTTCAACTCCAGCCGGCTGCCGGTGATGGCGGCAGCCACCATAAAGAAGCTCGCCGAGGAGAAATCACCGGGAATACGCCGGTCGAACCGGCGGTACTGCTGCCCTCCGGGTACCGAAAACCTGCGGTAGTCCGTGCGGCTGTAGCTTATGTCCTGCGTGTCGAGCCAGTCCAGGGTCATATCTACGTAGGGCCGTTCGTAGAGCAGCGGCACTTCGATATCGGTATCGCTGCTGCCCAGGGGAGCGGCTAGCAGCAGGCTCGACAAATACTGGCTGGTCGGACACTCGATCGAGGTTGCGCCGCCGGCCAGCGGTCCGCGCACGGTAAAGGGCGCATAGCCCTCGCCGGTCGACTCTACCTCGACCCCCACATCGGCCAGGGCCTGCAGCAGCGGCGCCGCCGAACGCCGGCAGATCTGCGCGTCGCCGGTAAACTTGACCGGGAAATCGGCCAGGGCCGCCATCCCGGCCAGCAGATACAGGGTGGTCCCGGAATTGCCCACATCAATCGGCGTCGCCGGCGGGCTCAGCCGTCCGGCGGTTCCCCTGACTACCCATGTATCGGCCTGCATGTCGATTTCGGCCCCCAGGGCGCCGCAGGCGCGCACTGCCGCCAGCGTGTCGTTCGACTCCAGCGGCATTCGCAGCGTACTGCGGCCGGCGGCCATACTGGCAATCAACAGCGCGCGAATAGTATGCGATTTCGAGGCGGGTATCGGCACGCTGCCGCTTATGTCGGAGGGATAAATAGTTTTTTTCACTAGCAAACTCCGGGGTACTTGTTCTTAATGGCCATAATCTTGCGGGATGCCAAATTCACCACTAAATAGAGGGTACCCATAATCAATCGGCCAGCATATATGGGGTATAGAGGTCTGATCCCACAGGATTAACACCACTAGGTACATTTTAGAGCGGAGGGGGATGTGTGTCAAACAGCAGCCCGCACATCACAAAAAACATCCCCACCAGCATGGCGATCTGAGAATTCTTTAGGTTCTACATATATAAATATTACTATATAACTACAGATTGTACAAGCGTGATACCCGGGGCGGCCGCCCGCACCCCGGCCGGCGCTGCGCGCTGCGCCTCGTCTCCGCCGCTTGCACTCTTTAAGAACCGGTTTCCCGGAATTGCGGTGGTTTGTCCAGCTCGGCGGCAAACCACTCGGCCAGCGGGGCCATCGGATGTTCTATCTTGAGTACCCGGCGCAGGGTGTAGGCGCACCAGGAGAACTTGTCCCGCGCCACTTCGGCGGTACCCCGCCGCCCGTTGTGCTGGTAGTTGAAAAAGCCCCGTACTCCGTCCAGAAACAGGCGCTTGGCGTAGTTAAAGTTCTTTATCTCCCAGGTGGTGGAGAGAAACTGCAGGGTGTGCCGGCTATATGCGGAAAACAGATGGGTAAAGTCGTCATCGTACAGGCGGCTCCAGTGAAAGATGGTGCGCAGAATAGTGCTGTTGCGGCGTTTCAGCCCGTCCATCGCCCGGATGCGGTAGTTGTGCATGCCGCTGCTGAAAAAGGCCTGCAGGCCGATGTACAGACATCCGCGGGGCGGCAGCCGCCGGTCGTATCCTGACTCTCGTACCAGCTGCAGCGGATCGAACTGCGGGTTTTGCGGCTGCGCACCCACCAGCAGCCGGGCGGCCGCCTCTTCATATACCTTTCGCAGCTCGATAAAGTCGTCACCGGTGCCGCTGCCGGTGGCATCGGGGTGGCAGCGTTTGCTCAAGAGACGATAGAAACGCTCCAGCTCGTGCAGACTGTAGTTGTTCTTTTGCACAAGAGATTGCAGTAGTGCGGCGGGGGAAGGCCTCTTTTCCATACCTGTAAAAAAGAATACCATATATTGCAGGAGGATGTAATGCGCTACTATATTATTACCGGTGCAAGCCGTGGAATCGGGGCCGGAATCGCCCGGGCGGTAATGCAGCCGGACAATGTGATTTTCGCCCTGGCCCGGCACGAAAACTCCCAGCTGAAGCAGGCCGCCGCGGAGGCCGGTACACAGCTGTATTTTTTTCCGGTCGATCTGGCCGACAGCCCCGCGATCGAACCGGCTCTGGACCACATCTTCCAGCACATCGATCTGCAGCAGGCCGAAGGCATTTATCTGGTGAACAACGCCGGGGTCCTGAAACCCATTGGCCCGCTTGAGACCCATACGCTGGAAGAGGACGAGTTTCACCTGCGGGTGAACCTGCTGGCACCGATGCGCCTGACCGCCGGATTCATCCGGCGCACCAACGGCGTTGCCGCCCGCAAGGTGGTGGCCACTATCTCCTCCGGGGCCGCCCAGCGGGCCTACTTCGGCTGGAGCAGCTACTGCAGCGGCAAGGCCGGGGTTGAAATGTTTACCCGGGTTGCCGGACTCGAGCAGCAGGATGCCGAGTTTCCGATTATAATTTACGCCATAGCCCCCGGTATCGTCGACACGGATATGCAGGTGCAGATCCGCCGGGCCGACGATGCGCAGTTCCGCGACCGTCCGAAGTTCCTGCGGTATCATGAAAAGGGCTACCTGGCCTCCCCCGAAGAAACCGGCCGGCGCCTGGCGGCAACTCTGGACGACCCCGCTATTCAGCCCGGCGATGTACTCGACATTCGTGATCTCGACAAGTAACCAAACAGAATTCTAAAGGAGTAAAAAGTGGAGCAGCAGGCGGCCTTTCTCATCTTTGTCTTAGTGACAACCTTTACACCAGGACCGAACAATGTATCTTCAGCCAACCTGGCGGTCCTCTACGGCTTTCGGCGTACCAACCAGTACCGCCTGGGCATCTTCGCCGGCTTCGCCCTGCTGATGCTGCTGTGTGCACTCCTCTCCAGCACCATCATGCAGTACTTTCCCCCGGCCGAGCTGTATCTGCGCTATATCGGCGCCGCCTACATCGTATACCTGGCAATCGGAACCCTGAAAACCAGCTACCAGCTGGATGAGTCCGCCGCCGCAGTACCGACCATGCCCTTTGTAAAGGGAATGCTGCTGCAGCTGCTCAACCCTAAAGTGCTGGTCTTCGGCATCACCGTCTATTCAACCTATCTGGCCGCCCGCCTGAACGCCGCCTGGATGCTGCCCATCTCGGCGCTGCTGCTGGCCGTCACCGCTCTCTGTTCCACATCGCTGTGGGCCCTGGCCGGCAGCACCATCGGCCGCTTCGCCTCCCGCCGCCCGGTCCGCTTGGCCCTGAACGGCGTTCTCTCCCTCCTGCTGCTCTACTCGGCCTATCAGCTGTCGGGGCTGGGGTCTCTGTAATCGTTATATTATGTTAACTAATTGAGCTGCTGACGTGCCAGCGTGGTCAGTTCGCGGTCGGCGTTCAGTTCTACCGCCATCTGCAGGGCTTGGCGGGCATTGGATGTCTGGCCCTGCTGCTGCAGGGCGATGCCGTAGAGGTAGTAGCCGATCTGTTTGCGGCTGTCGGAGGATACGCTGTAGAGGTACTGCTGCAGCTGCTCGGCGGCGACGGGGTAGTCCATGGCCTCTAAGTGCAGGCGGCCTTTGAGCAGCAGGAAGTCGGAGTAGACTTCACTGAACTGGTTGGCCGGGTGCTGCCGGGCGACGTGCAGGGCCGGGCCTTTGCGGCCGGCGGCCAGGTAGGCGGATGCCAGATAGTACCAGTATTCGCTTTCGTCGCTGAGGATGATGGGGTCGACTTCGTTCTCGAGGATGTCGATGGCCAGAGGGTAGTTGCCGGCACGGAAGGCGGTTTTGGCTTCGTCGAAGCTCATACTGTCTTCGTCGATCCAGGTAAGGCCGGCGCTGTCGGAGGCTTCGCTGCCGCGCACGCCCATGGCCTGGCTCTGCGAGCGGTCGTCCGCGCCGCCCATGCGGGCGATGCGGCTGAAGACCGAGGAGAGCATTGCAGTGGCTTGCTGAGGTTTCTGATCGGCGGCCGCCTCGAGGCGGTAGGTGCCGGGTTTGGAGAACAGGAGGGTGGCGTTTGGACTGCTGAACTCGGCGATGGCGCCCGGGGCCAGTTTAATTCGGCTGTCCGCCGGCAGGCGGTCGCCGTTCATCAGAGTGCTCCAGCCGGTTTGGCTTTGCGCCGATACTTCACCGTCTTTATAGACCAGCTGAAACTCCTGAGCGCCCAGAAATGCGGCGCTGAAAAGAATGAGTAATACTGCCCAGAGATATATGTGTTTGTTCATACTGTCCTCCACTACTTTAAACTATAGCAGTTGTGGGGGAAAAAACAACAAAAACGCGCAGAGGGCGGCAAAAACAGGAGGAAGACTTGCCGCCGACTCTGCGCGGCAAGGGTCAGCAGAGGCTGCCGCTGTAGTAGCTGCGCAGCTGCGTGGTGTGAGCACTGGGGGCTGCCGGTCGGGCGGTGCCCATGGTCCCGGCGAATTGCGGGCTCTTTAAGAGTGTAACATCGGTGGGGCGGCCTTGGCCTTGGCCCGCGCTGCCGGCGTTGGAGGTGATTCCGTCAGACTGTTCGTGTGTCCGTACCCTGTTTTTTTCCATAATAAATTCTCCTTTATGAGCTGTATTAGACGCCAGCCTCGACCTGTACTTTGGGGAGGTTGGCTTCGGCGGCTTCTACGGCCGCTGCGGGATATTCGTAGTCTTCGAGCTCTCCGCTCAGGTAGGCCTGATAGCTGGCCATATCGAAGTGGCCGTGGCCGGAGAGGTTGAAGAGGATGACCTTTTCTTGGCCGGTTGCGGTGCAGGCCTTGGCGGCGCGGATGGCCGAGGCAATGGCGTGGGCCGATTCGGGGGCGGGGATGATGCCTTCGGTTTTGGCGAAGAGCAGGGCTGCTTCGAAGGTTTCGATTTGCTTGAGGGCTTCGGAGCGGATGACCCCGGCGTGTTTGAGGATGGAGACGATGGGCGCGGCGCCGTGGTAGCGCAGGCCGCCGGCATGGACGGTGGGCGGGACGAAGTCGTGGCCCAGGGTGTACATGCGGGTGAGGGGGATATACTTGCCGGCGTCGCCGTAGTCGAAGGCGTAGAGGCCCTTGCTGAGGGTGGGGCAGGCCAGGGGTTCGGAGGCGACGATGTCGATGTCGCGGCCGTTCATTTTGTCGAGGATGTAGGGGATGGCGATGCCGCCGAAGTTACTACCCCCGCCGTGGCAGCCGATGATTACGTCGGGCTGCAGACCGAGGCTGTCGAGGACCTGTTTGGTTTCGTTGCCGATTACCGTCTGGTGCATTAGCACGTGGTTGAGCACCGAGCCGAGGGCGTAGTTGGTGCCCGGTTCGGCGGCGGCCAGTTCGACCGCCTCGCTGATGGCCATTCCCAGAGATCCGGGATGGTTGGCGGGGTTTTGCAGCAGGCGGCGGCCGACTTCGGTTTGGTCGGAGGGGCTGGGCTGGACGTTACCGCCGTAGGTTTGCATCATGATGCGGCGGTAGGGTTTTTGATCGTAGCTGACCCGCACCATGAACACCCGGATGTCTATGCCGAAGCGCCCGCCGGCGAAGGAGAGGGCGCTGCCCCACTGGCCGGCCCCGGTTTCGGTGGTTAGGCGGGTGATGCCGGCCTGCTTATTGTAGTAGGCCTGGGCGATGGCGGTGTTGGGCTTGTGGCTGCCGGTGGGGCTGACCCCTTCGTTTTTGAAGAAGATCTTGGCGGGAGTGCCCAGGGCGCGCTCGAGGAATTTTGCCCGGATGAGGGGGGTGGGCCGGTACAGCGAGTAGGCTTCTAAAATGTCCTCGGGAATGTCGATTTCCGGCTGCTGGCTGACTTCCTGCTCTAAGAGGTTGTCGGGGAAGATGGACTGCATGGCCTCTAAGGGCACCGGGGTGCCGTCGGCCGGATTGAGCATCGGCGCCAGCGGCTCGGGCAGGTTGGGAATGATGTTGGTCCACTTCTTGGGGATGTCCGCGGTTGAAAGTTGAAAGATTCGTCCGTCTGATTGCATGTCGTTTCTCCTTTTGCTTTGTTCGGCCTGTCTGCCGCCGGGGCGGCCTGTTCGCTCTGGACGCTCTGGACGCCCTCGGCGCGGCATAAAAAAAGCCCGGTACCTTACAGGCCCGGGCTCTTACTTGCCATAAAA
>CAZWDV010000008.1:0-11219 GCA_964632675.1 uncultured Sediminispirochaeta sp.
AGGACGGTGGGGGGATTGCCATCGGGACGGTGAACACCGCCGGGCTGAGCGTGGCGGGAAACCTGAACCTCGACTTGAATGCGGGAAACCTCACCCAGACAAATACCCTTGCGGTAACCGGAACCACGACACTGACGACTACGGGGAACATTACTTTAGCCGATGCGGGAAACGACTTCGATGATAATGATTCCGGCGATGCCGTCACTATTAACGGAGGAGTCGCTACGGATATATCCCTCAGAGATACTGACGACATGCGCATTGCCACCATTGCGAATGCACGGGATCTGACGGTGCAGAGTGGAGGAATGATAACTCAAACAGGCAATTTCGATTTAGCAGGAGACTTCACTCTATCAGGAGGCACATTCGACCCGAACAACAACAATATAAATCTCGAAGGAGACTGGCTGAACAATGGAACTTTTAGTGCCAATGGAGAGACAGTAACATTCGACGGTGCCGGGAATCAGGATTTTACCACCGGTGGAGATGCGTATAACAACGTGACGAAAGCCGGTGGAGGCGGAATACTTACGGTAAATAATGTTCTGACTGTAAATGGGACGTTGACGGTGAATGCGAGTACCACCGCCGATCTGCAAGGAAACGATTTTGCAATAACCGACCTAAACAATACAGGAGAGGTGAGACTTACCGGTACCGCAGCACAGACGATCACGGGATATACATCGGTTGGCACCTTCCGCTACACCGACGGTGGAAGCGACGGCACTGTGATTGACCCCGGTGCAGACTTCGACTCACTCATTATAGAGGGTTCGAATACACGCACCTACACGATCAGCGCCGGTTTTTCTGTGACCAACAACCTTATAATCATAGACGGAACGTTCGAGGTGGACGGAAACGTCACGGTCGGCGGCAACGTAGTTATAGACAGTGATGATGATAACAATGGCGAGTTCGTCTTTTTAAGCACCGGCTACACATTCGATGTGGGAGGTGACTGGACGAACAATAATGATACCGGAACGTTTGGTGGATTTACAGCCAATCAGAGTGAGGTTATTTTTTCCACTGGCGGAGCTAATCCGTATGATGCAAACTTCCCGACACCTACAATACCTGTCAGTACGATAGACCAGACTATTACCGGGAATACCGCATTTTACGATTTTACCAGAACAGTACAAGGCATACTAGCTTTCGCCGATGGGAGCACGACGAGGATCATTAGCGGAGGCACGTTCAATATACAGGGTCCCGCTGGTAATCCCTGGACTATACTATTAACGAATACTTCCTTTGCCGGGCCAAACTACTTCGATTTTGATCTACAGTCAGGTGCATCGATTACTATCAACAGAATTGCTATTCAGTTCAGTGAAGCGACACCAAACAATATCATTATACCCCCGACGGGAGTGTATACTGATCCAGGGTCTACACCCGGATGGGTCGCTCAGTTATTGGTTGTCGACAATTACACGCGGGATACCGATAATAACGGAAAGATCGACAGGATTGAAGTAACCGTAGCGGCGCCGATTAAGGATTACACCGCTCCTCCGGATCCCTTCGAGGAGTTCGATGATTTTATTGCTAAAGTCGATGGCTACACGGTTACCGGCTACGATCTTGGAGTCGATGTAGGACTCAACCCGGAGGACTTTGTCATCTATCTCAAGGAGAAGCCCTACCTTGACACCGGTGTAACCCCCTCCTGGTCCATAGAACAGAACACTACGCTGCTTGACAGTGCTACAGAAGGGTACTTCGTTACTCTTCCCACCGTTCCGCCGGCTATGCAGGACGGAGCGGATCCTATTGTCGGATACACGCTGGCTGTAGAGGGTCGGTCCGAAATTTTCTTACACTTCTCCGAGGGTATTATAGACACGAACGGCGGCGATTTTACCGACAATATCGAATTCCCGACAGGCACGCCAGTAACCTCGCAGAATATCGTCTCGAGCGATGGAGCGGGACCGAAGGAGATCGAGGTAACTGCAAATGCGCCGGTGAGCACAACGGATATTCTTTCCGGTATGGCAATCGATTTGAGCGCCATTGAAGACGCGGCAACGAATGGATTGGCTACAACCACTCACCGCATCTCCGACATCGGCCTCGGTATTATCGAGCCGGTCTACGCCATCAACACCGCAACGCAGCGAGATGCCGACCGGTCGCCTAATATCGGCAGGATTACCAACTTCGATGGCAGCGACTGGCTGCAGCCCCAGGAGCTGCAGATAGAGAGCTCGGTAAGCGGCACCTCGGGTGACGTGCGGCTGCACTTTGACTTCGACGTGGGCAGCAGATTTATCAGCGGCGACAATCCGGGCCTATGGTTACCATCGTTCGACGAATCGGTTTTTAGCGGCATTGTCCCGTTCCCCAAGACGAGCGGGGTGGCGACGGATAGTGATGAGGACGGCTCCGATGCTATCGCCGTGCACACAATAAGCTCCTCATCCGGCAAGCTGAAAGACGGCAAGACCTTCGAGTTCTTCTACGAATACCCCGACGGCGGAGTTCCCCCCCTCTACCACGCCCGCTGTGAAGATGAGTCTGCAAGCGACTGGTACCGCCGTATACGCCCCTTCTCTTTCGACCTGCAGCGGGTGAGGCAGCAGACGGGCAGCGTTTCGATACTCCACAACGTGATCGACCCGCGCGAGGGGGAGAAGGTGGACATCCACTACATCCTCGACCGGGGCGGCTCGGTCACCATCCAGGTCTTCAACCTCGGCGGAGACCTCATCGAAGTGCTCGAGCGGGGACGTAAATCTCCCGGCGAGTACGCCATCAGCTGGGACGGCCGCAACCAAGCCGGCAACATTGTTGCCCGGGGTATCTACTATATACGTGTCACCGCGCCGGATATCGATGAATACAGAAAGGTTTTAGTCGTCAAATAATATTCAGGCGGCCGCCGAAACAAGTGCCGTAGGGCCCGGCGCGCCGCCTTTTCTATTCTTCATCATAATTCAACGCATAAACAAAAAACCCGTCCTGGATGAAAAAGCACCAGCCCCGCCACCCCATTTGCCTCAGAGCCCATCTATTTTTACATTTAAATACACAGCCCAAGCCTTTCCTGAACGCGATTATGTAAAAATCCTATAAAGGAGGTTCCTATGGAACGCAAAATCCTTATACGTGTCGTAACACTCACAGTTGCTGCGGCGTTTTTATTCGGCGCGGCCGTGGTTGTAACGGCCAAAGGAATGCAGGAGGTCAGTACCTACTCTCTCCAGGTGCTTCACAGCTCGGATAACGAGTCGTCTTTTCAAAATCCGAATACCCTTGAACCGAAAATTTTGCACTACGGTACGGTGATGGAGGGGTTGCGCGAAATTGCCCCGAATGAAGGCCGTAATACCATTTATGTAACCGCCGGCGACCACACCCTGCCGAAACCCTACTATCATGCGGCGGCCGAGGTGGATGAACTCGGCGCACCGGGCCTGGGCGATATCGCCATGTTCAACGCCATGGGCCTGTCGGCCAACGGATTCGGCAACCATGTCTTTGACGGGGGCATCAACGATTTCGCCCGTATGCTCGACAAGGCCAACTACCCCTTTCTGGCGGTGAACCTCGATTTTAGCGATGTAGAACTGGCCGAAGGAGCCCCCGAAATCGAAATCGGCAAAGACGGCGCCAGCGTTAAGGAAAATGCCGGCAAAGTCGCCCGCAGTTCTTATGTGGAGGTCGGCGGAGAGCGCATCGGGCTAATCGGCCGTGCTCCTGCGGATTTCTTCAATGTAATTAACGATCCCGCCGAGACCATTCCCGGCCTCGATTTCTACGGCGGACGCGACTCCGAAACCAACCAGCCGAAAGTATCGGCGGTGCAACAGGTAATGGAGCAGGTCCGGCTGCCGACGGACGCTTTCCGCAGATTGCCGGCATGCACCTGGAGTACGATGCCAGCCAGCAGGGCATTATGGGCGAGGCCAGCGTCAGCGAACCGAGTCGGGTGGTAAACCTGCAGGTTACTTATGACGACGGCACCACCGACACCCTGGTCAAGGACGGTGAGGTGCAGGGCAACCTGGCCGACCGCCGAATCGTCATGGCCACCAACGACTTTCTGCTGACCGGTGGCGACGGCTACCGCATGCTCAAATCAGCATCGAAAGAGCGCGGAGCCCGGCGCACGGACATCGGCGAGCAGGAGGTTCTGGCCCGCTACATCAGCGAAAAGCTGAACAATAGTGTGAATATGCCGGACCCGCCCCGCAATCCGCGGGTAATACGCTTAGATGATTAAATAAGCAGCGGACGCGCCCTGGCCTCGGCTCATTGGCTACGCGTCCAAGTGATGCGCCTAAGTGACGTGCACCAGCGGCGCGACACAAAATCAGGCCCCTCGGCTGCGAATATGCAGTCCCGAGGGGCCTTTTTCAAGGGCCAAAACAAACCGCCTCAGAGTCGGCGACAAATAACGGCGGCGCCCTCAAGCCTGCTATCTGCGCCCCACCTCAAAGCAGCGGCAGCCGCTTCTGCGTCCGCACAGTGCACACACCGGGCTCTGCAGAGATTTCGCTGCGCCCATACCCCGAATATAAGCCCGCCGCTGCGTGCCCGACAAATGCAGGCAATTTTTATATTACTTGTTATCAGGCGTCCTGCACCGCCGCGCGGACGGCCGGGGCCAGAGGCATCTGAAACACCCGCCGCCGCGGCCATCGGCCCATGAGTCCCCCGGGCAGCTCGCTCATAACTAGTCTAAGAAGCTCTCACAGTTATCCGGAGTGATAGTTTTTGATACCTTCGGCATGTAATTGCGCGTGAAGGTCAGCGGCAACTTTCCCTTCTTGGAGCGCGGATTCCATTTGAACTTCCAAGCCGACAGTTCACCTTCATGTTCTTCAATGTAATCCACTTCTTGCTGCTGAGTAGTGCGCCAGAAGTAGGAGCGGGTGTATGGGTGCCGGAAAAAAATCGTTTTTATTCGCTCTGAAATAAGGTAGTTTTCCCAAAGAGCCCCCACATCACTCCTGGACTGAAGATGCGAAAAATTATTGATCACCGCATTTCGAATTCCGTTGTCATAGAAGTAGAATTTCTTGCCCTTTCTTATTTCGTTACGCACGTTGCGGCTGAATGCCGGGAGGCGAAAAATAACAAAGGCCTTCTCGAGTAAATCGATATATCGCTCTATCGTCTGATTATCAACCCCAATTGTCCGGCTGAGCTCTTGAAACGACACTTCACTGCCGATCTGTAACGCGAGGGCTTGCAGAAGCCTATCCAATATCGCCGGTTTTCTGAGCTGATCGAGAGTCAACAGGTCTCTGTAGAGATAGCTGCCGGCCAGTTCTTGGAGTAAATCCCTTTCTTCATTTGGTGAGATGGTGATTTCTGGATAACTTCCAAAGATCAGTCGCTTTTCCAACCAGCGGTGTTCCTCTATTCGACCAAAGTAATCTGCGCGCTCTTTCCAAGATAGCGGGAGCAAGCGGAACTCAAATTTTCTCCCTGTTAATGCTTCCGCTATGCCGGCAGTCAGTTCAAAAGACGAAGCTCCGCTGGCGATAACCTGGGTCTCCGGTATTTGATCGACCATCAGTTTCAATGTCAGCCCGATATTGGGGATCCGTTGGGCTTCATCGATAAACACCATCTCTGCTCCAGAAATAAGCTCCTTTATTCTGGTGGAAGTCGGAGAATTGAGTAGACTGCGTATGTCCGGTTCGTCACCTGAAAATTCAATCCATATCTTATCACTGCCGGATAGTATTTTTCTAATAAGAGTGGTTTTTCCAACCTGTCGCGGTCCTGTCACAATCAGGGCTTTTCCCCGGTAGAGTTTTGCTACTATTTTTTTATACAGCTCTCTATCTATCATATAGTTTGTATACATACGCTTAATATTATAATATATAGCGTCTAAAAACAATAATTATTATAACAAAGTGAATTACATTCCAAATTTCCTGGTTTCTCACCATTAAATAATACAGGTGTAGGTGTTCCTGTACTTCAGGCTGTGGCAGATTTTTTTACAAATATTATAACTGTGTATCCTCAGCGCCCTATCCCACCGCACCAGCCCACATCTTGACATATATATGTCATAATAGTATGCTTATAGCATGCGAACCACCATCAGAATGCACGATCAGCTGCTGCAGGCGGCTAAAAAGCGGGCTTTGGCCGAACACAAAAGCCTCACCGCATTTATCGAGGAGGCGGTGCAGGAGAAGCTGGCCGCGGCACGGCCGGCCTACGAGGCGGCCGAGAACGAGCCGTATTATCTAATCACTTTTCAGGGGCGTGGCACTCATCCGGATGTTGATCTGAATGACAATGCGCGCCTGCGCGATATGATGGATGAGTAGATGTATCTCTTCGATGTAAACGTCTGGGTGCATGCCCACCGCGAGGATTCCGCCCGCCACGGCGAAATCGCCCCTTTCGTCCGGGACGTCTTGAACAGCTCCAAACCCTTCGCGTACTCGCCGCTCGTTTTGAGCGGCTTTCTGCGGGTGGTCACTCACCCGCGGGTCTTCACTCTGCCCACCCCTTTCGACACCGCCATGGCCTTCGCGGACTCCATCGCCGGTCATCCCTGCAGCTACCCGGTCCTGCCGGGCGCGGCGCACTGGAACATCTTCACCCACCTCTGCTATGCGGTCAAACCCTCCGGCAATCTCTTTCCGGACACGTTCTTTGCGGCCCTGGCCATCGAATCCGGCTGCACCTTCGTCACCTGCGACCGCGGTTTCAAGCAGTTTCCGAGTCTCGCACTTAAATTTTTATAAAACGTGTTATCAGGCGTGCTGCACCGCCGCGCAGGCGGCCGGGGCCATAGGCATCTGAAACACCCGGGGCTGGGTACCCGCTGCCGGGGCCGCCGGCGGCCCGGCTCAGACCGGCTCCATCCCGGCTACCACATCGCGGTAGAAGTAGAAGCTGTCCTTCGGCACGCGGCGCTGGTTCACGTAGTCGCAGTAGACAATGCCGAAGCGCTGCTCGTAACCGAAGGCCCACTCGAAGTTGTCGATAAAGCTCCACAGAAAGTAGCCCCTCAGGGGCACTCCTTCGGCAATTACCCGGCGGCAAACCTCGAAGTGCCGGCGCAGATACTCGATGCGCTGCGGGTCACGGCACGCCAGGCCGTCGGGGCTCAGGCGGTCGGGGAAGGCGGCCCCGTTCTCGGTAATGTACAACGGCAGGTCGCCGGTTTCCTCGGCCACCCAGCGGATGTGGCGGTAAAAGCCCTCCGGGGTAATCGGCCAGCCCATGGTGGTGTGGTCTTGGTAATGGGGTACATGGCGATAGCCCTCAGGCTGCTGGTAGTCGGCGGCTACGGCGTCTTCCCAGTAGTAATTCAGGCCCAAAAAGTCGATCGGCTGAGCAATAATCTCCATGTCTCCGGATTCCAGCGGCATGTTGACCGCGGGGTACGCGTCCAGATGCCGCTGGGGATAACTGCGACCGAGCAGCGGGTCCAGGAACATGCGGGTGTGCAGGTCGGCCGCCCGGTCGGCGGCGGAGATGTCTTCCTTCCGCCGGGTGGCCGGCCGCGGGGTAAACAGGTTCAGCGTGATGCCGATCTGCCCCTCTTTTCCGCTACTGCGGCCGGTGCGGAAAGCCTGCACGGTCTTGCCGTGGGCCAGCAGCAGATGGTGGATGGCGCGGTAGGCCGCCGGCCGGTCGCGGCGGCCGGGGGCGTGCACGCCTTCGAGGTAGCCGAGGATCGAGGTACAGAAGGGCTCGTTAAAGGTAATCCAGCTTTTTACCTGTGGAAACAGTTCGAAGCAGCGTTCGGCATAGGCGACGAACTTGTCGACGATAAAGCGCTCCGGCCAGCCGCCGGCATCTTCCAGCTCCTGGGGCAGATCCCAGTGATACAGGGTCACCACCGGTTCAATACCGTGAGCCTGCAGCTCTTCGATCAGGGCGGTATAGTATTCATAGCCTTTCTGGTTCAGCTGGTCGCCGCCGCCGGGGAACAGGCGCGACCAGGACAGGGAAAAGCGGTAGGCATCCAGACCGAGCCGCCGCATCAGGGCTACATCCTCGCGGTAACGGTGGTACTGGTCGCAGGCAATATCGCCGGTGTGTCCGTGGGCGGTTTTTCCGGGGGTGTGGCTGAAGGTGTCCCAGATCGAGGGGGTGCGGCCGTCCGCGGCCGCGGCGCCCTCCACTTGGTAACTGGCGGTGGCCACCCCCCAGGTAAAATCGTCGGGAAATTGTCCGGTGGTACTATGTTGTTTCATGCACGTTGCTCCTGTAGAGTTTATCTTATAGAATGTAAGCCTAGAGATATCAGCATGAGGTGTCAATAGAGTGAGCAAATCAAGTAGAACGAGCAAAGCCACCCCATCGGTCGCGGCGCCGGGCCCCGCGGAAAACCCGCACTATCGGCGCCCAATTTTCCCCTTCCCAGCCCTGGTGGGCCAGCCGCGCCTGAAGGCCGCCCTGCTGGCCAACGCGGTCGACCCGTCAATCGGCGGACTGCTGATCCGCGGCGAGAAGGGCACCGGTAAAACCACCATCGTACGCGCCCTGGCCGAACTGCTGCCGCCGCTGCAGGCGGTAAAGGGCTGTCCCTACCGCTGCAATCCCGCCGATCCCGACACCCCCCATGCCGAGTGCCGCGAGAAGATCCGCCGGGCGCAGCCGGACGGCCATAGCGCCGGCCCAGAGGTCGAAACCCTTCCGGTGCCTTTGGTGGAACTGCCACTGAACGCCACCGAAGAGCGGGTGGCCGGTACGGTGCATCTGGAAGAGACCCTGCGCTCCGGCCAGCGCCATTTCGAGCCGGGCCTGCTGGCGGCGGCCAATCGCGGCATCCTCTACATCGATGAAGTCAACCTGTTAGAGGACCACCTGGTCGACCTCATTCTCGATGCCGCGGCTACCGGAATCCACCGGGTGGAGCGGGAGGGATTCTCCCTCGAGCATCCTTCCGACTTTTTGCTGGTGGGCACCATGAACCCGGAAGAGGGCGAACTGCGCCCGCAGTTTATCGACCGTTTCGGTCTCTGCATCAGCGTGAAGGGCGAGAGCGAACCGGCGCTGCGCAAAGCAATCGCCCTCCGCAGACTTGCCTTCGAGCGCGCCCCCCGGCGCTTTGCCGAAGAGTGGCGGGCCGAACAGGAGCGCCTGAGTGCCACGGTGGCGGCGGCGCGGGAGCTGCTGCCCCGGGTCGAGCTGCCGGAGGAGCTGTGGGATACAATTGTAGCCTATGCCGCCCAGGGCGGGGTGCAGGGCCACCGGGCCGACATCGTTATGGCCAAAACTACCGCCGCCCTGGCGGCGCTCAACGGCCGGCGGCGGGTTGCCCCGGAAGACGTGCAGGAGGCCGCCCGACTGGCATTGCCCCACCGGATTACCGGGCGGGTGGACGACACCCCCGAAAGCTCGGCCGACCGCCTCGAGAAGCTGATTGCCGGATTGCAGCTGCCCGACCTGGAAGGCCCTCCCGAAGAGCCCGAAGGTCAGCGTCCGGCCCCGGCCGACGACCACAGCGCACCGGAAAAACCGTCGGCCTTCGAAGGCCGGGGCGAGCGCACGGTCGACCCGCTGGAAGAGCTGCAGGTACCCGGCTCGGCGGCCGCCGGCAGCATTGTGTTCGATTTTCTGAAAAAAAAAAGCCCACATTAGAAGAGGCCGATGAGGCCGAACTGGCCGAGCAGATAGACGTGTCGCCCCGGGAGCTGCGCATTCTACCGCGGGGCTGGAAGTCGGCCCGGACGCGCAAGCGCCGCAACCGCCGGCGTCGCAGCGGCCGCCAGGGAAAAACCGTCTCCTCCCGGGCCCCCCGGCCGGGCGAGACCTTTCACGATGTCGACTGGACCTCCACGCTTCGTAACAGCCTGCTGCGCCAGGGCTACGCCCCGGGCCGCCGTTTCACGGAACCACAGCTGTCCAGCCGCCGCGCGGGCCCCTCCGCCGCTTCGAAGCGGGCGGTGCGGCCAGAGGATCTGCGGCTGCGGGTACGCCGCTCCAACGAAAAGGTGTGTGTGTTGTTTCTGGTCGATGCCAGCGATTCGATGGGTGCCAGCCGGCGTCTGGCGGTAGTCAAGGCCAGCGTGATGGCCCTGCTACAGCGGGCCTACCAGCAGCGCCACGAAGTGGGGGTTATCGCCTTCGGCGGGCGGCGGGCCCAGCTGCTGCTGCGGCCGACCGCCTCGGTGTCGCTGGCCCGCCGGGCGCTCTACGGGCTGCGGCCGGAGGGAGCTACCCCGATGGCGGATGCTATAGCCAAGGGTCTGCAGCTGCTCCACGAGGTGAGCTCCCGCGGCAGTGCCGGTTCGAAAATTGTGGTGTTGCTGTCGGACGGCGAGGCAAACGTGCCCCTCCACAAGGGGGTCGATCCTCACACGGAAGTGCTCGGCCTGCTCCCGCTCCTGCGCCGGCAGGCCGACCAGCTTATCTGCATCGATACAAAACCGGTTTCCACCGGGCGCATACGGGAGATGCGCCGCTTGGCCGAAGCGGCCGGAGGCCGCTATTACGGCTCCGAATCGCTGTCGGCGGGCAGCGTGCTTACTGCAGTCGGCCGCGCCGAAACCTCCGAGGGGGGCGACTGATGGAGCGGCCCTGGATAAGCGTCATTATTCCGGTGTACAACCGCCCGCAGCTGGCCCTGGAAGCGGTGCGGTCGGTTCTGTTCCAGTCCTACCCGCAGCTCGAGTGCATTCTGGTGGATGACGGTTCGACCGATCCGCCGGAGGAGGTCCGCGACCTTTTCGCCGCCGATCCGCGCTTTCGGTATCTGCGCATCGAACATACCGGCATGCCCGGGGCCGCCCGTAACCGCGGAGTTACCGCCGCCCGCTACGACCTGCTGGCATTTCTCGATTCGGACGACCTGTGGCTGCCCCGCAAACTGGAGCTGCAGATTGCCGTGCTGCTTCAACGCGGGCCGGCCGGGAGCGCTGCCCCGGCCCTCATCCACTCAAAGGAGGTATGGCTGCGGGATGATAAGATCGTCAGCCAGAAGCGCCACCGCCACCGCCGCCGCGGGAATGTATTCGCGGATGCTCTAAAAAAATGCATGATCGGCCCTTCGACTGTCTTGATGCGCCGAAATGTGTATGAACTACTGGGCGGATTTCGCGAAGACCTCGAGATTGCCGAGGACTACGAGCTGTGGCTGCGGCTGACATCCCTGTACCCGGTGGAATACATTGAGGAGCAGCTGATTATAAAGCGAGCCGGCCACGGCGAGCAGCTGTCGGAGAAATACGGCCACATTGAACTGTTTCGCTTAAAAGGGCTGG
>CAZWDV010000008.1:11319-82374 GCA_964632675.1 uncultured Sediminispirochaeta sp.
GAGCAGCTGTCGGAGAAATACGGCCACATTGAACTGTTTCGCTTAAAAGGGCTGGCGGATTTAGTCCGCCGTCGTTGGTTCGAACAGGAGGGGTTCGAACAGGAGGGGTTCGCGCAACCGACTGAACTCCAGCGGGCCGCAGCGGCGGAACTGGCGGAAAAGTGCGCTATTTATGCCGCGGGCTGCCGGAAACGCGGACGGATTGCCGAGGCGCAGGAGTTCGAGGCCAAGGCCGCAGCGTATGCCCCTAAAGAGGAGCGCGACCGCTGACCGGCCGCTGAGTGGGCTGCCGGAACCGGCAACCGGCCAGGGATGCCTGCCGGGCGGTCATCTCATTCGGAGGGCAGGTTCCAGTGGGCGCGCAGGTCGTCGATGAGTTTGCGTTCGGCCCGCTCATAGAGGGCGTCCTTTACCGCCATCTCTTCGAGCACGGCCAGCATGAACTGCCGGGATTCTTTGGATTTTACCTGCGAGGCTGCTTCCCAGAACTGTTCCCAGGTGTGGGTCTGTTCCTCGAACTTTCCCAGCCGTTCATCGAAATCGGTGAAGCCCAGGGCGTCGATCACATCGTCGAGTCC
Source organism: uncultured Sediminispirochaeta sp. (assembly GCA_964632675.1). Classification (GTDB taxonomy): domain Bacteria; phylum Spirochaetota; class Spirochaetia; order DSM-16054; family Sediminispirochaetaceae; genus DSBN01. Next base: position 11,898 of record CAZWDV010000008.1, read on the forward strand.
TTCGATTTCGTTGGTTTCGATGCTGCCGTCCACCAGAAGCAGGTTCTTCATGCATCCGGCTAAAAACATTCGCTCCTTTTGGTCCAAACCCTGTACTGTATCCATATGCCGCTCCTTGCGTTCCGCTTTCTTTAAGTGTAATAAGTTGGAGCACCGAAAATCAAACCAATGCTACCGCACTGGAAATATTATAAATTTGTATGTGTCTTTTAAAAGAGGCGAGCTGCCTATTTTTAATTGGCGAGGTCTTACAGCTTTTTCTGGTATACCCGATGCGTTTTGTAGATACGGGCGCCCATTTTTTTGATGTTGCTGAGCATCAGATCGGTTGTTTCGGCTATCTGGGTCATTTCGGCCGTACTAACTTCGTGCTCGCGCAGTGTTTTCGCCATCTCGTTGAACAGGATGGCAATACCGCCGTTTTTCTGGTATTGGGGGAGGATTCCCAGGCCATTAATCAGGTATTTGGTGGCTTTCTGTTTCTCTTTCATGAGATTGCGCAGGATGAGCGGGTTTACCTTGCCGTTGGCCCGCTTCAATGCGGCCGAGAGGTCGGGAAAGGCCAGTACGAATCCGGCCAGCTCCTCCTCGCGGCGGATAACCTTTACCAGAGACGGTTCGGTTACCTCTAACAGCTCTTCCATCAGCCGGTTCATTTCGGCCTCGGTCATGGGGCAGAACTCCTCATGGTCCTCCCACGATTCGTTGTAGAGCCGGCCGACCTCTCTGGCCACCGCCTGCAGTTCCTGTTTGGTGGACAGCTCCGGTACCGAAAAGCGGCCGCGTTTTTTCGCGAGTTCGGCAAAGGTTTTGTATTTTTGCGGTAAAATCTGTTTTTTCGCATCGATCTCGGCGCTGTAGAAGTCTTTGTACTTTTCAAAACCCACCGATTCGAGCAGTTCGCGGTAATAGGGCAGGTGGTAGCTCATCATAGTCATGGAGGCGGTTTGATCGAATCCGTCAATCAGCACCCCGGCGCCGGTGAATCCGGAAAAGCCCTGCGGGCCAATCAAACGGTCCAATCCGCGTTTCATGGCCCACTCCTCGGCAAAGGTGAACAGCTCACGGGCCGCCCCCAGGTCGTCTTTGGTTTCAAGAAAATAGAAGCGGGCGTCCTTTTTGTGCTGGTAGTCGTTGAACTTTTTGGGTTCCAGCAGGGCTATCCTGCCCACCGTCTCTTCTTCGCGCCGGGCTATGAAGAACTCACCCTCCGAGTGCTCGAAGAAGGGATGATTCTTGGCGATGATTTTTTTTATGCTGCGGTTAAACCAGGGTACGAAATGGGGATTGTCCTTGTATACGGTAAAGGGCAGCTGCAGAAACTCTTTTTCCGCCTCAGTACCCGGTTTTACCGGTTCTATTTTCACTGCTTCGGTCATGGAGAAACTCCTTTCTGGGATTACATAAAGCCTTTGAGCGCGTAGGCCAGGGCAACCCCCAGGTAGTTGCCGATAACCCAACCGGTGACGCCGGTGAGAATACCGCTCACGATTACTTCCTTGTTTCGCAGCGCCGCTGCCACCACCGGTACGAAGGGCGGTGAAAAAATAAAGGCGGTAGATGTGATGATATGCGTATCAACATCAATTCGAAAGAGGGCTGAAAACAGCAAGTGGAGCCCCGATACTAACACCAGCAGTACCGCTACGTAAAGCAGTACCATCGGGGCGGACATCACTAAATTCTGTACATTGGCCATAGAACTGACGGTCAGCGAGAATATTAATATAAGATAATAGCCGAGCTGAAAGCTGTTCTTCATGCGCCGTACCGCCGGAAAAAAGGAGCATCCCACTCCCAAAGTGGTAATAGTGAGTATCGCCGCCGGCAGCGCCGCTGCCTCGGGAAGAAAAAGTGTAAAAGAGCCGCCCAGGGCAAAAATGATCAAAGCTAAACCGAGGGCTTTGAATATATCGATTATCTCCCGCCGGGAGTAGCCTGTAAAGTAAGGCGTAATGGTGTGGTAATTACCGTCATGGGCATCACTTGACTCAAAGGCCGGCAGTATTTTGCGGAACAGTTTCGGAAACACGGCAATGAGCAGCAGTAGAATAAAGCTGGACACCACCACATCCGAGCCGTGCACCGCCACATAGGTCAGAGAGCTGACATTCAGGGCGGTGCCGATGGCCGCCAGATTCGGGGTTCCGCCGGTATACACCCCCACCAGCATCCCCGCAATCTTCCAGGTTTCCGGCCCGGTAATGTGCATAAAAATAAAAAAAGTAACCGCGGTACCGATGCTCACTGCCGCCAGCGCACTTATCAGCGAAATGACCGTGCGCCGGGCCAGCGTACGCCACTGGGTCAGGTTGAGGCTGAAGAAGATGAGCGGCAGGGCTACCGGTACCGTATAGCTGGCCAGCTGATTCTGCAGCGCGCCGATCCCCTCCGGCAGCACCCCGATATTGCCGATGATAAGCCCGACAGCATAGGTGATGACAATTGCCCCTAATTTACTGAGATGGTCGTACTTATAGGTCAGGGTAAGGATAAGCGCCGGGGCCAGCAGAAAAAACAATGTCCACAGGGTGAATATCATTGCTCGTACCTATTTTGACCCGGACAGCTGCGGCCACACCCGCTGCAGCACCGCTTTTAGCTCGGGGTCGTCGGCGGCATAGCGCAGCAGCGCCTCCAGGTATCCGGCCGGGGCACCGATGTCGAGCCGGCGGCCTTTCATTTGCCGAAATACCACCCGCTGCTGCTCCATCAGCTTTTTTAGTGCATAAATGTGGTAGTATTCGCCGCTGCCGCTGTGTTTTTGCCAGCCCTCTTCCAGATAGGGGAAGATGTCGGGGGTAAACAGATAGCGGCCCACCGAAGCTTCGCGGCTCGGTTCTTGGCCGGGGGCCGGTTTTTCGACGATATCCTGCACATGCTCCCCGTCGGCGGCAATGTCCAGCACTCCGTAGCGCTCTATGTTCGGCGGGTCGTGCATGGCCGCCATTACCGATTTGCCGCTCTGCGTGTACGCTTCCACCAGCTGCGCCGCCAGGGGCGGCTGGCCGAAGTGCAGATCGTCGGGGTAAGCCACTACAAAGGGTTCGTCCTTGAGCAGATGACGGGCCTGCAGAAAGGCGTGGCCGGTGCCGCGCATCTCCTGCTGGTGCACAAAGGCGAACTGGGCATCGTAGGGCCTTATTTTGGCCAGTTTTGCTGCGCTGGAGGCGCTGCCGGTGGCCGCTTCGCGGGAGAAAACCCATTCGAGCTCCATTTCACGATCGAGGTAGTCCTCCAGAGCCTTTTTGCGCCGACTGGAGATGATAACTATCTCGGTTATTCCGGCGGCCAAAAACTCCTCGATGATAAACGCAATGGTCGGTTTATCGATAAGCGGCAGCATCTCTTTCGGGACGGTTTTGGTGGCCGGCAGAAAGCGGGTTCCGTAACCGGCGGCAACAATCAGGCCTTTCATCAAGCACCCCTCCTCTACGTGTGGATAGGGTATGCCATCCACTGGGAAAAAATCAACCGTTTTTTTCTCTTCAATTGACGATTGGGGCGCAGCGGGATACATTGAGGACTATGAAAAGACTAGTGCTGCCGGCATTTGTAAGCGCCGGCGTTTTTTTACTGTTGTTTTCGGGCTGCTCGGCCCGCCAGGATGTAGAGCTGCAGGCCGACGGCAGCGGCACGACCACCGTGCGCATCGATCTGCACCCCATTTTCGTGCAGTACCTGCGCGACCTGACCGCCGGATTGTCGATGGACAGCCCGTCTGATTTTGATGGGGGCGAGTCCGGCACCGGAGGCGAGCCCTTCCGGATTTTTGACGAGGCCAAGATTGCCGCCGCCTTTGCCCGCACTGGCGGCGCAACCCTGCAGGACTTCCGGCGAACCGCCCCCGGTCACATCCGCCTGACCGCCAGCTTCGACAACCCGGCCCGGGTACTGCCGGCCCCGCAGCAGCCCGGGGTAGCGCCGGTGGTCGAGTTCAGCAAAAGCGGCGCAGAGCGTACCCTGCGCTTCAGCCTGAACTCGCAGAACGTCTCCAGCCTCTACAGCCTGCTGGGGATGCAGGAACAGCAGACCATGCTGACCTTTGGCCCCCAGCCCGACCCCCTGACCGAGGCCGAGTACATCGACATGATGGTCTACGCCCTGGGCACCTATGCCGAACGCGGCGAACTGCAGCGGGCCCTGAAATCGCAGAACCTGCAGATTGTGGTGCAGGTGGAGGGCCAGATTCTCGCGGCCGAGGGCTTTACCGTGGAAGCGGGCCGCGCCGAGGCAAACATCCCCTTCCTGCAGCCGGCCACCCTCTTCGAACCCCTGGAGCTTAGCCTGCGCTGGCGGGCACCATAGCCCCGGCTCTTAAAGAGTGTAACAGAAGCGGGCGGCGGATGAACTGGTGGCAGTAGCGCCCGGACACAAAACCGCCCCCGCGGATGCGGGGGCGGATGAACTGAAGAAGTAACTCTCCACCTTATTTTTCCATTATAATTGCATTAACATATCTTCGTAACTCGGAAAGGGCCAGAGGTCTTTGGCAACCAGCTGTTCGAGGCGGTCGCCGTAGCTGCGCACCTCGTCCATTTTTTCGAAGACCTGGTAGCGGTAGAAGCGGGCCTGTTCGAAGGTGCCCTCTTCCAGGCCCATGGCTTCGGTCAGCTGCTGCTCGAGAAGGGCCAGTTCGCCTTCGAAGCCTTTGAGGGCGGCGAGGACCTGTTTAAGCAGGCCGGTCTGCGGACTGACGTCCAGCTGGGGGTCGACGGCGTAGACGGCACTGGCGGTGCGGGCAATTTCGCCGGCGTAACGGTTGACCGCCGGGATGATAGATTTGCGGGCCATAGAGAGCATGATGTTGGCTTCGATGGCCACCTGCTTGCTGTATTTTTCGAAGCAGATTTCCTGCCGCGATTCGAGCTCTTCCTTCGAGTAGACTTTCTGGCTTTCGAAGAGTGTGACCGCTGCGGGCTTGGTCATTTCGGTGATGGCGTCGACGGTGCTTTTGATGTTGGGCAGCCCCCGTTTTTCGGCCTCGGCAACCCATTCGTCGGAGTAGCCGTTGCCGTTGAAGACCACCCGGTTGTGCGCCTGGTAGGTTTCCTTGATGAGGGTGGCCACGGCTGCATTTATGTCTTTGCCGGCCTTGAGGTCGGCCTCGAGGTGGTCGGCGAACTCCGCCAGTATGCCGGCAACGGTGGTGTTGAGGATGGTGTTGGCTTCGGCAATCGACTGGGAGGAGGGGACCATCCGGAACTCGAACTTGTTGCCGGTAAAGGCGAAGGGGCTGGTGCGGTTGCGGTCGGTCAGGTGCTTCGGCAACTTGGGCAGGGTATTCACGCCGATTTCCAGGTGTACTCCGTTGGTGGCCTCGACCTTTTTGTCGGCGGCCAGCTTCTCCAGCACGTCGGTGAGGATGTCGCCCAGGAAGATCGAGATGATGGCCGGGGGCGCCTCGTGACCGCCCAGGCGGTGATCGTTGCCGGTGTTGGATGCGGCCATGCGCAGCAGCGGTGCGTACACGTCGACCGCTTTTATTACCGCCGACAGGAACAGCAGGAACTGGGCGTTGCTGTGGGGGCTGTCCCCCGGCTCCAGCAGGTTGACCCCGTCGTCGGTGGCCATGGACCAGTTGTTGTGCTTGCCGGACCCGTTGAAGTCCTTGAAGGGCTTTTCGTGCAGCAGACAAACCAGGTTGTGGCGGTAGGCGATTTTCTGCAGGGTTTCCATGACGATCTGGTTGTGGTCGGTGGCCACGTTGGCGGTGCTGTAGATGGTGGCCAGCTCGAACTGGTTGGGGGCCACTTCATTGTGCTGGGTTTTGGCCGAGATGCCGAGCTTCCACAGCTCGTGGTTCAGCTCGTGCATGAAACAGGCCACCCGCTCTTTGATGCTGCCGAAGTAGTGGTCGTCCAGTTCCTGGCCCTTGGAGGGGGCGGCGCCGAAGATAGTCCGTCCGGCGATAATAAGGTCGGGGCGTTTGTCGAAGAACTCTTTGTCGACCAGAAAGTACTCCTGCTCCGGACCGACGGAGGTGATGACCCGCTCGGCAGTGGTATTGCCGAGGGCTTTGAGAATGCGCATGGCCTGGGTTCCGACTGCTTCCATCGACCGCAGCAGCGGGACTTTTTTATCGAGGGTTTCACCGCGGTAGGATATGAAGGCGGTGGGAATGTACAGGGTGATGCCGGTTTTGTCCTCTTTGAGGAAGGCCGGGCTGGTGGTGTCCCAGGCGGTGTAGCCGCGGGCTTCGAAGGTGGCCCTGAGGCCTCCGCTGGGGAAAGACGAGGCGTCCGGTTCGCCCATGATCAGCTCGGCCCCGGAGAACTCCATGATCACTTTGCCGTCGGCGGTGGGCGAGATGAAGGCGTCGTGCTTTTCGGCGGTCAAATCGGTGAGGGGCTGGAACCAGTGGGTGTAGTGGGTGGCCCCTTTCTCGATGGCCCAATCCTTCATGGCGCTGGCCACTACTTCCGCCACCTCGAGGGACAGCTCCTTCTGCCCGGCTTGCACGGCCTTGAGGTCCTTATAGACCGGCTTGGGCAGCCGCTGCCGCATCACGCTGTCGTTGAATACGTGAATTCCGTAGATTTCTGTTAACGGCGTTTTGCTGTAATCCGTCTCTGTGTGGTTCATGTCTGCTCCTCTCCTCTGTTATGTTCTCGCTTTATCGCTTGTACTCTCTATTAATTAGCAAGTATCGTGCCAAGTAATGCTTTAGGCAGTGTTCCATTGCGAGTTTCAAGTAGCGTTTTTGCGATGTGGAACAATTTTTTTCCGTGCGGCCGGGCTGCAGAGTTGTTATTTGTGCGGGCCTCCAGTTTTGCAGCAGCTCCTTCGTTTTCTAAAATCGGGTGACCGGCCTCTGTAATGAGTAGCATAATTTATAACGCTGTAGAGAATTATAACATGCAGCCCTTATTATTTCCGCGCAAACTCCGGCGTGGGCGAACTCTTTGCGCATGCCCCACTTAAGAATTTTAAGATGGATTCTAAAATGGATGCAAAAAAAAGCGATTCTAAAATGGATTGGCTACCTGTTGATTGGCAGGCTTGCATTTCAGGTTTTCAGACAGAAAAATGCCATAGAGGCTACATAAATGTAGTTAGTTTGTTTATTAGCCACATTTATGTAGTTTGCTAATATTTTTACTACATAGATGTAGGTTTATTTGAAGCGATTAGGTGTTCTTTATGTAGTACACCCGGTATTTTTTTACAAAGTCCGATGGCCTATAGCTCATTTTTGCCTGCCGCAGGCCCGGATCGCCGAGGTCCTGCTCGCGGTTTATATACATATAGTGCTTCGGCAGCATCGATGCGAAGGACCGATTGACGAACTGATAGATTCCCTTGTATTCGGAGAGTGCTTTTTCAAAGTGAATTGCGAAATAGCGTCCCTTGGCCAGCGGTTCGCCAAGCGAGTAGGCGGCCGGCTGGTCGTCGACGTAGGTCAGGCAGCCGGTGAGGTTGAGGTCTGCCATTTTCTCGATTGCTTCGCGGGCGGCGTCCATGTCTCCGAGTTCCTCGCGGCCTTCAGCCCATTTTTCGAGGACCTTCAGGGTATCTCCGCGGTTGTCTGCATCTATTCGTTTTTCTTCGTAGCTGTAGTTATTGATGAACGCGTTTACCAGGTTGCGCTTTTTATGCAGTTTTTTGCCCGGTAAAGCCGCTAAGTCTTTTCGCAGGTATAGATAGTCGAAGTTGTCGCGGTCTTCCTGTACTACCAGTCCGTTTTTTTCCAGTTCTATCCGGTCGTGTGCTACGGATGATTCGGATAAGTTTTTTAGATACGCATGGGTTTCAAAGAGCTTTTTGAGCGTTTTTAGGTCTTGGCTTCCGCAGGGCAGCATAAAAAACCGTTTGCCCTGGTCGTCTTTGCCTGAGATCACCAGGTGTTCGTCCGGCAATAGCGAGAGTGTATAGTTGTAGTGCCCCCGGAATAGATAAAGGTTTGCGAAGGTGAACTCCGAGATTCCGTCGGGGAGCATGGCGAGGCGCGGGTGCAGGTCATCTCGCATGGACCAGTCAATTGGTGCAAGTTCCGGATATTTAGGTATCATGATGATAATTTAGTGTTTTTTCTCGCTCCTATCAACCCAGCTGTACGAACCGTGGTGCTAATAGCGGTTTTATATGTTGTATTGTAATATTTTATCAATTTTATTTTATAAACTGATTGATTTGGTTTGTATTTAGTTTTAATTAAAAGGGTTACTTTTCAAGGAGCACCAATGTTCGACATGCAGGGTAGACAAGTGAAACAAAGGATATGTACTATAAGCCCATGACTCATAAATATGACCGAAACTGGATTAGACAAGACGTATTAGAACGCTTTCTTCGGTATGTGCAGATCAATACAACCAGCGATCAACATATAGAAGAAATTCCCTCGACCTCCGGCCAGTGGGACCTCCTGCGCCTGCTGCACACAGAGTTACAAGAACTGGGAGTGCAGAAACTCAGCCTGGACGAACACGGATATCTCATCGCCAAGATACCGGGGCGCGGAACAGACGGCGCGAACAGCAACCCGCCGACCATAGGCCTCATGGCCCACGTCGACACCTCCGGGGATATGTCCGGAGAAGAAGTAAAACCTCAACTGCACGCGGATTACGACGGCAGTGATATCGAAATAGGAAACGGGTACAACCTTGAAGTGCAAGACAATCCAGCACTCTCCGAGTATACTGGCGATACCATCATAACCTCCGATGGTTCAACCCTGCTGGGGGCGGATGACAAAGCCGGGGTTGCGCTTATCATGACGGCCCTCAAATGGTTAAAAGAGCATCCTGAAATCGATCACGGACCCTTTGAAATCATCTTTACCCCGGATGAGGAAACCGGAAAAGGGATGAACCTTTTTCCGGTGAAACAGCTCGAATCCTGCTGCTGTTATACTTTTGACGGCGGAGAGCGGGGTATCATAGAAAGCGAGTGTTTCAATGCCTATATCGCGAAAATAACCTTTACCGGCAATGTGGTGCACCTCGGAGATGCCCGCGGTAAGCTGGTGAATGCAGTCACAATGGCCGGACACTACATCAGTATGTTGCCGCAGAATGAGTCGCCGGAAGCGACCGACGGGCGCTACGGGTATTATGCGCCCTTTGAGATAAGCGGCGGGCTGGATAAGACCGATTTTACTGTGTATTTACGCGATTTCGAAGTCGAAGGAATGCAGCACCGTATAGATATGCTGCACGAAGTGGCAAAAACGGTGGAAGGTTTGTATCCGGGCGGTTCGGTTGAGGTACATGCAAAGAAAATGTACAGCAATATGCGGGAACATATTGCTGCCAAACCGCAAATTATGGACTTGCTCGAGGAAGCTATCCGTCAGACCGGGGTCGCACCGCAGCGAACTATTATTCGCGGTGGTACCGACGGGGCGCGTCTAAGTGAAATGGGCATTCCGACTCCGAATGTGTTTACCGGAGGCTATAATTTTCACAGCAGGTTTGAATGGGCGTCCCTCTCTACATTAGTTGAGGCGGTGGAAACGGCGATCAACTTAATTCGCTTGTGGGCTGATCAAAAATAATTAGTTTTTCGATTTGTCCGACCTAAATCTTTGAACTCGTTTCAGGGCCGTGCTATATTAAAGGCAGATGGGGATGAAAAATGGAAACAAATAACAAACTCTATAAACGCATGTTAGCAGTTGCTGTGTTGCTAATGTGCTTTATAGGTCCGGCTCTGGCCGAAGAAGTAAGTGGTGAAATTGTATATATTGAAGGTACTGTAGATATATACCGCGATGGAGCCAAGCTTGATTGGCGAGCTGTCGACATTGGAACCTTTCTTGAGCCATTTGATATGGTAGAGACCGGTCAGGACGGCTTTGTGGAAATATCTCTGTCAAAGGCCGGCAGTGGATCAACCGTTACAGTTGAACCGGATACCTCCTTTTATTTCGAAGTAGATGATGTGGATAGACCTCAAAAGACCGAGTTTGCGGTCATGGCCGGTTCAATGACCTTTCGAGTGCAGAAATTGTCCGGAAATGAGGCTTTTCAGGTGCGCACAGAATCAGTGGCTATGGGGGTGCGCGGTACTGAGTTTCGGGTGGCAGTTGCTCCTGAAGGCAGTGTGTTGTGTACCACCAAAGAGGGGCTGGTTGAGTGTAAGTCCGACAATAGAACGCAGGCGCTCTCAAAGCCCGGGCAAGCAGTCGAAAAAATTACCGAGCAGGATCTTTCCACCACTCAAGTGGCCGTTGAGCAACTCGATCAATACCAGTCCAGCTGGATTACTGAACGGGAAGAGATGTTCAAACGGGGTGCACATACATTTATAAAGGGGTATGGTCTCCAATATGTGAAAGTGCGTCCCAGATTTATGCAGGCGTATGCCGAACTAAAGCGGGTAGAGCCCCAGTTGCGGCAGGTCGAAAAGTCCGGCGGGATGGGCAGTACCGGCCAACTCTTTAAAATGAAAGGGCAAGTGAGTCCGGCAGTGGTAAAAATGCGTAGTATTCTTCCCATGTTCGAACATGTATTTTTTCGTTTGCAGCGCTTATCCGACTACCATGCAATGGGCTACGGACAGGGAATGATAACCGGCAACACCAGCACTGCCGAGTTCTTTTCGGATTTCAACAGCATGGAGATGGAAATGAAACGTCGCCTCTCTGAAACTTACTATCTGCTGCGTCTTTTCCAGAGATTGCATGAACTCACCGGCGGCGGCCCCTCTATTATGGATTCTCCCTTTGGTGAAGAAGGCGGGGGCGGAATGCCTCAGGGAAATGTCCCTGAGGGGTTCGGTGAGTCACCCTTCAATTAAAGCGCAGAAGGCGTAAGCGAGGCGTATGATTACAAAGATAAGTACATTTGGCAGACTGATTTCAGTATCACTTCTAGTAGGGATACTGCTGGCTACGTCTTGTCAGAATGAAGCCTTCCTGCCGCCTTATCAAACTGACCCGGAAAGTTCTATACAAACTTCGATACGCAGTGGGGCGGTACTGACGGGCAGCAACTCCGTACAACTGAACCTGGAGTACGATGAAGCTACGGAAAAACCGCCCGTACAGCTAAAAATCACGATTACCGACCGCGAAGGCAACAGTCTGGGTACTCAGAGCATTGAAGGGGACCAGCTGTTCGAACCCTTGCCTTCGGTAGCACCGGTTGAAGGCCGGGAAGGGCTTTTCATACTCGATCTGCGCCTTTACGATAAAAACGGCGAATTATTGGAAAAAAAGGAGATACCCTTCTTTAAGGTAGCACGTTATCCGAACATCGTGCAGATAGAGGCGTATCCGCCGGATAGCCTGCATCCCGAATCTAGCGGGCTGCTGGTCCCGACAGTAACCGGCGGTGAAGACCTGTGGGTTCGCTGGAAAATGGGGTCGGTACTATTGGAAAAGGGGCCGCTGTCTGAATATCAGGGGGGCTATGTATGGACCGCCCCCTCCAGCGAGGGAGTGTATAGTATTACCCTTGAAGTGTTTCCCGAAGCTCCTCCGGAAGGTGATGGGGATTACGCTTTTCAGTCACCGGTTAAATCGGAAGTACAATTTTATGTACAAAAGAGAAGCGGCAGCCGGTCGGGAGAGCTGGGAGAGGAAGCGCGATACCATACTCTGCTGCATCTGGACGGGACATTTCGCGATACCGGTGTACAGAGAGCTGCGTTTGCAGCAATCGGGTCCCCTGCTGTGGCAGTCAATGACGGCTTGTTCGGGTACTACTTTTCATCTGATGACGGGGTGAAAAGCAGTGCGGAGGAATTCCTGTTTCAGGCACCCCAGACGGCCGATCCTTTTACCCTTACCTTCCAATTTGATCCGGCCGGGGATGTACAACCTGATAGCCACATATTTACCGCCTTTGGGCAGGATGGAGGGGCGCTGGTCCAGCTTATCACTGATAGGCGCGGCAGCCTGGTTCTGCAAAGTCCGTCAAATGAGCAGGTCCTGCACAGTTTTTCCGGCTTTAGTTTTGAAGGAGTGCGGGAGCTCTCAATCTCTTTTCTACCGAGTGGTGAAGAGCTGCAGCTAAAATGGTACCGGAACGGACGCTTGATCTATGCCGGTAATATTCCACGAAACCGGTTTCCCCGCGAGGCATGGCATGGACTGCAGATCAGTGCGAATGCACCCGAAGGCACACAATCCGGGTTTGAAGGCCTGTTTGATGAGTTTGGTATATATACAGTTGATGAAGATGGAACCCCCTCATCTGATCGTGATATTTTCAAGCGCTGGGCCAGGCGCGAGCTAGGCGAGCGGGAGGTTTTGGCGGCCGAGGGCTTCGAGCATATACCGGCGGATACACTCAGTATCGATTCTGAAAAAGCGGTTCTGCTTACCGAAATCAAAGCGGGCTGGGCGAAGGCCGGATTAGTACTTTACCATCAAGATAGTGGACGCCTTGAAAATTTCGTCATGCGAATAAGTCCTCTCGAGCAGCAGGAAGCCGAGCAGCAGGAAGCTGCGGAAGCGGTGGATATCACCGCAGATACGATTGCCGAGGACGGAGCTTTAAGTTTGTCCTTTTTCCGCGATGCACAAGCTTTGGTGATACGCAACGCCAAAGGCCGGGAGCTTTTTCGTAATTCTAAATGGAGCAACCGGGAGCTGAAGGTTGAAATGCTCTCCGCCCCTGCCGCTTCAGCTTCTAATTCGGATACAGCTGCAGACAAAGATGGCGGCGATGAGGCCGGTGATGCTGCATTACAGATTAGTGAAGTGCTGGTAGTTCGAGAATTATCCACTTTTAAAGAATCCGATATTTAAGAATTGAAGCAGAACAGCAGATAAGTTGATTACTATACATATGAGGAACAATAAATCTTTCTTTAGCTATGCAATCATAGTGCTGCTCTTTACCGCTGCCGCGGGGGGAGTGTATCCCCAAAATAACGATGTGTCGGATTCGGGGCAGCTGTCCGGACCGGCGGAAAGTGGGGACTACAGGACAATTGCAGTACGTCCGGTACAGCGGACTGCTGAAACTGAAACTTCCGAAGCCGGGCTGCCCGGTGAGATAGTGGAATTACTGCAGTCCCGGCTGCTCGAGCTCTTTCCGTCTCTGGGAAGTTTTGTGCCCGTGGAGCCAGAGAGTGCTGCGGCAATTTTACTTACTCCTACAATTACCGAGTACGGAATCAAAAGGGATAAAGATCTCGGTATTGTTGTGGAAATGGAGCTTATGTGTGCGCTCGAGCAAGGGCCTTTCGAGCAAGAACCTCTCGATCACGGTCCGTTCGCCGGAAGCAAGAATATATCCCATCGAACAGTAATTCGGGCGGTCGGCCGCGGAGCTACTCATAACGCAGCGGGGCTGCGCGCAGTTGATAATGCTTTAAAAGAGTATCGACACCGCCTCTTGTCCAGTTCGGTGTTGTCTTCCGGAGACGATGCTGGCGATACAGCGGCACTGCGGGTAACGGACACGCTATCCGGCAGACTAATACTGAACCGGGGATTGCAGGACGGCCTGCAGCTTGGTGACGAATACCGCTTGCAAACCCAGCGCCCGGCCCAAAGCCCGACTTTCAGTTCGGCCCAGAACCCGGGATTGGGACCGGCCCTGGTAAAAATTGCGGAGGTGTATCCCGATTTTTCTGAAGCCCATGTGCTCTACGGCCGTGAGCAGCTGCAGATAGGGGTCCTTCTGGAGCCTGAGCAACAGCTTGGTTTGCGGATTGCTGTCGAAGGGAACTATGTATATAGAATGGGTACATGGCAGACTGCTCCCGAAAATCTTGGCGGAGTAAGTGCGCGGCTTTATTACGACCACGGACTGTTCTCGATTTCTCCGCTGCTGAAAGTCGATTATGTTACCAATAAGCTTGCCTTTGTGCACACCGGTACTGCCCTCAACTGGTATGTGGGGCGCATGCGGATAGCTCCGACTCTCCTGGGCGGGCTGGGGTTTGCGGCTGCCGGGGAGGGCACATCGAGTGCATCCCAATCCATGTATTGGGGAGCTTCGCTGGAACTGGTACTTTCATGGCGGATAAATCGACGGCTGCTGTTTTCATTAGATGTGGGGGGTAGTGGGTGGTATCATACCGGTGAAGCCTTTGCGGAAGCGCGATTTCTCTATGCAGGTTCCGGATTTATGCTGAAATATTGAGATATTGTGTAGTATAGTATTAGTATTAGTTATAGCAAGCTTAATGGATTAAAACGAGTGAGGGGTTATGAAAGTGAAAAACCTGATACAATGGTGTGGAATACTGATAGTAGTTGCAGGGCTCATGGCGTGTGCAACTGCGCCGTCGACAGGTGGCCGCGGCCGGGCCTCTGAAGGGGGAGCCGCGGCTCAACCTTCGCCCGAACCGACGAATTCGCCGATGTACTACGGTACCGGCAGCGGATCTTCTCAGACCGCTGCCATGAACATAGCGAAGATGAATGCGGTCAAAAAAGCCGTGCAGGATGCCGTCGGGGCTCCGACCGCCCTGGCGAAGAAAGGGCAGATAGAATCGCTTTTTTCTGAAGATAAAAATGCCAACAGTTTTGTGTATAATTCGTCCACCCAGATTTTAGACCGGGCCGCCGTCGATGGGGGGGCCACCGTTACTCTGGGGGTGCGGATCAATCTGGAGGCGGTCTCTAATCTGTTACGGGCAAACGATATTTACGGCAACCAAGTACTGCCCCAGGGCGGAGAGGTGAAACTCGCGGACCAGAGCCCCCCGGCTGCCTTGGCTAAGGCGCAAGCCGAACAGGAAGGGGCCGGTGCTCAAGCGGAAACCGGAACCGGCGCCCAGGCGGAGGAACCGGCCGCCGGGGCTGCAGATACCGCGGCGCAGGAAATTGATCCGGAACAGGCACAGATTATTCGGAATATTGTCGATAATCTAGTTTATATGGTCTATTTCAACGAAGAGACCGAAGATAATCCGTTTCTGGCCAAAACAGCCGTTGGAATGGCCAACAAGTACCTGGCCCAGCAGGGGCTCTCCTATGTTGATATGGATCAGGTCGAGCAGATCAAAGAGGATCAGATGGCCGCCTACGAAGCCGAAACCGGCCAGGGGGTTTCCGTTCTGCAATGGATTGCCGGCAAGTTGAACGCCGACATTTACATCGAGGTATCGGTGGATGTGGAAACCGAGACCAAAAGCGGACGTTATTACGGAAGCGCCAGCGTCAGTTTGAAAAATTTCGATGCATCCACCGGCGCCGGACGGGGAACCGCCTTCTATCAGACTGTTCCGCCGGCTATGAGTACCGTCAGTACCGAAGATGCGGTGAACAACGCCGTTGCCTCGGCTACCTATAAAGCGATGCAGGAATCGCTGAAACAGGCGCAGAACTACACCGAAAAGGAGCTTCGCCAGGGTATCAAGTACCAGCTGGTACTGCAGAATACATCCGATGCGCGGGCGATGCGTGACTTCGTGAAAAAAATGGAGCGGGAAGTGCGGGAGATCAAACGCCTCTCCTACTCGCCGGCGGAGGCCAAGTATGAAGTTCGCTTGATCGGCACAATTACCGATCTCGAAGACATCGTGTATGATGTGTCCGAGGCGGTTGACGGGATGGGAGGAATCTACCTGGTGTACCAGCGGGGTAATTCCATCACATTCGATACGGGAATGTAAGAATAGAATAGAAGCGTACAGAGGAGCTGAGAGACATGAGAAAGAGAGCAGGAGTGAGATTTACACTAACCGTTGCCTTAGTGGCGGCAGTACTGACCGCGTTGATAGGATGCGCGAGCGCGCCATCCGGCTCACAGGCCGGAGGTAAGGGCGACATTCCGGATTGGATTACCAACCCGCCGGCCGACACCACCGATACGATGTATTTTGTCGGAGCCGGGTCCGATTCTGAAGGGAACGAAGCTGCAGCTCGACAGCAAGCTGCCGCGGATCTCGTCTCCTCGATTACACGGTTTCTCGGGGTGAAAGTAACCAGCGACACCACGGTCGAGGCCAAGGACACCCTCGATCAATTTACCTCGAGACTGTCCCAGACCATTACCGAGCAGTCGGAAGCCCGCCTGAGTAGTTTTAGAATTGAGGACCGCTATGTGGAGTACCGCGGTAATCTGGTCAACGTGTATGTGCTCGGTGAGTACGACAAGAATGCGCTGCTCGAGGAAAAGGCTCGCCTAAAGGCGCTGTTTGAAGAGCGGCAGGAGGCGGTATCCGGGCCTGAGCTGGAGGGAGACCGCCTGTCCGGCCGGGGCAAGTACTATGATGCGGCGATCCAATACCTCACCGCCGCTACCGCCGCCTATAAATCCGGCATCGACAACGCCGCCATCAAGTATGAGCGCAATATGACCAAGGCGCGGGGAGTCATCTCGAAAATCGAACTGAATAAACTGAACGACGACCTCAGTGCCAATATAAAAGAGCCGTTTACTACGCCCTTCCGGCTGATGGTCAGCAGTCAGGATCTGCCGGAGGGCCAAGGCATCGCCGGAGTACCGATCAAGATCGTGTATAAGGAGATCCGTTCCAACGGCCGTGCCCGCATGGCAAGCGAAGTGGTCGCTACCGACGGTAAAGGACTGGTCGAGTTCGTTCGTCCGGCCCCGCAGTTCGTCGGCCGCGAACAGCTGAGCATGAAGCTCGAGTTTTCGGCCAGCCTGGAGGCGCTGGAAGACGTGCCGGATTCGCTCTATCCGCAGCTTGAAGCTGTGGAAGACATGATTGCCGACAAAGAGGTGCAATTCAGCTATACGGTGGTATCCAAAGCCCGCGAAATCCCGACTGCGGTTATGATTGCCGATATGGACAATGGCGGAACAACCCTGGACAAAAGCGAGACCGCCGCCGGCGTCCTCGAAGTGCTCGCGGAGAAAGGTTTTTCGGTTGGCACCCTGCCGGTACAGATCAACCTGCTGAAGGGCGCCGACACCCGCCTTGTGCAGCAGGTGCGCTCGCAGTACGGCGGACGTTATCAGCGGGTGGTCTACGGAACAGTGAGCATCAGCGACTTCCGCGAAGATGGCAACCGCTATATGGTAAAAGTTTCCGGCAACATAAAAGCTGCCGACCTGGAAACGGGGGAGGTGCTCTACTCATCCGGTTCGATGTTCAAATCGGCCATCGGACAGAATCTGCAGAGTGCCATGTCGGCCGCCTTCAAGCAGTTCGGTAAAATGGTAGGCGAGGCGCTAACGCGGAGCCTGCCGTAAGGGATTCTCGCAAAACAGATCCAGGAGCGGAAGCGGGTCATTAGATATGATCCCCACCGCTCCTTTTCTTATGATCCGGCGGGCCTCTTCGATATCATCTACCGTCCAGGAAATGAAGGGCCGCCCGAACAGGCGGTGATACACGAAGTCCGACCACCAGCCGATACGCTGGTGATGCGGTTTCAGCGCCTGTCCTCCCGTGAAAAAAAAGCCCCAGCCGTGCCGCAGAACCCACGGTACCCCACGATGGGCACTGTAGATATGGGCCGTCGGAACACCCGGGTTCACCCGTTCGAACTGGCGCAGCAGGTAAGGATTAAAAGAAGAAGCCATTACCCGCTCCTGCAGCCGGAACTCTTCGATGCAGCGGGCCACCTCGGCTGCCAGGCCGTAATCTTTGGAGTCCATCTGCTTCAACTCAACATCGAAGTAGAGGCTTTCGCCGAACTCCTCGAACAGCTCTTCCAGCCGCATTATTCGTTCGCCGGCAAACTCCGACCCGAACCATCCGCCTATATCGAGCTTCATCAAATCAGAGTAGGAGGTCTCCTCCACAACCAGCGGCTGCCCGGTAATCCGTTCCAGCCGGTGGTCGTGGGTCAGCACCAGCTCGCCGCTGGCGCAGCGGTGCACGTCTATCTCCGCTCCGGGTACTCCCGCCTGAACGCAGGCTGTGAAAGCCGAGCGGGTGTTCTCCGGCGCCCGTTGCGAGTAGCCGCGGTGGCCGAAAACAAACGGCCGAGGCACCCCGGGAAATAGTTCCGGTGGCCATCTTCCGCTCCTCACTCCTCTTCTCCGGAAACTTCGCCCTGCAGTTCCCGCTTTAGGGCTGCCAGCTGCTCGTCCACAGCGGTGCGGTTCAGCTCATCCTGCAGGCTGTCCGGTGTGCCGGCCACCGACTCCAGCGCCGCCAGCAGCCGGTCCGGGTCTACGCTTTTCTCCGGAATCATCGACTCGATCTTATACTTCGTCCGGGCTTCCCGAAACTCGCGCATTATCTCCTGCTCCTCGGTCCGGAGCTTTTGCAGCGCCTGTTCAGCTTCCCGGGCCCGCTGCACGGCCTGGGTCGCTAATTCTTCACGCCCCTTTTCACGCGCCAGCTCTACCCGCTGTCGCCACCTCTCGTGTTCCTGCCGCTGCTCGCCCAGGGCAGCGCGGGTTTTCTTGAGCGTACTGATCAGCGAAATTACATATTCGCGGGTTGCCTTTTGCACATTGTCCATACCGGAACTGTATCACGATTGCTCGGAATCTCCAACTATGTAACTGCTGCGGCCAGTTGATATGCGGAAAACTCTATTCTATACTGAGGTGCTGTGAACGAATTACCCTACGATACAAACGACCCGATTGTTGCATTGGCCACCCCCTGGGGGGAGAGCGCCCTGGCGGTTATCCGCACCTCCGGCGAGGGGGCTGTCGAGCTGGTGGCCGGCGCTTTTTCCCGTCCGGAGGCCCTCCGCGCGGCGGACAATGCGAGCATGGTCTACGGATACCTACAGACGACCGGCGAACCGACCGGCGAGCGGATAGACGAGGTAGTGGCGGCGGTTTTTCGCGCGCCCCACGGATATACCGGTGAAGAGAGCGTAGAGATTACCTGCCACGGAAGCCTGCCGGGCATCCAGAAAGTTCTGGAGCTGCTGCGGGCGCAGGGTTTTCGCGATGCGGCGCCGGGGGAGTTTACTCTGCGGGCCTTTCTCAACGGCAAGATGGACCTGACCCGGGCCGAGGCGGTGCGGGAGATTATCGGGGCCAAGAGCCGCCGGGCCCAGTCGCTAGCCCTGGGCCGGCTTTCAGGTGCACTCTGGCAGCGAATCGACGGACTGAAGCAGGCGCTGAAGGGCCTGCTGGCGGCGGTGGAGGTGCAGCTGGACTACCCCGAGGAGGAGATGGAGGCGGCCCCCGAGCTGCCCCTGGGGCAGCTGCAGGAGATCGAGACTGGGCTGCGGCAGCTGCTGGGAACCTACCGCACCGGCCGGCTCTACCAGGAGGGGGTGCGGGTGGCCCTGAGCGGCGCCACCAATGCCGGCAAGTCGTCGCTGTTCAACCTGTTTTTACGGGAGGACCGTTCGATTGTCTCGGGCATCCACGGTACCACCCGCGACTACATCGAGTCGTGGATAAGTATTCAGGGGGTGCCGGTGCGGCTGTTCGACACTGCCGGTCTGCGCGACCCGCAGCACCCCGTTGAAGCGGAGGGCATCAAGCGTTCGGGACGGGTCATCGAGAGCGCCGCGGTAGTGGTGTACGTGGTGGATGCCACTGTGGGTCTGAGCGGACCTGAGGGGGCCGAATACCAGGCTCTACGTGATGACCCCCGCTACCTGTTTGTCTGGAACAAGACCGATCTGGTCGCCGAACCGGCGCCGGAGGGCTACATTCCGCTCAGCGCCGAGCAGGGCAGGGGCTTTGAGCAGTTGGAGGCGGAGATCGGCCGGCGGATTCTCGGCGGCGAAAGCGCTCAGAGCGATCTGTTGATCGACTCCTCCCGACAGCACCGTCTTTTGCAGCGGGCCGCCGCCTCGCTGAAAGAGGCTGCCGGGGCAGTGGAAGCCGGTATGCCCCTGGACTTCGTGGCCGCCGACCTGAAGGACGCCCTGGATGCCCTGGGCGAGATTACCGGCGAGGTTACCTCCGCCGACATTCTGAACCATATTTTCGGCGATTTTTGTGTGGGAAAATGAGTAGGATACGGATATGGATGTAGATGCAATTGTGATCGGCGGGGGGCATGCCGGTATCGAGGCGGCCCTGGCCCTGGCGCGCCTCGAGTTCAAGACGATGCTGATTACCCAGAGCCTCGATGCCATCGGGCGGCTTTCGTGCAACCCGGCCATCGGGGGGCTGTCCAAGGGCAATATGGTGCGCGAGATCGATGCGCTGGGCGGTGAGATGGGCCGGCTGATCGACGCAACCATGATACAGTTTCGGGTGCTCAACCGGCGGCGCGGGCCGGCGGTGCAGGCCCCCCGGGCGCAGGCGGACAAGTTTTCCTACAGCCGCCTGGCCAAGGAGACCCTGGAGCAGCTGAGCAATCTGCATGTCTTTCAGGATACCGTCACCGATCTACTGGTAAACGACCACAGCGGCGCGGTGGAGGGTGTGATGACAGAGCGGGGCCGGCGTTTCAGCAGCCGCACAGTGGTAATGACCACCGGCACGTTTATGGACGGGAAGGTGTTTATCGGCGAGTACGAGGGCTCCTCCGGGCGGCTGGGCGAGCCGGCGGCGCTGGGCCTCGGCACTGCCCTGCGGCGGCTGGGTTTTCAGGTGGGGCGGCTGAAGACCGGTACCCCGGCGCGGGTGCGGCGCGGCAGCATCGATTTCAGCAAACTGGAGGAGCAGCCCGGCGACAAGCTGATGCAGCCATTTTCATTCGGCACCGAAAAAATAGAGCGGCCGACGGTGCCCTGCTACATCACCTTTACCAACGACATGACCCATCAGATTATTCGTGAGAATATGGACCGCTCGCCCCTGTACGGAGGCAAGATCGTGGGGGTCGGCCCGCGGTACTGTCCCTCCATCGAGGACAAGGTGGTGCGTTTTCCCGACCGCAACCGGCACCAGATATTCGTGGAGCCGGAGGGGCTGGGCACGGAGGAGATGTATCTCAATGGAATTTCATCGTCCCTTCCCGAGGAGGTGCAGGAGCGCTTTATTCGCACTCTGCCGGGGCTGGAACAGGTGGAGATTATGCGGCCCGGGTATGCAGTGGAGTACGACTACCTCGACCCGCGGCACCTGCTGCCCTCGTTGGAGTCGAAGCGGATGCCCGGCCTGTTCGTAGCCGGCCAGACTAACGGCACCAGCGGCTACGAGGAGGCCGGTATACAGGGCCTGCTGGCCGGGGTGAATGCAGCCATGAAAATGCACGGGAAGGAGCCCCTGATTCTCAGCCGGGCGGAGGCCTACGGCGGGGTACTGGTGGACGATCTGGTGACCAAGGGCACCGCGGAGCCCTACCGGATGTTTACCAGCCGGGCGGAATACCGCCTGAACCTGCGGCACGAGTCGGCGGATGTACGATTGCTGGAGAAGGCCTACGCCATCGGCCTGCAGACCGAGACGGCCTATCGGAGGCTGCAGGACAAGCTGCAGAGTGTAGAGGAGATTCGCGCCCTCCTGGAGCAGCGGCGCCTCAAGCTGAAAGAGGACCTCGGGCCTGCTGAAAGGGCGGCCTGGGAGAGCCACAACGGCAAAACCATGCTGCAGGTGCTCAAAATGCCGGAAGTGGACATTGATAAAGTGAAGGATTTCATGCCCGAGCTTGCTGAGTTCAGGCGGAGTTATCTCGAGCATGTCGAGCTGGAGGTGAAGTACGCGGGCTACATCCGGCGCCAGCAGCAGCAGGTCGACCGGTTTCAGCGCCTGGAGAACATGCGCATACCGGAGGCCTTCGATTACAACCGGGTCGAGGGAATCTCTACCGAATCGCGGGAAAAATTCAAGCAGATCAAACCAATTTCAGTGGGCCAGGCGTCGCGGATATCCGGAGTACGTTCCGCTGATATTGCGGTGTTGATGGTGGCTTTGGGGAACAAGTCGCGGGGATGAGACTATGATACTTACCGACAAGGACCGTGAACTGCTGCACGACGGTCTGGTGCGCCTCGGCCTGCCCGCCGGATCCCCACAAATCGACCGGTACCAGTGCTACATCCGCGAGCTGCAACTCTGGAACCGGCGGGTGCGGCTCATTTCCGGAGGCCCGCAGGATATCATCGTCCGCCACCTGCTCGATTCACTGGCGCCGTGGCAGCTGCTGCGCCGGCAGATGCAGCGCGTGACGGAGCCGCTCTCCGACGGCGGGTCCGACGGCGGAGATGCCGGCGGGGTCCTCGAGATTGCCGATGTGGGTTCGGGCAATGGCTTTCCGGCCCTGGTTCTGGCCGGTCTGGTTAAAGATGAACTGCTTCCCCCGGCGCGGTTTTATCTGGTCGAACGCGGGGCCAAAAAGGCCGCTTTCCTGCGTTCGACTGCCGGTCTGCTGGGTCTTTACGAGCTGTTGCATGTGGAGGAGAGAGATGTGCGGCAGATGCAGCGGCAGGTACAGGTGGTGGTAAGCCGGGCGTTTATGCCGATGGGCGATGCCTACCGGCGGCTGCGGCCCCTGCTTGGCAGGGGGGTGATGATATTCTATGCCGGGCGACGAGATACCATCGAAAGCCAGCTGGCGCATATTCGTCCGCAGCCGCAGTACGTCATTGAGCCGGTGGAGGTTCCCTTTTTAGATGAGGAGCGACACCTGTGCTGTTTGCACATGTCCTGATGAACTGAGTTACATACCTTTACGCTGAACCTGCTTCATCTTGTTCAGCAGCTGATCCTTTTCTACTAAATCGATGAGCCGGGCCTCGACAAAGGCTTGAGCGCCTTCGGAGAAGTCGCCGGCAGTTATACAGACACCGCGGCCGGCCTTCACTTCTTTTACTTTGGCGTAGAGGTCGCGCAGTAGGAGTTCGCCGATTTGATTGGTGGTGCGGACGAAGCGGAACAGGACCGTATCTTCCCATTTTACGGTGCTTACTTCGGCCAGAATATCGGCATACTCACTTTTATGCATGCTTATATCGGTAATCTTGACCTTGGCTTTGGGAAAAAAGGTGAGAGTGAGCCTGCGGCAGAGGGCCACGAAGTCGGAGGTCGGGGCGATCAGAAAAGTCTGCAGGCTTTCGTTGCGGTTTAATTCGCTGTACTGCTGTATAAGGGGGTGTACATCCTTGTAGGCCGGGCGCATATTCTGGATGTCTTCCAGCTGGTTGACAGCCTCGCCGATCTGCTGCTGGGCAATATAGGCCAGTGCCAGGCGGTACATCAGCTCCAGTTTGTTGTCGATTTTAATGTTTTCATGCCGCAGCCCGATGGTAAAGTCCATAATTGCCTGATCGACCCGCTTGGATTTCATATTGATGCTGCCGGCATACAGGGACGCTGTGGGCCCGATGTTCGAATCCGTGCGCAAGTGTGAGAACACCTGCAGGGCCTGTTCGTTCTTGCCGATGTTGTAGTAACACTGACCCAGGGCGAACAGCGCTTCCTTGTCCTCCGGTTCCAAATCGATAGCCTTTCGCAGTGAAGTGGCCGCATCGCCGTAACGTTTGAGCTTGAGGCGGGTCATTCCCAGATATTTGAGTGATTGGACGTGTTCCGGCTGCTGCTGCAGGGCCTGCTGCAGTAATGAAGCCGCTTTTTCGTAATTCTTCGCTTTATATTCTAGGTATCCGAGATTATAATTAACCTCGAATACGTCTTGTTTCATTGTTCGGGCAAGTTTGAAGGATTTGTAGGCCTCTTTGAGGTGTTTAGCCCGCAAAGCTGCAATTGCGTGTTTGAGGGTGAAGTCGAACTCATCCAGCTCTTTGTCGGTAGCGCAGAGTTCGATCAGCATATCATATGTGCGCAGCGCCTTTTCGTAGCGGCCTTCTTCGAGGTGGTTCTGTCCGACAACCTGCAGAGCCTCGGCGTCCTTCGGATTCTGCGCAAGACGCCGGTTTGCCTCCTTGAGCAGGGTTTGTTTGTTCTTTTTACGGGTATTTTTCCCGTTTTTGGAATTGTCCGCCTTATTTTTTCTACCGGTTAAGACGAGAATTAATAAGATAGCGGCAACTGCAACGAGGCTTGGTATGACTATGACAGCAACTGGTAACATAAGGACATTATGGTGTTCTTTAATTGCCAAGTCAAGAAATCCTTATGGAGGCCAGCAGTCTAAATTTGCAAAATTTATTAAATTTTGCAAATTTAGACTGCTCACATTTTCTATAAGGATAGTAACATATCTTAAAGATTTTGATGCAATTCTAATTTTTGAATTCTCATAACTTCAAAAATTAGAATTACTTGTATGGAGGGATCACGTGGATAAAGGGAAAATTGGAATAAAAGTCGCCGACGGAAGTTTTTATCCCATTCTGGATGAAGGGGTCGCACAAAAGAAACGCCTCGTGCTTACCACGGTGAAAGATGATCAGGAAAGCGTTCAAATAGATCTGTACAAAGGCTCCGGCGAGGGAATGGAAGATGCCGCGTACGTCGGCAGTCTTCTGGTGGAAAATATTACCCCCGATACCCAGGGAAATGCCGAGATAGAGCTGATAGTCGGCCTTGACGAGGAGGGCAACCTTGAAACGGTAGCCGAGGACAGGCAGAGTGGCTCTAAACAGAGCTTGTCGGTGGGCCTGCAGAATTTAGATGAATCCGGCCTGTACGAGGTTCCCGACTTTTCCTTTGAGGAAGAGGACACCGGAGTGGAAGATATTTTCGGCGAAGAATCTGATTTCACCGAGGTAAAGTCAGAAGACTTGACTGAACCGGAGTTTGAACCGGAGTTTGAGACCGATTTTGAAGAAGACTTTGCCTCTGATTTTGATACAGAGGAGTTGGATGTCGAAGATCCGGGGCTTGAAGAAGCGGGTTTCGCCGAGCCTGGCGAGGCGGAGGCCGCGGAAGAGTTCGGCGATTTCGATGAAGAGTTGGACTCTTTCGGGGAAGCAGCGGGAGAACCTGCCGCTGAAATCGGAGAAGAAGTCGGCGAGGAAGCCGGCGAAGAGGATTTCTTCCCGGCCGAAGAGCCCTTTGAAGAGCCCTTTGAAGAGTCTGAAGAAGAGATCGAAGAGGAAAGCGAAGAAGAGTCCCGCTCGAAAGTGCGGCCGGTCTTGGTAGCCCTCTTAGTCATTCTGGCCCTGGGTTTAATTGGTGCACTGCTGTATCTGTTTGTGTTTATGGCGGCCGATGAAGAGCCCGCCCCGCAGCTGCAGACTCAACAAGAACAGGAGCAAAAACAGACTGCCGCGGAAGCCGCCGAGCAGGAAGCTGCAGAGGAGCCGGCGGGCGCAGAGGAGCCGGCCCAGTCCGAACAACCGGCTGCAGAGACGCCGACGGCCGAAACGCAGCCGGCCCCCGGAGAAGGAGCCGCTGAAGGCGAAGCGGCGGTGAGCCCGAGCCGCGATCAAGTAGAGTTTACCGGCGGGGTATGGTACAAAATCAGGTGGGGTGATACACTCTGGGAAATTTCATCCAGCTTTT
Organism: uncultured Sediminispirochaeta sp.; assembly: GCA_964632675.1. GTDB lineage: Bacteria > Spirochaetota > Spirochaetia > DSM-16054 > Sediminispirochaetaceae > DSBN01. The sequence goes on from CAZWDV010000008.1 coordinate 37,001, forward strand.
ACGACAACCCTTGGCTATATGATCAGATTGCAGAAGAAAACGAAATACGAAACCCGGACGTTATTTACGCGGAAAACAGCATTTTTGTACCCAAAACGCAGTAGCTTCGGCCTGCTGCTACTGCTTTTGTGGGTCTGGCCGCTTTCGGCGAGCGATTACAGCGATACAAACCTCAGCAATTTAATCAAATCACTCCAACTCAAAGAGCCGTATGCAACCGAGACACTGTTCGAGAATATTGCCTCGGGAGCACTCAGTCCGGAGGTGGTAGACCGCTACAGTCCAGAGGCAGCTCTGTTTTTGGGGCTGCATGCGGTGGAAAAGGAGCTGTTTTCTGCCGCGGAGCGTTTGTTGCGGTATGCCGCTGCAATGGACGGTTCCGATTTGCACGGTCACGCAGTGGATGAGTTTATCCGTCTGCTGGCCCGGCAGGGAAAATGGGAAGAGCTGACTGCGTATGTTGACACGAGCCTGCCCGGCGGGGCGGTGAGCGCATATGCCGCGGTCTCTCATGCGCGGGCCCTGCTGGAGACCGGCCGGCTGCCGGCGCTTGAGCAGGCAGTGCAGGAGTACCGCGGGCTGGTGGAGGGCGAAGGGCCGGCGGCGCTGCAGGCGGAGTTTCTGCTTATCAGAATAAAACAGGAGCGCCGCCGCGGCGGAAGCCGCTGGTCCGGAGCGCTTATCAAGCTGATTACCGCCTTTCCCCGGGAAGATCTGCCGCTGGAGCTGTTTGCCGAAGCGGGCGGGACGAACTTAGCCGATCTGCCGGAAGGGCCGTTTTCATCCGCAGAGCGGAGCCTGCTGCTGGCAAAGTACGCCTACGGGCGGCGGGAGTATCATTCGGCCTTTGCCCATTACCATGAGTTCATGCAGGAGGCCGCCGAACGCAGCGAGCTGTTGACCGGGGTGATAACCGACGAGTTTGCCTTGAGCGGGCTCTACTCGGGACGTACCCGGGAGGCCTACGCCGCTGCGGAGGGCGTCCGCCGCAGCCTGGAGGCCGCTGGCAGCGCGGATGGGGAGGACGAGCTTGCGGCCGGAACGGCTGAGGCGCCGGAGGAGGGCAGTGCCCTGTTCTGGTTGCTCGAAACCGAGGGGTACCTGAGTCGCAAGCTGGGGCGTTTCTCCTGGGCGGAGGGCCTGTATACCCGGGCTCTGAAAATTGCACCGGAAACTGAACGGCAGCGGATAAGGTGGTATATTTTTGACTGTGTGTTTCGATCCAACACCGCGGCGGCGGTGTCACGGCTGCCGGAGGCGGCTGCCGAGTGGCGGGACCCGGACTACTACACCGATGTAGTGTACAACCTGATCGACCGCCTGCTCAGCCGGCGGCAGTGGGTTCAAATTGCCGAGATAGCCGATGCACTGGAACAGTCGGCCCGCGGGGTGGCGGGCGCCCGGGCGGCCTACATTTCTGCGCGGGCGGCGGAGGCCGGACTGATAGAGGCCGACGGGCAGCAGATTCGCAACTGGTTCAGGATAGCAGTGCGCAGCTCCTGGGGCACCGGGGCCGGTTTGTACTACCGTCTGATGTCAGCAGCGGCACTGGAGCGGCACGGTGTTACTGTCGAGGCGCTGCAGCCGGCCGACTTTTGCCGGATTCTGCCGGTGGAGTGGGCCGCCCGCGGGGCGACCCGTAGCTGGCAGCCCCTCGGCACCCAGGACCGCTTGATCCGCGGCTATGTGCAGTTCGGTCTGGCCGCCGAAGCGTACCGCCGCTGGGGCGGCGACCGCGGCTATGTGGACGGGCTGCAGCTGGAGACGGTGCGGCAGTGGACGGCGGCCCTGCAGGGGCAGCAGATGTATCTGGAGGCGATCCGTATGTTCAGCCGCTACTGCCGGGATACCCGGGCAGTGATGACAGCGGCGGATGTAAAACTGCTGTATCCGCCGGCCTACCAGGAGTTTATTGAACCGTTGACCGGCGAATACGAGCTGCCCGCACACGTGTTTTATGCGCTGGTGCGCGAGGAGAGCCTGTTCGATGCGGATATCTCCTCGGCGGCCGGGGCGGTGGGGCTGAGCCAGCTGATGCCCGCGACCGCCGCGGATGTGGCCGGGCGAATCGGTGTGCGGGCGACCGACCTGACCGACCCGCATCTGAACCTGCGGCTGGGCTCCTGGTACCTGGCCCACCTGATTGGGCGCACCGAGAACCTGAGCCAGGCTCTGTTTGCCTACAATGGCGGCATTACGCGGGTGCGGCGCTGGGTACGGCAGTCCGACGGATTGGAGGGAGACCTGGTGTTGGAGCTGATTCCCTTTCAGGAAACTTCGCATTACGGACGCAAAGTACTTGTGGCGGCGATAATGTACGGGTACTTTTATCAGGGCATAGAGCTGAACAGGCTAATAGAGTCATTTTTTTAGGCGTTGACGGCGCGGGTAAAGAGCGCAACTTTTATAAGAATAATGTGAGGAGAAGAAATGTCCTTCATCCAATCGATTTTGTTGGGCGCCCTGCAGGGCGTGACCGAGTTCCTGCCGGTGTCCAGCAGCGGGCATCTGGTGGTGCTGAAGCGCTTTATGGCGCTGGAAGAGGTGCCGATGCTCTTCGACGTGCTGCTGCACGTGGCCACGCTGTTTGTGGTGCTGATAGTGTTCCGCGACCGGGTGGCCAAGATAGTGCTGTCTTTGGGGCGGGCGCTGATTGGGCGGCGGAACGACGAAGACCGCGAGAACCTGCGGCTGTTTGGGGTGATTATGGTTTCGACGGTGATTACCGGCGTGATGGGGCTGGGTATCGAGCGGTTGGATCCGGGGTCGAACATCAAGCTGGTTTCGGCGCTGTTTATCGTAACGGGGATCATTTTGATCTGGACGCGCTATATGCAGGGTACCATCAATTACGGGACCATCGGGGTGAAGCAGGGGCTGATTACCGGCTTTGGGCAGGGCCTAGGCGTGTTTCCGGGGATTTCGAGAGCGGGTATTACTATTTCGGCGGCCCTGCTGGCGGGGATGAACCGTGAGAAGGCCGGTGAATACAGCTTTCTGATTTCGATTCCGGCCATTCTGGGAGCACTGCTGCTGCAACTGAAGGACGCCGAGGCGCTGTTTGTGTCGGTGGCTCCGATGAAGGTGGCGGCCGGCTTCGGCAGCGCCTTTGTGGTGGGGCTGCTGAGCCTTTTGCTGCTGCTGCGCCTGATTCACCGGGGCAAGTTGTATCTGTTCAGCTTTTATCTGATTCCCCTGGGCCTGGCGGGCCTAAGTTTTTTCTGAGGCCAAATTAACCTAGAAAAGTGCGTTTTTCCGCCGATAATAGAGTGTAGAGGAGGTACGTGTGCAGCGGCGTGTGATAACAACCAGTGCAGCGATAGTGAGTATCGCCGGTGGAGCTTATATTCTTTTATCCCTCTCTTTTTTCTCGATCGGTTTCGAGACCCTTCCGGCGGTAATTGCCCGGCCGGGCCGCTTTCTGGGGCAAAGCTACAGTCTTTTGGCATATTATGTGCCCTTGTATCTGTTTGTCCTCAGTGCGATGCTGGTGAGGCGGACATTCTTGAAGAAAACTCTGTTCGTGATGACGGCCGGGGTTCTGCCCCTGCTTACCTTTGCGCTGGTCATCCAGCTGACTCTGCAGAACTACGGTACGGCGGCGGAGGTGGTTGCGGCGGCCTTTGGTCCGAAGATTGGGGCGACCCTGCTGCTTCTGTTGGGGGCGGCCGAGATTTTGGCAATTTACATCCTGACCATGCACATTTTCGAAGGTGTGCGCCTGTTCGGCGGAAAGGGTCCGAAGCTGCTGGCCCCGCCGGAGAGTGAATCGGCGGCCGAGGAGACGGCCGGCGAGGTGGTCGGCGATGGGGCGGCCGATGCAGCCGAGCCGGAAGGGGAGCCGGCGGCGGAGCCGATGGGCGCCGAGGACGAACAGTGGGAGCAGTTCGAAACTCCCGATAGGGGCATCTCTTTTCCGGATATACCTGCGGCCCCGAAACTGCGGGTAAACGGCGAGTTCAGCGAAGAACTAGCGGCGGCCGAAGGATACTCCCCAGCGCTGGAAGCAGCAGAAGCAGCAGAAGAAGCAGAAGAAGCAGAAGAAGCAGAGGCGGAGGAGCTTGAAGCTCTAGGTGAAGCTGAGCCGAAAGAGCCAATAGAAATCGATTTGGATAAAATGCGTGCTCCGGACTGGGACCAGGATGAACAGGCGTATGCCGAATACGAATCTTTTGAAGAGTTCGAGACCCTGGATGATCCGGAGGACGATGAAGATGATGAGTTAGAAGTGCTCGCTGAACCCCCCAATGGCCCGGGGGACAATGGCCCGGCCGGTGCTGTTCAGGTCTACGAGGTGGTCGAAGTCGAACCGGTCTCGCACACCGGCCCGCCGCCGCCCAAGGGTACCCAGCTGCAGCTGCGCGAGAAAAAGCTGGCCAAGAAATCTACCTATAAGAATTACACGATCCCGGAAGAAGAGCTGTTGAAGGAGTACCCCGACCGGCACTACTGGGTTATCGATGACGAAACCCGCGAGTGGGCCGAGGTGCTCAAGCATACTTTGGAGGAGTTCAAGATCTCCGCCGAGGTAACCGGCATCCAGAAGGGGCCGGTTATTACGATGTTCGAGATTCTGCCGGCGCCGGGGGTCAAACTCTCCAAGATAGTGAACCTGGCCGACAATATCGCCCTGCGGCTGGCCGCCAGCCGGGTACGTATCGTTGCCCCTATTCCGGGCAAGCATGCGGTGGGTATCGAGGTGCCGAACAAGAAGCGGGCCCTGGTCTCCTTCAAAGAGATGCTGCAGAGCGAAGAGCTCAAAGAGTCCGACAAGAAAATACCGGTTATCCTGGGCAAGGACATTACCGGCGAAACCCAGATAGTCGACCTGGCCCAGACCCCGCACCTGCTGATCGCCGGGGCCACCGGCTCGGGAAAATCGGTCTGTGTAAACTCGATTATCTGTTCGGTGCTGTACACCCGCAGCCCCGACGAGGTGCGGATGGTGCTGATCGATCCCAAGATCGTCGAGTTGAAGCTGTACAACGACATCCCGCACCTGCTGACCCCGGTAATTACCGAGGCCAAGCGCGCCTTCCAGGCACTGCAGTATCTGCTGTACGAAATGGAGCGGCGCTACGCCCTACTCGACTCGCTGGGCGTGCGCGATATCGGGGCCTACAACCGCAAAATCAAACGCAAACGGCTGGCCACCCAACCCCTGCCGTATGTAGTAGTGATTGTAGACGAGTTCGCCGACCTAATGGCCACCAGCGGCAAAGAGCTGGAGTCGACCCTGGCACGGCTGGCGGCCATGAGCCGGGCGGTGGGTATTCATTTGGTGCTGGCCACCCAGCGCCCTTCCATCGACGTAATAACCGGCCTGATCAAGGCCAACATTCCCTCGCGCATCGCTTTCATGGTAGCCAACAAGTTCGACTCGCGCATCATCATCGACTCGATCGGTGCCGACAAACTGCTGGGGCAGGGGGACATGCTGTTTACTTCGGCCTGGAACCCGCATCCCACCCGTATTCAGGGGGCTTACCTGTCCGAGGAAGAGGTCGAACACGTGGCCGACTATGTGCGCACTTTAGGCGAGCCGGACTATATCGATGAGGAGATCTTCTTCGAAGAGGATGAAGAGGAGTGGGACGGTGCTGACACCAGCGCCGCCAACGATCCGCTGATGAACAAGGCCCTCGAAGTGGTGGCCAGCGCCGGCAAGGCCTCGGCCAGCTATCTGCAGCGACGGCTGAAAATCGGCTACAACCGGGCCGCCCGCCTGGTGGAAGAGATGGAGCATCGCGGCATTGTCGGCCCGCAGAACGGCAGCAAGCCGCGGGAGATTCTGCATATCCCCGACGAGCACCGGCCGGAGTAGGGACGGTATGACCGGCAACCTCGACCACCTATCCAGCCGCCCCTATAAAAAGACCACAGTGGCACTTCTTCTGTTGCTTTCATATATTTGTCTCACCGCCGGGCAGGTGAGTGCAAAGCTGGCCGGCACGGTTCTGCAGCCGGAGGCGGGCCGCGAAACAACTGCAATTGACCCCGGGGCTGGGGGGGGCGCCGGCGAGGTGGGCCGCCTGGCCCCCGCAGTAATAGAGGCTCTCACCCAATCCGGCCTCCGGGCCGCTCAGCTGGCGCTGATCTTTGCCGTTGGCACCTACGTTTTTTTTCTTCTGCGCGGGCTGTTGTGGATCTTTCTACTGCGCAAACTCAAGCTGGTGCTGGCTTATCCGCTGATGAGCATCGGGTATGTGCTGGTGCTGGGCGTCTCGTTTCTCTTGTTCAAAGAGACGCTGACACTCGGCAAGCTGGCCGGGGCACTGCTGCTGATGAGCGGGGTCAGTCTGGTGTCGATCGGCGAGGTGCGGCAGAAAAGGGCGGCTGATATCGCCTCAGCGGCTGCAGAAAAAGCGGCGGAAGGGGAAGGATAGCATGAACCCCTACATCGCTCTGCTCCTGATGGTCCTGCTCAACACCCTGGGACAGCTGCTGGTTAAGCGAGGAGCGGTCCGTATTGATATCCATCTGGGTCCGGCCCGGCTGATCCGCTCGATGATCAATTGGCCCCTATCTTTGGGCGGGCTTTCGGTAATCGCCGGGCCCGTACTGTATATGTACGCCCTCACCAAGGTCGAGCTGAGTGTCGGCTACAGTTTTTCCGGCCTCACCTATTTGATGGTTGTACTCAGCGGTCACCTTTTGCTCAAAGAGCGCATCGGTATATACCATGTACTCGGAACTTTGACCATTCTGGCAGGACTTATGGTGTGGAATATGTGAATCATCTAAGATTCCTCCCCATCTTTTTTTCAACCCGAGGGGCGGCCTTACTGCGTAAACCCGGAAAATAGTGTAAAGTGTTGTAATTATGAAACAACTCACAACTCGTAAAAAAATCGGCTACGGTATTGGGGACCTCGGGGGCAACCTCTTCTTTACAATAATGGGGTTTTACCTCTTGTTTTATTTTACCGACATAGCGGGAGTTACGGCAGGCCTGGCCGGCACGGCCATCATGATCGGAAAAATCTGGGACGCGGTTACCGATCCCACAGTAGGGTATATCTCGGACCGCAGCCGCAGCCGCTGGGGGCGTCGCCGGCCCTTTATGTTGGTTGGGGCGATAATTCTGTTTTTCGGAATGGGAATACTGTTTATACCCTTTGGCGTCACCAGCCAAATTGCCCTCTTTATTCTGGCAACCCTGACCTACTGTCTGGTAAATACCGCCTACACCCTAGTCAACATACCCTACGGAGCCCTTACGCCGGAGCTTACCGACGATTATTACGAGCGGACCGTCCTCAACGGCTTTCGAATGAGCTTTGCAGTGGTGGGGACCTTTGTAGGAGTCTCAGTCGTGCTGCCGCTGGTCAATCTTTTCGGCGGAACCCGGCTGGCCTGGACCGGCATGGGCTTTGTGACCGGGGGGATCATGGCGGCATCCATGCTTACCGTGGTGTTTTCGGTGCGGGAAAACCCGAAACCCCGGCTCCACTCGCAGGAGAACATCTTCAAATCGTATCTGCAAGTGCTGAGCATGAAAACCTTTCTCACCGCCCTTATTCCCTGGACCCTCCACATGACCGGCGTAAATGTGCTGCAGACCTCGCTGTTGTATTACTTTCGTTACATCTACGGAAACGAAGCCGCTTTCCAAATCGCCCTGCCCATCCTGCTCGGGGCGGCGGTTCTGGCCATCCCCGTATGGGTGCGCATCTCCAAACACATCGGCAAAAAACTCAGTTACAACATCGGCATGCTCATATTCGCCGCCGGAGTACTCCTGTTTTTCTTTATCGGTCACCGCACGGGAGTACAGGTTAGCTATATTATCATGTTTTTCGGAGGACTGGGCTTTGCAACGCACTACGTTATGCCCTGGGCGATCGTACCCGACGTAGTCGAATACGACTACTGCGAACGGGGCGTACGCCGGGAGGGGGTCTTTTACGGAATGTGGACCTTCTCGAGCAAAATCGGCCAGGCAGTCGGAATCGGCCTCAGCGGCTGGATGCTCAGCGCCTTCGGATACCAGGAAAGCATCGGGGGCGTACAGGCAGCCTCACAATCGGCCTCGGCCATGTTCGGCATCCGGCTGCTCACCGGCCCCGTCCCGGCCCTTTTCTTTATCGGCGGGATAATCGTCCTGAGCTTCTTTCCCATCACCACAAAAAAGTATCAGGAAATAATGAAAAGGGTAGAACAGATGGAAGAAAAAGCGGAGGCAAGTGAATAGCCTGTCCCTCCATGAATAAAAACATCAGTCTTTCTATCGTCATACCGACCTACCGCAGCGCTGAACATATACCCGCACTCCTCGAGCGTATGCTGCCTATTTTGGATGGAATTGAAACCCGGGCGGAGGTGATTTTTGTGGATGACGGGTCGGAGCCCGACAGCGTGGCGCTCCTGCGCCGCTGTCTGGCCCCTGACAAACTCCTGTGTATGTTTCCCAAAGAGCCGGTGCCAGTGCGGGCGGTATTGTTGGCACGCAACGCCGGACAGCAGCAGGCCACCCTCTGCGGCATCTGCCACGCCCACGGCCAGCTGGTTGTCACGCTGGACGACGACCTGCAGCACCGCCCCGAGGACATCCCGCACCTGCTCGAACTCCTGCGCGCCGGGCCCAACCTGGTGTACGGGATGCCCGCCGCCAGCGTGGTGCGGCCGCTGCGCCGGATGGGCTCCCGCGCCCGGGACCTCATTTTCAAACTGGCCTTCGGCCGGCGGGCTGCCGGCGTGCGTCCCACCAGCTTCCGGGCTTTCCGGCGCGAGCTGATCGAAGGGCTCTGCCGTGACCCGCGCGGGTTTCTGTATCTGTCGGCGGAGTTCTTCCGGGCCGGCGCCGCTGTCGCCCAGCTGCCGGTGCAGTACGACCGCCCCCCGCAGCATCCGGCCCGCTATCCGCTCTGGAAGCTGCTGAAAGTCTTTGCCGGGCTGGCCCTGTACATTCCCATCTTCCCGCGCTTTCTGCGGGTTTTGTTCGGAGGGGCCAAGTGGGAGGTCGCCGAGCTGGTGAACTTTCCTGGGGCGCCGGGCGGGGGCGTTGCGGACAGAAGCGGCGGGGGCGAAGGAGCCGGGCGATGAAACTGCTGATTGTCGGCGGTGGACAGGGGCAGCTGCGGGCCATCCGCCGGGCCCGGCAGACCGGTCTGGAAGTGGTGGTAAGCGATATGAATCCCGCCGCCCCCGGGGCCAACCTGGCCGACGGCTTTACACAGGCGGACACCTTTGATGCCGCCGCCACCGCCGCGGCCGCCCGGCGGCAGCGTGTAGACGGAATTGCCACTCTGGGCACCGACCAGCCGGTGCTGACTGTCACCCGGGCGGCCGGCGAACTGGGGCTGCCCCGCAGCTTGAGCGTGGAGCAGGCTCTGGCGGTGACCAACAAACGCTACATGAAGCGCTGGTTCGACGAGTGCGGAATTCCCCACAGCCCCTACCGCATCGTCGGCCCCGATTTCCGGCCGGAGCAGCTGAAGGGCTTGCAGCCGCCCCTGGTGCTGAAGCCGGTCGACAGCCAGGGCCAGCGCGGGGTAGTGCGGCTGGAGTCCTCCGACCAGGTGGCAGATTACCTGCCGGAGGCCCTCAGCTACTCCCGCGACGGCTATGCGGTGGTGGAGGAGTTCTATCCGGGCCGGGAAATAACCTTCAGCGGATGGGTGCGCCAGGGGCACATGTATCCGTTGACCATTACCGACCGCATCACCAGGCCCTTCTACCCGCACATCGGCGTGTGTATCGCCCATACCTATCCCAGCCGCTGTGCGGCCGAGTACGGCGGGGAGATTGTGGACATCAGCCGCCGGATAGTCGCGGGCTTCGGCATCCAGCAGGGACCGCTCTACTTCCAGATGCTGATCGGCCCCGCAGGAGTGCGGGTGAACGAGGTGGCCGCCCGCATCGGCGGAGCCTACGAGGACGAGTTCATACCGGCCCTCACCGGCATCGATATCGACATGCTGAACTTCGCCGAAGCCCTGGGCAGCCCGGGCCGGCCCGGCCAACTTGGCCAGCCCGGCAGCTTCGATGCCCGGGACAGCGCCGCCCTGCATGACTACCGCTATCCGGCTGCCGGAGCCCTGGCGGTGCTGCTCTTCTTTACCGAACCGCTGCAGGTGGCCGCTACCGGCCCCGAGGCCGCCCTGCAGCGGATACCCGGCGTGGTCGCCGCCCGCTATCTGCTGGAACCGGGCCGGCAGATCGGCCCCATGCACAACTCGACGGGCCGGGCCGGCTACGTTATCATACAGGCAGACAGCCCGGTGCAGGTCAACCGCAGCATCGACGCGGTATATGCCGCCCTCGAAGTAATCGACCCGGCCGGCCGCAACCGGGTGCTCGACTTTGCACGCGAGAGTTATGTGGTATAGAATTTGAATAAAACGGAGCAGACATTATGCGTTTAGTACCTATTGTTTCTATAATCGCTGCCGCGGTGTTAATCGGCGGCGGGGCTATCAGCTGCGGCGGCGAAGGGGCGGGCGAGGACCGGGTTGCCGGATCCTCCGCCCAAGATCAGCACCAATCTTCGAAGGAGCTGGTAATCGCTGAACAGTACGGACTGGCCTACGCACCGCTGCAGGTGATGCGGGTACAGGGTTTTCTGGAGGCCGAGCTGCCAAACTACGAAATCGAGTGGAGCCGGCTCGGTAATACTGCGGCCATCCGCGAGGCAATGCTGGCCGGCCGTGTGGATGCGGGCTTCATGGGGATACCGCCCTTCCTGATCGGGTACGACCGGGGAATGGAGTGGCGAATCTTTACCGGCCTCTCGCAGGCGCCCCTGGGGCTGGTGACCTGGCGGAAAGATCTGCAGAGTCTGTCCGATTTTGGTCCGCAGGACAAAATCGCGCTGCCGCAGCCCGGCAGCATTCAACACATACTGCTGTCGATGGCCAGCGAGCGGCAGCTGGGCAATGCCCAGGCCCTGGACGACCGGCTGGTGACAATGAACCACCCCGACGGAATGAACGCCCTGCTCAGCCGACGCGACATCAGCGCCCACTTCACCAGCCCGCCCTACCTCATGGAAGAGCTGGCCGCCGGGGGGACCCATCTGGTGGTATCGGGGCGCCAGGCGATGGGCGGCGATTTCACCTTTATTGTCGGGGTAGCCACCGAAGTTCTGCTACAGGAGGCGCCCGCGGCGGTTTCTGCACTGCGCCGCGCTCTGGCACAATCTATTGAGTTTATGCAGACCACCCGTCCCGAGGTCCTCACCCTGCTGGCCGGCGAATATGGCCTCTCGCAGGAGAAAGTAGCGGAATATCTGGACTGGGAGCAGATGAAGTACTCGCAGCAGGTTCTAGGCCTCGAACGCTTTATCGATTTCATGGCCGAACAGAACTACCTCAATGAATCCTTTTCGCCTTCTGCGGTCCTTTCGGAGTGTCTGGCCCGCGATGCCGACGCGGCAGCCGCGGGAGAGTCCGATGGCAACTGAAGGGAAGCCTCGATCGACTGCCGGCCGGCAGAATAAGGCCGGGCGCTGGCGGACCCATCTGCTGTTTCTGTTAGGGGTGCTGCTGATCTGGGAGCTGACCGCCCGCCTGAGCGGTATAACTCCGCTGCTGCTGCCGCCGGTAAGTGAAGTGATCGCTTCGCTTGGAAATGATCTCGGCACGGGTGTCCTAATCCGACGCATCGGCTTTTCGCTGGTTATAATATTCGAAGGGGTTGCCCTGGGGGCGCTGGGGGCCCTGCTTCTCAGTGCCGCAGTGTGGAGCGGGGGCCAGCCGGTCGCCCGCATTGTCGATTCAGCCGTTGCCTTTCTGCATCCCCTGCCGGGAATCGCACTGCTGCCGCTGGTCATACTGTGGGCCGGAACCGGCCGCACTGCCGTTCTGCTGATTATTATACACTCGGTAATTTGGCCGCTGACCACCAATCTCACCGGTGGAATCCGCTCTGTTCCCGAACATCTGCACGATGTCAGCCGCAACTACCGGCTCGGGCACCTGCAGACTATGCGCCACCTGATACTGCCGTCTTCCCTGCCGTATCTCATTGCCGGGCTGCGGATCGGCTGGGCCCGGGCCTGGCGGGCCCTGATAGCCGCGGAGATGGTGTTCGGAGCCGCCGGCGGCAGCGGCGGACTGGGCTGGTACCTCTTTCAGCAGCGGGTCTTTATGGATACCCGGGGTATGTTTGCCGGCATTCTGGTTATTATGGTAATCGGTGTTCTGTTTGAAGAGCTGCTGTTCGAATCACTCGAGCGCGGAACCATAAGAAAGTGGGGAATGAGCCGGTGAGCCGCGGGAAACAACAGCCGGAACAGCACAGGTTGCCTCTCTTGCAGGCTGAGAGTGTCAGTTTTGACTATGAAGCCGAGCAAGGCCGCGCCAACGGCGGCGTTATCCAGAACTTTTCTCTCGCAGTTGCCGCCGGCGAGTTTATCGCAGTAGTCGGGCCCTCGGGTTGCGGAAAGACCACGCTGATGAAGCTGCTGGCCGGGTTTCTTCAGCCATTCGGCGGGCAGGTTCAGTGGCACGGTGCACCAATGCCGGGGCCGTCCCCCCGCCGTGTAGTTGTGTTTCAGGAGTTCGATCAATTGTTTCCCTGGAAGCGGGTGTGGGCTAACGTGGAGTTCCCCCTCAGGCACGGGGGCAGCGCGGCGGTCAAACTGCGTGACCGGCCGGCCCGCCGCGCGCGGGTGGCGGCCATGCTGCAGGAGGTAGGGCTCTCGGAAGCCCGCCACCAGTTTCCCTTTCAGCTTTCAGGGGGAATGAAGCAGCGTACGGCCCTGGCACGGGCACTGGTATGCCGGCCCGATATGCTGCTGATGGACGAGCCCTTCGGCAGCCTGGATGCCCAGAAACGGGAAGAGCTACAGGGACTTTTGCTGCGGATGTGGCAGGAGCATGGCTTTGCAGCCATTTTTGTGACCCACGATATTGCCGAAGCCCTGTATCTGGCCGACCGTATCATTGTTCTTTCGCCGGCCGGCAGGACTGAACATACAGAGATTCAGGTGGAGCTATCGCGGCCCCGCGACCGCAGCAGCGCGGAGTTTCGCGACTACTACCGCCGGGTGTACGAATTACTTTGAACTCTTGACTAACAGAATGGAAAGGGTGCCGATTGCACCGAGGGCCGCAAGAATAATGCGGCCGGTCAAACCGGTAATTACCGTGAGACCGGAAAGCAGTATCATCGTCCACATAATCAATATTGAGCGTAGTTTAATATGACGGGGAAGCGTACGCTCCTCCTGAAAGCGGCGGATAAGGGGGCCGAAACGCCGGCTGTTCAACAGTTTACTGTACAGCCGGTCTGAACTGCGGGCATAACAACCGGCCGCCACCAGCAGAAAAGGAGTGGTCGGCAGGCCGGGCAGCAGTATTCCGATAAACCCTAAGCCGACACTGATCGATCCTAATACAATTAACAGCGCTTTACCCATGCTGTTTTACAGTAGCATGTATGTTTGATTAAGACGAGTGCATTTTTGAAAACAGGTCTATGCCAAACTGCAGAAACAGGTGCGGCAGGTCGATAAAAACCCAGTTTTCAGTTAGCAGGTCCTCCTCCCGTCTCCACCAATCCATAACCCGCATGCCGATCTGTTTTCCGGTGGCAGGGGTTCCCAGGTATTCGCCTTGGTGGGTTGCCAGCACGCTCGGCCAGCCGGTGGTTGCGGTATAATGGCCTTCGGCAATGCGCGCTACATGGTAACCTCCCTGCCGGTCGGCAAATGCATGCAGAAAGGGCTGCTGGTGGTCTTGTTGAAAGCCTTTGAGGCCGTAGGTAGTACCTATTCCGGTGGGGCCGTACCACACCATTTTCTCTGGATTCCAGAAGCGGTCCATACCCATGCTGGTGAGGTTCGACTGGTCGTAGTTTTTCAGGCCGAAGATCATAGACTCAACCAGTTCAAGGGATTTTTTGGTGGCGGAGGGGTCCTGTTCTAAAAGTAGTACTCCGTCTTTTGTTGAAGGGCCGGGGACTACCCATTCTGTACCGCGGCTTTTCGGAAGCACCTGTATACCGACCTGCCGCATAAGATCTATAAGATCGAGTAGTATTCTGGTCTCGACAATTTTTCCACCTTCGATTTTGGAGAACTGGCCGAAGCGTATATAGGCAACCTTGCCGTTGGAAGGAATGCCAAGCCAGTCGTGGGTGAAAGTGCCGATGAAATGTCCTGTGGCGCTGATCCACTCCTTGCCGCAAAAGTTTCCGCTCAAAAAAATATCGGTTTTACGTCGGAGGTCGGGGAAAGAGTGAAACAGTGGCTGGTAAAAGCAGAACTCGAGTGCTTCGCGACCGGTGATAGAATTGATTGGATGGGGCCCGAACCACACCAGGTCAGGCGATAAATAGTCATTATGAAGTGAAGTGCGCTCAGTCTGAACGGCGGAGTTCAACATTGACCAGTACTCCCATACTCGGTATTTGTTCATTTTAATACTGCTTGTCGACATAGCGGTTCTCCTTAGCCAGGGTTTTACCTTGCTACTATATTTGATTACGTATTCATTGTAAAGAAAGATATTTGTTGTATAGATTTTATATTTTACTGCAATAAACCGCCAAAAAGCTGTTCATATCTGCCAGTAAAATAAATTTGATTTGGACTCAGGCAGATATTTTTCTTGACACTTTGATGTTTCTCAAGATAGAATATGAATACGTATACATTACTGGAGTAAACTATGGGTGATAATGAAAAAAAGGTACCGGTAGAGGTTGCTGAGAACTTTCTGATCGATATGTATCGGGCAGCCGGACTTCCGGACGGAGATGCAATTTACTGTGCAAAATGTGCGGTACAGACCAATCTTTGGGGAGTAGATTCCCATGGCATTCTGCGCACCCCGATTTATATTGAGCGAATTCGCAATGGGGCCATTAAAAGTACCCCGGATATCAGAAGTCTTAAGGGTGCGAGTAAAGCCCTGGAACTGATGGATGGTGATTCCGGGCACGGCTATGTGGTGGGTCGAACCGTGATGAACCATGCAATCGATAAGGCCCGGCAGCACGGGCTGTCGGCAGTAGTGGTGCGGAACAGCAATCATTTTGGCGCGGCTTCTCTGTATGCCCGGATGGCAGCTGAACAGGGTATGATCGGTGTTGTGACAACCAATGTTATGCCAAACATCGGGATGAAGGGTAATAAACGGCCTTCCACTGGCAACAATCCGATTGCAATGGCAGCTCCGCTTTCTGGCGAGTTCCCATTTTCCCTCGATATCTCTCTCAGCGCAGTAGCCGGCGGAAAACTGCTGCTGGCCAGTAAGAAAGGCGAAAAGATACCGACCAATTGGGCAGTTACCAAAGAAGGGCTCGAGACAGACGATCCGGATGAAGGCTTCAAGGGTTTTCTTTTGCCGGTTGGGATGCACAAGGGCTTTGGGCTTTCTCTGTTTGTCGACATCATTACCGGAGTGCTCAGCGGCGGAGCGTTCAACAATGAGCTGAAGAGTATGTACAAAAACGCACAAGACCCGAGCCTAACTTCACACATGTGTGCGGTGTTTGATCCGGCAGTGTTCATGGAAAAGGAGGAGTTCACCCAGAGAATGGATGAACTGAGCTTGCGGGTGAAAGCTACCCCTATGGTAAATTCCGATGATACCCAGCTAATCCCGGGCGAACTGGAAATGAAAACCGAACAGACTCGTAGGGTGGAAGGGATCCCCGTCCCCGGGGAATTAATACAGGATTTAAACAAGCTTGCAGCAGATCTGCAGCTTGAAATATGGCTATAAAAACAAAGAGAGGATTGATATGAAAGAACAGAAAGAGTTTAAGTTGGACAGAAGAGATTCGGTATGGTACCAGGAGAATAGTGCTCACGTAGTTGCGAAATATGCCAAAGAAGTGTGTGATGTTGCAATTCTTCCGATTGGCGCAATCGAACAGCACGGAGCGCATGCTCCCACAGGTATGGATGCCTTTAACGCTATCGGTATTGCCGAGAAAGTTGGTGAAAAAACCGGTGCGATGGTACTGCCGAGCCCGATGTACGGGTCCCATCCGCATCACCACTGGGGAATGGTCGGAACCATTCCGCTTACCTTTGAAACCCACATCGGTCTGTTAATGGACATCGTCCGCGGTGCCGCAGTTGCCGGTTACAACAAGTTTATCATTATATCTGCCCATGGCCAGGTTATGTCGACTCTTGTCGCGGTTCACAAGCTCGGTATTGAAGGTTTCTTTACTCTATCTTCTACTTGGTACGACTTCCTTCGTGATGATAAAAATGTGTTGGATGACTATATGTGGCATGCCGACGAGGCTGAATCTTCAGTAGGTCTGTACCTCTATCCGCAATGGATGAACCAGGATCTGGCTGAGGCTGGTGCCGGCCACGGGCTGATCGACGGAAAGTGGAAGATTGCTCCGGGACAGGCCGCTGAGCCGGGTATGTTTTATCACTTCGAAGGCACCTTTGCGCTGCCCGAAAAGGATGATCTGGACAACGGAGTTATCGGCGATCCCGAGAGGGCCAGTCGTGAAAAAGGTGAAAAGCTGGTAGAAGGTGTTGTGGGGCATTACTCAAAACTTATCGAAGAGATCAAAGGTAAATATCCCTGTGGCATAAATCCATTAGGATTTCGTAACCCCCAGGGTTATACCGGTGCTGCCGACATCAAATATGATGAACACCACGACGACAAGGGACAGCTAAAGATTTAATTTTGACCCCAATTAGGTTTGGGAGGATCCGGCTGAACTCTCCGCCGCCCTCCCGGCCTTTCTTTTTTAACCTATATATAAAAGAGGTCCTGCATATGAAATTGAAAGACAAGGTTGCAATAATAACCGGCGGAACCAAGGGAATCGGTTTCGGAATTGCCCAGGAATATGTACGCGAAGGTGCGAAAGTAGTGATCACCGGACGCAATGCCGAAACCGGTGCGGCTGCAGAAAAAGAGCTGCAGAAAGCCGGAGGCGATGTTCGTTACGTGCAGTGTGACGTGTCGAAAATCGAAGACCTACAGATGATTGTCGATAAAGCGGTAGAGTTCTACGGCCGGCTTGATATCTATGTTGCCAATGCCGGGATAAACGATTCTGATAAAACTCATTTTCTTGATATCACTCCCGAGCAGTATGACAAAATTATGGATGTGAATCTGCGCGGCATGTTTTTCGGCGATCAGCTTGCCGCCCGTCAGATGAAGCAGCAGGGTGACGGTGGAGCTATTATCAATATGTCATCGGTAAATGCCTATCTGGCCCTGGATTCACAGATGGTCTATACCACCAGCAAAGGCGGCATTCAACAGATGACGAAGGTGCAGGCGGTAGCCTTAGCTCCGTATAACATCAAGGTGAACGCCATGGCCCCCGGTCCGATAGAGACCGAACTGATGCGGCGGGTTGGGTCCGACGAGCAGCTGATGAACACAATCCTCAGCCGAACCCCGATGGGACGTATCGGAAGTACCCAAGAGTGCGGTCGCCTGGCAGTGTTTCTTGCTTCTGAAGATTCAAACTTCATATTCGGACAGTCCATATACAATGATGGCGGGCGTGGGTTTCAGGCATATCCGACCCCCGGGTATAAAACTGTAACCGATGAAGATTATGAGCTGCTGCAACGTACAAAACAGGATTCAAACAAATGAACAAACCAAAAGTAGCGATAATCACCTTTGGTGATTATCGAAAGAATGAATGGGAAAAGGTGTTTAAAAATCTAACCGAACCCAGACATAAAAAGGCAATCGACAATCTCAAGAAACTGCCGATCGAAGTGCTGTACAGTGAGAACGTATCCCGCACCCGGGAACAGATTACTGAAACCGTTGATGAGCTGAAACGACAGGGAGCCGAGTTTTTTATTGCCCACACTCCCTGTTGGACTTCGCCTAACTTGGCTGTGTACGGTGTTCAGCGCATGGGACTGCCGACGATCGTGTTGGGCAACCGCGACTCGGCCACGCATGGTAACGTCGGTTTCTTCGGAACCTGTGGTTCCCTCGGACAGATCGGCTATCCGCACAAGCGAGTGCGCATCGATTATGATGATCAGAACCTGGGTGCACGGGTCTTGCCCTATATTCGTGCCGCCATGGTGAAAGCACGACTAAAGGGTTCGGTTTTTGGATACTTCGGAGGAAGATCCATCGGTATCGATACAGCCCAGTTTGATGCAATGCAGTGGCGTAAAATGTTCGGAATTGATGCTGAACACATTGATCAGCTCGAAATCGTACGACGGGCTAAAGAAGTTGATTATGAGCGGATTAAAAAAACCAGAGAGTGGCTGGAAGGCAGCACCAAAGAGGTGCAGTATAACGACGACAAACTGACAAAAGACGGTTTTGATTTTCAAATTGCCTGCTATCTGGCAACTAAAGATATTATCAAAGAGTATGACCTAGAGTTTACCGCCGTCAAATGTATGACCGAACTCTCCCATCACTATGCACCGCAATGTATGACTGCGGCGCTTCTGCCGAGCGACTTTGATGCTGAAGAGGGTGAGAAAGAAGGAATCGTGATGGCTTGTGAAGCGGATGCTGATGCGGCCCTTACGCAGCAGATACTGAAAATCATTTCTGACGGTAAACCAACCTATTTCGCCGATGTAAGTCACATCGATGATGCCCGCAGCACTATTTACTGTGTAAACTGCGGAGCGGCTTGCGCCTGGTACGGTGCTCGCAGCAGCGATCCGGCCGAGAATATGAAGGCGATTACCATCAAACAATCGGTTCGACCGGGAGTGGGGGGAATTACCTATTTCACCGCTGCACCCGGACCGACCCAGTTGGCGCGCTTGTATCGCAAGGACGGCAAATACTATATGGCCATTATTCCGAGTGAGGCGGTAGAGCCTTCACAGGATTTAATCGACGAGTTCGTGAAAGCACGCGGACCACACCAACTGCCGACCCTGTTTGCCAAGGTTAGTTTTGATTTGAATGCATTCGTCAATGAGTACGGCTCGAACCATATTTCGGGAGTAGACGGTTATTATGTAGATGAGCTGGTTGAAGTGTGCAAAATGCTGGACATAGAGCCAGTTGTATTTCAATAGAGGAGTAGATATGGAAATTACACATACAAACGCAGTGAAGAAACTGCTAAAAGAAAAAAAGAAAGTGTCCGGTTCCTGGGCCCAGGCGGCCAGCAACATCACCAGCCAAATTCTCGCTGAAGCCGGCTTTGATGTGCTTATGCTCGATATGGAGCATGCCCCCGGAGATATTCTCACTCTCATTTCCCAAATCCAGTCGATGCAGGGGTATCCTGCGGTACCGTTTGTGCGGGCTCCCTGGAATGACTTCGTGCAGATAAAACGTATTCTCGATGCCGGCACTTACGGGGTTCTGGTACCCTATGTAAACTCCAAAACCGAAGCCGAAGATGCGGTAAAAGCCATGAAGTACCCCACCAAGGGGATTCGCGGCGTAGCCGGCAGCCCACGGGCGGCGC
Organism: uncultured Sediminispirochaeta sp.; assembly: GCA_964632675.1. Lineage (GTDB taxonomy): Bacteria > Spirochaetota > Spirochaetia > DSM-16054 > Sediminispirochaetaceae > DSBN01. The sequence continues at coordinate 56,360 of CAZWDV010000008.1, forward strand.
ATTTCGCCAACAACTCTATTGACTACTTTAAGAGTGCCAATGATGAGATTGTGTTGATGACGGCGGTCGAAACCGGTACGGCAGTTGAAAATTTAGATGAAATTTTGGAAGTACCGGAAATCGACGGTATTTTTATTGGTCCCGCCGATCTGGCTACTAATATGGGCTATATGGCCGATGCTTCTCAGCCCGAGGTGCAGGAGGCTATCAAAACCATAGAACAAAAGGTGAACGCCTCCGATAAGTTTCTCTCCACAGTTGCAAAAGACTGGGACGACGCCCAGAAAAAATACGAGCGCGGCTACAATCTGTTGATGATGATGTCCGACACGACTACTTTGAGTAAAGTTGCTCGCGGGCTGGTGGGAGACTTTAACAAAAATTTTCCGCAGCGATAAATACCGGAGCCTGGGCGGACCCTATGCTCCGCGTAAAGAACTTAAAAAAAACAGCCGGAGGGCGGGATCACCCGCCCTCCGGCTGTTTTTTTTTATCTATTTTTAGAAGAGTGGGATGCCTTCGGCAGCCGTACGAATTGAATAGAGAGATGTGCGTGCTGTTAAGTACAATGTTCTCATATCGGGACCGCCCCAGGTGAAATTGGCAGCTATTTCCGGTGTGTACAGCCGCCCGGCCAGTTCACCTTCTGCATTGAATACCTGAATACCTCGCGGGGCGCTGCAGAATAACAGTCCCTCCCGGCTGAATTTCATTCCATCTGCAACTCCCGGCCCGTCGGTTACCAGTTCAGCCCATACCTCGCCCCCCGAGACGCTGCCGTCGTGGTTAAAGGTGAATCGGCGGATATGCTGATGGGTGGAGTCGTTCACGAACAGCTCAGTTTCATCCAGACTCACGCAGAGTCCGTTCGGCAGAGAGAAATCGTCTGCCAGCAGAGTCAGCTCACTATTATTTGGGTTTAAAGAGAACAAACCCTTGAAATCGAGTTCCGGTTCCCGGGGAATTCCTACACGACCGACTCGACCAGGAATAGGGTCTGTGAAGAGGATTGATCCATTTTTGCGTACAACTACATCGTTTGGACTATTTAAAGCTCTGTCTTTGAAGCGGGCTGCTAACACTGTTCTGGTACCATCAGTTTCGGTGCGGCTGACCGCGCTGGTGCCGTGTTCACAGGTAATCAGCAGCCCCTTGCGGTCGTAGGTATTGCCGTTTGAAAGATAGCTGTTGGGCCGCAGAACCTGTATGCCGCTCTGTGGAAACCATCGGTAAAGGGCGTTGCCCATAATATCGCTGAAGGTGAGGTGATGTTCATACGGGTGCCAGGCCGGACCTTCAAGGAAGCGGAAGTCCGTTGCAATTTGTGTAAATGGATAGTCCGGGTGAAAAAGGTTTTGCCCTTCCGGTAAAAAATGTTCGTAGATCATGCAAGTTCCTTTACTGTTCCTCTTTCTACTAGGCGGCCCTGCAAGAACTGGTGTGCAATCGGCATATCCTGATCTTCCAGAGCATCTAAGAGTACATTTATGGTGTTATCCACCAGTTTCTCGGTATATTGCAGGTAGGTAGTGAGGTTATAGTTGGGCCATGCGGCCATAGGGATGTCGTCGAATCCGACTACCGAAATATCTTCCGGTACTCTCAGATCCAACTCTTTCGTTGCTACGTCGATAAGTGCCATTGCCATATAGTCGCTCGAGCAAAATACTGCGGTTGGTCGTTCACCATTTGTAAGGATCTCCCGGGCGGCATCCAAGCCGGAGGGGTATTCGAAGTCTCCCTCGGCACGTGAATAGAGTTGTACTCCCGCCTCGTTCAAGCGTCCGATAAAGCCCTCTTCGCGATTGCGGTTGGTTGAACTTCCCCTTTCACCGGCTACGTAGGATATTCTGCGGTGCCCTTTGGATAAGAGGTAGCCGGCAATCTCCCGGCCGGCATTGCGGTTGTCGGTGCAGACTGAGTGCACATTTCCGCCTTCATTCACCCGGTTGAACAGTACCACCGGAGTTTCAAAGCGTATGCACTCTTCGACCAGTGGCGAGGAGAGAGTAGCGGAAGTAATAATTACGCCGTCGACCTGATATTGAAGGGCAACCGGAAGGGTGTCTTCAACCGCTTGGTTGCCGTTGATGTCGAAGAGCATCACGCTGTACCCGAGGCTCTGCAGTTTCTGGGTGAACAGATCGAGGGCGTGTACATAAAACAGGTTTTCGAATTTTTGCAGAACGATACCGATTATTTTAGTAGAGTTCTGAATAAGGCTGCGGGCAATTACACTCGGCTTGTAATTGAGGTTTTCGGCAGCATCGAGCACGCGCCTGCGTTTGTCTTCGGATACTTGTTTGCCGGGAGTAAATACACGGGAAACGGTAGCCTGGCTGACGCCGGCCAGTATAGCTACATCGCGAGAAGAAACCCGTTTGTTGGTTTTATTTGCCATTAGAAGGTACCTGCTTGAATCATTTATTGCATACGTAATCATACTATTCGTACTTAGAATTTGAGTCAAGCAAAAAAAGAGTTTTCCTTCATCATACTTCCGGGAACACGTGCATCAACAAAAGCCGCGCTGCCCGGACGCAACTCACTATAACGTACAAGATGTGTATTCCAATCCATATCTACCTCCTTCAGTATACGTATACAAAATAAGTATAGGTGTCTAGCTTTTAATATGCAAATTTTGGGTATTAAAAAACGTGGACAAAATTGTCGAAAATGTGTGCGATCTTTCTTATTGTATTACATAACTGATACTAATTAGAATCAGTATAATAAAATAGTAAGTTTCTCATCCAGTCTATCCGCAAAAACAGTGCGTGCATTAGTACTTTATAGCTTCGCGCGACAAAAAAAATGTATTTTTTATTTGCGTGTCACAGGTTTCCGTGGTACAGTAATAAACATGCCGACAAATGCCGACAAATCATATTTCCAAAACAATTTCCCTTTAAACCGGAGTTCCCGCTTTACTTTGCAGGAACAGCTGGTAAAGATACTGACGGAAAAGATTGCCCGGCAGGAGTATCCGGCTGGTGAGAGGCTCCCGTCGGTGCGGGCATTGGCAGAGATGTACAGTGTAAGCCGAGAAACCGCTAAATTGGCTATTGGCCTGCTGCAGAAACAGGGTTTGGTAGAGATCATGGCCAGTCGTGGTGCGTATGTGGCTGAGAAAATTCCGGAGCACAGCCAAAGGCAGAAAACCGGCACATTCGGATTCGTGCTCGACCTGGGATCATCTTCAGAAGAAACAAACGATATTCATATCGTATATGACAAACTTTTACAGGAGTTCGACAGTCGGGTACGAGATTCCGGGTATTACCTGCTCACTTCATCTCTATGTTACGGAGCTTCTGTCGGGACTCAAAGACTTGCAGGGCTAATCGATAGAATTGACGGACTGTTTGTAGCCGGATTGATCAACCCGGATTTCTACGAGTATTTGAAGCGGCTGCCTGTGCCGGTTGTAGCGGTGCTGCCGAATATAAAAATAGAAGATATTGACAACATCGGCATCGACAGTGCGAAAACCTGGGCGAAAGCGGCCTTGCGGCTTCTCGAGGGTGGTCATCGGAAATTGGTGTATGTAGATGGGCCGGTGAAGTATTATCAAAAGAAAGAGCGTATCGCCGGGTGCCGCCGTGCAATTGATGAATACAGTGACTCCGAGGCTCTCGAACTGTTAGAGGTTGAAGCTGAAGGTTGGACACCTGAAACTGCAAAGAAAGCCTTTGCCGTCTTCCTGCGGGAATACGGGGCAGTTGATGCTGTATTAGCGGCCAATGACGTCATTGCCTCCGGAGTTGCCCAGGCCTGCCATGAGGACGGCCTACAGGTGCCTGATGCTATAAGTATTCTCGGCGCAAAAAACACAATTCTCAGCACGAGCATCAATCCTAATTTATCGAGTATCGACTATCACTTCGACCATATTGCCAGAATTGCCGTGCGCCGTATGCTGTATAGAATTAATGAGGATGAGGTAGTTCCAACCAAAATTGAGTTTGCCGGCAGTTTAGTAGAGCGAGATTCGAGCAGGGATAAAAATGACTAAGAATGAGTTGAGCCAGCGGGCTAAGCAGCTGCATGATGAATCACTCTTTGTAGACGTGCATAACCACATTATGTTTGAGTACGCAATTCGCGAAGCCCTCGGCCAGACCGAGATTTTTGATAATTGGTATGCACCGCTGCTGCGCAAAGGCGGGATAAATGTGATTGCAACATCGGTAGGCGGAAACTCTCCCTGTGTATGCAACCTGACCGACAATCTGGTGCACGGTTCGCTCGAGCAGATAGATATGCTGCGGCGCGCGGAAGCGCAGAGCACTACCTTTCGCATCTGTCACAACGCAGTCGAAGTAAAGCAGGCGGTGTCGGAAGGTAAAATAGCTGTGATGCTGGCGATGGAAGGCGCTCGGGCGCTCGAAGGACTGGAGGACGAGGAGAGCCTGGTAATGCTGCGGACCTTTTATCGGCTTGGTTTGCGGGTAGTATGTATTGTAGGCGGGGGCAGAACCCGCTTTGGTGACGGTATGGGCGAAGATCGTGCTCAGGCCGGCCTGAGCACTTTTGGAGTAAAGCTGGTGCAGGAGATGAACCGGCTCGGCATGCTGGTTGATCTGACGCATATGACGGACCGGACCTTTTTTGACAGCCTCGAGGTGAGCAACCGGCCGGTAGTGGTCTCGCATATAGGTGTTCAAGCTGTGTGCCCGAATCCGAATAACTTGAGTGATGAGCGGATTCTGGCAATCGGCGAGAACGGCGGGGTCATCGGTATGGAAATGGTGAAAACCGAAATCAAGTGGAACTATCAGCAAAGCGATGAACCGGTCACCTGGGATGATGTCATCAGACACATTGACCACATTGCCGAACTCATCGGCACGGACCATATTGGACTGGGGCTCGATTATGACCATTTTCCTTTAGTAGATAATATTCATCGGGCAATGTGCCCTGGACCGGGTTCCATAGAAGGGTTTTATACAGGAATTCCTGAAACCAACCATATGCTTGATGAGCCAAATGATCTTAGCGAGAGTTATGTGATTGCCGAGTATCTGCTGCGGCACGGCTATTCTGATTACGATGTACAGAAAATTCTCGGCGGAAATATGATGCGTCTGTTCAGGGAGACTCTGGTATGAGTCTGATAGTTGATGCACACCAGGAAATACTCGATGAGTTTGTATACAACTTCATTTTGCACGAAGATGAGGTGGTTAGTGGCCAGCGCTCGCTGTTTGAAGAGACCTATCTGCCGGTGCTCAGGCAGCAGGGTGTCAAGTTCGTGAATATGGCCGTTGGCGGAGATCATGTGGCGCAGATTCTCTACAGTGCTTCGGACTACCGTTTCTGGGATGCCCATAAAAAGCTGGATATCCTGCTGACTGAGCTTGAATTGGGGTGCCAAGCATTTATTCTCTGCCGGAGCAGTGCTGACATCGAACAGGTATTGAACAGCGATACCATCGGTATTTTTGCTACGATAGAAGGGGGCCGCCCCTTGCAGGGAAAGCCGAATTTGAACCTGCTTTCGAATTTGCGAAGTCTGTATCGGGCCGGGCTTCGCGGGCTCCAGTTGACCGGTAATGGTCGTAATCGTCTCGGAGACGGAGTAGGGCAGAGCCGCAGTGGAGGCCGTCTTACCAATTTCGGAGCACTGGTAGTGAAAGAAGCTAATCGGCTGGGAATTCTGCTGGATTCTGCACAGCTATCCGACGGTGGATTTTTTGATCTGGCAGAATTAACGGACAAGCCAATCATTGATTCGCATTCATGTGCAGCTGCTATTTGTTCGCATCCGCGTAACATCAGCGATGGCAGAATCAAAGTAATTGCCCAAAAAGGCGGAGTAGTCGGGCTGAGTTTTTTAGCAGCCTTAGTGGGTGACACTCTGCCGGCTCCCGCAACCGATGATTTGCTGCGGCATCTCGATCATATTATTGAAGTTGCCGGGATAGAGCATGTTGCTTTAGGACCGGATTACAGTGCCTATAAGACACCTGTTCGGCGGGACATCATCAAGGGGTATGCGAACCGGGGGCCCTATTACTGCGATTTTGATAAATCAACACCCTTACAAAGTGAAAAGTACCCCGGATGGGTAGAAGGTATTTATTACGGAATTCGTAAGAGTGATTACATTACTGAGCCCGATACGCATGAAAATTTTCCTCTGATAATAGATGCACTGCAAAAACATGGGTACAGCGCGGAAGAGGCTGATAAAATTCTCGGAGCGAATATGCTGCGGGTGTATAAGGAGGTGTTGAGCTAGAATAGAAAGATAAATCAGTGCAATTGGCTGAATTGTACTGCATACGTATACTGATTGATAAAAAATAGAAAAACCTCGTAATTTGGGTCATGTGTCATTGATTCAAGGTATGAAGTGTGCAATTTCTTTCTTTTTAAAGAATTAAATCGAGTTTAGCTTAAAATATATCAACAATTTTTTCTTGACACCGCAGAAAACTGGGGCTAAACTTTTTCTATACTGCATACGTATTCTTGATTAAATGTGTGTAACAGGCGTTCTTTCTACACAAAAGAAGGACGTCAAAATATAAGGAGGAGAAAATGAAAAAAACTATTTTATTAGTTTTGATCCTGGCAGTGTTTTTTGGAATGAGCGCGTTTGCCGGTGGCCAGCAGGAAGCTGGTGGTGAAGCTTCGGCCGAGGCTGCAGCAGAGTTTGGTATTGAAGCGCCTGCACAGAGCGTGTCTGTCGACATGATTGGGTGGGCCTTTCCCATTACAGAGTTCTATGCCGATGAATTAAAGAAGCTTAATGCAATCGATAATTTAAAAGTAAATACCCAGCTTCTTGATTCGGCCAGTGCCCAGGAACAGGTGCGATTGGCCCTTTCAGGCGGAAAGGAGTCTCCCTACGCCATTGTTCATGCATCCAACTCACAGATGAACGAGTGGGGGTTTAACGGTTGGCTGACGCCTCTGGACGATCTCATCGACAAGTACGAGGACGAGTATGATCTCGGGGATATTCCTCAGAACATGTGGGATGCGGCGACGATAAACGGAAAGGTCATGGGAATCCCCATCACCTCCAACACCTTCCAGCTGATCTATCGTGAAGACCTCTTCGAAAAACACGGAATCGATGTTCCCGAAACCTATGAAGAAGTTATTCGCGCTGCCCAAAAATTGCGGGAAAACGAATCGAGTATAGATGTTCCCTTTACAATGAATCTCCATGCAGGTTGGGCATGGGAAATCGAGTTCCTGCATTTCCTCCGCGCCTTCGGAGGCAGCTACATCAACGACGATAACACCTGTGCCTTTAACAGCGAAGCGGGTGTAAAGGCCCTCAATTTGCTAAAAGAGGTTTCCGATAAGGCAATGGGGCAGGTCGGTATGTCTTACAGCATAGACGACAGCGAGATCGGTCTGCAAACAGGACGTCTGGCCTTCGCCAACATCTGGGCCAGCCGCGCTTCGGGAATGCTCGATCCGGATAAGTCGAATTATCCCGACGAGCTCAGTTTTGCCCCTTCACCCAGGCCAACTAAAAACGGACCGCGCGGTGCCAGTACCTACAACGATTTTTACTGCATCCCGGAAACTACCAAGGTGGATAAAGAGTTGATCTTCAAGGTCATCATGGAAGCTGTGGATCTTGAAAGCCAGGAAAAGGCAGCCGGATACGGTATCCCCACAAGGCAGAAAGCGGTAGAAAGCGAATCTGCCGACGTCTATATGCCCGCAGCAATGGAAAGTTTGGCCGAAGGTGTCGGTGCCTACAGAGTAAGCCCGGCAAACCCAATTGCCCGTACCGCCCTTGGGGAATACTTGCCCCTCGTAGGTACCGGAGAGCTGAGCGCAAAGGAAGCTCTTACAAAAGCTGAAGAAAAGTTCAACGAAGAGGCAAAGGCACAAGGCTATATAGACTAACTACTTTTAGGTGAGTTATTTACGGTGTTCTTCCCCATCCGGTAACCGCCGGATGGGGTTTCACTGTATTTGTAGACGTAAAACCAGGAGAAATACGATATGAATCGAAAAACTTTTTATCGATTTACCGCGCCGAGCAACCTCCTCATGCTTACACTTATGGTCTTTCCCATTGTGGTTGCCGTTTATATGAGTTTTCATTTTGTCACTTTTAGAAATTTAGCAACCCCTGAATTTAATGGTTTTGAAAATTATTTCTATATTCTTTCCGATCCAAAATTCTGGCAGGCGTTTCGCTTTTCTATTTTAATAGTTGTAGTAACTGTACCTTTCCAGCTTGTTATTGGTTTTATTGTGGCGCTCTTGCTCGATCAGGTACAAAACAGGCTCAGGGGTATTTTGATTGCTGGGTTTCTTTTGCCCTTTATCGTTGTGCCGGTTGTCGGAACTATGATGTACAAACAACTATTCCAGGTAGGGGGGCTTTATGCGTGGTTTTTTGAACAGATCTTTAATCAATCATTTGTGTTTAACTCCACTTCGGTCCGTACCCTCATTCTCTTTCAGTTGATATGGTATGCAACTCCGTATCCACTTGTAGTTTTCTTTGCTGGACTGCAGACTCTACCCGAAACTCATTTGGAGGCGGCGGAGGTGGACGGTGCGAGTAGATTCCAACAGGTAGTCTATGTAATTCTTCCCCATCTGCGACCTCTACTTCTCATGGCGACGATGATCTTGATTATGGATATGTACCGTATGTTCGATACCATTCTTGTCATGACAGAACAGAATCCGACTTACCATGCGGAAAACTTGATGATGTACAACTTTCGTATCGGAATGCAGGTACAGCGACTTGGACGAGCAAATGCGACCGCTGTTATTACAATACTTTGTGTACTGGTGGTTTTAATCCCCTGGCTGCGCAAAACCTATCTTCAGGTAATGGATAAGGAATAAGCTATGAAACAAGTAAGAAATCCATACGGACGATTGGCGATATGGACAGCCCTTGCCCTTTTCTTTGTATACAGCATAATGCCCTTTTTTTGGACGGCCCTGCAGTCGCTCAAAACAATCAGACAGGCCTTTGCGAGAAATCCGCTATTCTTTTTCGAACCGACCTTCAAAAACTACGGTGATTTATGGCTCGAATCGAGCAGTCAGAATCTTAGTCTCTTGGGAATAACAGTTTTGGGAGTTGTGGTGACTATACTGCTTCTGGCGATTTTTAGCGATCGAATTTCGATTCCCAGGTGGCTCAATAATACCGTCATTATGCTGCTGATATTCTTCCTCATCTGGATAGTCCCCAGAATCGTTGACACTGCCGAGTTTTACAACTACTTTGTCAACTCAGTTATCGTAACCACCGGAGTAATTATCATTTCAATGTCCTTCAGCAGTCTTGCCGGCTACGCTTTGGCGAGATTCTCGAAAATTGACGGGGTTATTATTCTTATCGCTGCCCTAGCTTTCAGGGCGCTGCCGAGAATGGCATACGCGCTTCCCTACTACTCCCTGGGGCAGTTGACCGGCTTCCACGACACTTATGTAATGGTGATACTTGTACTCGTTGCTGCCAATCAGCCTTTTAGCGTCTGGATGTTAAGGGCTTTCTTTGCCGAAATACCCAAGGAACTCGACGAGCAGGCAAAAATTGACGGCCTCGGTCCGCTGGCAGCTTTTTGGAGGATCATTCTTCCTTCTGCTTGGCCGGGAATTATTTCAACAGCCCTCTTTACGCTTTTACTGGCCTACAACGAGTTTCTCATAGTGCGTGTGTTGACGCAAAAGAAGTGGACTCTTCCGGTGGCAATTGCACAGTTTACCGGAGGAGAGGCGCCTGGGCATTTAACATTGGCAGCCGCAGCGGCTGTCTCGGCCACAGTACCGATTATCATTATAATAATGATGTTCCAGAAACACCTCGTGAAGGGTCTTACCGGTGGAGCTGTAAAGGGATAATTATAGTCTTCCGACTGTATATAATATTAAAACGCAACTTCCTGTTTTTTAAAAAGGCAGGAAGTTGCACTTTCATGCAACAGTGCAGATACACCAGGAGTAAAAAATGGCGAAAAAAGAACTTAAACAGAATGAGAAGAAAGAAAAAATCGAATTTGACTTAAACGCGGACATAAGTGAAATGATTCCGCCCCAGAGTGAACGGCGGCAAAGTCTCGAAGGCTTCGACGATGATTACACCGATATTGTCGACTACATTGTCCGCTGCACCTACAAAATTTGGGACGAGAAAAATGTCGGCCTGGTCTATACCCATTATCATCACAAATCTTTGGCCCACATGCCCCACGGCCTGGTATACGGTCGCGATGATGTGGTTGCCGCCACTGCGGCAGCTCAAAATGCCTTTCCCGATTTCAAACTGTATGTGGATGACGTGCTGTGGCGCGGAAATGATCAGGAGGGCTTTGATACCTCTATGCCCAGTACCGCCGTGGGTACGAACCTCGGCTGGAGCATGTACGGCCCGCCTACAGGAAAAAAAATCTGTCGCCGCGGTATAGCTAACTGTTTTATCCGTAAAAATCGCATTATCGAGGAGTGGGTAGTGCATGATGATGTGACCACAGTGCAGCAGCTCGGCTTCGACCTCGATGAAACGGTGAAAAAGCTGGTTGCAGACGGGTATTGTGATGACCTTCAGGCTGAAGTGGGGCCGATTGAGAGGATACATGGAGAGGGAGAGCCTCCCTCTCTCCCCCCGAAACCCTCCAACCCGGAAGATGTGGAGGGGCTGATTCGACGGGCAATTGAAGAAACCTTTAACTGGCGTCTGTTCGGGAAAGTGGATGAGTATTATAATGAAAACTATCAGTATCACGGCAGTAGGAATCAAACTTTCTATGGCCGAGATTCATATAAGAAGCAGCTTCTGCAGTGGATTTCGCTGTTTCCGGATGCTCATTTGAGTATCGACGACATTTACTGGAACGGAAACGCGAAAGACGGGTTTCGTTCCTCTACCCGTTGGACCCTGCGCGGAACCCACAGGGGCAACGGTGTTTTTGGTCCTCCCTCCAACCTGCGGGTCGAAATCATGGGTATTACCAACCATGTGATCAAAGATGGCCGGTTTACGGAGGAACTGACACTGTTCAACGAGCTCGAGACAATGGTGCGAATTGAACGGGCCCGCCAGAAGAGTGCCGGTGGTGCTGCGGAAGTGCTGTCGGCGGAGGGTACCACAGCGGATTCTTTCCCAGCAGAAGACAGCCAGGAGTAGTTTATGGCAGAGCAAGCCGGCCGCAGTTCACAGGATCTTTTACGGGAGTTTATTGAAAAGGTATTGGGAGAACGCCAGCTCGGCCGGGTTGAATCGCTCTGTTTTCACCGGGTAAAGCTGTTCGATATCCGCTGCCGCCAGTATTACTCTGTGGCGGCGGTGCAGGAGCAGCTGCTGCATCTTTTCAGAACCTGTCCGGATCTCGAATGTGAAGTCCTGGAAGAGCTTGAAGACCTCCATACCAAAAGCGGCGCCGCTGCTTTGCTGCGTATAAAAACGGCCGGCCGGGAATACTCAGGGCTTATTATGGCCAGAACTGCTCGGGAGTGGATCACCACTCTCCGGTTTCTTTTTAATGTGGACTTTGATGTGGACGCAGACGACATCAGTCTGAACTCTTTTCCCGCAGCAGAGGTTGAAGTTGCCTCAGTACCGAACAAAATCTACATGCTGTATTCACACCTGAAAGAAGCGGAGATCTATCCGCAACTTGAAAATTACCTGTATGCCCTGGCCGGACTGCCGCGCACGGAATCCTCTGTTGCGCCGGAGACTCTGCAAGACCCCCAGATCTGTGAACTACCAGGAAGTGTGTATCTTGCAGATATAATGGGAAAAAGAATCGGACCACACGCGTATGCCTATATTCTGGCCTGGTATAAAGGACTGCTGCTGCCCCAGGGCAATGTAACGGTGAGCGGCGGGTCGTATATTGAGCTGGATACCCGCGGGCTGATGCGCGACATCCGCGTGTACGATGATAGTCCTATGGACCGACCGGGAACGGAAGAACAGCATGAACAGGATCAAACCTAAAAAGTGAAAACACGACCAAACGTGAGATTATTGATGCCACCATGGCTTATAAAGAAGTAAAGGGCGGAGTGTTCCGGATTCCCCGCGAATTGCGGGGGCTGAACTAGCTTTTTATTGATTTCGTGCACGCCTTATGAACAGAGGTTACTCAGGTGTACAAAGAGTTGTATTCGGACTATCTATAGAAAGTAGGGGTCTACATTTAGATTCACTGCTCATGGCGCCGGATACATCAACTATGATATTCCTCCTGATAATGTAAAAGTGATGGTTGAAGCAGCGCATGATTTTTGCACATACCTGAAAAAATGTGATTCATATCGAAGGACATCTTTGTAATAGAACATGGAGAGAGACTTTTTTATCCATATACTAAGCAGCAAAATAAATGATATATCATTATAAATTATATATAAAATATTGTAACAAAATAAAATAAAAAATTTTAAATAAACATTTTTCAAAAGATATGTTTTATGTTATTATAAATATATTGAATTAAACAAACAAGGAGGAAATAGCATGAAGAGACTACTTATCTTAGTGCTTGTGTGTGTTGTGTGCAGTCTGGGAACTGTATGGGCTGCCGGCAGCAGTGAAGAATCAGGATCAGCAAAACCGGTTATAAGCGCAACTGCCGCGGGTAACCCTAATGCGCCAATTAAACTGAAGGGGATGATCGGCTCCTGGAATACTATGGCATCCAGCGACGAAGCTCGAAAAACTTTTTATGAGGGGCAGCTGAAAAAATGGGCGGAAAATCACCCGAATGTATATGTTGAAATCGAACTGATTCCAGGTGGACAAACAGCACAGGCTATGACAAAACTGTTGAATGCCGCAATCGCCGGCGAACCGTACGATTTTGCCAACGTAGACTCCCAGTGGGTTGGTAACTTCCATGAAGACGGGGTTCTGAGTGCAATTGATGAGTACGTGAGCCAATCTGACAAGGATGAGTACTTCGATTTTACCAAAATGGTAACCCAGCGAGATGGAAATCAGTATTCGCTGTGGGCTGAAACCGGAACGCTGCTCTACTATGTGAATACCGATTATGCAGCAGAAGCTCCTGAAACATGGGATGATATCTTTGCTCTGTCTGAAAAACTGCAGGCGGAAGATACCGATGTATGGCCCTTTCTCACTCAGGGGAAAGGTGCTGCCGCCGCTTTCTGTTTCCTGCCACACTTCTGGGCGCAGGGAGGAGTTCTGTTCGACCCGAACGACGATTTCCGTCCGGTATTCGGTGAGGGTAAAAACAAGGCAGCAATGGTCAATGCTCTGAATTTCTACAAAGAGCTGATCGACAGCAACACAACCCCGAAAGAAATCGTCGGATATGAGCACAAAGAGCTGCAGGCTGAAGCCAAAGCCGACAATGTTGCTACCATGATTGCCGGTTCCTGGGTAAATGGAGCGCTCTCTGATTCTTGGGAGTATACTTCTCTGCCGACTCCGAAGGCCGGTCAGGCTTCGAATATCTACGGCGGATGGACTTTCTCGTTTATGTCAGAGGATGAAGAGAAGCTTGAAGAGGCGGTGAATTTTATCCAGACAGTTTACACCAGCAAGGATGCAATGGCCGAACGATTGCCGCTGCACGGGTATATCCCAACCCGAAAAGATGTGTTCGATGCTCCGGCGTTTGACAGCCCATTCTATGACCAGATTTATGAAGAACTGGAAGTCGGGCGTGCCCGGCCGGCTACTTCTCTGTATCCGGAAGTGGAAAGCCTGCTCGAAGAGGCAATTGGCAAGATTATTGCCGGTAACGCCAATGTTGAATCAATTGTTGATCAGATGTACGGTAAAGTACTTACCAAATACAACGAGATGTAATTACATGGTGTGCAGGACGAGTTCCTGCACACCCTATACTATTGGAGGCCTCACCTCATGTTAGATAGTTCAAAGCGCTGGATTTTCGTGTGGTTATTACCTGTTGCCCTTATACTGGCTTTTTTCTATTTGCTGCCGGTGGTAGACGCCATTAGGTTGAGTTTCACAAACGCACGCGTTGGTACTGCGGATATCTCTTTTTCCCTCAGCTCATACGCACAGGTCCTGCGAGACTCAGATCTAATAGTAATTTTACGGAATACACTCATCTTTGTAGTTTTCACAGTAGCTTTTCAGCTTATCCTCGGTTTGTTAGTAGGATTATTATTAGAAACACATCTGCCGGGAATGGAACTGCTCAAAGTTGCTATGATAACTGCATGGGTTGTGCCAGGGGTTATTGCCGGAATTACCTGGAACCTTTTGTACAGCAGTGCCGCTTGGGGTGTCATTAACAATACCATCGAGTTGCTCGGTGGCGAGCGTATATCCTTTCTGGTGAATTCCGGGTGGGCCCTTATGGGGATTGTAATAGCCAATATATGGCGGGGTACCGGGTTTAGCGGTATCATGCAATACGGTGCCCTGCGGGCGATTGATCCGCAGTTATACGAGGCGGCTTCGATTGATGGTGCAAGCGGTATGCAGCAGTTCTGGAGGATTACCCTGCCGATGCTCAAACCGATGCTCTTTATCAATTTGGTGCTGATAACGATTGCCACTGTGAACACCTACGATGCCATTTGGGCCTTAACCCAGGGCGGTCCTGGGATTTCGACTACTGTATTGTCACTGCAAACCTATAAGGCATCTTTTCTGCGGATGAATCTCGGACAGGGAGCAGTGTACGCGGTGTTGATGATTCTTTCATCTACGATATTCACTTCGATTTATTTGCATATGATGAGGGAAAAATAGATGAAAAACTATACTTTGAATCAGAGGATTATTCTCTATATATTCTTTGCACTGCTGCTGGTCTTTTTTCTGCTGCCGGTGCTCTACATAATTTCACTTTCTTTGAAGACGGGCGATCAAATACTCGAGAAGGTGCATCTGTTCAACTTTTTTCTCGGTGACGTGACCCTGGAAAACTATGGCAAAGTCATCACGAATATTAGAATGGACATATATCTCAAGAACTCTGCGCTGCTGGTTATTTCAACGGCGATTGGAGTGCTGCTGGCCGCGTTTCCGTCCTCATATGCACTTTCACGTGGAAGTTTTAAGCGGAAAAATGTGGTGTTGATCGGAATACTATTTTTTCAAATGATCTCTCCGATAATCATCAGTATTCCGATTTATTGGTACTACGCCAAGCTGAATCTTCTGAATACCTTCGGCGGCATTGCCCTAATCTATATTGCCATCCATCTTCCTTTTACTACTTTTTTGATGAAAGGGGTGTTTGATGCAATTCCCCGCGAACTGGATGAGGCGGCAACTGTAGACGGCTGCAAAAGGATGGAAATTCTGGTCAGGGTGCTTATTCCGGCAGCACTTCCGGGGATTGCCAGTGCTACTATCTTTAACAGTATAAATGCATGGTCACAGTTTATCATTCCCTTCTTCCTTTTGAGTGACAATAAGTTGTACCCCGTTTCGGTTGGTATACTGCAGGCGCAGGGCTCGTATCAGGATGTGTCTACCCAGTATCTATCAGCGGCCGGGGTAATTGGATTGCTGCCGGCAGTTGTACTGGTACTCTTTTTACAAAAATTTATCATCAAAGCGCTGGTGACCGGGGCCGTGAAGGGTTAGGATTAATAATATGAAGATTAAATGGCTCGGACATGCGGCCTTTCTGATTTCAGGAGAGGGAAAAAAGATTATTACGGACCCGTATGATCCTTCAATCACAAAACTGCATCCTGTTGACGATGCTGCGGATATTGTGGTGCGGAGTTCGGAGAATGACCAGGCGCATTGCTATGTAGAGGCGCTTCCCGATGGGTATGTGTTGCTCACTGCCACCGATTACATAGCACCGAACAAAACCGAGGAGGAAGCTGTAGGCGTTTTATTTCAATTTATCCCGTCCCGTGAGAGTGTAATCCACAAAGAAGTTGCCCGGGAAAATGCCTTTTATCGATTTTCTTTAGAGGGTATCGAAATTGCCCATCTAGGTGATATCGGGAACGCCATGACCGAAGAGCATATAAACTTTTTACGGGGTACAGACATCCTGCTGGCTCTGGCCGGTGGACCTCCTACTATTGAACTGAAAGATCTCTTCTCCGTAATTGAAGAAATCCAGCCAAAGCTGGTGATACCGATGCACTACCGGATTCCTGGTCCGAAGTTTTTTATGCTGCCGATCGATAAGCTGATTAGCTATTTCAATCAATCGGTAGTAACTTGGACCGGTGAGTCGGAAATCGAGCTGACGAAGAGCGCATTACCAGCTGCGACGCAGCTGCTCATTCTTGAGCCCTCAAGGGTAAAAGAGTAGGACGAAAGCGCAGCATGATCGCAGAGGGCTCATAGTTCGTGGCCTTTAGTTGCTCTGACTCATATTCTTCTTTAGAATACTATTATGACCAAGATACATCTCATTTGCAATGCACATATAGACCCTGTATATCTTTGGGAGTGGGAAGAGGGTGCCGCCGAGGCACTAGCAACATTCCGTACTGCAGCGGATTTTTGCGAGCGCTGCGACGGCTTTGTGTTCAATAAAAACGAGGTAATCCTGTACGAATGGGTCAAAGAATTCGACCCTTCCCTCTTTACTCGTATACAAAAACTGGTACAACAGGGCAAGTGGCATATAATGGGAGGATGGTATGTACAACCGGACTGCAACATGCCCGCGGGCGAATCTCTGGTAAGACAGATCCTGCGCGGACGGGAGTTTTTCCTGCAGCACTTCAACACGCGTCCCACCACCGCAATCAATTTCGATCCCTTCGGGCATTCCGGAGGTTTGGTCCAGATCTTGGTGAAGTCGGGATTCGATTCGTACCTTTTTTGCCGGCCCGAAGAAAAGTATCTAAATTTGCCGGCCCCCGATTTTTTGTGGACCGGCCCCGACGGCTCGCGGATTCGCACCCACCGGGCTATGGATCTGTATAAATCCAGGCGAGGGGCTGCCGTACAACGCATCGATGAATATCTGGAAAAGGTGAAGCCGACTTACAGGGGTTTGGTGCTCTGGGGGATTGGCAATCATGGCGGCGGACCGTCTGCAGAAGACCTTGATGCTATTTCTCAGAACATAGAGCGGTGGGAATCTAAAGGCTGGAAAATAGGCCACTCCACTCCGGAAGCCTATTTTAACCACTACACACCAGGCCTTCCGGAATTTGAGGGAGATCTGAATCCCTTTGCTGTGGGGTGCTATACTTCCCAGATCAGAATTAAGCAGAGTCATCGAGCTCTGGAAAATGCGCTCTTTCTTACAGAAAAAATGGCCGGCCGGTCGGCACTTGCGGCTGGAATGGAATATCCGCAGCACGAACTACAGGAGGCCGAAGATGATTTGCTGCTCAGTGAGTTTCACGACATCCTGCCCGGTACCTCCATACAATCGGCCGAGGAAAGCTCACTGAGGTTGATGGGCCATGGTTTGGAAATTTTATCGAGAATCCGAATGAAATCATTTTTACAATTATGCCGGGCAGTACCCGACGCAATCACCCTTTTTACCAACAAGCAAAACAGCGAACCGGCTTATTCTTTGGTTGTGTACAACCCTCATCCCTGGGAGTTTTGTAGCCGCCTTATCTGTGAACTCCAGTTGGCTGATCAAAATCTGAAGGGGAGCTTTACAGATTTTCGTGTGGTGGATGCAGCCGGTAGAGAAATACCCTGTCAAGTTGAAAAAGAAGCCAGCAATATTCCGGTTGACTGGCGTAAACGACTGGTACTCAAAGCGCCCCTCAAGCCTTCTGCCCTTACCACCCTGAAGTGTCTGCCCCGGGAAATAGAGAAAAAAGCACCGCCCCATGCCTCCGGCTTTGTCTTCGAGACAGCCTCGCATATCAAGGTGAAGGGTCAAAACAGCGAATTCGTTGTTTCAAAAGAATCCGGCGCTTTGATAAAAATGGATACCAACAATGAAACTTTGCTGGCCGGCCCTTCATGTGTACCGATTGTACTTAAGGACAGTTCAGATCCATGGGGAGTGAACGTAGATCGCTTCGACATGCTAATCGGCAGTTTTGAGCTGATGAGTCCGGAGGAGACCTCCGGGTTCTGTGCTCTCGATACTCTTTTGCCGCCGGTTCACATAGTCGAATCGGGACGAGTGCGCACTGTAGTGGAGTGCTGTTTTAAGTACAAAACCTCCAGCCTGGTTATGAGATATAGCATGCTGCATGACGAGAGCCGTCTCGAAGTGGACATGCGCGTGAATTGGCAGGAAAAGGACAAAATGCTGAAGGCGCCGTTGTATGCTATCGGGCAGAAAAAAAGATGCTTCGGCCAGACTGCTTATGCAGTCCAGGAATACACCGAGTTTGGACGGGAGAACGTGTCCCAGAAGTGGACGGCTCTGCTGGCCGATATCCCGGAGGCTGCCGGCTTTGCGGTCTTAGACCGGGGTATGTACGGATTCCATTTCGACGAGGAGGGATTGTACCTTTCACTGCTCCGTTCGCCGGCCTATTCAGCCTATCCGGTGCCCGGAACCAAACCAATCAGCAGCGATCGCTACACTCCCCGGATTGATCAGGGCGAGCACAGATTCCGCTTTGACCTCCTCGCCGGCCCCTCCGCCCACATACGCCAACATGTAGATCGCAGAGCTCTTGAAATAAATGAAGAACCCTTTTACTTGTTTATGTCGCTGTCGAATAGCCCGACGACTGACCCAACGTCTGCAATTACCACTACCTCGGAGGCACAAGACCCTCAAGAGAGTTTTATTAAACTGGACAATCCGGCCGTCGTCATGACTGCCTTCAAACGGTCCCGCAGCGGCCTGCAGTATGTCATCCGCCTCCACGAGACCAGTGGTACATCCCAAACCGCAGTCCTCAGGCTTCCGCAGCTCGACCTGCACAATATCATCGATTTCTCACCATTTGAAATAAAAACCTTTTTACTTGACCCGGTCTCGACCACTCTTACAGAAAGTGATCTGCTGGAGGGGTTATCAAAGTAGTTCAGGCGGTTCGGTTTCAAAGACGGTAATTATTATCCCGTCTTCCCGCTGGTCGAATGAATCAGCATAGTAAACAGTATAGTTTGAGTTAAGATCCGCTCATGAACAAAAACTGTGGAGTCCTGTGGACCGAATATATATTCAAAGCCTTAATAAGAGAAAAGTTCTTGCAGTCAGTCCTTAACTTTTATTGTCGTTTCTCCTTGAATAAACTCAATCTCGATTTCCTGGCGGTGTTCAAACTCCTGTCCGTTGAGCATTTTCTGGATAAGTGAGAATGCACATTCGGCAATCTTTTTTTCGTTCTGTTTTAAGTGTGTGATAGGCTTGATCCGGTTCACAAGATAGCTGGGTGCATCAAAACAGATAAGTGAGAGATCTTCGGGTATGCGTATGCCCAACTCGTGGGCAGCAGCCTCAACCACTGGTACGACTGAATATTTGAGTCCAAATACGGCAGTAAGCTCACGATGCTCTAGAAGATAAGCCTTTATCTTTTCCTTTGCCTTGATGAACGCCTCTTCATCCCGAGTGTCGATGGTTTCCAGGTCTGTCAGCCACCACTCCTGTTTGAATTTGTAGCCGTTTTCGACTATAGCGTGCATAATTCCCTTCTCCCGTTCCATCAGGGTTGTAGTGGAACCGATCGGGCGGGAGAGAATGCCGATATTCCGATGGCCAAGTGAATAGAGATGGTTAATGCCGGTTTGAGCAGCTTCGAAGTTCTTTGAGATTACATTTGGACAGGACACGTCCTTCAAATAGCGGTCAATGAGTACTACAGGAAAGCCGTCCAAAATAAGCTTGAGTATATCATTGTTGAAGGATTCATTGTGTGCCGGAAAGATGATGAACCCGTCTACTCCATAGCTAAGAAAATTCGACAAGAGCCGTTTTTCACGTTCGATCTCGTCGTTGCTGATGCCCGTGAGAGTGAGTATGTCGGCATCCTGAGCGAGGCGCTCCAAAGTTTGAAATATTTCAAGTCCGAATGAATCGGAGAGATTGTGTTGAATCAAACCGAATACCTTGCGCTTGGTGCTCTGATTTCTTCCAATCATCTTTTTTGAGTCGTCGGCAATGAAGGATCCTCTCCCGGGATGTTTTACGATGATAAGGTTTTCTGCTGCCATATCCAGGGCTTTTTTTGAGGTAATCCGGCTGACCTTGTAGGTTTCGGCCCACTCGGCTTCGGTCGGAATTTTATCCCCAGGTTTATACTCACCAGAATCGATCCTGCGGAGAAGTTCATTATAAATTACTCTGTACAATGGTTTTTTTTCATTCATAGTAGTATAGTACGCCGACTTTTTCGAAATGTCAAGAAATGATATATCAAAAAATTTTTTTAATTAATTGTACAGAAATAAATAATTATTGTGTAAAACCATTTTACATGTATATGTATGTATAATATAATAATTATATCTTATAATATATTTGCAAGACCAGCGAATGGTTTTCAAGGAGCGCGTTTATGACATCCAGGCAGAGACTATTAAAGGCATTGGCGAATGAAAAGCCAGATAAATTGCCGGCAACAACTCATACCTTACAGAAATATTATCTCGATAGATATGAAAATGGAGCTAGTTTTTCAGATTTTTTCGAAACTCATCAGCTTGATCTGATTGACTGGATTCGTCCTTTCAAACCAGACGAGACACGGGGACAATATTGGTCTGATCCTGCTACTACCGGATATGACGGAATAGTCAGCGATCAGTGGAAAATTTCTGCTGAAGATCTCGAAGATCCACAATACCAAACTACGCGGTATCGTATAGAGACTCCAGAGGGGACTCTTTCTATGATTCTCCAGGCAAATGAATATACCCATTGGGTGAAGGAGCATCTGCTCAAAGAATCGCACGAATTGGACCTCCTACAGAAATATGCACCCCACTTTGTGTGTGACACTGACGAGGTTGAAGCCCATGCTGCGGCAATCGGCGAGCGAGGGATTGTGAGATCGGTCACTCCTGTGTTTGATATCTACGGTCAGCCCGGGTGCTGGCAGGATGCTGCGGTTCTGTTGGGTATTGAAAAACTTATATATGCTACTTTTGATGATTCGGGGTGGGTGAAGGAGCTGCTCGCATTGCTCCGGGATCGCAAGCTCAGCTATATCAATTCAATGCAGGATACACCCATCGATTTGATTGAGCTCGGGGGTGGGGATGCTTCCACTACAGTTATTTCACCGGGAATTTTTCAGGAATTCGTAGCTCCTTATGATGCCCCGCTCATAGAGGCAGCCCATACGGCTGGCCAGAAGATTGTATATCACACCTGTGGGGGTATGATGCCGATTCTGGAAGATATTGCAGCAATGAAACCAGATGCCATGGAGACATTTACTCCTCCTGGTATGGGGGCCGACGTGGATCTGGCAGAAGCGCATGCGCGGATCGGTGATCAGGTGTGCTTTATTGGTGGATTCGATCAAGGGTACTATTTATGGAGATCTACTCCTGAAGAAACCCGTGCGGAGGTCAAACGGTGCTTTGCAGCAGCGGGTAAAGACGGCGGGTATATAATTGCACCATCCGACCACTTTTTCGATGCCAAACCCGAACTGTTAGATGCTTTCTCTGCTGCAGCCGCAGAGTGTACCTACCAAGCCGAGGGGTAGATCATGCCGAAGAGAAAACCAAAAGACCCCGAGCGAAGCCCCGATCTGCCCCACAACTGGATAGAACGTCACATACAGAGATTGGAAGCCTTTGTGTATTATGATCCTATCGATCTGACTTCTTGGAAGATACGACAAGCCGTGTACCATGGGCCTGGGAATTATGAATATATTGATGAGCAATGGCGTGAGATTGCCTTGGGCGACTCCTGGGGAGGGCCGAACACCACGGCCTTTTTTAATACCAGCTTTACTGTTCCGAAGAGCCATTCCGGTGATGATATGGTTCTGGATGTATTTCTGGATGGAGGTGAAGCCCAGATAAGCATTAACGGGCGTCCCTGGCAGGGTTTGGACTGGAACCGATCGATTGTACCGCTGAAGGGGTTAGCTGTTACTGGAAAGATGCTGGAACTCGATATAGAGGCTTTCATTATAAATTATCCCTACGATGACCGTCGCAACGACGAGCGTGAATCCCACTGTTTTGAGCGGGCCAGGCTCATGAAGCGTGATGCAGTAATAGAGGCTTTTGTTCATGATGCGCATTTTGTGCTGGATTCCTATTTAAGTTACTGGAGGAGTGACGAGGATTATGAAATCGAGCAATTCCTGCTGCATCATCTAAGAAATGCGTGCCGGGCAATTGGACCGCAGGTGAGAAACCGAGAAGCCGCTCGTGAGGCCGCAGTAGGGGCACGTAGTATACTGCAAGAAAATGTATTTGCCAGTCGGGCTTATCAAAAAGCTGGTTTGGTAAATATATGTGCTCACTCTCATTTAGATATCGTATATCTTTGGCCGATTAGGGAGACCTTTCGTAAAAACTGCCGTACTGTTACTAATATGCTGAGTCTCATGCGCGAATACCCCGAGTATCGATTCAGCTACAGCCAGCCTTATCTGTATGAAAAGCTGAAGGAGTTGTATCCGCAGGTATTTGAAGAAGTGAAACAGCGGGTAAAAGAGGGGCGTTGGGAAGTAATCGGTGCGATGTATGTGGAGCCGGACGGAAACCTGCTCGGCACCGAGAGTCTGATCCGCCAGATTCTGTTCGGCAAGCGTTTCCTGAAGGATGAGTTGGGAGTCGATACAGCGACCTGCTGGCTTCCTGATGTATTCGGGGTGATCTATTCTCTTCCGCAAATTTTAAGAAAATCCGGCGTTAAGTATTTTAGTACGGTAAAGCTGAACATTTGGAACGACACCAACGATTTTCCGCATGATAGTTTCCGTTGGAGAGGTCCCGACGGCAGCGAAGTAATCGCACATTTCCCGCCGACACATTTCGGGCAGAAATATGATCCGGATACTCTCCGGCGACACTGGAACGATTTTGTAGAGAAGAATACGGTTGGTGAAAACCTGTATGTATACGGATATGCCGACGGCGGGGGTGGACCGACACGTGAGATGGTTGAGGCGAGCTTGAGGACGAGCCATTTTCCGGGATTGCCGGAGGGAAGGATAGAGTTGGTCGAAGAATTCTTCCGGCGTCTGGAAGCCCGCAGTGATAAATTGGCCATCTGGGATGATGAGCTGTATCTCGAGGCCCATCGGGGCACTTATACCACCAAGGGCGATTTGAAACGGCTCAATCGAAAAGCGGAGGTGCTCTATCGTGAGGTCGAAATCATCAGCTCAATAGCCTGGCTGTATGGAGGCCCGCGTATTCAAGAGCGTTTGAATAAGGGCTGGAAGCTGATACTGCTGAACCAGTTCCATGACACTCTGCCGGGCACGCATAGCCCTGAATGTGTTCCGGATATAAAAAAGGATTATGGGTCGATTTTCGAAATCGTTGAACAGATAAAAAATGAGGTAGTAAACTACATAAGCGGTAAAATTAGACGAAGCTCCAAAGCAAAACACTGGGTATTGTTGAATACGGTATCGTGGCAACGCTCTGATGTCGCCGCCTTGCCAGCGGACCCGAATTCGAAGGACGAGACGGGTACCATTGTATTTTCGGATGGAATTGCGCTGCCGTACCAGCAGTATGGAGATATGCTGTGGTTTTGTGCGTCCGGTGTGCCGCAGCTCGGGTGGGAGACTGCCCGAATTTCTCAAAAGCATGAGCAGAGCAATGAGAAGACTGCTGATATGTATGGAAATAGAATTGAAACCGAGTTCTATACTGTCGAGCTGTGTGACGGGGGAAGCATATCGAGGCTGTACGATAAACACAATGATCACGAGGTTTTCACAGCACCCGGAAACCAATTTCTGGTATATGAGGATGATCCGGGATATAAGTTCAGCAGCTGGGATTTGGCCTATCACTTCGAAGAATATTGTTTTCCTGTGATGCAGCAGGAGCCGTGGTCTTGTGTCAGCAACGGGCCTGTCTGTGCGGTGTTTGTCAGTTCGTGGCAGGTGCTTGAGTCGACAATCGAGCAGGAGATGTGGCTATTCAAGCACTCAGCTCGAATCGACTTTAAGACTAAGGTGTGGTGGAATAATAAACGTAAACTCTTAAAGGTGGCTTTCCCGCTGAAAATCAGGACGCGACGAGCTACCTATGACTTGCCGTTTGCGCATATCGAGCGGCCTACCCATCGGAACACCAGCTGGGATCAGGCTAAGTTCGAGGTTTCGGGCCACAAATGGGCGGATGTTTCAGAAGGAAATTATGGTGTAGCCCTGCTGAATGATTGTAAGTACGGATATGATGTAAAAGACAACATAATGCGTCTGTCGTTGCTGCGCAGCCCAGTACGGCCGGATGGTCAGAGTGATCAAGGTTTTCATCAATTCACTTACGCCCTGCTGCCGCACGCGGGAAATTGGATCGAGGGTGAAGTGGACCGACATGGGTACGAGTTGAACATGCCGATAGTTGCCGCCGCTCTCGGGAATGATGACAGCAATGTGCAGGAGAGTATGCCGTCTAGAGCTTCTTTGGTTGCGACTCAATCACCGCATATTATAGTTGAAACAGTGAAACAGGCGGAACAAGGAGACCAGTTGATTCTGCGTAGTTTTGACACTCATGCTACCCATAGTGAGGTGGATTTTAGGTTTGAGAAAAAACTACGGGCTGTAGCGGAAACCGATCTTCTGGAGGAGCATCCCTTGGAATGTGAGCTCAAGGATGAGCACTACCTGCGTGTCGGTTACCAACCCTTCGAGATCAAAACCCACAGGCTCGATTTTCTCCGTTGAAATGGTTTAATATGGTCCTACAGAAACGGAGGATATAATGTCAAAAATTACCTGTCGCATAGAACAGAATGATAAAATTCATATAGTTGAAGCTGCTGCGGGCATGCGGCTGCTGGATGTGCTCAATATGCTCGATGAGGTAGAGGTCGACGCTCCCTGCGGCGGCAACGGGACCTGCGGGAAGTGTAAAGTGAGGGTTGTCTCGGATGGCCGGGACGGCGGTCTTTCAGCGCCCAACGGCGCCGAGCATACCTTCTTAACGCAAAAAGAGCTGGAGCAGGGGATCAGATTGTCCTGCCGGGCGGTTATAACCGGCGATTGTCACATTGCCATGTTGGATAAAGACCTGGAAGCAGACATTCTCAGTGATACCGCCGTGTTTCAGGGTGAACTTGATCCTCCAATTGAAAAGACCTACCTAGAATTGCCTGAGCCGTCGATCGACGACCAGCGCCCTGATAGTGTGCGGATAGGTGAAAGCTTGCTGCTGCTGCGCGGGACCTCCGGCCCTGAAGATCTGCCGCCTGCACTTCCCCTCTACGTACGGCAGCAGCTGCCGGAACTGCTGCGCAGCTCAGATTACAAGGTCACTGTGGTGCACAATCACCGAATGATATATGCGGTGCAGGCGGGGGATACCAGCTCCCGGCATTTCGGTATTGCGGTGGATGTAGGAACTACCACCGTAGTTGCTTACCTGGTTTCCCTTACCAGGGGAGAAGTAATCGACACTGTCTCGGGATTGAACAAACAAAAGGCCTTTGGGGGCGATGTGATCAGCCGCATTGAGTATGTAATGCGGGAGGACGGCGGACTGGCGGCAATTCAGGGGCGGATTCGTTCCCAGATTGAGGATATGGGCCGCGAGCTGCTGCAGAAGAATCAGCTGGAAGCGATTGATATTTCTGCTATGGCAGTTGCCGGCAACACCACAATGATGCACCTGTTTACCGGCCTGAGCCCCGCAGCCATTGCCTCGGCCCCGTTCATACCGGTGTCCCTCGGCGAAGAGATCGTACCGGCGGCGGAGCTGGGGTTTGAAACCCTGGGGTGTCCCATTCTACTGCTCCCTTCGCTTTCGGGATACGTGGGAGCCGACATCAGCGCCGGTATTGTGGCCGGCGGAATCCTCGAGCGGGAAAAACTCAACCTGCTGGTGGACTTCGGTACCAACGGAGAGATCGTCTTAGGCAACCGCGAGCGGCTGTTCACCTGCTCCACCGCCGCCGGCCCGGCCTTCGAGGGTGCGCATATCTCACGGGGAATGGGCGGGGTTGCCGGTGCTATCAACAGCGTCTACCTCGAAGAGGGAG
>CAZWDV010000009.1:0-47003 GCA_964632675.1 uncultured Sediminispirochaeta sp.
GTGTACGTACCAGTACATACTGATTTTACATGACTTTAATTTTCGCAATTTCCTCGGGAACTTCAAATACGCCCAGCATCCGCTTCATATCATTGACCGCTTCCAGCTTGGCACCGCTTTTCTGATTGTATTTATCAACCACCATTTTCATCTGCTTCTCATTTTCTTCATACAAAGCAGAACAAAATGCGGCGCGCCAAAGTCCTTTCTCGGCCAACTCTTCGGTGGACAATTTATTAAAGTCCTTACGGGCGCGGCCATCGACAAGTGCGGTATCTCCCTGATATCCGATTGTGAACACAAAATCTTCACGCTTCATTTCCCTTCCCCCTCAATTCACTTCATAGTAGCATGAAAAAGGGGCTTGATGCAGTACTGCTGCACGCAAGCCCCACTATTTCTAAGGTTTAGCTCTCGTGGGAGAAGCGACTTACATCATGCCGCCCATTCCTCCCATGCCGCCCATGCCGGCAGCTCCGGCGCCTGCTCCACCACCTGCATCATCATTTTCAGGTAGATCGGTGACAGCACATTCTGTGGTCAACAACAGACTTGCAATAGAGGCTGCATTCTGCAGTGCGCTGCGGGTAACCATTGCCGGATCGATAATTCCGGCTTTGATCATATCGGTCCACTCCATCGCAGCAGCATCGAAACCGATACCCTTCTTCTCGTGCTTAGCCTTCTCGGCAATCACCGCACCGTCGAGTCCTGCATTGATTGCAATCTGGCGGATGGGCTCTTCGAGTGCCCGCCGCACGATCTTGAACCCGACCTTCTCTTCCTCATTGAACGGTTCGAGGTCGACCTTCTCGAGAGTGTGTACTGCCTGAATCAGGGTGATGCCACCGCCGGGGATAATTCCCTCCTCAACCGCAGCGCGGGTAGCCGAGAGTGCATCTTCGACCCGGTGCTTCTTCTCTTTCAGCTCGGTCTCGGTTGCGGCACCGACGTTGATAACTGCAACACCGCCGGCCAGCTTGGCCAGCCGTTCCTGCAGCTTTTCACGGTCATAGTCACTGCTGGTCTCTTCAATTTGGGCCTTGATCTGACCGATGCGATCCTTGATGTCGGCCTCTTTGCCTTCACCACTGATAACCGTGGTGTTCTCTTTCTCAACCTTGACAGATTTCGCACGACCGAGCTGCTCGAGTTCAGTGTTTTCGAGCTTCAGACCAAGCTCTTCGCTGATTACCTGACCGCCGGTGAGGATGGCGATATCTTCCAGCATAGCCTTGCGGCGATCACCGAAACCGGGCGCCTTCACAGCTACTGCATTTAAGGTACCGCGAATACTGTTCACTACCAGAGTTGCCAGGGCTTCACCCTCGACATCTTCAGCAATAATGAGAATTGGCTTGTTAGCCTGCGCGACCTTCTCGAGGACAGGCAGAAGATCCTTCATGCTGGAGATCTTCTTGTCAAAAATGAGGATGTAGGGATCCTCGAGCACTGCAGTCATAGTGTCACGGTTACTTGCAAAATACGGCGAAAGGTACCCGCGGTCGAACTGCATACCTTCTACAAAATCGGTGTGCGATTCGATGTTCTTCGACTCTTCAACGGTGATTACTCCGTCCTTGCCAACCTTTTCCATTGCATTGGCAATTTCATCTCCGATCTCCCGGTCGTTATTGGCCGAAATAGAAGCTACCTGGGCAATCTCTTCTTTATCTTTGATTTCCTTGGCCTGCTTGCGAATCTCTTCGATTGCCATTGCGACAGCCTTGTCGATTCCGCGTTTGATTCCCATGGGGTTGATACCGGCGGCCACACTCTTCATGCCTTCCTGGATGATGGATTGCCCAAGGACTGTTGCGGTAGTCGTACCGTCACCGGCAATGTCGTTGGTTTTGGTGGCAATCTCTTTCAGGAGCTGGGCACCCATGTTTTCATAGGGATCCTCCAACTCAACCTCTTTGGCAACCG
Organism: uncultured Sediminispirochaeta sp.; assembly: GCA_964632675.1. Classification (GTDB taxonomy): domain Bacteria; phylum Spirochaetota; class Spirochaetia; order DSM-16054; family Sediminispirochaetaceae; genus DSBN01. The sequence goes on from CAZWDV010000009.1 coordinate 1,930, forward strand.
ATACGCCGTCTTTGGTTACGGTCGGTGCACCGAACTTTTTATCAAGCAGAACATTGCGTCCTTTAGGACCCAGTGTAACTTTTACTGCATTGGACAACTTTCGCACGCCGTCCGTAAGAGCTCTACGGGCCTCTTCATTGAACTTTAGCTGTTTCGCCATGATTCTACCTCGCTTCTTTTAATTTGTGTTTTAAGTTTGTGTGAGTTGATAACACTGTATATCTGGGAAAAAAATACTAATCTTTTTGCCAATCATCAACTGTTAAATGAATTTTTTTTCTTTATACCTGCGGATCTCCTTTCAGACCTATCTCATCCGCAACATCGCGCATCCCCATAATAGTATCTTCGATCAATTCCGAAAGCTCCACCCCGAGCTTTTCGGCACCGCTCTGGATCAGGTCCCGGTCAACCGCCGCGGAAAAACCTTTATCTTTCCATTTCTTCTTAACCGACTTGGTTTTCGTATCGAGTACACTTTTCGAAGGCCGAACCAAGGCAGTTGCGGTAACCAGCCCGGTCAGCTCATCAATTGCAAACAGCGATTTTTCCATTAGGCTCTGCGGCTCGATATCGTTGACCCGGCTGTATCCATGGCTCTGAACCGCCCGAATGTATTCTTCCGGCCACCCTCGCTCCGCGAGGATCTCGCGAACCTTACTGCAGTGCTGGTCGGGGTACTGCTCATAATCAACATCATGAATGAGACCGATAACTCCCCATTTTTCTTCATCTTCACCGTGTTTGCGGGCCAGGTGGCGCATTACCCCTTCAACCGCCAGAGAGTGTTTGATGAGATTATCCGACTGCATATATTCGTGTAGCAGTTTCCATGCATCATCTCGGGTTGGTGTGTCCATCTGTTTCCTCCTCCTATTCAGCGCTGAATAATGAACGTATCTTCCCACTTTTTTGTAAGAGCCGCAACTCCCCGGACTCGCCCACTCCGGTTACAATCCCGCTCACCCGCTTTCCGCTTTCAGGATCACCTTCCACCAGTGATATCTCCTCATCCAGTCGGTACAGCCAAGAACGAACCATCATCGGCAGCTGTACTACCGACAACAATGCAACCAGCTCATCGAGGAAGAGCGGCAGCAGTTCTATCGGATCCACCATCTCACCGCTCTCTAAATAGAGAGAAGTGGCAGGAGACCGCAAATTATCCGGAAAGGATACCTGCTGGATATTCAGACCGACCCCGCAGTACACATACTCACTAGTACTTTCACAGAGTATTCCGCAGATCTTTTTCCCATTCGCCAGAACGTCATTCGGCCACTTTATACGGGGCGCCAGTCCGTAGTACCGCTTCAGCATTTTGCTTACAGCCAGGGCCAAGCGAATCGGTAGCGAGGAGACCGGCGCATCTATCGCTTTTTTGCGGCACACTATCGTGAATAGCAACCCCTTCCCCGCGGCAGACCTCCAGTCACGCCCCTCTACACGCCCGCGGCCGGCAGTCTGTTCACCGGCAGCTATAACAGTACCGTGCTGCGGCGCATCCCCGAGTTCACCACGGGCGGCCGCCATAGTTGTATCGACCGTGGGAAGGTAAAAGATAGGTGCTTCAAAGGGATTGCGCACTCGAAGTAGTTCCATTAAGTAGTATTAAAACAGTTTTAATACTAAAACACAACTTTCATTCCTTATTTATATAAAAAAAGAGATAACAGATCTTGAATTCCGCCCGTAAAAAGTGTAAATTTATTCATAATTGAAGTATAAATATACACGATCAGTAATAGGAATTACAGAATGAAAGATAGATCCGAAAGATTAAAGAAAATCAAAGAGTTGATCCGGGCCCATCGAATCGAGAGCCAGGAAGGACTCCTATCTTTATTGGAGAAAGAAAATTTCCATGTTACCCAAGCCACTCTTTCGCGGGACCTCAAATACCTGCGGGTAAGTAAAATTTCAGACGGCTGGTCGGGCTATTACTATTCCCTGCCCAGCGACGAAAGTCCCCCGAAAGCCGAACAGGGCTATATACAGGATGTCCGCCGCGGTATAGTTTCGCTGGAATTCTCTTACAATATCGGGGTTATCAAAACCCTGCCGGGCCACGCCGACAGCGTTGCACTGGCGCTGGATAAGCTGAACTTGCCGGAAATACTGGGAACAGTTGCCGGCGACGACACCATTTTCGTAATTCTACGGGAAGGAATGACCAAAGAAGATTTGATCACCTCGTTTCAGGCCAAAATTCCCGAGGTAGATACATAATAGCTTAACTTAAGGAGATTAATTATGGCGGCTGAAGAAATAAACAAGATCGTACTTGCGTATTCAGGCGGATTGGACACTTCAATCATTATTCCCTGGTTGAAAGAAAATTACAGCGATGCCGAGATAGTCGGTGTATGTGTAAATGTCGGTCAGGATGAAGACTGGGACAATATGGAGGACAAAGCAAAGTCCTCTGGAGCCAGCAAGCTCTATATAATCGATGCCAGAGAAGAGTTTTGCAATGACTACCTCTACCCTATGCTGCGCGCCGGTGCGGTGTATGAGGGAAAATACCTGCTCGGCACTTCTATCGCCCGGCCGCTGCAGGCCAAGCATATTGCCGAAATTGCCCTAAAAGAGAACGCCCAAGCGGTTGCCCACGGATGCACCGGCAAAGGAAACGACCAGGTTCGCTTCGAGCTTTCTTTTAAAGCACTCGCTCCGCACCTGAAGGTAATCGCCCCCTGGAGACTCTGGGATATTTCCAGCCGGGAGGAGGCTATCGATTATGCTAAATCACACAATATTTCGTTGGGCACTATCTCAAAAAAGAATATTTATTCCCGGGACTGGAACATTTGGCACATGAGTCATGAGGGCGGAGATCTTGAAGATCCCTGGAACCGGCCGCAGGAGCAGATGTACCAGCTGAGCACCTCTCCGGCAGATGCCCCCGACCGCGAGACTGGTATTACCTTGGAATTCGAACACTCTTATCCCGTTTCTCTGAATGGCAAAAGGATGAGTTTCCAAGCACTACTCGATGAGCTCAACCAACTCGGCGCCGAGAACGGGGTCGGAAGATCAGATATGGTAGAAACGCGAACTGTCGGTATGAAAAGCCGGGGTGTCTACGAAACTCCGGGCGGAACCATCCTGTATTTGGCAATCAAAGAGCTCGAAAGCATCACCCTTGACGGCGATACTATGAGTATGAAGAACACTCTTGCGCTCAAATACTCCGAACTTGTGTATGTCGGCAAATGGTTTACTACTGTTCGTGAGTCTATAGATGAATTCATGGCCAAGGCTACCGAGTATGTATCCGGCACGGTGAAACTGGTTCTGTACAAGGGCAACGTGATCGTTTCGGGACGAACATCCCCTTACAGCCTCTACCTTGAAGACCTTGCATCCTTCGGCGCAACGTCTTACAATCATAAAGACGCTACAGGCTTTATTAACCTGTACGGCCTGTCTACCGGTGTGGCCGCAATGGCACACAAACGGCTTGAAGAGTCCACCGGGCAGGTAAATGAAATGAAAAAGACGGCCGCCACATACCATGACAAGTAACATGTTCTTCGGCGGTGTCACCGAGGAGAGGATATATGAGTTTACAGTACCGGAATCTGGACACTACCGATACATTTGCAGTTTTACAAAAACTGCCGGTGCCTTCGCTGCATGAACTCCTGACAACTGAACGGGTCTCCGCCTGCACTATTCCAGCCGGCGGGGGCCTTTCCTTTAACTACGCCGCACTTCCTATTGACAATAAAATTTTGAGCGCCCTTACCGAGCTGGCCGAAGAGCAGCAGCTGATCGACAAATACCGCGCCCTGCTCGACGGGGAACGGATGAACACCGGAGAAAACCGGATGGTACTGCACCATCTGACCCGCGGACAGCTCGGCAACGCGGTGGAGGAAAACGGACAGGAACTGCGGACTTTCTATAAAACCCAGTTAGATCGAATCTCCGCTTTCACCGAAAAGGTGCACACGGGGAACATTAAAAGCTCTACCGGTAAAGAGTTTACCACGGTAGTTCAAATCGGAATCGGAGGGTCGGATCTCGGGCCGCGGGCCCTCTATCTAGCCCTGCGGGGATATTATTCTCAACCAAAGATGGAAGCGCACTTTATATCAAATGTCGATCCGGATGATGCGGCTGAGGTACTCGGCGGTATAGACCTGGAACGCACCCTGTTCATCCTGGTTTCCAAGAGCGGAACCACGCAAGAGACCTTGACCAACCAGCAGCTGGTATACAACTACCTCTCTGACAAAGCTCCCCGGATTGATCCCCGCGGACACATGCTGGCAGTCACCAGTTCGAGCAGTCCCCTGGCAGAATCAGACGAGTTTCTCGACAGCTTTTATATTGACGATTACATCGGAGGACGCTACAGCTCGACCAGCGCAGTCGGTGCTACAGTGCTTTCTCTGGCCTTCGGAGCGGATGAGTTCAAACTCCTGCTGAAAGGTGCTCACAGTGCCGACCGCCGGGCTTTGGAACCTTCCCTTTATGATAATGCAGCCCTTGCCGATGCTCTATTCGGAGTATACATGGGCAATATTCTCGAGTATCGGGTGAACGCCATTCTGCCGTACTCACAGGCACTCGTCCGCTTTCCGGCCCATTTGCAGCAGCTCGATATGGAGAGCAACGGCAAACGGGTCAACCGCAGCGGCACAACTGTAAAGTACCACACCGGACCGGTTATTTTCGGTGAACCGGGAACCAACGGGCAACACTCTTTCTATCAACTACTGCACCAGGGCACCGAGAAGGTGGCCCAGCAGTTTATAGGGTTTATTAAAAACCAGCGCGGAATCGACACTGTCCAGGATGGCTTTAGCAGCCGCCAAAAACTCAATGCAAACCTGGCCGCCCAAATTGTGGCATTTGCAAAGGGCAAACAGGACAAGAACGCCAACAAGAACTTCCCCGGCGACCGCCCCTCCAGCCTGCTCTACGGCGAAGAGCTCACGCCCGAATCACTCGGAGCTCTGCTGGCACATTACGAAAACAAGATAATGTTTCAGGGTTTTACCTGGAACGTTAACTCCTTTGATCAGGAAGGGGTGCAGCTCGGAAAACTGCTCACGAAGGAAGTACTCGGAGGAGAACCGCAAGAGGCCAGTCTGAGCGCCTACGCACGTCTATTGGGCGTTCTGTAAGTGGGCGTTCCGCAGGACCGCATTTCTACCAATTTGTTTTTGTTTTGTATTTCTACAGTCGGATAAGCCTTGCCGGGGGCACCACAAAAAGGGCCGCCGGTGTACTTCCGGCGGCCCTTGGAAAATGAAAAGCGATGAAAAAAAACCCTCAGGGAAAAGGAGGTACAAAACCCTGAGGGATAACAAAAAAAGGAGGTCGATGAAAAAAAGTTTCCATGCTCTTCAATGAGAAAACCATCCTGGCTGGTAATGGTTACATAGAAACGAAAAATTTATGGGAAAGACCATAAATTAATTTTCTCCAGTAAGTTAATAAGAATCAGAAAAAAAGTCAACACTCTCCTGCAATAATTTTCACATAATCAGAACAAATTATCCCCCATTTACCGGATTGATTCATTTTTAATGATCTAAAATGAATAATATTGTTATATTTCTCACATAAAAGAAGATATTTAACCGTTCAGCGCAGCTTCTTATTTAATATACACCTGATTTTTCATACTCACCGGCTGGCGCGTGTTCTCAAGTACATCCCGCCACAAGCTGCCTTCCACATCTACGTGGCGCCGCTTTGACACTGCCACCCGCATGGGTACGTGTACAAAGTTGTCGTGCACCATACTGATAAGTGTCTTGGTTTTTCCAGCCACTGCCGCATGGGCTGCATTCGCACCTAAGCGAGAACAATAAATCGAGTCATTCGGATTGGCGGCGGCACTGCGGATCATATAGCTCGGGTCAATGTACTTTATGTTAACCTCCATACCGTCTTTGTGGAAATATTCCTTGATTTTTTCTTTCAGTACGAAGCCGATATCCTGCAGGCGTTTGTTTCCCGAAAGATCCTCTTCACCGGTTTCACTGGTAAGATTTTCACCGGCCCCTTCAGCTACCAGGATAACCGCATGGTTTCTGTCTTCAAGGCGCCGTTTCAAATGAATAAACAAACCGTTCTCCCCATCCAGATCGAAGGGACTCTCCGGTATTAGACAGAAATTCACATCGCTCATGGCCAGAGCTGTGTTCGCAGCAATAAACCCCGATTCCCGTCCCATCACCTTCACCAAACCAATACCGTTTATAGTATCATGAGCTTCAGTATGAGCGGCCGAAACAGCCTTTACCGCCTCGCCTACCGCAGTATCGAATCCGAATGAGCGCTGAATAAAACTAAGGTCGTTGTCGATTGTTTTAGGGATTCCGATGATGGAGATGTTGAGCTTGCGCCGTTCGAGCTCCTCGGCCACCTCTAATGCCCCCCGTTGTGTTCCGTCACCGCCAATGGTGAACAGCATACTAATGTTCATTCGCTCAATAGCATCAGCTATCTCTTCTACCCGGTTACCACCTCCGCGGGCCGATTTCAGAATAGTACCGCCCTTGGTCTGAATATCATCAACAATCTCAGGATCGAGTTCAATCGGCTCGAATCCTGTTTCCGGCAAGAAACCGCGATACCCATTCTGAATACCGGTAATCCGTCGAATACCATACCTGTACCACAGGCAGCGCACTACGGCCCGGATAACGTTATTCAATCCGGGACAGAGCCCTCCGCAAGTGACTATCGCCGCATGCACGTGTTTCGGGTTAAAATATATCTTTTCCCGCGGTCCCGCTTTTTCGAGCAGCTCATGCGGATCGAAACATACCTGCTCATGTTCGCCGACGACTCCTTCTATATGATAGAGGATTTTCTCGTCGTCGCTCACGTAATTGGCAAACATATCTCCGTCTTCGGTAGACATTTTGATCGGAGATGGAATTTTCCGTGCTCCTAAAGACGGAACGCTGTAATCTTTTTCACTCTCTTTGGACATACTAACCCCTAACTATTCTATGTAAAATTGCTTGTGAGAAGTTTATTAAGCCAGTTCAATAAATGCAATACAGATGAGCTATTTCGAGGTAAGAACCTCAACCCCAATCCAGTCTGCAGGGGGAGGAGATTTGATGTACTTGCGACAGCGTTCTATATACATATCCGCCAGATAATCATCCGGCAGCAGTTGTTTCACTCCGCCAAAATACTTTAAGGCCTGATTGAAGCGGCGCTGGTAGTAGTGCTTCAGTCCGGTGTGATGGAAGTTCCAGGCTTTTTTTTGCCGCGGGGTGAGCGTTTTTTCTGCTGTGTAGATGTTTTCTCCTTTGGTCTTGCCTTTCACTACAACCTTGTCGACCATCCGACAGGCAAGCTGGCCTTTCACCTTCCGGTAGACACTTTCGGAAAAGATAATACTCTGCCGATAAGGCTTGGTGAGCCCCTCCAGCCGTGAGCCGAGATTGACCATATCCCCGATAATCGTGTAATCCATCTTCTTTTCCGAACCGATATTACCGACAGTTACCACTCCATAGTTTATACCGATGCCCGTTTTGAACTCCGGTTTACCGATTTTCTGCTGTTCGTCGTTAAACGCACGCAAAGCAACCTGCATTTCGACCGCGGCTAAAACCGCCTGCTGCGCATCATCTTCATGCTTTACCGGTGCCCCGAAAAAAGCCATGATGGCATCGCCGATATATTTATCAATCACCCCTCCGTGACTTATGATAATATCGACCATGATTTCAAAATACCGGTTTAAGGCATTTACCAGCTCATCCGGCATAAATCCCTCTGAAATGGTAGTGAAGCTGCGTATATCGGAGAAAAGGATTGCCACAACCCGGTTGTCCCCCACCAACATCTTTTCAGGATTCATAAAAATTGTATCGATTACATCCTTCGGAACATATTTCTGAAAGATGCTACGCACCTTGTGCTCGTTTTTTTGGGCCAAAACCGCCTTAAAGGCAAACTCTTTAATCTGATTATACGCCCGCTCCAGCTCACCGCTCATCATGTTGAAAGTATGTGCCAGCCGGCCGATCTCATCATTGTACTCTACCGGCACCCGGAAGGAGAGATCATTGGTCTCGGTTATGTGCCGCATACCACTTACCACCGAACGCATCGGCCGGGTAAGATACCCGGAAAAAAAGAAAAGCAGCACAAGCGAGAGGAGTATGGAACCACCCAGCACATAAGCGGTATTGACAATTATCTGGTCGGCTTCGCGATAAAACGCATCTGCTTTTTCAGTAACCAATATGTACCAGTCGAAGGGCGGAAACTCAAAAGCCTGTCCTACCCGGTGTACTTCGCCAAGGGTAAAATCAATCCACCCCTCTTCACCCTGATGAATTTTTCGGTAGAGACGGGCTTTTTCCACCACCGTCAATTCTACTTCCGAAGTCGACATAGCGACCCGGGCATCTGAATCGAGCGCCAGAATAAGCTCGGTATTAGACCGGATAATCGAGTTTGCATAGGAGGAGACCGCATTTTTGGCAACGGTGAGATACTTCTCATCGTCCTGCAGACGGTTCTGTTCCAACAGGTTCCACTGACTATAGGCGTAATTTTCTAGTTCCTCCGCCTTGAAGCCCAAAAACTCAATCGCGATTCTGGTCATACCGCTGCGTGCAGACAGAGACGACACTACTCCGGTAATGATCAATGAAGACATGAGTATCGGCAATACTACGAATATAATTTTAGCTCGAATTCTCACCTGGCTGCGTAACTCCTATCAATAATAATAATCGGATACTACCGCCAGCTGCTTAAACTTTTCAACTAAATGTGTCGAAAGCTTAAATGATCTACATTAGAGGAGTTAAAAAGAAGTGGCCGAAACCTTACCATCACACCCCTCATCTGCTAAAGGCATGATACACGATGAAATTCCAGTTGAGGTCGAAGGCTTTTCAGAAAAAGAACGCCAGGAGATTGTAAGCCAGATAGATCAAGTCGCCCGCCGCAACCGTCTCGGAAGCACAGAAGCTTTCTCTCAAATTCAACCGGAAAAGAAGGGTGCTGTTTTTCCACTGGTAGTAAATATTCTGGCGGTTATTCTAATTGGTGCGGGTGTGTATGGGGCAAATTACTACTTCGGACAACGAATCGAACAACTCAGCGTACAGTCCAGCCAGTTTGAAAGTGCCGAAGGAAAAATACTGGAAGAAGTAAAAAAAGAGTCGGAACAGAAACTGCAAGCGAAAGAGCAGGAAATCTCACAAATACGTGAAGACCTTCAGGAGATAGAACAGAAACGGCAGGCCTTACAGGAGAATATGGAGGCGGAAATTGCTGCGAAGGAGCAGCAGCTGCGGCAGAGTCTGGAAGAAGCGTTGCAGCAGGAACGCCAGCGCCTTGAAGCAGAAGGTATTAGCAGTCAGGAGCTGGAGCAACAGCTGCAGCAGTTCCGAACCCAGCAGGAACAGCAGTATCAGAGCGCACTGGAGCAGTACCGGGCCGAGACGGTACAGCAGCTGGAAGAAAAAGAGCTGCAGCTGCAGCAAGCCCAGGAAACCGCCGAACAGATCTTAGCCGAGGCTAATCGGGAAAAGAATGAAATATTACAAGAAACCCAGGCTCGGGAGGCGGAACTGCGGCAGCAGTTTGAACAAGAGCGGGAGCGACTCGTTGCTGAAACTAGCGAAGCGCAGCAAGAGCTCGAACGGCTGGGCGAACTGCGCCAGAACGAACAACTGTACCGCGACCAGATCAACAGCATGTACCGCGACATTCAGCAGTCCCTGAGTGAAGGCGACCGCCAAACAGCGCAGACCAGGATAGGCGACATGCGCGAGTTTTTACAGAGTATTGCCATCAACCAAGCACCGTCAGTAGCCCAGCGACGGGATGTTGACCGGTTTCTTCTGAATGTTCTAGAGGAGGAGAGTACCAAGGTTGCCGCAGCACCGGATGAATCCTTGCTAGAAGCGGCCAAAACCATCTCTGCCTTGAGAAGCACAGTAAATGAGGCTCGGCAGCTTCAACAGGAGGGGAATTTCTACGAAGCAAAGCGCAATTACAACCGGGCTATACAGATGCTCCCCGCGGTAGCTACCGCCGCAGACCAACTTGAACAGATCAACCAGCAGGAGCAGGCCGAAATAATTAGAGAACTGCTGGGCGAAGCTCGGGGCTCTGCTGAGGCACAAGAGTACGGTCAGGCTCTTGAACAGTACACCGCTGCAGTGACCGAATCGGCGAACACGCATTCAGCGGCCGCCGGAAGTGCAGTCGAGGGGCTCATAGAGATTTTCACTACCCAAATGGAAACTGCCGAGTCTGCATATCAGACGCGTCAGCTCGAATACGAGCAGCGCCTAGCCACATTGCAACAGGAGAAGAACTCCCTTGAGCAGCAGCTATCACAGCGATCCACCGCTTCCGAACAGTTAGGCACTCAAATTGAACAGAAGGATGCGCAGATTGACCAACTCACCCAAACCTTACAGCAACGGCAACAGAGAATAAGTGCACTTTCCGAGCAAATCGATCAGCTGAAAACCGAACAGGAACAGCTAACCCGGCAATACCAGAGTGCACAACGCCGGGCCGCCAACCTCAAGAGCGATTTGAATGAGGCAGTCGATCAAATGGCAGAGCTGGTACAACGGGGAGAATCGAACCCCCGGGTTCGGGCAGCAGTACAGCGGTATCAGGAGCTGCAGGAGCGTAGTAGGTCTCTACTTACTTCACCGGAAACTGAAGACATAGCAGCAGCACAGGCTGAATTTCAAGACTTTCTCTCCAGTGAAGAGATACAAAGTCTTTTCCCCGATCTGAACACACTCTATGAGCAGATAAGTCAAAACGGACCGTAACGCATGTGCGGATGATGTACCAAGCTTAACTATTAAACATAATAAAGCTAAATATCTTTTCTTTAATTAAGGATTTTTTGTTAGAAATATGATACTTTCAGAGTCAATGGACCCTTTCAGTACAATCTACCTGCTTACACCAGCGGCAATCGGCCCTTTTATTACTCTTATCGCAGTCGCAGTGATGGCCACTGCAATATACAGCAAACGTACGCATACCCGGCTTGGACAGACTATTGTGCTGTTGACAATTCCAATCATAGCCGCACTCTTTTTTCACACCCTGGCCACGATGACCCCCTATTACGGTACCGATCGAATTTGGGTACAAGGCTGGCTACTGGCATATCTCTTTGTGCCGCCGGCCCTGCTGATTTATACGAACTCACTCTCAAAACCGCACTTGAAAACACCATATCTTCATCCGGTCGATATAATAATGTCTGTTGCCGGCTTGACTCTGTTTTTTGAAGGGTTCCTGCTTAAACCGGTATACCTAGCGCATGCCTGGTCGTATGTACCGGCTGCCAGCACCTGGCTGCTCGTATATGGAGGCTACTTCTTTATCAGACTTGTGATAATCTTGAGTCACATTAGTCGTACCGCACTTGGAAATTCCAATGAAGAAAAGGCTTCGCACTCTCCAAATGTGTCGCAGCGCAAACGTCTCTGGTTTTTCGCAACTTCGACCGCCTTGCTGTTCCCGATAGTGGATGTTTTCGCCATGCTCGGGATTTCCGTTTATCCATTTGGTTTTTTAGGTTATTTAGTGCTTTACACACTGCTACTCTTCGGCAGCTCACAGTTCTTCTTTTTGGAGATGAACGTTACGCTGGCGGCGGATCGAATTATTCATACGATGCCGGACCCCTTGCTGGTCTGCGATCAAAGCGGGTTTATTAAAATTGTTAACGATGCATTTTCCTCTGTCTTCGGCTACGAGCCGGAGAATTTGATCAACAGAAAGCTGAGCAATTGTCCAAATTACGAACAGATGGGCTCTCTCATCGGGGTGATGAAAAGCAAGAATAACGGTTCAATCGAAACGAGCCTCTACGACCGGGATAACAACCTGTTTCCCGCTCACATTTCAGCTTCACGCCTTATTAATCGAGACGGCTCAATCTCGGGGACGATCTTCGTTATTCAGGATGTACGGGAATACAGACGCATAATGAATGAAATCGAGGCACTGTATCATAAAACCGAAGAGGAGGTGGAACAGCGGACCAAAGAACTGCAGGAGGCTAACTGCTCACTCAAAGCAGAAATTGCCCGAAGGGAACAGATAGAAGAGAAACTGCGACACACCGCTTTTCACGACGGGCTTACCGGCTTACCGAACCGCGAACTTTTTTCCGAGCATCTTCAGCACGCCTTTAACAAGTACAAGCACCGCGGGGGCATAACCTTCGCCATTCTGTTCATCGATCTCGACCACTTCAAATTCGTAAACGATACGTATGGCCACATTGTAGGGGATTTTGTCCTAAAGGAAACAGCACAACGGCTACACGACTGTATGCGCGATGTTGATACAGTGGGTCGTCTCGGAGGTGACGAGTTCGTAATTCTCATGGACGACATTAGCGAACCCTCCCAAACCATCAAGGTCGCCGAACGAATTCTCGATTCGATGCAAGATGTTATTGCTTTTAACGGAACCGAAATAAAGCTGGGCTGCAGCATCGGTATAGCCTTCGCCGAGCAGCGCCACGAAGCACCGAAAGAGATCATCCGTGATGCTGATATTGCGCTGTACCACGCCAAACAGCAAGGAAAACATCGCTATTCCATTTTCCAGGGAGAACTTCAAGAGCGGGCTATCCGGCACATGAAAATCGAACATGAACTGCGCGAAACAGTACGTCAAGGAGAGTTCGACATTCAGTATCAACCGATTGTCAAACTCTCAAAGGGCGAGCTGAAAGGGTTTGAAGCATTGATCCGCTGGAACTCTAACGAGCTCGGACAAATCAGTCCGGAAACCTTTATTCCGATAGCCGAAGAGAGTGAACTAATTTTTGAAATCGGACGCTGGGTACTCTACAGAGCCTGTAACGATATGAGCAACTGGCTGCAGCATCTGCCGCAGCATTTGCAGTCTACCACCATTAGTGTAAATGTTTCTCCCAGGCAGCTGCAGTCTCCGGAGATTCTCCGGGATGTAAAAAATGCGTTAGGTGAGAGCATGCTTCCACCGCAGAACCTGGTGATCGAGGTTACCGAGAGCGCGATTATCACCGATGCAAACGGGGCGCTGCAGACCCTCAATCAGCTGAAAGAAATGGGAGTAAAGCTTCATCTTGATGATTTCGGTGAAGGGTACTCATCCCTCAGCATGCTCTACCGCTTCCCCTTCGACACGATGAAAATAGACCGGTCATATGTGAGTGGGCTGCATACCAACCATGATAACAGTGAAGTGGTCCGGACCATTATCAACCTCGGCCACTCGATGAAAAAAGAAGTTATTGCTGAAGGAATAGAAACTTCTGTCGAAGCAACCGCCCTGCGCAACTTCAAATGCGAACTCGGACAGGGCTTTTTCTTCTCCAAACCAATGGATGAGGAAAAAGCACTTACCTTTATCAAATCGATATAAAAGAGCAGCGGCCCAGTCTGTGTATCCAGGGGCCGCCGCCAATGCAGCTTCTCATTGAGCTTATTCGTCGGTGAGAATATACTTTTCCGGATGCAGCAGGGCCCGTGCATATTGGGCACGGGTATAGATCTCGGGTTTCGGATTCTTCGCGTAGCTCAATTTACCCTGAAAATCCTTCACCGAAGCGTAGTTCTTATCGTTCATCCACTCCTTCAATTCACCTAGTATCTTTGGCACGATTACAATCGAATGACTGTACAGCGCACTGACCATTTGAACCACATCAGCTCCCGCCAGCAGCACCTTGATAAGGCTTTCAGTTGAATTGATGCCGTTGCTAGCACAGACACTCCCTTTGACCTGCTCGTGCAATAGGCCCGCGAAGCGTAATGCCAAACGATAATCATTGCTGTTGCTCAGGTTCAGAGAATAGTCATTCTCTTCACGGTTGATATTGATACTCGGCTGAAATAAGCGGTTAAACAGTACAAAACCTTTCACTCCGGCTTTATCCAACTGCTTAATAAAGTAGAGCGGGCTGGTATAATACGGGCTCAGTTTGACCGATACCGGTATATTCACGTTCTGCACTACTTCGGTTACCGCATCAAACTGCTCCTTCTCCACCGTACGGGCATCTACATCGAACTCAATCGGCAGACGATAGAAGTTCAATTCCAGTCCGTCCGCACCGGTTTCCTCCATTTTTTGTGCATACTCAATCCAAGTCTGGCGATTCACCGCGTTCAAACTGGCGATAATCGGTATGGAGGTTTCCTCCTTGGCCTTGCGTACCCAATGCAGGTGATCCTCCGGTCCAGAATGTTCCAACTCTGGAAACACGTGAAGCATCTCTGCATAATAATCATCATCCTTATGCAGCTCATTTTGAAGTTTGTAGCTTTCGAGCTGAATCTGCTCTTCGAATAAAGATTTGATAACCAGAGCACCAACGCCGGCATCTTCCAGTTTACGGATACTGTCCATATGAGAAGTGAGACTGGATGCTCCGGCGATAATCGGGTTTTTCAAATCGATTCCCATGTACTTTGTCTTAAGCTCAGACATATGCTCTCCTCTCTTTTCTTTAAGTATAAGAAAAAAATGGGCGGATATCCAACTCACAGAAATTTTTATGAGTTTTTTAATTCACCAGGCCCCTCTCGAAGCGGCTGTGTGGGCTGCCAATCATCGAAGAGATATGTAATTGCATCTTTTCTATTCCTCCATTACAATTACACCATCAAAGGAGCAAGTTGATGGACCAGAGGATAACCGAGCTAATTGAGACACTTCCTCAGTTTAAGAAAAAACTGAAGGGGATGCGCGACACACTGCTTACCAACTTGGTAATGCTGGGTGAAATTCCGGCCCCAACATTCCGTGAACACAATCGTATGAACTTTCTGGTGAACCGCTTCACCCAGTATCAGATGCTCAACTGTTCTACCGATGAAGTTGGCAACGGACTGGGCATTATCCCGGGCGAAACCGGTGAACGGAATATCCTGATCGTTGCCCATTTGGACACCGTATTCGATGAAACCGTCGACCATACAATTTCTATAGAACCGCGCCGCGTCAAGGGACCGGCAGTCGGTGATAACTCGCTGGGAGTTGCAACTCTGGCAACCATTCCGGCCATACTCGCAGAACTCGACCTCAAGCTCAACTCAAATCTGGTACTGATGGGCTCCTCCCGCAGTATCGGCCACGGCAATATCGAAGGGCTGCGCTTCTTTCTGGACAACACAGACATACCAATACACGGTGGTGTGTGTGTGGAAGGAGTAAAACTCGGCCGTTTGAGCCATACCTCTATAGGCATGGCCCGCTGCGAAATTACCTACCACCTGCCGGAAGAGTACGACTGGACCCGCTTCGGGGCGGTCGGTTCAATTGTTACCATTAACGAACTAATAAACCGTATTCTGGAAATCCCGGTTCCCCGCCGGCCGAAAACCAGCATTGTACTCGGCTCAATCTCCGGTGGCCGTAGCTTCAATACAATTGCAACCGATGCGGTGCTGCGTTTTGAAATCCGTAGTGAATCATACGAAATGGTTCAGACCCTGCGGCAGCAGATAGAGGATATCGCCGCGGAAGTCTCTTCTCACAACGGCTCTGAAGTCGAGATTCAAATACTCGCCCAGCGAAATCCGGGGGGTATCTCATTCTCACATCCCATGGCTTCAAATGCCCGCACTATCATGAAGTCACTGGATATAAACCCGCGCATATCGCCGAGCACTTCGGAGCTTTCGGCGTTTATCGACCACAGCATCCCTGCACTTACGCTCGGTCTTACAGATGGAGAAAACCTCAACAAGCCTGAGGAAAGCATCGATATCGATCCGATTTACAACGGGCTTACGCAACTGTTGGGGCTGCTGATCGCCATTGACAAGGGGTATTGCGATGAAACTTAACACATGGCTCAAACGAAACACATACCACCATTCGGCATTTAGTGATATCGAAGATCTGGTTGCACAGAAACAGAAACAAAAACTAACAATATCACTCTGCATACCGACCTTGAACGAGGAAGCCACTATCGGTAAAGAAATAATCTTGTTCAGATCCGAATTGATGAGCCGCTATCCACTCATTGATGAAATTGCAGTAATCGACTCCGGATCAACCGATAATACTATCAACGTCGCCAAATCGTTTGGAGCGGATGTGTACCAGGCCGACGACATCCTCCCAAATCTAGACGCCAAAAAAGGAAAAGGTGAAAACCTGTGGAAGGCAATTTATCAGCTGGAAGGCGATATTATTGTCTATATTGATGCCGATATCAAAAACATCCACCCCCGCTTCGCATACGGGCTGATTGCCCCTCTAGTGTACCGCAAAGAAATCCAGTATGTGAAAGCCTTTTACGACCGCCCGCTGGCTTTCTCGCAGGGCATTCGCCCGTCAGGGGGCGGCCGGGTTACCGAAATTCTCATTCGACCGCTTTTCAGTCTCTTCTTTCCGGACCTTGCCGGCTTAATACAGCCGCTTTCCGGTGAGTACGCCGTGCGACGGGAAGTACTCGAACAGATCCCCTTCCCGATCGGCTACGGAGTTGAAACCTCGCACCTCATTGATGTGTATCAAAAGTGGGGACTCGAGGCATTTGCACAAACCGACCTGGACCAGCGAGTACATCGAAACCAGGATACCCGTAGTTTAGGCAAAATGTCTTTTGGTATCCTGCAAACCTTTTTTTCCCGGCTGCAGGCATTGGATATTATTCATGATAAGCTGCAGCTCAGCCATGTCCTTCGTCAGTTTCAAGCCCATGATGAAGAGTTCGAATCAATCGAGCTCCAAATCCAGGAAGAAGAGCGGCCGCCTATGATTACTATAAACGAATATTTCGAGAAACGTAAAAAAAATAAGGAGACAAAGAAAAAATGATACGCTTGGTTATTCATGTTCTTCTGCTGGCCATAGTAGTTGTGTTTGTAGCACTGAATGTGGGCTATACCACCAGCATCAACCTCTTCGGTTATATGTTCACAGACATTTCCACCGTTGCTGTTACGCTGATTGCCTTTATTGTGGGAATCATATACTCCTTCTTCTACTATGTCCTGAATTACTTTTACAAATCAGGCAAAAAGAAAGCCCGTGAACGCAGTAAACAGTCTAAGGACAAAGAGAAAGAGCTCAAAGAGAAGGAATCCGAACTTAAGGACACTGCGAAGAGATCCAAAGAGCTGCCCTCACCGGCCGCGACAACTCAAGCTGACGTGGCTTCTCCTGAAGCAAGTTCCACCTCTAAAGGTAAATCAAAAAAGGGTTTTTTCTCGCGCGGAAAATAATAGATACTATGGCAGAAGTGTTACAAAACAGCATCCTCTGGACAACCATACTGGCAGCATTCATAGCCCAGGTTCTGAAAAGTATTCAGGAGGCAATTTTTCAACGAAAACTCAGTGTGCATCGTATTTTTGAAACCGGAGGGATGCCCTCGAGTCACTCCGCGGCGGTAGCATCTCTGGCCACCAGCATGGGTCTGGTCCATGGTTGGAGCAGCGCGGAGTTTACCATTTCTGCGGTTCTGGCCGTAATAGTTATTTACGATGCTACTGGAATTAGGCGGGCAGCCGGTGAACATGCAGAGATACTGAACGATCTGTTGGAAGAGTTCAACTACCTGCTGCACGAAGGTTTTGAACGCCAGCACCTCAAGACTTTGTTGGGGCATACCTATCCGCAGGCAGTCGCCGGTATACTGATAGGAATTCTCATCTCCCTGTTTTTTTATTACAAATAAGGAGTCGGAAAGGATGATAATTGAAACCCTTAATATTCCCCACAACTTCGAGGTAGAGGTTGTGATTACCACCGGATATCCGGCAGTGCAACATGTTAATCTCGGACTATTCCTTGACAGAACCGGCCAGTAGACCGCGTATAAAATATCTTCCCAAGAAAATATAGATCAACAGAACCGGGAAGCCGGCCAGAAACGATCCGGCCATTGGGAGGTTCCAGTTTACTGCCTGTCCGCCGGCCAGTTGAGCAAGACCGACGGTGACCGGTTGAGAGGACTGCTTGGTTAATGTAACGCCCCACAAAAACTCGTTCCAGATCTGGGTAAACTGCCAGATGCCAACCACAACGAATCCGGGCACCGACAGGGGCAGAAACAGGCGCCCGTAGAGGCTGAAAAAACCCGCACCGTCGAGCCGGGCCGATTCTACAAGCGAATCGGGAATCTGGTCATAAAAGTTGCGGAAAATAAGGGTGGTAATCGGGATACCGTACACCACGTGCGCCAGAATCAATCCGCTCAAGCTGCCGTAGATTCCGATTGCCCGCAGTAACTGAAACAAAGGAATCAAGATGATCTGATAGGGAATAAACATACCGAACAGAAAAAGAGTAAACAAAACCTCGCTACCGGGAAAGCGGTTCTTCGAAAAAACAAATCCGTTTATTGATCCGACTAACGACGAAAGTATCGTCCCTGAAATAGTGAGAACCAAACTGTTTTGCAAACTCGGCAGCAGCAGATCCAAGGCCTCTTTAAAACTGCGCCAGTACGGGGTGGTCGGCAGATTCCAGGCGGTAGCCAGGTTTATCTCGGCCGGGTTTTTTAAAGCGGTGATGATGGCCATGTAGATTGGTACCAAAAACACCACCATGATCGCCAGAACCATCACATATATAATCGGGTGAACGCGCCGTAAAGTGTTTTGTGACATATTCGCTTACCTCCGCGCCCGATAGGACTGAATCAGATAGGGGATAATGAACAGGGCGGCCATGAGAAACAAAATAACCGAGATAGCCGCACCGATTGCAAAATTGTTGGCCCGGAAGGTTATCAGGTACATCAATACCGAGGGATGTCCAGTGCTGGCATTATCCGCCCCCGCCATCGAGAAAATCAGCGCAAATAGTTTCAATGAAATATGGGAAATTATTATAACTGCACTCAGAGTAATCGGCCACATGTTCGGGATGGCGATTTTAAAGTAATACGTTAAGTCACCGGCACCGTCCATTTTGGCAGATTCATACATCGCAACCGGTAAGCCGCGCAGTCCGGCCAGATACAGTGCCATAGTGTAGCCGGAATATTGCCACACTGCCGCAATAATAATACCAATGGTGGCCATGTTGAAACCGTGGGACTCCTCGTACGGCAGAATCGGCGGCAAAATATAATGCAGTACCAACGCATACAGCAGCATCAGCCCGGACAGCACAGCACCCCATATGATTCGGGTTCGATTTCTATTCTTCCACCCGCTGTAAAGAATCAGGGCGAACAATACGAACATAATGAGCGCCACAATCTGCAGAATATTCTGCCAGTTGAAATTCAATATCTGCCTGCGGCTGGATAACCACAAAAAGTCCCACCTCTCACCACCAAACCAGGTGGGTATCAAGTTTACCCCGCCTTTGGGGGAGAATACCCACCGCCAAATGGTACCGGTTACAATGAAGGAGAGTGCCATGGGAAACAGGAAAATTGTCCTCAATACATGCTCGCCCTTCGGGCCCTTATCCAGCAGAATTGCAAGAAACAGTCCTAGGGTCAGTGTCCCTAGAACTAAAAACAGAGAATAAAAAACTGCATTTATCAGATCCTGCCGAAAACGGCCATTAATTGCTCCAGTGAAAAGCTCCCGGTAATTTGCCAGGCCAATTAAGTTTTTCACCGGATTCTCCCGCAATGCAGCCCCGGTTCCCCAGTCTGTGAGGGAGACATAGAATGAGTTCCCGATAAACCCGTACACAAATATAAGCAGCAGAATTACCGAAGGCAGCAACACAATTAATGCATAGATCGTATTTTTCTTTGATTCTACCATACCCTTCCCTTTATGACGGGAGCAGGGCTTCCGTAGAAGACCTGCTCCCTAGTTTCATCTTTTTTGAAAAACCTTATCTGCTTACAATGCCGTTTTGAATTGCAATTGCCTGGGCTGCATTGGCAGCTTGTTCAGGGTTGCGGTTCTTCAAGAACATTTCCATCACAGTTGCAAAATCGTTCATGAAGCCTTCGTTCGCGGTTACACCGTGGGCCAGACTACCGACAATACGGTTGTCGGAAAAGTCTTCGGCTGCCGACTGAGAATAAGTGTTGTACTTGCTCAGATCGGAGTCGGTGCGGGCGGAAATTGATCCCTTCAGAGGATTAAAAGTATCGGACCCTTCCTTGGAACCACAGGTTTTGAGCCATGCCAGAGTAGCGGCCGGGTTCTTTACACCCTTCGGAAAGCCGAAGCTGTCCGCCAGAAACATGAAAGCGCCTTCTGTACCGGGAGAAGCGGCCCAACCGTAGTCATCTCCGGGCTCGAGGTTCAAAGTAGTGCTCATATAGCCGGCGGCCCAATCACCCATGATATTGAATGCGGCATCTCCGCCGACTACCAGGTCGGTGGCCTGCTGCCAGCTCAGAGAAGAGAAATCGTCGTTGGTGTACTCGAGGATTTTGTCAAGAGTTGCCCACACTTCGACTGCCTCAGCGCTGGTCCAGGAGAGTTCTCCATTCCAGAGTGCATCGTACTTGTCAGCACCGAGCACGCCCAGTGCAACCGATTCCCACAGATGGTTTACGGTCCAGTTGGTGGCCAGTGCCAGCGGAGTAACCCCCTGAGCTTCTAGTTCTTCAGCAACTTCGAAGAATTCGTCCCAGGATTGCGGAGCTTCCACACCCCATTCTTCCAGATTCTCCGGAATATACCACATTACATTTGAGCGGTGTACGTTCACCGGAACCGACCAGATACCGTTTTCCGTACCGATCAGGTTAATCAGGTCCTGGGGATATACATCCATCCAGCCTTCGGATTCGAAGAGCGGAGTAAGGTCGAGCATTCTCTCAGCAGCAACCCAGGTACCGATCAGCTCTTGTCCGGCATGTACCTGGAAAGAGTCGGGGGGATCGCCGCCGAGCATTCTGGTTTTCAGAACCGCCTTGGCATTCACACCGGATCCTCCGGTTACCGTAGCGTTGATTAATTCGACCTGCGGATAATTATCGTTATACAGGTCGATCAGAGCATTGAGTGCAGGCGCTTCGTCTCCGGCCCACCAAGAGAAGATTTCCATTTCACCACTCGGCTGACCGTAATCCAATTTTACTTCAGGAACTTCAGCAGCGGCTTCTTCCGTGGCAGCTGCACCGCCTTCCTGCTGTCCTCCGGCCCATACGGTTACCATCGGAATAAGCAGAAATAGGGCAATCATCAGGGTAAGACCCTTTTTCATTGTACAACCTCCTTAATAGGTTTGAGTTTCTATTGAATTTTACCACCGAGTATGCAGGCCGTCATCAGGATTGTTTTTCACAATCCTTACTAATCTTTCTCTCACTATGTGAACAAAGCCTGCGAACTGGATTATTTTTTGCTAAAAATCTTCTTGTTGTGCCTGTGTCTATAGGGGGGAGGACTTCTTCAGTGTAATGCAGACTTACCCGAACTCAGATGGCGAAGACCCAGTGTACTTCTTAAACAGACGCGAAAAGTAGTTCGGGTCCTGATAGCCGACCATCGCGCTGATCTCTTTAATCGAATATGACTGCTCCTTCAGCAGCTGTTTGGCCTTTTCCACCCTAATATGAGTCAGCTGGTCGACAAAACTCTTGCGGAGGTGCCGTGTAAAGAGATTACTCAAATAGGGGGCACTCACATCTACCTTCTCGGCGACATCCGAAAGCTGAAGCGGATGAGAATAGTTGAGATTCAGAAAATCGAGGGCCCGGCTCAATACCCTGGGAATGTTCTCCAGTTGCTCGGTTTTCAATTGCTCTGATAGGGCTTTGGCCCAGCTGTTAAAAAAAATCAACAGTTCTTCTGCAGTTTGTACCCTGCCGTCGCCAGGAATTCGAATAACACGTAAATGAAAACCGGTTGCTGCCGAGTGTACATGTTCAACATACAGCAGCAGATCCAGTAACACAGCTTCAGCTGCATACAAATCCGCGGTATCATATAGCACATCGGTTATTATTTGTTTTACCGCACTCATATTCAGGTTTATGAGTGCAGTTTCGAGCTTTGATCGCCATTCCTTGGTGTAGAGCAGCAGTTCGTTTATATCGAGGGCCGCCGCTTCACGTCCGATAGTCCTCTGGGCATTCAGGTACGAGTCGTTGATATTTTCAAAATCCACACACTCTCCGGCAGCATACTTCCAGTGAAAGCTGTCTTCGAACTGCTCTTCTATCAGTCCGGCTATAGTGCCGCTGTCGGGGATGGAATGTCCGTCTGATATCTCTGGAAAGAAAAACAAAACCTCGTGATTGAAGGACATTGCCAGACAGGGGTACTTGTACTTGAGTGCACTGATAAACGCCTGCCCGGTATCAATCATCGAATCTTCAGCTCCTTTCCGCCACTCGAGTATACCGACACAACCTCTGGTGGTCTTAAAATTGAGAGTTTCTTTCAGATACGGTATAAAATCGCTCACATCACTGTTTAATTTGATAGCTCGAAACAGAAGACTTTCAATGGTGCTGCTTAGGCTGTGATACAGCTCAATATGTTTAAGGCTGTCCCCCCGCCCGTCCAGCCGCTGATCCAGCGACTCTACGGCCGCATCAATTGCAGCGATCAGTTTGTCCCGCGAAAAAGGCTTTAAAATATAATCCTGGACTCCCAGTTCAAAGGCGGTTTGCGCAATATCGAAGCGTTCATAAGCGGTCGTAAGTATCGGCAAGATATTCGGTTTTCTGCGCTTTATCTCGCGCAACGCTTCCAACCCGTCGATACCCGGCATTTTTACATCAATTAAAATAATGTCGGGATTAGTCTGTTCAGCCGCTTGAATAGCTTCACGCCCCGACATCGCAGTGCCGGCAATACCGATTTCCGGACGATATTTCTGCAGCATGAAACTGATGCTTTCGATAACCGGTTGCTCATCATCGGCAATGAGAACTTTATACATACACTACCTCGTCCTCCGGCAGTTCTATCCGTATTTCGGTTCCTTCACCTTCCCGGCTCTCGATTTTGACCACATCCTCACGATTAAAAAACAGCCGCAGCCGCAAAACTACATTGCGCATTCCCACACCTGTACGGGAAGAAAAATCCTCATCTGAGAAAGAGACCGGTTTTAGTGCGGGTGCAATTGCTTCACGGCTCATACCCATTCCATCGTCCTGAACCCTAAATATCACCTTTCCCTCCGCAAGGCCCCCCTCTACCCTCACCCGGCCGCCCCCCTCCTTGCGTTCGAAACCATGTATGATCGAGTTCTCTACCAGCGGCTGGAAAATCAGTGGAGGAAATTCGATCCGGCGCAGCTCCTTCGGAATTCGGATTTCTAAGCGATACGTGTTGCCGAAACGTACTTTCAGCAAGTTTGAGTAGTATCGCAGCCCCTTCAATTCATCGTCAATTGTGTTACGACGCCATAGCCGTCGCACATTGTGTCGAAACAGAGAAGCCAGATTGCCCATAAAATCGGCAGTTCGGTCGGCTTCCTCCAAGATGGCCAGCTGCACCCCGGTATTAAGCGAGTTAAAAAGAAAATGGGGGTTCATCTGCGACCTGAGAGAAGCCATCTCGGCATTTTTCAATAGATGCTGCATTTCCAGGTTCTTCACCTTTTGATCGGCCAGATTCTTTTCAATTTGGGCTTTCTCCTTCATTTCGGCCACATAGCGCTGGATACTATTCTTCATCTCATTGAAGGCCCGGGCAGTTATACCGATCTCATCTTTTGTATTTACTTGAATATCATCAACATCGAAATTACCGCGACTGATCTCTTCGGCCAGATGTGCCAGTCTGACAACCGGACGTGTAAGGCTGTCGGTAAATAGCAGGATCAACAGCACCGTGAGAATAATCGCAGTTACCACCAGAAAAAAGTTGAACAGCTGCACCTGCTGGTAGCTCTCTGATAAAAAGCGGTACGCATCGGTCCTGCGGTTGAGGTTTTCTATCAAGACTTTGTCAATGAAGGAGTTAATATAGGATGCGGTCAGTTCGGCCGCTTTGTACGCCTCGGTGTAGCCGATTATATCTCGGACTGCCTTGGCCTCTATAACGCCTTCCAATTGCAGGCTGTATTTATTGATGAGATAACTGATATCCTTGACCATCAGCTGTTCCTGGCTCTGATAGGGCGTATGCCGCCCGGCCACTAAAGCCTGCAGGTCCTCGATGTCAGTATGCACCATCCTGCGCTCATCTTCGCGCTGTACCATCAAATAGTTGTCCAGGGATTGCTTGGTTTTAATGAGCTGGCTGCGGATATTACGCATCAGTACCTCGGTTTGGGTAAGCTGTTCTACCCGGCGGCCCAGACGCAGACCGGCAAACAAGCTGTACACACTGGTCAGAGCGGTAATCAACATTATCAGTAAAAAAAAGGAGAGTAGACGGTTTCGGATGGTACGGGTGGGTTTCATTGTGAGTCCTCTGTTCGTACCTCACTGGGAATGTAAATGAATGCCGGCACATACTGATTCGTATTCAGACCAACCAGTGATTCCATTCCCCGCTTTCCGATTGTCTCGGGATCACGGATGAGAGTACCGTAAATATAGCCTGTCTCAAGCCCGCGTTTAATCTCCTCGTTGTACCCATAGCCGATAATCTTTACTTCTCCGGCTCTTCGAAACTCTGAAACCACATTGGCCGCTGAAATAGTATCCACTACACTTGTGCAGAAAATTACATTCACTTCAGGATTCAGATAAAGAATTTGCCGTGTTTTTTCTTCCGAGCTGGGCACTCCGATCTGGGTGCGTCGCTCGGCTATGATCTCGTGATTAGCACCACTGGAAAGACTTGTGAGGATACCGTACTGTATAATGCTCCACTGTGAGGCCCGTTCAGAGAAGTATTCATTCTTTAGGAGTGCAGCTTTCGCGCCATCCGGTTGGGCTTCCTGCATCAGCCGGCCGATCTCCTGTCCCAGCTTAAAACTGTTGGAACCGATAAACCCCGAGCGACGGCTCATTGGCGCATCCGACTCCAAGGTTATGATCGGGATGCCGGAGAGCACCGTTCGATTGATGATCGGCTTAAGCTCCTCCTCATTGGTTACATACAGGGCAATTCCGTCCACCTGTGACAGTCGCGCAATCTCGAGCAGCTCGGCCGTACCGCTGCGTAGTTCAAGAGTGTTTCGCGGAACCTGTAGTTCGACCCCTACGTTCATCTCTTCTGCCGCAGTCTGGATCCCCGCCCACATCTGCTGAAAAAACTCATCTTCGACTGTCGGCAGAATTACCATAAAGTGGAAGCGGGCCGGGTCGGATTGCGACAGATACAGATTCCCCTGCCGGGCATCTTTCAGAATCAGTCGAACCGATTGAAAAGCACTAAAGAGAAATACAATAATCAGTAGAGTAACTACGCTCTTCACAAAAAGTTTTTGAAACACGGCCATATTATACACACATCCCCTCTGCACTTGAAAGGACCTGGGTATTAAATTATGCTAATCCTATGGGTGAATACGCAATAGCCCCGGTCTACGACATACTCTTGTACCCCTTTGTACACAAACTGCGCCTGAGACTGCTGGATATCTGTAATGAAGAGGGTTACGATTCGATATTGGATGTGTGCTGCGGAACCGGCCGGCAACTGAAAATTCTGCGTCAGCACGGTTTCAATGTACGCGGAGTAGATTTATCCGCGGAAATGCTGCGGGTTTCGCAGAAAGGCCCGTATGCCCCCGACTGCCTGAACGAAGATGCCGCGCAGATGAGCTTTGAATCCGACAGTTTTCACGCCGCCATGACCACCTTTGCCCTGCATGAAAAGCCGGCGCATATGGCCCGGGCGATTATTGAGGAGATGATTCGGGTAGTTCGCCCGGGAGGACACCTCTTGCTCACCGATTTTAATTTCACCGAGCAGAGCAATGCGTTTTCTAAGGCAGTTATCCGGGCGATAGAGTGGAATGCCGGCGGAGAGCATTATCAAAGCTTTAAAGAATTCATCAGCTTCGGCGGAGTGCCATCTTTAATAGAGGATTTCCCTATAGAATCAGTTCGTACCGAGCCGGCCGGACTTAAAAGTATCGCTATATTCATTTATAAGGTTCTTACATAATTACAAATGTGAGCAACTTAGCTTAAAGATTTTGATGTAATTCTAATTTTGGAAGTTCTATAACTTCCAAAATTAGAATTACTGTACAAATGCACTCAATACTTGACGGCAAAACGACGATCATGATACTATAAGCACGCCTTTAAAAAGGGGGACTTTATGTCCAGCTCAACTTCGAGTGAGACACAGAGCAATAAACAGAGAACTAAAAAAATTTACTGTGCAAACTGCAGTCACTGCAAGCTGGTCCGTTCACCGCAAGGAGACGGAAATCACTACACACTGAGGGTACGGTGCGATGCCGGCAAGTGGAACAAAAAACTCGGCGGCGAAAAGTACTATAAGTTCTTTACCGTGGCCCGCAGGAGTATAGACGAGTGCGACATGTACGAGCCGATGGGAGATGAAAAAGAGTTCATTCGCGAACTCAAGAAAACCCTCCCCATCAAAGATGAAGTCTACTCTGAAACCGAATCCTAAATTATACCTGTGAGCTGAATACATATGCGAATAACTACATTTACCCGATTCTTTCCGCTACTTATCCTTCTGGCTACCGTACTTGTCGGCTGTGCATCACAACCTGAGGAGATTCCTGAAAACCTCGAGCCTATCGAATACTTCCAGAGGGCCCAGAAAATTGCCAGCGAAGACAACAACTACCAACTGGCCATTACATATTACCGGACTTTCATCGAGCGTTACCCCGATGACATTCAGCGGATAGTCGAGGCAAAGTACGAAATTGCCTTCTTATCCTATAAACAGGGCAACTACGACTTGGCCCGTCAACAGTTCGAGGAACTGCTCTCATATTATGAAAACCAAGGGTCGAGCGTCCTTCCACGCTGGCCGCAGGTATTGGCGCAAAAGGTATTGAACAAAATGGAGTCTGAGACCGCTGGCGCTGCACCGGCCGCTGACATTAGTCAGACTGCTCCACCGACAGCCGACACTGAATAGAAAATAAAACCATAGAGAAAAATGCGCGCCTACGCGCGAGCAATTAGTGGGGCAGGATTACGGTGTGAATCTCCACCTCTCTGGCCCGCGCCTCTTCATATACCATCTGTTTAGTTATTTTTCCGCGGGGACGGGGATGCGGAGGTGCATCTCCGACCAGTATAATCAGTCGCTTATCCGCCATCCACTCATAGGAGTGAATGCCGGTATATAGTGCTTCGTGCACCGCTTCGGGAATATCGCGCCCACCGGAAACCCGTATCCGGTTCAACACAGCTTGTATCTTACTAAAATCACGTTCAAAGGGATACGGTTTGGCCAGATAAAGCTCGAAGTAGTCCCGGTAGAGCACAATTCCAAGACGAAAACTGTCAAAACCTTTTATCTCTTCTTCCAGCATTGGAATGAGTGCATCCCGCAGGTGCGGAATATCATCCTCCATGCTTTTGGTAGTATCCAGACACAGCACCAGGTCGATGGTTTTCGCTTCGGCTGTGCGGATTACATCACGAACATTGTTGATGATGTCTTCCTGTCCTTTTCCGAAAATAACCCCGCCGTCGGATTCCCGGGATATTTCTTCATATGCCTCGACTGTATCGGGCATGTAATCACCCTCCGAAGGCTTCGGTTCCATCGACTTTTGCACAACCTCGATTTCAAAGGGGTTGTCTTCAAAAGGCCCCGCATAACTTGCAAAGGGCTCTGCAAAGGTTCTGATATTGAGCCAGGTTCCATTGAGAATCTGCAACTCGTCCTCGCGGGTCCACGGATATCCGTATTCGACTACATAGGGAATAAAAATATGAAACGCCTGGCCCAGTACTGGGTGCTCCTCGGACGTTGAATCGATTAAAGAGAATAATCCCCGTTCCTTCGACGGCAGAAACTCGCCGTTCAACATCCGCCGCTCATCGCCATTGACCGGATGATACTCCGGATTCCGAAGGGCATAGGTGCTTACCTGTTGCTCCGGATCGGCGGTTGAATCGGTTAGCAAAACTGAGCCAATACCAGGCTTCGCTTTTATCCACAGGTCGTACCCGCCCTCTAAACTCTGCTTAAGCAGTAAATCATCCGGGCTGAGCTGCAAGGGTCCACTAACGCCCGTCCCGGCCTCCTGTGCAGCAAGCATACCCGGGGCCCCTCCGGCCCAGACGAGTAGGATTACTATCCATACATACACACGGCGGGATCTCATACTTCTATAATCGGCATATACCGATGAAGTTTAATGGTACCTCAACCGAGTTCGGTTTTTATCTGTTCGAATAACTCTGCAAACTGAGAAATTTTGCGGTAAAATACCGGCGGCTCTCCGAGGGGCGCATCAACCGTTGCATATCCGCCGCTGTACTCCCGGCCGCTCCAAAGATGGATCCACACATCGTCGGGCAGGTAGGCGGTGTGCCGCCCTTTGCCCTTTTTATATACCGGAGCTACCAGCAGGTCGGCACCGTACAGATACTCGTATTTTATCTTATACAAGGCCTCATCGCCGCAATACATCAGCGCCGGATGGCGATTGACCGGAAGCGCTTCAGAAGTGTACTCCTGGGCTACATGCAGATGGTAGGGTTTGAGCAGCGTGAATAGTTTGGTCATGCGGGCCAGGTGATCCAGTGTCTCTTTATCGGAATTAAACTGCCAGCAGTCATCCGGTCGGTTGCTCTCGTGGGAACGCATAATTTGGTTGAAAGGGGCAAACTCCGCCCAGCGCATGAACAGCTCTTTGTGGCGCTTGATCCACCCCAGAGAAGTAAATCCTCCCAGGTCGCTGTGGTAAAAACCGACTCCGCTGAACCCGGCCGATACTCCGCCGGTTATTGCTGTCGATAGACCGTCACCGATAGAAAAGTTAACTAGCTGATCCCCGCCCCAGCAGGAAAGGGCATACCTTGAGGCCTGGTTGTAACCGGAACGGTTGAAAAACACGATTTTACCGAGTGCCCCCGCCTCCTCGACTGCTTCGCGGTTGGCGCGGGCCCATTCTACCGGATACCGGTTGTGATAGCTCTCGGCGCTTTCACCGGAATACAGCACTGCGTCGGTAGGCAGATACTCGCCGTAATCACACATCCAGCCGTCCAAACCTATTCCCAGCATATGTTCTTTAATAATGCCCTTGATCCATTCGAAAGCATCCGGGTTAGTAAGATCGAGCAGGGCTGCCGGAAAGGTAGTAACTTCTATCAAATAGTCTTCGCCCTGCGCATTTTTAATCAGGTAGCCCTTTTCGTGGGCTTCCTGGTACAGATCCTCTTCAATAGCAAGGAAAGGATTTATATACCCCAGGAAGCGAACGCCGCGCTCATTGAGGCTTTTAATCTGCTCCGGCAACTGCGGATACTGATCCCGATCGTACTTCCAGTTCCACATCAACTGTTTGCCGAAGGAAGTAACCCGTTTACCTTCCCAGTCCTGGGCCCAGAGTCCGCCGACCTGTACCCCTGCACTGCGGGCATCTTCGAGTTTCTTTTCTATCTCTTCGCCGCCGCCCTGCACACCGAGCCACATTCCGTCGTAGGTCCACTCGGGTAAGGGCGGCTGGATCCCGTGAATACGGTTGAGGGCAGCGGTTGCGGCCGCAAAACCGTCTTCTACTCCGATGCGGATTTTCGGCAGCTCCCAGAAGTGCAAACTGTAGCTGCGGTCGGAACTAAAATCGAACTCGGCATACGCACTAGCCTCGGCGTAGCAGTACCAGCCCTGGGAACTGACGAAGCTGGTGGCCGGATAATAAGTAGAATACCAATGCCCGCCAGCGTGGGAGTGTATATTGGCAAAGGCGGTAATGAGCCCTTTTCCCCGTCCGACTCCCTGTTCCTCTACCCATAAAGGAACTTTACTGCCCTTCAAATCAAGGCGCGAGTACTGTTCACCGCAGCCGTAGAGGTGCTCCGTTTTTTCTACTGCAATATTTAACCAAATTCGATTATAGTTTGATTTTGTTTTAAATCCTATGTTTAACTCATTATCCATTATATATAGCTCAACTGAAATATCTTTTTCACTACTATTTAGTTGTATTTCTTGTTCAGAACTATTTACTATATTCCAATCTTGAATAGCTGTTTTATTGATTTTTTTATCTTTAATAGTAAAATTTGCATGTGAATTCTTGTACTTAGCTGTTCCCATCCCGAGTATAAGAAACGGGGCATTCTTACTATGCTCTAAAATGATTTTGTTTTTAAAAAATATTTTAAAATCATGTTGATTATTCTCATAAGAAATTTTCAGCATTTTATTCGTCTCCAAAAATTATAATTAACCTTACACTTCTTCTTGACTGATGTAGTTTAATAATCCCACTGCTAAGGGGCGCATATTCAAAGGTGCCCTAAACTGACAGTCTGCATCCCAGGCTGCAGGTGTTCTGAACTGCAATCCTGACTTCTCATACAATACTTTGTGGAGAACATTGGATAAACTTGTTGCTTCTTTATGCAACCCGTAATTATATAACATCGAACAGAATACCCAAGCAGAACCTACTAGTACTTCATTTATCTGTAGTTCTTCTCCACCATCAGGCGTAAACCTATTGCCAGACCCATCTGCTACTAACAATGGACCAACAACCCCTTTTTTATACCCAATAAAGTTATACTCGTACGCTTTTTCCAGATGTGAAATAACTTGATCTCTAGGTAATACAGGTTTTAAACCAGAGAGTTCTGCCAAAAACGGGCCGATAAGAGCATCTATCATAACACAATTTTTATAGCCGCCATCGCTATCTGTACGATAGTACTCACCTGTCCACAATTTGTTCTGAAAGCTTTTCATACCCTTTATTAGTCTTTCTTGATAAATTTTTTCATAATGTGAATCACCAATACTTTTAGCAAATTCAACTAACGCAGCATAAGCTGCTAATGTTAGTCCTCCACTGAAGCTACTCACCCCCCTCATATTTAATGCATCCCAGGTACTATCTCCGAACTCCTTATGCTCTACCAAACCATCATTGTCTTCATCTTGAACAAATAAATATTGTGCAATTTTCTTGATAGTATCCCACTCTTCTAATTGTAGATTTTGCTGCGTCATATGTAGAAATAGATAATAAGCGATTATGAATGCGGGGTTATGATCACGCCAAATATTTGGATCATCGCGCATGATATACCCATTCAGCTCATGCCAAGGATCGGCTAAAGGGTTTCCCAGATCATGAGGAATTTTTCCAGATGCAAGCATTTGACGTTCTTCCATTACTCTATACACAATTCTTTTTTTATTGTTTGGCGTCTTCGCTGCTTTGAGATAATCTTTAAAAATTGAATTTGCAAGAGATGGCCAGCTTGCTGTCACTGCAGAAAAAGCATACAACCATAAATCGAATGTGTTATAATAAAAATATCCAGTATCATAACCTTCTAAAAACGCAAAATGTTCGTTTTCTCCCAACACCGGCTTATCAAGCTTTTGCGAAGGATAGGCCATATTCGTCCAAACACTCCCCCCACCAGTAAGAAAAAATAACTCATTAAGTACAGAGCCCCCTACGCGGTCAGTAATACCTTTTTGTGATACTACTTGTAATTGCTTTTCTTTCTGTTTTCTTATTTCAGTTTTCCAAAATTCTCTATTATTTATAGCATCGATCGCTATCCTCTCACTATTTTTTCCTGAAAAGCCAAACGTCTCGGTATACTTTTTGTACCACCCCCTATCAGAGCCAAAAGATACTAGAGGTAAATCGAACACCTGAAAAAAATCAATTCTTACGCTTTCGTACTGTTCTAATTGGCATTTGAAAGATACCGCGGATGAAAGGGGTTCGTGCCAGTGTGCATCCCAAGTATTTGATGTTTCAGGCAAATATCCATACTCACTGAAATAATTTTCTACCCAAGCTTGAGTGAACTTTTGATTAATTGGATCAACACCGATAGCGTTTTGGTCAGCTTTAAAACAAACCTCTCTACTATACTGTCCCGGCTTATTACATGTCACACCAACAAGTATTTCACCTTCCATATCCCTGGTTGGATTACCCTTAAACCTTTTTGATTGGACGATGCCTACACCTTCTTGTGACTCATAGAATTCTGCATTGCGATTAAAATTATTTGCATGTGTATGCGCAGGCCATGCATCCCCCCCCCTATCAATAGTTGTTACTGGAGCAACTCTCCATCCAACGATATTGGGCCAAAAATGAGCAGCAGATATTGTCAACTTTTTCTTTTCCACATTCTTCAGATAAATTGAATAATAAACAACAGGAAACGAAGATACAGTACTATCGTATAAAAGGGGTGACCAATAATGAAAAATCAATTTAAACGGATATTGGTCGCCGGAATAGTATTCATAGCAATCAGGAAACAAAACAGCATACTCTCGTTCACTTTCTTTAAACCCTTTCTGAACTGGTACATATTCGTTCCATCCAGGTTGCTTTCCTATACCAACATAGTTACAAGCCTTTTCTTTTTCATTATCCCATCTCAATAAAAACTTAGCTTGTGGTACAATTTGATGTACGTGAAACCCCGGTTGCATGTGCCACCGAGAAAAGTTGCCAACAAGGTCTCGACTATATGTACCTGTGCCTATCCCACCAAGGAAAGGCCCGTGAAACGGTCCATCATCATGACTCCCATGTTTAGCTTTATACCCATTTATTTGTGAATAGCTATTATATCTAAACCCATATTTTTTTGCTGTTTCAAAATCTTCTTGTCCTTCTAAAAAAATATCTGTCATATTTATTTATAATCAGCCTTTGACAGCTCCTGCTGTCAATCCTGCGATTATTTTTTCATGCAGGAATATGTATACAATAACACTCGGAATTATTGTAAGTACAATTGCAGCATACATACCTGCGTAATCCGTTCGAAATTGACTTGTAAAAAATCTTATACCGAGCTGTAGTGTTCTTGCATGTCGTGATGAAGTAAGTAAAAGAGCATATATAAACTCGTTCCAGCAGTAGATGAAACTAAAAGTTCCAGCCGTGACTAGACCTGGTCTAGATAGTGGAAAGATCACTTTTAAAAACCGTTGCCAAAAAGAACAACCATCTATCTCCGCTGCATCCTCCAGCTCTTTAGGAATTGTAGACATAAAACTACTTATCAGGAAAACCGAAATTGGAATATTGATTGCCGAATAAGTTAAAATTAAGGCTAACAATGAATCATATAAATTCAAACTTGTTATGAGTGCAAAATATGGAACCATAAAAGCTACAATTGGCACTAGAACTCCAGCAGTGATTATAGTGAAAATTGTCTTTCTTAACCCAAATTTCTCTCGTGCTATGACAAATGAGGCCATAGATGTAGCTAATAAATTTAAGACTGTAGCACTACTCGCTACAATAACAGAGTTCAAAAAAAACTGAGGTAATCCGGAAATACTTATTGCATTAGCAAAATTTTGGAATTGCCATACTTCTGGAAGTGCAAAAGGTTTAACTTGAATCTCGAGGTTAGTTTTAAAAGCCGATATTCCCAACCAAAGCAAAGGAAAAACCGCTATTAAAAAGTAGATAAGAATTACAATCCACTTAGAAAGCGTAGCAGCAATCTGTACTCCTCTGCTTGTTTCGGTTAACTGATCCTTTGTCATTATTCTGCTCCCTACTGTATTGAATCAGAAACTGCATCTGATTGGCCGAATATTCGTTGTAATCCTCCAACTATCAAAGCGCCTAGTACCACCAGTAAAGCACCTGTTGCAGCCGCCTCACCATAATGTAAACCTGACATCCGCTTATACATGAAAAGCCCCATAATTGGTGTACTGTTCGCCGGTCCCCCACTCGTCATAAGAAAAGTTTCTTCAAACTGTCTAAGTGCAAAGGCTACTGCAAGTGTTCCCGCTGTAATAATTATTCCACGAATAGCCGGTAAGGTTATATAAATCTCTTGTTGCCAGGTGTTAGCACCATCAATTTCAGCTGCTTCATAAAATGATCGAGGTATAGCCATTGTACCGGCTAATATTATCACCATAAAATAACCAATATAAATTAGTTTAGAAAATATCACTGCCGTCAACGCAGTATCCACTTCACCTAGCCAATTATGAGTCATATCGCTCAATCCAATTGATTCTAGGAAATGATTTATTAAACCAAACTCCGAATTGTAAAGAGCTACCCACATCATAGCTAGTGCAACTCCCGAAATAACATTTGGCAAGAAAAAAACAGTTCGAAAAAACTTCCATCCGCGCGGTTGTCTTGCTAAAATTAAAGCAATTAATATTGATAAAGGAATTTGTAGCAAAGCAGCTGATAGGGCCCAAATGATGTTGTTCTTGATCGAAATCTGAAAAACATTGTTTGAGAAAAGATTGATGAAATTTTCAAATCCAACAAGTGACATGGGCTGTATTCCATTCCAATCCATAAAACTAACAATAAATAAAAAAACTATAGGATAGAGAAAATATCCAATATATAGTAAAGCTACTGGTAATAGAAATATTACTATATACTTAATATTTCGATTCTTTCGTTTAAGAGCACTCATAAGTCCCTCTTTATGATTAATTATTATATCAAGAAAAGCTAAAACCGGAGATCTAGTGTAAACAAGATCTCCGGTCCCGAAAATTCAAAATAGTTACTTTGAATCAGCGCCTGCAAGCATTTGTACAAATTCTTCAGGAGTTGCGTCGTTTAGAACCATTGATCCTACAGCCTGTCCAAATTCAAACACAACATCTACGCTCAATGCAGATTCCATATGGTTAATCATAAATGGTGCGTTATTAGCTGCCTTAATAAACTCTTTCTGGAGTGGATCAACTTTTTCATTCTCACCAATTTCAAATTCGATGGCAAGTAATGAACCGGCATCCAGAGAAACGGCCTTCGCATTTTCTGGAGAAGTAAGATATTTTAGGAAGGTAAGAATAGCTTCTTTCTTTCTAGGATCGTCAGTATTTACCGCAGCAATACTCGTATGAAGCCATCCGACTTGATGTCCATAATACTCACCGGCCTGGGGTGCTGGAGCTAACCTAGTGTTTTTATACACTTCGGGGGCATCTTCCTTAATTCTTCCAATGAACCAAGGCCCATTGATAAAAACTGCAGTTCTTTTGTCCATATAGTGTCCACTGGACACGCCTGCATCAGCTCCAATTGCATCAGAAGTAGTATTACCATTGCTATACATTCGCTTTAGAATTGCAGCTGCTTTCACAAAAGCAGGATCATCCCATCTTTTCTCCCACACATCTGGGCCACCAAAGCTTGCTACTAAGTGACAGTACCATAGCATCGAAGTCCACGAGTTGGTACCTCCCGTCATTTGACTGGTAGGCACAATACCGTTCGCTTTAAGCTTTTCAGCTGCTTCCCAGAAACCCTCAATAGTTTTTGGAAATTCGCTTACACCAGCTTCTGTTAATAATGCTTCATTATACCACACAGGGGTTACAGCAATCTCATAAGGAAGAGATTTAATTTTTCCATTAATGCTAGATGTATCGATATTAGCTTTACTAAAATTATCAATCCATCCATCAGTTTTAAGCTCTTCAGTAAAATCCATCAACAAGTCGCTATCATAATACTTCGCTGTAGTGGGATTTAACTTAAATGTAAAAATATCAGGGACCTGACCAGTTGCTAATGAAGTTCTAATCTTATCTTCATACCCATCGTAATCAGGTTGCGGCTCTATGACAACTTTGATTGATCCAGCATGTTTTTCGTTAAATTCGTTCACAAGTTCTTCAATAATTTCTGCCTTTGAATCTTGTCCAACCCAAATTGAAGGCCATGTAAGCACAACTTCACCTTGTTCTTCTTGCTGTCCACCAGCAAAAGCCGAAAATGAGAAAAGTAGCATTGCAGCGGATAAAACTAATAGCAGTACTCCAATTTTCTTCATTTCTTCCTCCTTTGAAAATGTTTATTTTCTTTCTATAAGTAAGTAGAACACAGATATGGGCAGTTGTCAACGAAAAATTAGAATTGATGTACTATTCCGTTTTTTATTATAAGGTAGAAGCCGAAGAACAGCAAAGCACTATTGACAATCCGCCGAAATATATCACGATGAATTCTGAAGGCAGTAACCGACCCCAATTTGGTAAACAGGAAAACTATCGGAACAAACGGCAGGGCGCGTAGGGCATTCTGTTGGTTTAAGTTGCCGGTCCAGAGATGCGAGGCAATGACCAACCCGCTGATAAGGGTAAAGAAATACTGCAGATTGGCCCGCGCCACATGCGGGTCACTTTCACGGGCAAACATGTAAGGTACTATTGCCGATCCAGGTGCGGTAAAAGCGCCGCCCAATAATCCTGCCAAGGCCGGAAACACGAGTGAAAACCGTGAATGAAAAATCGGCGAGTCGTTGCGGCGATTGGGATTGAACTCTCTGAGAGTCACTGCCACTACCATCATACCCATAATGGTTAACACAATGTGTTGGTTTACACGAATCAGGAAATAGGCCCCCAGGGGAACAAAAGCGGCACTCAGCAAAAACAAGATAGTAGTCTGCCTGTACTTGACCAGTTTTCGCAATAAGATAAAGGCGTAGACACAGTTAGTAGTTCCTACAATGGCATTCATCCCCACCGCTTCAGCCGGAGAGAACAAAAGCGAGACCAGAGGCACCGACAGCAGCCCGAAGCCGAAACCGGTGACCCCTTGCACAAAGCTGGCCGTAATGTACACCGCAGTGAGCAGCAGCACAGTCATGCAGCGAATATCTCTATTTTATAGTCCGCAGCGAGTACTGCAGAGACACATCGAATTGCTGAATAGCGTATTCAAAAGTAGTATCGCTGTGGATGTGTTCATACACCTCCTGGAAGAGATTGTGTCCTCCGTGCAGTTTTTCATAATGCCGGCTGGTCTGCTGGGCCTTGGATTCACTGACTTTATCAAGGGTGGCCTTATCAAGGGCAAAGGGATTAGTCCCGGCTAAAATACCCACATCTTCTACCAAGGGCACATCATTGGCCGGCCAGCAGTCGCAGTCCGGGGTGATATTCATGGCTAAATTGATGTAAAAGGCCTTTTTTTTGAAATGCTTGTGAACCGCATAGGCATACTCGGTAACCTTCTGTATGAAAATCTGCGTATCCTCGCTCGAACCGGGCTCCATAGCCTGGTAATTACAGGCCGCTACACACTGTCCGCAGCCGATACAGATGTCATAGTTAATAACCGCTTTATGGTCTTCCATTGTTATCGCGTTCACCGGACAGGCGTTGTAGCACTGCCGGCAGCCAACACAGTTTTCCCGGTTTACCACCGGTTTGGAAGAGGCATGCTGCTCCCGTTTACCGGCAATTGAAGCACAGCCCATGGACATATTTTTGATGGCACCGCCGAAACCGGCCTCCATATGCCCTTTGAAATGATTCAGAAACACAATCCGGTCAGCCTGAAGTATGCCTCCGGCCAGTTTGGCCTTCTTTATATGTTTTCCCGGAATAGAAATTTCGCGGTAATCCAGGCCACGCACTCCGTCAGCCGGAATAAACGGTGCACCCACGGTAGCATAGGTAAATCCGTGCTGCACTGCAGTCAATGCATGATTCACGCCATTATGCCGACCGCCGGAGTACAGCGTGTTAGTGTCGGTCAGAAAAGGCTGCGCCCCGCGGGCTTTGATCTCTTCAGCCACAATGCGGGCATAGTTCGGATTTATATATCCGAGATTTTCACGCTCCCCAACATGCAGCTTTATTGCCACCAGTTCATTCTCTTTGATAGTCTCAAAAAATCCGGATTTTTTAATCAGTTTACGGAACTTCTTTTCAAGTGAGTTGCCAAACTCCGCCTGCATGTCCGTAAAGAGTATTTCATTCATTTTGAGCTTCTCCTTATCGATAAATACATTTATCTGCTACTACAAGTGTATGGGTTTTAAAGATTTATTTCAATTGTATCAGGATCTACTTAAAAAACTGATCCAGCACTAAATCCGAGGCTCCCACTCCGGCCAGAATTGGATCGTATTTACAGGGAAGCACTGCACACTTTTCGTCGTTGACAGCTTCCGCGGTCCATCCCAGCTTATGCTGAATTGCATCGGCAAGATAATTTGAAAGCGCCTCTGAACGGGTAACCAACAAAAAAGAATCCGGCCCGAAGAGTTGATACAGGCTGTACATCCCTTCGGCAATAATTATCGCTTTTTCATCAAGCACTGCACACACTTTTTCATCTTGCACGGAAATCGCCCGGTCGAGATCATCAAAATTCAACTCAATGCCGTTATCCCGGATATCATGTATCAGCGCCTCTTCCGAGACATAACTCTCCAGACAGCCGCGATGCTCGCAGTCGCATTCCCGCCCGTGGATATCTATGGTCATGTGACCGATTTCCAATGTGGTGCGGTTGTTAGTAACGAAAATCTTTCCGTCATTGATAAAGGATCCGCCTACTCCGCTGCGGATCAATACGCTGAGTAAATTGTTCTTATCTTTAGCAACTCCATAGCGGTATTCACTCAAAGCAACGACGGTAGCATTGTTGTGGACAAAGACCGGTAAGCCGAATTTTTCTTCTATCACCGCTTTGATCGAAAAGTTGTTCATTCCCCGAATTCGCCCGTAGTGCACCACCGTACCGGTTTCGATGTCGACCCGTCCGGGAGCACCGATTCCGATCCCGATCAGCCGGTCACGCGCAACCCCGGCCCGCTGCAGCGACTTTTCAATAAGGTCCTTCAATACCGTAACCACCTGCTCGGCATCGATAAAATCGTGCAGTTCGGTAACCTCTTTATACACCGGTTCTCCGCTAAAATTTACAATAACAATTGATGCGGAGCGTACCCAGAAGTCTATGCCGATGATAAAGCGGGCATCCGCTTTGGTACGGTAGTACACTGGCCGACGGCCTTTACGTTCGCTGACCTCGACCCTTTTATCAAACGCCTCGATTAGCCCACCCTCTTCCAAACTCGAAAAGATCCGGAACACCGTCGGCGGCTTCAGTCCCGTCATTTGCACAACTTCGGACTGGCTAATCCCGTCACTTTTATGTATAATCCGGAGGACAAGTTTTTCATTTTTCTCGCGGACATCATTTCCGCGCAGTGGTTCACCTATCATGTTCGTTTCTTTCTTTAAAAAAGTACCTCTCCGGCCATGGTATCAGAGGATTGCCGGCCTGTACAGAGGTTTTTTAAGTACAAACTGACTCTCTACAGAAAGCCACGCGGGAACGGAACAGCCTCAACAAACTCCGGCAGACATTGAATTCACCCATTTCTTACCCTCATCCCGGCGAATTCCCCTTGCATAATTCATACACCTGTTTTATATTTATTTTCAGGAAGTAAATAATATATTCTCACGCAAAAAGGAGTCACCCATGGATGAAAACACCTTGCAGGAGCTGAAAGATACCGCAAGGAGAATCCGCACTCTTACGATTGACCAGATAGGCTATTTCGGCGTCGGTCACATCGGCGGTGCGCTGTCAATCGTAGAAGTATTGACGATTCTTTATTACCACCATATGAACATTGATCCAAAAAATCCGCAAAAACGTGATCGGGATCAGCTGATACTTTCAAAAGGCCATGCCGGTCCGGCACTTTACAGTGTTTTGGCCGACAAGGGCTATTTTCCAAAAGAGTGGCTGCATACCCTCAACCAGGGGGGCACCAATCTGCCGAGCCACGCCGACATGGTACGTACTCCCGGGATCGACATGACCGCCGGTTCTCTGGGACAGGGCTTGTCGGCCGGTATAGGTAAGGCCCTCGGTCACCGCCTGGACGGCATCGACAGCAAAATCTACGTCATCATCGGAGATGGAGAGAGCAATGAAGGTCAGGTGTGGGAAGCGGCCATGAGTGCCTCGCACTACAAGCTGAACAACCTGATTGCTTTTACCGACTACAACAAGATGCAGATCGACGGTTATACCCAGGACATCATGGACCTGGACGACCTCAATGCAAAATGGGTCGGCTTCGGCTGGAACGTACTACGGGTCGACGGACACTGCTTTCCGGCCCTCAACCGGGCTATCCGAAAGGCCAAAAAGGAAAAATGCCGCCCCACCATGATCATTATGGACACCATCAAGGGAAAAGGGGCCTACTTTGCCGAGGGAAATCTGGGGAACCACAACATGCCCTTCGACTACGACACCGCGAAAGAGGCCATTGCCCGCCTCGAAAAAGGAGAAGTGTAATGGGAAAAGAAAAAGATATGCGCGCTACGTACAAGGATACCTTAATTGATCTGGCATCGAAGGATGAGCGAATCGTGTTGATGGAAGCCGATTTGATGAATGCCAGCGGAACGGTTAGTTTTAAAGACACCTACCCCGAACGATTTTTCGATATGGGCGTAGCCGAGGCCAATATGGCCGGAGTTGCCGCCGGTCTCAGTTCGGTCGGGAAGATTCCCTTTGCCGCCTCCTTTGCACCCTTTGCCAGCCGCAAGACCTACGACCAGTTCTTTATCTCAGCGAACTATGCCCATCTGAATGTAAAGATGGTTGGAACCGACCCCGGCATCACCGCCCAGGTGAACGGCGGCACGCATATGTCCTTCGAAGACGGCGGCTTGATGCGCAACATACCCGGGCTGGTGGTATTCGAGCCCTGCGACAACATTTCGCTGGAAAAACTCATCCGCAAAGCGGCCGAATACGAAGGTTGCACCTACATGCGTCTGCACCGCAAGGGCGGAAACATCATCTACAAGGAAGACGATGAGTTCGAACTGGGCAAGGGCGTAGTCCTGCGCGACGGCAGC
Source organism: uncultured Sediminispirochaeta sp. (assembly GCA_964632675.1). Lineage (GTDB taxonomy): Bacteria > Spirochaetota > Spirochaetia > DSM-16054 > Sediminispirochaetaceae > DSBN01. The sequence goes on from CAZWDV010000009.1 coordinate 42,567, forward strand.
GATGTCACTCTGGTAGCCACCGGATTGGTGATGGTGCCCGAAGCCTTGGCTGCAGCCGAGGAGCTGGAAAAAGAGGGTATTTCAGCGGCGGTTATCGATATGCACACCATCAAACCGATCGACCGCGAGCTGATCGTAAAATATGCCGAGAAAACCGGCGCTTTCGTCACCTGTGAAAACCACCAGGTGGTCAATTTCCTCGGTTCGGCCGTTGCGGAAGTACTGGCGGAGGAACACCCTGCCCTGCTGAAACGGGTCGGTGTCCAGGACTTGTTCGGGGAAGTCGGCAAACTCGACTACCTGAAAGAGCGTTACGGCTTGACCGCGGCCAACATCGCGGACAACGCCCGGGCTGTACTCAAAAAGAAACAATAAGGAGAAGAAACTATGAAACTGGCAATAGCATCGGATTTATCCGGATTTCCCTTGAAGCAGGCGGTGATAGCACACCTGCAGGACCGTGATGACATCGAAATTATCGATTTCGGCATTGAATCTGAAGATAAGCCAAAACCCTATGTCGAGCAGGCCCCGAAGGTTGCGAAAGCAATTCAGAACGGCGAAGCCGAGAAAGGTATTTTGATATGCGGAACTGCACAGGGTATGGCCATTGTGGCCAACAAATTCAAAGGCGTGTATGCCGCCGTGGCCGACGGAATATTTTCCGCCGAGCGCGGGAAGATTATCAACAACGCCAATGTCATTACCATGGGCGGCTGGATCACTGCTCCCTTCCTCGGCACTCAGATTGTGGACGCATGGCTGGAGATGGCTTTTACCCAGAAGATGGAGTTCAAAAAGGATTTTCTTACCAATGCATTTCAGCAGGTGCAGGAAATAGAAAAAGAAAACTTCAAATAGAATCGATACGGCAGGCCCAGGATGATCCGCGGTAGCTGCAAAGCTGTACCCGGACAATTCTGGGCCTTTACTTTTATCTAATTAAACCAAGGAGCAGAGTATGGCAGTAAACGAACAGGATGTACAACATATAGCTGAACTGATAGCCCGTGCCCGTAAAGCCCAGGCTGTGACAGCCCATTATACCCAACAGCAGATCGACGACGTCTGTCTTGCAGCCGGCTGGGAAGTCTACGAAGACAACAATATTAAACAGCTGGCCGAGGCAGCGGTTGCAGAAACCGGCATGGGAAATGTCGAGGATAAGATCAAGAAACACAAGGGCAAAGTGCTCGGCGTTATCCGCGATATCAAAGGCGCTAAATCGGTCGGCCTGATCGAAGAAGACAAAGTGAACAAGATCAAGAAATACGCCAAACCGGTTGGAGTAGTCGGGGCCCTGACACCTGTGACCAATCCCACTGCCACTCCCGCCAGTAATGGGGTTACTATCCTAAAAGGACGCAATGCTGTCATTTTTGCGCCCCACCCCAAAGCCAAAAAGTCATCCAAGCTGGCGGTCGACTGTATGCGGGCCGGACTTCGGAAAGTCGGCGCTCCTGAAGATCTTGTCCAGATTGTCGAAGAGCCGTCCATCGACCTGACCGGTGAGCTGATGCGGCAGGTTGATATGGTGCTGGCCACCGGAGGAGGGCCGATGGTAAAGGCCGCCTATTCCAGCGGTACTCCGGCCTATGGTGTAGGCCCAGGAAACTCGGTACAGGTAATTGCCGAAGATGCCGATATCGCCGACGCCGCCCAAAAAGTGACCATGAGTAAAATCTTCGATTACGCCACCAGCTGTTCAAGTGAAAACTCGGTCATTATTCAACAGAGTGTGTATGATCGCGCAGTTGAAGAGTTCAAGCAACAGGGCGGCTACCTCTGCTCTGCCGATGAAAAAGCAAAACTGGTCGACTGGATGTGGCGGCCGAATAAAACCGGTAAAATCGGCATTAACCCGAAGATTATCGCCCAGTCCGCTGAAATAATCGCCGACGACGCCGGCCTCAGCGTACCGGCCGGAACTGTAATGCTGATGGTGGAAGGCAGCCTGCCTGTGGAGGAAGACCTCTTTACAGGTGAAAAACTCTCGCCGGTGCTGACCCTGTGGAAATACGACAGCTACCGCGAAGGACTGGACCTGTTAAAGGCTATTACCGACCATGCGGGCCGGGGTCACTCCTGCGGAATCCACACCTACAATCAGGAGTACATCGAGCAGATGAGCCTGGAGATGAACACCAGCCGCATCATGGTCCGCCAGCCCCAGGCCCCGGCCAACGGCGGCAACTTTTTCAACGGTATGCCCTCCACCGTAACCCTCGGCTGCGGCACCTGGGGCGGCAACGTCACCACCGAGAACATTTACTACAAACACTTCCTCAATATTACCTGGGTCTCCGAGCCCTTTCCACCGCAAAAGCCGAGCGACGAAGACATGTGGGGCGATTTCTGGAGCCGCTATGGCCGGCCCGACAGCAGCACGCCTCGCGGAACTGCCGGCGGAGGAGCGTAAGTATGAAATTGTTCGAATACCAGGCCAAAGAGGTATACCAAAAGAACGGCATTCCCGTGCCGGAGAGCCGTTTAGTACAGAGCCTCGACGAGGTGGACGCCGCCGTCCAAGCGGTCGGCACTCCGTGCGCGCTCAAGTCGCAGCTGCTGATGGGGGGCCGCGGAAAAGCCGGACTTATCAAACTTGCCAAAAACAAAGCTGAAGCGCTTGAAATTGCCAAAGAGCTGTTTGCACGCCCCGAGGGGGTGCGTAAGCTTCTGATCGAGGAAGCAGTAGACATCGAGAAGGAGTTGTACCTCTCGATTACTATCGACGCGGTCAAGGCGGAGGGTTTGGTCATTGCGTGTGCCGAGGGCGGAGTGGAAATCGAAACCCTGGCCAAAGAACGTCCGGAGGTAATTGTCCGTAAACGCTTCGACCTAAGCCGCGGGCTGGATGCCTACCAGGCCCGGGCCGCGGTCTACGATATGGGCCTCTCCGACGGGACCGACAAACAGGCTATCAAAATCCTGATGGCGCTGTACAAGGCCTTCAAGACCTACGATGCCGAGCTGATCGAGATCAATCCCCTGTTTCTGACTAAGCACGGGCAGCTTATTGCAGGCGACGGAAAACTCTCGATCGACGACAACTCCAGTTTTCGGCAGAGCGAATATACCCTGACCCGCGAGCACTTTTCCAGCGACATGGAGTATGAGGCAGCCATGGACGGTATACCCTACCTGCAGTTCGACGGCGATATCAGTCTGATGTGTGCCGGCGCTGGCCTCACCACTACGGTGTACGACCTGATCAATTACGAGGGCGGCAGCGTTGCAAACTATCTGGAGTTCGGCGGCCCGAATTACCGCCGCGCAATGCGGGCGATGGAACTCTGCCTGCAGAATCCCTCAAAAGTGATCCTGATTGTCACCTTCGGAACCATCGCCCGGGCCGATGTGATGGCCGAGGGGGTGGTCGAAGCAATTAACAAACTAAAACCAGATCGTCCGATTGTTACCTGCATCCGCGGTACCAACGAGGATGCAGCGGTCAAGATTCTCGAGAGTGCCGGCCTGACACCAATCTTCGACACAGAAGAGGCCGTCCGCACCGCCGTCAAGATTGCACAAGGAGGGGCGAAATGAGCATTTTCATAGAGAAGAGCACCCGGGTGCTGATTCAGGGCATTACCGGAAAAGAGGGCGCTTACTGGACCAAGCACATGCAGGATATGGGCACCACCATCGTCGCCGGAGTTACTCCGGGCAAAGAAGGCCAACAGGTGGAAGGCATACCGGTGTATCACGGAGTAGAGAGAGCGGCCCGCGATCATCAGCTGGACGCCTCGATGCTGTTCGTCCCGCCCCGCTTCACCAAAGATGCCGTATTCGAAGCCCTGGAGGCGGGTATAAAAAAGATTGTGACGGTAGCAGACGGCATTCCGGTGCACGATGCTGTGCAGATCCGCAAGGCTGCTCTTTCAGAAGGCGCCCTGGTAATCGGCGGCAACACCTCCGGGGTCATTTCTCCGGGAAAAGCGATGATGGGCTTTTTCCCCTACTGGATCAAACGCGTATATAATCCCGGCCGAATCGGTATTATGACCCGCTCCGGATCGCTGACCAACGAGGTGACCTCGATGGTGGTGGAGGCCGGCTTCGGCGTATCGACCCTGATCGGCGTTGGCGGAGATCCCGTACCCGGCACCCGCTTTGCCGAAATGCTGCCGGCCTATCAACAAGACAGTGAAACCGATGCAGTAGTGATAATCGGCGAACTCGGCGGTACCATGGAAGAAGAAGTGGCAGCGGCGATAGAAGAGGAACAGTTCACCAAACCGCTGGTGGCCTTTCTGGGCGGACGCACCGCCCCGGCCGGTAAAAAAATGGGACATGCCGGGGCGATTGTAACCGGCGGAACCGGCTCAGTGGATGATAAGGTAGCTGCCCTCGAGAACGCCGGTGCTGCGGTAGCTGCACGTCCACGTCAGGTCGGCGAGCTGCTGAAACAGGCCCTTGAAGGAGTGCGGGTATGAG
>CAZWDV010000009.1:47103-78269 GCA_964632675.1 uncultured Sediminispirochaeta sp.
CTCTTCCCGCTGCCCGAATCCACCCGGACCATCGGTGAGGCTACCCTTAGCCCGGCCGGCCAGACCGCCATGGGCATTTTATTGTTTGCCCTCATTCTCTGGATGACCGAAGCAGTTCCATTTCATATAACCGGTCTGCTCAGTATCTTTCTATTGAGCCTGCTGAAGGTCGGATCATTCAAAGATATTGTGATGATCGGTTTCGGTAATCACATCATCGTATTCTTTATCGGGGTACTGACCCTCAGCTCCTTCATCACCCACTCCGGTCTCGGTAACCGCATCTCAGTCTATTTGTTGTCAAAAACCGGCAACCGCACCAGCATCATTATTCTAGGCTTTTTGGTGGTCGGAGCAATGCTGTCCATGTGGATCACCAATACGGCTGTGGCGGCCATGCTGATGCCTCTAGGGGTCTCCATCCTCAAAGAGGAAGGGGTTACTCCTATGAAAAGCAACTTCGGCAAAGCGCTGATGATCTCCGCCGCCTGGGGACCTATCATAGGCGGGATTACCGCCCCCTCCGGAGCAGGACCGAATCCGTTGGCCATAGGTTTTCTGAAAGAGATGGCCGGAGTAGATGTAAGTTTCGCCGGCTGGATGATGTATGGGGTACCGGCCGGATTCCTGCTGCTGCTACCCACCTGGGGCATGATCCTGCTCTTCTTCAAGCCGGAGATGAAGCACCTCAAGAAGTCCAAAGAGGAGCTGCACGACGAATACAAGCAGCTGCCGGAGATGGGCCGCGAAGAGAAGGTTACTCTGGTCATTTTTCTGTTAACCGTTTTCCTGTGGCTGACCACTCCGCTGTTCGAAAACTGGCTCGGCATCTCGATTCCGATCTCGATGCCGGTTATTTTCACCGCCTCGCTGTTCTTTTTCCCCAAGGTCAGCGGCATCAAGTGGAGCGAAGTCGAAAAGGAGATCTCCTGGAGTAGTATCCTGCTGATCGTTACCGGAATTTCTATCGGGATGATGCTCTACGAAACCGGAGCTGCTGGCTGGTTGGCAGTAGTCTTCTTAGGGGGAATTGGGGGAATCCACCCCTTTATGCAGGTTTTTCTAGTAGTGCTGATTATCTCGTTCCTCAAAATCGCTTTCTCAAGCAATACCGTAACCGCAACTATCATCATCCCGATTATGATAACCCTGGCCCAGAGCCTGAACATCGATCCGCTCAGCATTTCAATGCCCGCGGCCCTCACTACCAGCATGGCCTTTATTCTGGTAACGAGTACGCCAACCAACGTAATCCCCTACTCCGCCGGCTATTTTTCAATCAAAGACATGGCCTTCGCCGGTGTGTTTATGACGATTATCGCCAGCGTGATTGTATCGGGAACAATTTACGTAATCGGCAGTTTTACCGGCTTATATTAACCCATAGCATCAGCACTCCCGCCCGGTCCAACTGGCCGGGCGGTGTACGTGCAGACACTATTGGCGAGAACCCTAAGAAATAATTTTTTAATCAAAAATTGTAATAGCTTATCAATTCGATTATAGTTTTACTAAGTGCGTAAGCATAGAACCTCCATTGAAAGGACATTTATATATGAAATTGAGAATTACCAATAAAATTATTCTATTTGTTTTCGTCACTGTTATAACCATTTCCGCCAGCGGGCTGATAGTTTCATTTTTCGGCATGGAAAAGCTTTCAGGAGATATCTCGGTCAGTTCGCTGACCATGAAAGTGAACGGGGATATTGAATCCTTTAACATGGCCTTTAATAATGAGTACGGCAACGCACGTATCGAAAATGAGGTGCTGGTGGACGAGAATGGACAGCCGATTGACAGCTACGGGTTTATCGACGATTTCGGGGAGCGGCTCGGAATTACTGCCACCGTTTTCAAGAAACAAGCTGACGACTTTGTGCGGGTTGTGACGAACATCCAGAAGGATGACGGAACTCGAGCCGTGGGAACATTCCTGGGCCAAGATAGTGCCGCCTATCAACCCATAATGGATAAAGAAAGATTTCTTGGACGGGCTTCGATTCTCGGCAAAAATTACCTGACTGCATATGATCCTCTGTTAGATGCTCGGGGGAATTTAATAGGTATTCTTTATGTAGGAATTCAGATTGATGAGATCAATGCTATGGCCAACCGGCTGGCAGAAGATATTATTATCATCCTGGTAGCGGTATTTGCAGCTTTGACTGCCATGGGGCTGGGTGCGGGGTGGCTTATTAGTCGCCGTATCGCACAACCGATTACTGTCGGGGTAAAACTCACCAAGACTGTGTCTGAAGGAAACCTGGAGGTGGAGGTGCCCCCTGCATATATGAAAAAGGGGGACGAAATCGGAGATTTGGCTAATGCGCTAAACAACATGATTACCAACCTCAAGCGAATTGTAGGCAGCGTTAAAACAGCGGCCGATCAGGTTACCTCCGGAAATCAGCAGCTCAGTTCGACGGCCGAACAAATATCCCAGGGAGCCACCGAGCAAGCCTCGTCAATCGAGGAAGTCTCCTCTTCTATGCAGGAAATGTCTTCCAATATTGATCAGAACTCTGACAATGCCAGCGAAACCGAAAAAATAGCCATTCAGGCGGCCCAGGATGCCGAACAGAGCGGTCAGGCGGTAAATGAGGCTGTGAATGTAATGAATCAAATTGCAGAAAAGATTTCTATAATAGAAGACATCGCCCGCCAAACTAATATGCTTTCCCTGAACGCTTCAATTGAAGCTGCTCGGGCCGGTGAATACGGGAAGGGCTTCGCGGTGGTCGCCGCAGAGGTCGGTAAACTCGCAGCCCACAGTAAAGAGGCTGCCGGTGAAATCAGCGAGCTCTCATCCTCGACCGTCGAAGTGGCCGATCGGGCCCGGGATATGCTTGAACAGCTGCTGCCGAATATACGTAAAACCGCCGACCTAGTACAGGAGATCAGCGCAGCCAGCCGGGAACAGAGTAGCGGCGCCACTCAGATAAACACCTCTATTAGCCAGCTCGACCACATTATCCAGCAGAATGCATCTGCAGCCGAAGAAATGGCCTCGGTGGCCGAGGAGCTCACCAGCCAGGCCGAAGAGTTGCAACAGACAATAAGCTTTTTTGTGCTGGATTTGTAAGTGACGAACAAGCAGAATAAAAGGGCAGACAAAATTATATTTAAAAAGAGGCTGGGTGCCGGAATCGCGATTGCAGCAGCCCTTATTCTGCTTTCCACTCGCATGGGCCTATTATCGTTACTCCAACAGCAGGATCCTCCGAAGGCCGCCGACCTCTGCAATAACGCCATCCCGTGGCGGGATGTGTGGGAGCAGCCGGAGCGATACCGGGGAGCGAAGATTGCGGTGACAGGCAAAGTTGCGTCTACCGCCTTTATTTCCGGTATTAAGGGAAAACCCACCTTCATCAATCTTGGCAATCCCCATCCCCGCACCCCCCGGTTTGAAATCGTCATTTGGGAAGAACACCGTCCATCGTTTCTGGCGGCCCTGTCTGAGCCCCCTGAGCTACTGTTCGCCCGGCAAGCTATCTGTGTGGCGGGAACCGTGAAACTGCACAAGGGAATTCCGCAAATTGAAATCCGGGATCCGGTACAAATAAAGCGGCAATAAAACTATACAATGTCTGTAGTATGACTATCAATATATGAACAGTATAGCCGCGCCGCCGATGGCCACAAAGGTTCCGATCACAACCTTCCAGGTTATGGTTTTTTTAAGCACGAAGTAATCGAACGGGAGCAGAAGGATGGGGCTTACCTGAATAAGCGCCGTTACAATTCCCACCGGTGCAACCCGCAGGGCATATAACGAGAGCAGCACCCCCATTATCGGCCCGATTATTGCGGCGGCCGCTAAAAGAGCGGCGAGCTTCACATAGCGCATTTTTTTGAAGTCGGCGATAAAGCTCTTTCTGCAGAGAGAGAATAGAATCAACCCGGCCAGACCGGCTATAATTCTGAGATAGGTGCCGCTGATCGGATGGACTGCATCAATATCAATAATTGCAGCTTTTGATAGTATATTTGCCAGAGCCTGGGCCAAGGCGCCGGCCAGAGCAAAGGGAACTCCCAGATTATTTTTCTGGACAACCTGTTTCTTGCGATTGTTGATTTTCTCCTCGTGAATAACCCACATCACACCGCCGGTGGTTATTACAATTCCGCTTATCTGCATAATGGTGAGTACCTCGGACAGGGCAAACCAGGAAATAACCGCCCCGAAAATCGGTGCAAAGGTAAGAATTACCAGGGTTTCTCTTACCCCTATCAAGGTAAGTGCTCGAAAAATAAAAAGATCGGCTACTGTAAAACCGAGCAGCCCAGAAATAGAAAAAAGGATGAAAGTTGTTGAGCTCACATTTGCAGGAAAGACAAAACCGGTAAACAGGAAATGCACAAGTACCAGCGGAGGAAGCGCCAGCCACAGCCGCATATGGGTAACCGTGTTCGACCCGATTCGTTTTCCAACATACGACCACACGGTCGAGACGGTTGCAAAACAGCCTGCGGTAAGAATTGCCATCAGTTCGCCAACAATCGCTGTCATTTTTTAAATACCCTCCACACATCATATAGATTTTTGCACGGAGGGATTATAACATACGCGTTCCACTTTATGGTTAATTATTTCATTTTATTGCATGATGATGGTGATGCTCGTGGGCCGGCAAATCGGCAATACGAATGCCCTGTTGATCCAGGAACCGTTTCTTGAAAAAGGTTCCTTCCTGGCATGTCAGCCGCCCCCCGCATTCGCACTCTCCACACAGGCCTACCCCGCAGTGCGTGGCCGTCTCGGCCGACAGATAGATATCATCGGCTTTAGTCCCGAGCTCTTCGGCAACCTCGACAGCTTTACGCATAAAATCCGGGGGCCCGATAGTATACAGCGCCCAATCATGCCCCACGGCGGCTGCATCCAGCTCCAGACTCTGTTGCCAGAAACCGATTGCCCGGGCAGGTACACCGTCGTCCGGCACGATATCGAGGGTGGCATGCGGTTCTATTCCTGCAGGAACCAGGATATCATCCTTATGACTGGTCGCATACACCACCTTTACTTCGGTACCCTGAGCTGCCAGTTCCTTTGACAGCTGCGGGACCACTGCTACGCCTGTTCCACCGGCCAGGATAAAGGCCCTCCGTTTAGCGGTAAGCGGAGCGGCGGCTCCATATACCCCGCGCACGTACACGGTCTCCCCGACCTCGACATTATACAAGGCCCCGGAAATCGGTCCGCGGTCCTTGATGAAAAAACTGAGAGGTTCGGTTTCAGCAATAGAGAAGGGCTTCTCCCCTACCTGCGGCAGCCATACGAATGCAAACTGACTCGATTCGTATGTGAGTGTGCCGTCCAGTTCGATCAGCACTGTTCCATGGCCGCCGCTCTCACGTCGAACTACCCGAAAAGGTTGATATTCCATCACCCGCTCATCGGAAAGATATTCTGAGGAGCTATGTGGCAGGGTTGTTTTGGATGAAACACAGCCGGCCGCCTCCTGCAGCAGCGCATCGGTGTATGCCCGCCAGTTGCGGGGGTGCATGCGGGCAAATACAGAGCCTAGGCCCACAACATTGGCACCGGCTTCGCTTAATTGCCGCAGATCCTCGCCGCTTTCAACCCCGCCGATTCCGATAATCGGCACATCCTCACCGATCGCGCGGCGGATTTCCGCCACTTTGCTGCGGGCTGTCACGGCGATCCAGCGTCCCGATGCCCCGCCGCGATTGCCGCGGTTGTTCTGCAGAACCGGCATCCCTGAATGCGGCTCAGTGTAAAGCCGCGGCCCCACAGTATTGATGGCACTGATGCCGTCTGCGCCTGCAGATACCGCAGCAGCGGCAATAGAACCGATATCATCGACATTCGGGGTCAGCTTCGGAAAAATCGGCAGATCAGTGACTGTCCGCACTGCCGCAACGTAGTCGAAGACGAGCTGCGGATCGGTACCTATGCTCATTCCATAGCCCTCGGCAGCATGGGGGCAGGAGAGATTGAGTTCCAGGATATCGGCAACCTCGGCAAAGTTCTGTGATAGCAGCGCGAACTCTTCCGGGCTGCTGCCGGAAATCGACACATTTAACAACGCCCGCATTCGATAACTTTCCCGCAACTGACGCAGCTCTTCGAGCCCTTTTCGCATTCCCGGATTACGCAAACCGACCGAATTGCCGAAGTTTCCGACGCTGTGTTCCACGATGACCGGTTCGGAGTTGCCGGGATTCGGTTCAACCTGATAGCTTTTGGTGGTGATGATATCTATCGCCGGCAGACGGGCATCGACTTCCCTGATTATCCCAGGCCTGGTGGTGAGAACCCCCGATACCGTCGCCAGTTTATAGCCGGGCTTTAGAATTCTCGACAGTATACTATTTTCCATTCCCGAGTTCCTTATTCAACACCCGCAGGTTGTCTACTACTACAGCTGGCCAATCTTCTGGTACCGGGGCTTTCTGCTTTACCCAGGGATGGGTAATACCACTCGATGAATTGATCCTCGCCAGCTGCACGGGATACCCGCTTCGCTGCAGAATTTTAATGGTTTCGGATGCACTGCCCCCCTGACCCCCAACACCCGGAATGAGCAGTGGTACCGAGTGCGGGCCGTACATCTCGGCCAACTCCTGCAGCTCCTGCGCACTGGTTGCCCCAACTACCGCCCCGGCGGTTCCATAGTCTGCATTCCATCCGACTATTTTCTCCGCTACATGCAGGTACAGCGATTTCCCGCCGACTGTTTTCAGGTTTTGCAGTTCCTGCGCTCCCGGATTACTGGTGCGGTTGAGCACATAAACCCCTCCGCCATGTTCCTCAGCCAGGCTGAGGAAGGGACCGACCGAATCACTACCCATATAAGGAGAAACTGTCACCGCATCGGCATTCCAGGCGGCAAAGGCCTCCTGCGCATAATTGCGGGATGAACGGGCGATATCTCCGCGCTTCATATCCAGAATTACCGGAATATCTGGAAATTCGAGCCGCAGCAGCTCCATAACCTGCATCAGAGCACGGCTACCCTCAAAGCTGTTCTCCAGCGGTGCATCGAGACAGTGAAAATAGCCGATGTTCGGTTTGAAGGCACCGGGAAACACTTTCTCCTGACGCATCTGGGCAAAAATCGGTTCAAAAAAATGCAGCACCCGTCTGCCGGGTGATAATTCGGGATAGGGCAAGGCCTCTATCACCGGATCAATTCCCATGCAGGCTATGCTGCCGGTCTGCTCGGCACTCTCGCGGAGTGCCGCACAATAGGTTTGAGCGATGCTCATGCAGCACATACCTCCCGTTTTGGAGGGAAGCCGTGCTTCTCGCCCCATCCGAAGGGGTCGTCCCGCCATTCCAGCAGTGCCCGCTCGTCCTTCGGATCAATGGCGCCTATTCTGCGGGCAACTTTAATCAGTGTTTCATAGTCCAAAATGGTCTTGGTATAGCAGTGCGGATCGAGCTCCTCGAAACGGGTACGGGCTTTCTCGAGTCCGTAACTGAAGATTGCCAGACACCAGCTGAGGTTTCCGTGCGCTTGTCGCACTGCTTCAACCGCCTTGATAGAACTGCCGCCGGTCGAGATAAGGTCTTCGATCAGCAGTACCTTCCGGTTATGATAGTTCTGCTCAGCGCCTAAGCCTTCAATCTGATTCCCCAGGCCATGGTCTTTCGCTTTAGTCCGTACATAGGTAAGCGGGGTATCCAACATATCCGCCAGCGTGGTTGAGTGAGGGATGCCCGCGGTGGAGGTGCCGGCAATCACATCAAAGTCGAGCGACTCTCCTGCAATGATGTCGAGAAATCCTTCGGCAACTGCCCGGCGAGCTTCCGAAGAAGACAGCAGCATGCGATTGTCGTTGTAAATCGGCATTCGATACCCGGAGGCCCATAAAAACGGGGCGTTCGGCTGCAGGCGTATCGCCCCCATCTTCAAACTCAGTTCGGCTAATTTTTCTCCGTATTGCATTTTTGTTCCCCCTTCTGCTCGGTTGCGGGCAAAAAAAAAGCCGGCAACACTGCCGGCTAATTAATCAAAAATTCCAACGGGAAATACATCCCCCGCACCCCCAAATGGTGTGCAGTTCATTAAATAATGGATGTAGTATCTCCCTGTCCTTACCATATTAGGAGCATTATACACATAGTCTCACCAGTTTGCAAGATAAAAGCGTGGTAGAAAAGCAAATTATTTGAAGTTTTTCTGTGCCCATGCTCCGCTTTTCGTCGGATGGAATGATCCCGCACCGGCCTGACCGAAAAACTCATCGTTTTCTACAATTACTTTACCACGTGAGAGTACAGTATCAACCTTGCCCAGCACTTCATGCCCTTCGAAGATCGAGTAGGATGCATTGGTATGCTGATTGTTGTGAGAAATGGTCCACTTTTTCGCCGGATCGAAGATCACAATATCGGCATCTGCCCCCTCGTCCAAACGTCCCTTCTTCGGAAACAGCCCCATTATACGGGCGGCATTCTCGGATGTAATTCGGGCTAGATCATTCGGAGTAATTTTGCCGCTGTTTACACCGGAGTTCCACACGTTTACCAACATTGTTTCGATCTCCGGCGTACCATACGGAGCATCGAAGAAATTATCATCTATTTTTTTGGGCTTCGGGGCATGATCACTACCGATAGTATCGATCAGTTTGGTTTCGATCGAATCCCACAGAGCGTTCTGGTCATCCTGTGTCTTGATCGCCGGGCCGACTTTCCCGAGCGGTCCGAACTCTTTGAGAATATCCCAGGTACGGGCCAGGTACTGCGGACAGGTCTCGGCAATTACCGGATATTTATTTCTTTTCAGAAACTCGATTACCTGCATTGCCTCGCGGGACGAAATGTGCGGTATATACACCGGGCAGTTCATCAGACGGCCTAAATACACCGCCCGAAAAATTGCTTCGGCCTCGGCCAGCGCAGGGCTGGTTTCGAGAAACCGTTCGGCAATATCGGCCTTTTCCGCCAACAACTTGTCCTGTATATAGTCGATCGCCAAGCCGTTTTCCGCGTGCAGCGCGGCCATCCCCCCCTCACGTCCGATAATATCCATCGCCTTGGTAAGGGCGTAATCATCGGTCATCCAGCCCAGCTTGGCATACGACATGAACATCTTGAAGCTGGTAACCCCTTCTTTGAAGGCACCGGGGATTTCATCCGCCTGTTTGAGAGTCTCGAACAATCCGCCGTGCAGGGCAAAATCGATGTAGGAGCTGTCCTCGCCCTCCTTCTTCCAGTCCTTGATTATCTTCAACAGACTCTGTCCGGGCTTTGCATAGGCGTAATGAATAACGGTGGTTACCCCGCCCCAAGCGGCCGTTTTGGAAAGGTCCTGAATACTGTCCAGGTACACCGGATGAGTGTGGGGATCGATCAAACCCGGCAACACATAATTGCGCTCGGCGTTCACCACTTTCTGACCCTGCAGACTGTCGGCTTCGGCGATTTTGGCAATTTTATCACCGTTTATACCGATGTCTGCCAACAAAGTTTTTTCCGGATACACCACGAATCCGTTCTTTATTACTACCTCATACTTGTTACCCATTACACCGTTCCTCCTAAATAGCTACTTATTATTGAAATGATAGAAGGGTTCACCTTCAAAAGATTCCATCTCATTGTACCACCCCGAAAACCACTGGGCAATATACGGGCGTAATGCTTTCAGTTCGCGGTTGCCGCGTTCCAGTTCCTCAGCATATGCAGCCGGCAGTGACTCTTTTAAAGCCTCGACCAGTGCTTCTCGGTCAACATGGACCGCCTTACCGTTCTGTACCACCACCTGTCCATCCACCATGACTATATCTACATCCCGGGTTCCGGCTCTGTACACTACCAGATCAATTGGCGACTGGTTCGGACTGACAAAGGGCTCGCTGATCCGGCGTCCATCCAACAACACTATATCGGCACGTTTTCCTTTACTGAGGCTGCCGACCTCACTGCCCCAACCGAGGGTTTCCGCTCCGTATTCGGTGGCCATCCGGAATGCGTCCCGGGGTAGTAAGTGCGGAGAATCCAAGCGGTGAGACGGTAAGCGATGCAGTTTCGAGACTATCCGCATCTCTTCGATAAAATCCTTGTCATCACCGAACTCCTTGTCATCCATTCCAATCCCCACCTGTACTCCCGCCTGCAAGAGTTCATAGACCGGAGACAGGCCGTTTCGCACTCTGAAATTACAGGAGGCGTGGTGAGTAACCGAAGCCCCCCGCTCAGCTATTAGTTCAATATCTTTTTCGGAAATCCACACTGCATGCCCGACAGTCACGTTCTTATCTAGAAAGCCGATTGAATCCAAGAATCCGAGCAGCGAAGTACCGTACTGTTTGTATCCGTAGAGGTTCTGCAGTTTGGTCTGCTGCACATGGATGTGGATGCGCATATTTTTTTTATCCGCATCGACTTTGATGGCTTTTAAGCTATCTTCATCAACCCACTGCGGAGAGATAGGCCCGTGCATAATTTTTACCTGCCGATCATCGCCATAGCGTTTATACAAACTGTCGACTGCCGCCATATACTCGCCGGGACCGAATAGCCGGCTGCGGTCCATTCTCTGGCGGCAAACCCGCTGTATATCTTCCGGCAGTCCCGTAACAAAAGCTTCGTTGTCACCGTAGACAAACCAGTTCCGGTTTGCAATAGTCGGTGCAAACGAGACTTTCAAGCCGCAGTTTTTGTAGGCTTCGATGACCGCCGGGAATTCTTTACCGGGGCTGTGCGGATCAATTAGATCATGATTGTGCATAGTGGTGGTCACTCCGGCTTCCAGCTGTTTGAGTGCCGCCCACTGCGTGTCGAGTTCCGGGTCTATACCCGGATAAGTTCTGAATTTCCAGGTTTCCAGGGTGTCGTCGAGCTGGCCTCTCTGAAAATCGGTAAGCCCCTTGCCGTGGTTATGAGCATTCACGAAACCCGGCATAACTATATGCTGTGACGACCCGATCTCGGTTTCACATTGATAGTGCTGCTGTATTTCTGCATAACCGCCGACATCGACAATTTTGCCGTCCTCGACATACACCGCTCCCTGAGGTATCACCGAGTTCCAATCTACAATCACATATTTTCCATAGACAATGCTTGCATTCATATTAATTACTATATTATGGAACGTCATTCCGGTCAATGAATTTGACAAAGATTCCATATTTTGAAACTTTATTCCACATTTTTAATTTTTTCTCTTGATCTATCAAATACTTCCATAGTTTAATGGAGACAAGAATCAGATTGGAGGAGACGTATGTCTAAGGAATTGATTGTCATAGCACTAGGTGGAAACGCAATAAAACAGGCCGATGAATGGGGAACAACTGAAGAGCAGTTTCGCAATGTCGACATCACCGCCCGGCAAATTGCCAAAATTATCTCAAACGGATACCGGGTAGTGGTTACCCACGGAAACGGCCCGCAAGCAGGTGCACTCCTCATCCAGCAGGAGGAGGCGGAAGAGTTTGTACCGGCCCAAACCCTGGCTACCTGTGGAGCCATGACGCAGGGGCAGATAGGATGGGCCATGCAGAACCGGCTTGCGTATCACCTTGCCCAGGAGGGCGTACAAAAACCGGTATGCACCGTCGTAACTCAGGTACTTGTCAGCGACGACGACCCCGACTTCAAAGACCCTTCTAAACCCGTTGGCCCCTTTTATACTGAAGATGAGGCGAAACAACTTCAAAAAGAGAAGCAGTACATTGTAAAAGAAGTGAAACCCAACACCGCCAAACCGTGGCGGCGGGTAGTCCCTTCTCCCGAACCAATCGAAATAGTAGAAAAAGATTCGATCAATGCGCTCCTTAAAGCCGACAACATCGTGATTGCTTCCGGCGGCGGCGGCATTCCGGTAAAAAAAATAGCCCAGGATGGCCTCGAAGGCGTTGATGCGGTTATCGACAAAGACCGGGCCGGGTTCAAACTCGCGCAGGCGGTAAAGGCCGATAAATTCATGATACTGACCGACGTCGAGAATGCTTATATCCGCTACAATACTCCCGAGCAGAAAGCCCTTGAAACGGTGACAATCACTGAAATAGAGAACTATATGTCCGAAGGAGAGTTTCTCAAGGGATCCATGGGGCCCAAAGTAGAAGCGGCGGTTCGCTTCGTGAAATGGAGCAAAAAAGAGGCAATTATTACCTCGCTTCATAATGCAGTGAATGCACTCGCGGGAAAAAACGGAACCCATATTACCCCGTAATTTCCTTCCTATAATCCTTGTATAGACCTCCGGGAGCAGCTCCTTTTTAAAATAAAAACCGTCCCGCTAAAAACGGGACGGAAGCTAAGACCGCTGATGTAACCGGCTGACTAAGCTCGGCCGGTTATCATTGCCAGCAGAGCCATTCGCAGGTACACTCCGTTGTGGGCCTGTCGAAAATAGGCCGCATTCGGCAGATCATCCACATCGGTTGCAATTTCATCAACCCGCGGAAGCGGATGCATAATAACCATTTCTTTGTTTCCGCTCTCTACCAGTGAACGATTGAGCACAAAGCTACCCTTGAGCCGTTCGTACTCCGCCGGGTCCTCGAAACGCTCACGCTGAATACGGGTCATATAAACGATATCAGCTTGCAGAGCTTCATTGATATCGGCGGTTTGCTTAATCGGGATTGACTTCTTTTTCATATCACCCACAATTTCATCCGGCATTTGCAGCTCATCCGGTGCACAGTAGATATACTCTTTCGGCGAAAAGGGAGCCATTGCGTAGGAAAGAGAGTGTACGGTTCGACCGTATTTCAGGTCTCCAACCATTGCAACCTTTAGGTTTTCAAGGGTTTTCTTTTCTTTCAAGATGGTATACATATCCAGCAGGGCCTGGGTCGGATGCTGCCCGGCACCGTCACCGCCGTTAATCAGCGGAGCATCGGCGGCATCGGCCATTATCTGGGCACCGCCCTTCTGCGGTTGGCGGATAATGATTGCATCAACATATCCATCGACAGTTTTAGCTGTGTCGGCCAATGATTCGCCCTTAGCGGCGGAAGAACTGGCCGCACTTGAAACGGTGATAGGCTTGGCCCCCAATCGATGCACGGCTGTTTCAAAAGAGAGCCGTGTTCTGGTAGACGGCTCCAAGAAAAGAACCGCTACAATTTTATCTGCCAGCAAATCGGACACTTTGTCCTTCTTCACCATCTCTTCCATCTTTTCAGTAACTTTCATTATTTCGAGAAAGTCTTCTTTACTGAGTTCTGCGGTACTGATAATATCTCGACCTTCAAAGCTCATCATATTCTCCTTCATAGAAATACATACATTAGGTTGGCTTATATCCTAACGAGTAGGACGCCTTTCTAACTTCGTCGGTAACGATTTTGGCTATTTCATTCAGATCTTTTAATCTGATACGAGTTGTCGGTCCCATAACCGAAATAGCTGCAATCACTTTACCCTCTTTATTACGCAGCGGAGCTGCAACGCAGCGGCCACCGACTTCGACTTCTTCATCGTCCACAGCGTAACCCTGTTCCCGAATTTTCTGAATCTCCTTCTGGAGTTTTGAATAATCGGTTATAGTTTTGCTGGTTTTCTCTTTTAACTGGCGCCCTTTCAAGAAAGCTGTTAGCTTATCATCACTCATCGAACTCAGAAGCACTTTGCCACCCGAACTGCAGTGTAATTCGAGGCTCAAACCTATTCGAGGTTGTCCGCGAATCATGTTCTTACTCACCACCTGATCAATATACACCGCATGATCACCTTCCAACATTGTCAGAGAGGCGGTCTCTCCGGTTTTTTCGGCAAGATCTACCAGGAAAGGATGAATCGCTTCAACCAAACTGAAGTTTTTCTCCGCAGCCTTCCCTAATGCCACTAAGCCCAGCCCTAAACTGAAGCGCTTCGTGTTCTCTTCCTGTCGAATTAAATTGTGATTTTTCATAGTATTGAGCAACCGCAGTAAAGTGCTTTTCGGCATTTTTACCTGCTTCGACAGAGAAGCTAAATCGATATCTCCATCTATACCTGAAAGTGTTTCTAAAATAAAAATGGCTTTGTCCAAAGCCCGCACGGATGATTCCTGCTTCGTTTCTCCGAAAGTTTCCTCTTTCATACCATCTACATCCTCTATTTAAGATTTGTCATATTATAAATCATATGAGGTATTTTACAACATCTTAATCAGGCCGGCTGCTTTGACGCTCAGTTTTACTGCGCGGATACTTCTACATATCCGCGCCTGTTGCTTATTTCACCGCCTCCTTAGAAGACAGGAGCTCCCGTCCGGTATGAAATGCCTTAAGATTTTGCTCTTCGACTTTCGCGGGGACGAACTTCTTGATGGCCGTCTCCCATACATCGAGGGGCACATCGATAAAGGCCGACAGTGCGCCGATCAGCATCACGTTCACAGTTTTCACATTGCCGAGCTCTACCGCTTTATCAGTGGCATTGAAGGTGTACACCTTGTCTGCCGTTGCGTTCAAAGCCTTGTCGATCGCCTCAGCTTGCGGATAATCGGCCAGTCCGCTCGATACATCTACCGGCGGAATTTTATATTCATTGTATACAACAGTACTCTTGCTATTCAGGTATTCAAGTTGCCTTACCGCCTCCAATGGCTCGAAAGCCAGCAGATAGTCAACTGTTCCCCGCATCGACATGGGGGCATCGACTTTTTCCCCCCAGCGAATATGGCTCACTACGCTTCCACCGCGAATGGCCAGCCCGAGAATATCCGACTTCTTGGCATCGTACCCAGCCAGCATGCCGACTTCAGCCATAATATCACCTGCAAGGACGGTTCCCTGACCGCCTACACCTACTACGAGAAAATTTATATCTTTCATTCTGCTAATACCTCCTCTCCTGCCTTAGGTGCTTCGATTGCACCGGTCGGACAAACCTGCGAACATACACTACACCCGTTACAGAGGGTTGGATCGATTTTTGACTTCAACTTGCCGGTCTTTTCGTATATTTCATCCGACAACACCACGGCTGGACAACCTACCCTGAAACAGGTATGACAGGCGATACATTTGTCTGTGTTTACCTTGAAGGCTGGTTTCGGCTTACGGGAAACAAAGATACATTCGCCTTTAGTGATCAAGACCGACGGACCGTCGAATTCCAGACACTCTTCAAAACCGCGCTTCACCTCTTTTACATTGAAGGCATTCACGGTTTTCACTTTCTCTACCCCCATGGCGCGGACTAAAGGCTCGATTTCGATTTTTTTGGCCTTACGATCCTTGGTAACCTGCCACTCCATTCCGGGGTGGTCTTGATGACCGGTCATAGCAGTAGTACTGTTATCCATTATCACTACCACACCGCGGCTGCCGTTGTGGACCATATTAACCAATGGCGGCATTCCAGAGTGAAAGAAGGTGGAGTCTCCAATAGTACAGACTCTGTTTTCCGGGATCTTCGCCAATGACATACCGTGCAAGACACCCACGCTGGCGCCCATCGCACCCATTGTATGCTGTGCATTGAACGGTGGCATACTACCGAGGTTGTAACAGCCGATATCGCCGGCTACCGGTACTTTCAGCTGGTTCATGGTGTAAAAACTCGAGCGGTGCGGACAGCCCGGACAGAATACCGGCGACCGCGTCGGCAGGTCTTTGAGCATCTCAGCCGCTTGGTTTTCAACCACAGACTCCGCTTCAATGAGATTTGCGCTGACGGCAAAATCTTTGAGGCGGTCTGGCAGCAGCTCGTAACATGGAGACAGAATGTCTTTCCCATGGCATTCGATGCCCATCGCCTTGATCTGCTCTTCCAGAATAGGATCTAGCTCCTCGATGACGATCAGGGTTTTCACCTTGGATGCAAAGTCTTTGATGAGTTTTTTGGGAATCGGGTTGATCATACCCAGCTTTAGAATAGAAGCGTTGGGGAATACATCGCGTACGTAAGTATGAACCACTCCGCTGGTGACGATACCGATCTCCTTCTCTTTCCACTCGATCTTGTTCAGATCCGAGGTTTCCAGCCACTCCTGGATGTCCAGAATACGCTGCTCTACTTTGGCATGCATCTTTTTTGCATACATAGCAGTACAGTTGTACTTGGAAATATCGCGGGGAAATTTTCCAACTTCCTCCGGCACTTCCGGCCGTTCTCCCAGTTCCACTATTGTCTTCGAGTGAGAAATCCGCATTACGCTTCGAATCAGTACCGGTGTATCGAACTTTTCAGAAATTTCGATTCCCTTGACAACAAAGTCTTTGGCTTCCTGACTGTCCTGCGGTTCGAGGGTCGGAATCTTGGCCAGACGGGAATACCAGCGGTTATCCTGCTCGTTCTGCGAGCTAAACAGACCGGGATCGTCGGCGGTAACGACAACCAGACCAGCTTCTGCCCCGGTATATACCGCGTACAGCAGCGAGTCGGAGAGCACATTCATACCGACCTGTTTGGTGGTTACCATGGTGCGGCGGCCCGAATATGCAGCACCGGCGCCGGCGTCCATAGCAACTTTCTCGTTCGTCGACCATTCCGAATATATGTCGTCTTTGTATTCATTTCCGATTGTCGTGATTATTTCGGAACTCGGAGTTCCGGGATAACCAGTCACAACCTGAATACCTGCTTCATAGGCACCGCGAGCGAATGCCTCGTTTCCTGATAAAATAGCCTTCACGCTATACACCTCCTACAGTGTTGTTTAAAGCAAATATTTATTTTTTTCCTTTTAAGGCTACCAGCGCATCAACCGCTACCACGCCTTCTCCTTCCGGTAAAATCAACAGCGGATTTATGTCCAGCGCATCGATTCGATCCGCCAGATCCGCCGTCATCTCACCTGCTCGTACAATTACATCCACCAGAGCCTCAACATCCGCTTTCGGCTTTCCGCGAAAACCGTACAGAAGTTTACTTCCTTTGGTGGAATCGATTGCCGCTCTGGCTTCTTCCCGGCGTATCGGCGGTATCAACAACGCCCGGTCCTTGATGACCTCGACCATGATTCCGCCCAAACCGAACACAACCGCCGGTCCGAAATAGGGATCCGATATTACCCCTACAATTGCCTCTGCGACCGGTTCCTCAACCATTTTGTAGCATAAAACACCCTGCACTTCGGCATCCGGTTTATAGGCATGCGCATTGGCTACAACTTCGTCGTACGCCTTTCCGACCGCCGCCGGGTCTTTCAGTTTTAGTTTCACCACTCCGGCTTCGGTTTTATGCTGAATGTCCTTGGAAATGAGTTTGAGTACTACCGGATATCCAAGCTCTTCAGCCTTCCGGAGTGCCTCTTCTTTTGAACTGCAGAGAAACTCTGCGGTTATCGGCACACCATACTCGGCAACCACCTTTTTACTGTCATACTCATTTAACACGACAGCTTCATCCGGCAGCAGTGCATGTGCTGCGGTGTTCGGCTCGACCTTGAAATCAGGAGTGGGTGTGCGCAGAAACTCGGCGTATTTGATAAGATTGTGCACCGCCAGCAACCCTTCCCGGGTACCCTGCAGCAGCGGAACATCGCCGTCGGCCATAATCTCCTGTATCTCCGTGTTAAAGCCGCTGGACTGATTGCTCAGCATCACCACCGGCTTGTCGGTTTTCCGGCTTATATCTACTGCCGCGCGGGCAACTACTTTGTACTGCTCGACCTGACGCTGCGACATGCCGCCCGGCACATCCTGTGCAACTAGAATCACATCCGCCGCGGGTTCGCGGGCGGTAATATCCAGGCATTTCTCGTAGGTCTGCTCAATTTTCCCGCTGCCCCAGGCATCGAGCGGATTGGCAACCCCGCTGAAATCGGGAAGCAGTTCCCGCAGTTCACCTGCGCCTGCAGCCGACCATTTCGGAAAGGTAATATTAAGGGATTCGCTCAGGTCTCCCATAAGACTAATTACCCCGCCGGAGAGAGTTATTCCGAACACCCGGTTACTCTGCGGCAGGCGCCGCTTTGTGCGGGACAAGAGTTCTGCAGTTTCAAACATTTCATCGAAATCGTCTACTCTGATAATTCCCAGCTTTTCGAACAAGGCATCCTGGACATCGTCCGAACCGGCCAGAGCACCGGTATGGGCAACTGTAGCACGCTGGGCCATAGCCGATTTTCCCACTTTGATCAGCACAATCGGTTTATGCAGTTCACGCGCCCGCTTCGCAACCGTTACCAGTTTCTCGGGGGTTCGAAATTGTTCGATAAAAGCCAGCACTACATCCGTGCCCTCGTCTTCCAGCATGTAGGCAATACAGTCGGTGGCATCCACCACCACTTCATTGCCGGTTGTGCACAGTAAGCTGAACCCGATACCGCGGTTGCTGTTGGCTACCGCCAGCCCCAGATAACCGCTTTGAGCTACCATACCGATATTGCCGGCCCGTATTTCTTTTGGCGCGGGAGCACTGAAGGTACCGCTTTTATCATTCGGATTCAGATACCCCACACAATTCGGTCCGAGGAACAGCATGTCGTTCTCTCGGCACAGGTCCTGCAGCTGTTTTTCAAGCACCTTGCCTTCATCGCCGGATTCGCCGAAGCCGGCGGCAAAGGCCCAGCCTGCTTTCGCACCAATCTGCGCGGCTTCTTCCATCACCGGAATGACATTCTGTTTTCCCAACAGAATAGCCACAGTATCAACCGAATGCCCGGCTGCTTTTACCGCACTCAGTGACGGATAACACGTGCGACCGAGTACCTTTTCATATTTCGGATTTACCGGGTAGATATCCCCTGCATATCCAAGTGCGCGTAGATTCTCAATTACCTGTAACCCGGGCCCCGGTTTTTCGGACGCCCCGACCACCGCGATAGTAGCCGGCCGGAATAGGTATTTCAGCTTTTCATGCACCATTGAAACACTCCCTGGAGTATATTAATACCGCGATGCGGTATATCATTTCACTTTTGTACCTTAACATGAGAGTGGATTATAGTCAAATAGAAAATTACTGTTTCATTCCAATTCATGATACACCACACCGTATCACGGCATCAAGTTTTTTTATACTCTTTACCGCCTCACTGCTCATACGTATTGTTGAATCATTTTTTTTGCATATTCTAATAAAACATAGGCTCCACCCGTAACATTATCCCGGAGGAGTGCCGAATCGTGTGGGAAATACGGACGCTTCCAGGAAAAGAGGCAGATTCGATTCTGCAGCGCTGCAGTTCGTGCGAAGTGCGGGTTGCGATGCGGCGCCAAAGTGTGTAACCTTTGGTACTGAGGCCGGTCATTACCAGGCCGCCGGCAATGACAGGCACCAACATTCGTATCGCGAGGAAGCTATGAACGACATATTCATCACAGGCCATCGGAATCCGGACATGGACTCGGTGTGTGCATCCTGGGCATACGCGCAGCTGAAGACAACCCTCGACCCGCACACCCGCTACCATGCAATCCGCTGCGGACATATGAACGCGCAGACAAAGGCAACCTTAAAAGAGATCGGCATTACTCCCCCCCGGCTTGAAAAAGATGTCCACCCGCGAGTTAGGGATATTGTGACCCGTAATCCACACCGAATTTCCGCCAACGAACCGACCCTCAACGCCGTAAAGATAATCCATGACTACAATATCAGTATTATGCCGGTGTTCGAGAATGACTCAAAATTTGTTGGACTGGTGAGCGTAAATGAAATATCGGATTTTCTCATTTCCGAACACATCGGCGGCCGCCCCCGTTATTTCTTCTGCACCGATAACTTCGAAGAGATCCTTTCCGGCTTTTGCTATAGACAGGGAACCCAGCACGAGTTTACAGCTCCGGTAATGATAGGAGCAATGCCTTATGAAACCAGCCTCGACCGGATCAGAGCACTGTTGCCGGACAAACCGATTCTCGTGGTAGGTCAGCGCGAAAAAATACTGGAATACGCCATCGAACAACAGTTTCCCGCAATTGTACTCACGGGTGTTCGCGAACCGGATGAGGTCTCGATTGATTTCAGCTCCTACAGTGGGACGGTGTTTGTCTCCCGTACCGATACGGCGGAAACGGTACGACTACTGCGCCTCAGTTCTCCGGTGAAGAACATTATGGCAACCGAATATCCCCTGCTTACAGAAGACCGCCATTTCGATGAGGCGAAAAACCTGCTCGTCAACTCAGACCTGCGGGGCTTACCAGTTTTTTCCGCAGATGATGAAAGTCAGTTTGTCGGTGTGGTTACTCGCAGGTGCTTTATCGACCGCCCCAGCCACAAGGTAATAATGGTAGATCATAACGAGGCGGATCAGAGTATCCGCGGAATTGAGAATGCAGAGATACTCGAAATAATCGATCATCACCGCTTAGCGGCAGAGAAGACCCGGACCCCGATCTATATTGCTGCCAAACCGGTAGGCAGCACCTGTACTATTGTTTACCAGCACTATTTGCAGGCCGGAGTACCGGTGAATGCTACCACAGCCAAAGTGCTGTTGGCCGGACTGCTGTCGGATACAGTCATACTGAAGTCCCCAACCGCCACCAACGAAGACCGGCGGGCCGCCGCACAACTGGCAAATGTGGCCGGTATTACAATAGAAGAATTCGGAGAGCACATATTCAGCCACACTGCGGTGCTCGGCAAAGAGAGCCCGCAAGAGGTGATCAAAGCCGATTTCAAGCGTTACTCCGAATTCAGTCTTAAAATCGGCATCGGACAGGTAGAAGTGGTTACTTTCCAGAATATCGATGAGGTCGAGCAGACCTATCTAGATGCACTGGAGGAAGTAAAAAAAGACCAGAAACTGGACTGGACTATGCTTCTTATTACCAATGTGCTCCATGAACACAGCAAATTATTTACCACTCCCTTTCCCGAAGCAGAGGAGCGGTTAGTGTTCAAGCAGGAAAAACCGGGCCGGTTTGATCTACCGAATATTCTCTCGAGAAAAAAACAAGTTCTGCCGGAAATTTTAAGAGTTCTCGAAGAGTTAGGCGGCAACAATAAATAAAATCTACCGGGAAAATTTCCGGTACTCGGAGTAACATTAGTACACATGGAAAAAGACCGGCTTCAAGAAATAGAGGACCTGCTGGCAAGAAAGAAGCGGCAGGGAAACCAGTTGTGCTGGCTAAAATACAACCGCAATGCCGAAATGAAATACGACATTGTCAACGCGGAAGAAGATATACGCTGGATGATCTATGAAATCAAACGTCTCCGCGCGGAGAATCACAATTACAAGGAATTCATAGACGCCGTTCGTAAACAGATGGCAACCGAGCTGGGCATGCCAAACCAGCACATCTAAATACCGTATAATGAATCCTTATTCCACATAACGGTCTCCTATGTTATAATCAAAGCACTACCCGAATGAGGAGACCACAATGACGGATAATGTGACGGTGCTGCTTCCCTATGTAAAGATTGAAGACCCGCATCTGTGTACCGATGCCCATGCCTTGCTGGTGATCCGCCGACTGCTATTTCCCAGCCTGCTGCATCACGACGGAACAAGGGGCCACGGTGTTCTTGCCGAAGACTGGAAACAGGCGGACTGCGGCAGGACGTGGCGTTTTTACCTAAAAAAGGGTATTTATTTTGAAAGCGGCCGGGAACTCACTGCTGACGATGTTGTCTATAGCCTGAAGCGCGCCGCACAACCCGACACCGCCGGGCAGTTATTTACGGTTACCTACAACGAATACTTCGGCCAGGCAGAGATCTACGCTGAAGACCGTTCTACAGCGGTACTCAAAAACCCTGAGCCGATCGCGGATCTCGCGGAACTGCTGCCCGACCTGGCGATCCTGCCGGAGGGCTGGCAAAGCTATGCCGACGGGGTCGGAGCAGGCCGGTATATTCTCAGTGAGTATACCGAGCACAGCGCCCTCCTCGAGTTAAAATCTGATATTTCTGATGACCAAACAATTCCAAAAAATATCCTTTTTAAATCGGTAAACGATGCCCATGAGCGTGCCGCCGACCTCCGGCGCGGAACCGCGCAGCTGGCCCTTGATCCGCCCATCGAAGAGATCGACTCCCTGGTAAAGGATCCCCACACCCTCGTTTACGGATGGGACAGCAGCCTGAGTGTCATTTTCTTCATTGAATGCCGGGCACGGCCATTCAGTGACCCGCGTGTACGCCAGGCACTGAATTATGCTGTGGATAGCGATCGTTTGATCCGTGAGGTAGCTTACAGTCATGGGAAAGCTTTGAACGGGCCCTTCTCGGACCGTCACTTTGCGTACGACCCGCAGATAGCCCCCTATCCTTACAATCCCGCCAAAGCACGCGAACTCTTGGAAGCGGCCGAGCTTCCGGAGGCTTATGTGCTGGAAGTTCATGCCCCGACTACCATACCGGATGAGGGGCCGGCCCTGGCCCGCTTTCTGGCGGACTCATTCCAGCAAGTGGGTTTGAACGCAGCGGTCCGGCTCCACGAAGATCGCGCAGAATATGCCCGTAAAATTACCGCCAAAGAGCTGCACGGCATCTTTTGCTTCGACTCGAGTCCTTTGAGCTCTTACAAGGTGCTGCATGAGAAGCTCGACTCCCGCTTTGCAGGGGTATGGTGGCAGGGATACCACAACGACGAAATGAATGCCCTCATATCAGAGGCAAGCGCAACAGTAGAGGCCCATAAGCGCCGGGCCCTTTATCAGCAAGCCTATCGGATCCTGCACAATGAGGCCCCCTGGGTATTCCTTTATCAGCCGCGCAGGTTCTGGGCAGTCCATACCTCATTTCACCTCTCTGAGAATGATTTCAACGATTTGGGGTTTTTTAACATAGAATAGATTGCTTTACAGCCGGCCAACAGCGCCCGCTTCACTCGGAAATCAAAATGGGCGGCCCGCAGGCCGCCCGATTGTTCCAAGAAAAAATGCTCTACTTACTCAGCTGCACTCAGGTTCCAGGCCATGATGTACTGGTCGGCACGCGGTGTAAAATCGTACACATCGCGAACCGCAAAAATGTTGTTCGCTTTATAAATACTGAACAGACCTACTTCGTCATGCACGATCTGCCATACTTCCTGCATCAGGGCATCTCGTTCGTCATAATCGACAGTTGCTAGCGCTTCTTCGATGAGCGCATCAACCCGTTCGTTGCTGTAGTAACCACGGTTTGCACCACCCCAGCCGTCACGTTTGCGTTCGTCAAAATAGGCGCTGTAGATAACGTCTTTGGCTACAATAACACTCTCAGCACTCGCGTCGCCCCAGGTAGAGAAGACGAAGTGGGAAGCGTATTTTTCATACATGCGCACATAGCCCCACACTACGGAACTGGGCATTGGGTTGGGAGTACAGTTGATTCCGACCTTGTTCAGGTAACTCGCAATTGCGATGGCCTCATTGGTGGTTTTTTCATGACAGTCCAGAGTAATGGCGAACCTATACCCTTCGAGTTTGCCAGATTTCTGTACCGGGTAACCGGCATTATCTAGCAGCTCTTCTGCCTTTTGAGGATTATACGGGTATTTTTCGATGTCCGGATTGTAACCGTTAAACCCTTCAGGGATAACAGTCGGGGAAACCGACCCATAGCCGGCCAGTACCTTGTCGATAAACTCTTCGGCATCAATCGCCCGTACAATCGCCTCACGTACGTCGCGGTTGTTCAAGGGGTTGCTTCCATCCGGTGAAATCAAGGGAAAGTCGGAACCGGGACTCGGATCGCCGGGAACCTGGGTCATGGCGAACATACTCGGTTCGATACCATCAGACTGAACAATGTTGATGGGTTCGAGGTTTTTCAGCATTTCTGCATCCCGAACCGCTACAAAGGGCATAAAGTCGATTTCATTGTTGATGATGCTGGCGGTGCGAGTCCCTTCATTGGTGATTGTCTTGAAGGTGACTTTCTCGAACTCCGGCTTTTCGCCCCAGTAGTTCTCATTTCTCACACCCACTACCCGGTCGTCTTTAATGTAATTTTCCAGAACGTATTTGCCGGTACCGTTCACGTTGGTTTCGAAGTATTCCAGTCCCTTGCCTTCGCTGGATTCCTTGTCAACGATCAGGATGTTTCTGACCATCTTCGGGAAAATAACGTCAGGCTGGTTACAAGTTACTTCCACAGTGTAGTCGTCGATTTTCCTGTAGCTTTCCACTGTCGCCATTGCATCGGCCCATGCCAATGCGGTTTCAAGACAGGCGTCAAAAGAAAATATCACGTCATCAGCAGTAAAGTCGTTCCCGTTGTGAAATTTCACTCCCTCTCTGAGATAGAAAGTCCAGACGGTTCCATCCGCATTGCTTTCCCAATCGGTTGCCAATGCGGGAACAGAACTGAGATCGTCACCAATTTCAATCAAGCCTTCAAAAAAATGAAGCCGTATCGAGTTGCTCTGGTAGGTGTTACGGGCGTACGGATTCCAAGTGGTTACATCCTGGTTCATACCGATTGTCAGAGTTGTCGGCTTCTCTTGCATTTCCGCGGAAGCTCCCTCCTCTTGCCCTCCGCCGGCGAACAGCATGGCTGTGCTCAGCAGCAGTGCTACTGCCAAAACCATGAAAACTGCACTTCTTCTTTTCATCTACTCATCTCCTTATTTTTTTTAAGCTGCAGAACAATCCGCAGCCTCTTTTCGTCTTTTTATTATACTGCATCACGGAATAACATTCCATTTTATGGCCAATACTATAGTACCATATTCCCCGCTCAAGTCAAGTTTTAAATGGTTCATCGATGGCCGGGCTCGGCTCAGTAAAGTAATGCCCACCATCTGCATCCATATACACGCAGTCTTCCAGCCGAACACCGAACTCTCCGTATATTGAAATGTTCGGCTCAATGCTGAAGCACATCCCCGGCTGCAATGTGGTTGAATTTCCGGGAAGAATATTGCCCCACTCGTGGCCGTCCAATCCGATACCGTGACCGGTGCGGTGCGGCAACCCCGGCACTTTATACCCCGGACCGAAACCGAACGCCTCGATTACCCGGCGTGCAGCGGCATCCACATCACCGCAAGCAGCTCCTATACGGGCGGCAGCAAAACCGGCGGCCTGGGCCTGCTTTTCGAGATTCCAGATTTCTCTTTGCCGGGCAGTCGGAGTGCCGAACACTATGGTGCGTGAAATATCGGAGGTGTACCCTTCCACCTGACAGCCGCCGTCCATCAAGACCACATCCCCTTTTTGCAGGTAGGTCAATTCTTTGGAACCGTGGGGAAATGCCGTCGAGGTTCCGAATTGCACGCCGATTCCGCCCTGCACACCCATTGCCTTGTGAGCGGCCACACTCAGTTCGCGAAACTCACTCTGGGATATCCCCTCTTTCAACATTGAAATACAGGTTTTGAAGGCTTCCGCTGTTATGTCATTAGCCCTCTGTAAGAGCGCTATCTCAGCTTTTGATTTAATCATCCGGCAGGCACTGATGACCTTATCGGCATTTTCATATTCGAGGTCAGGGGCTGCAGTCCGGATTCCGTCGAAGAGAAAAAACCGTGCTTTGCCGTCTATACCGATCCGGCCGCTTTTTATTTCTCTCTCCTGCAAGAGCAGTGCGAACTGTTCAAAGGGGCTCTCATCCTCTTCCCATGTATAAGTATCTGTGCCGAAAAGGAGCATCTCTTTCAGTCGATCTTTTTCGAAGGCCGGACAGACGTAGGCAACTTCTCCGCTCACCGGAATAACCGCAGCGGTTATTCTTTCACTTTGCGACCATTTGACGCCGGTAAAGTAAAACAGGCTCGAGGTTGCATCCAGCACCACTGCGTGCAGGCCCTGTGTGCGCATGAGCGACTGCAGCTTCTCGATGCGCCCCTTGCGCTCTTCTACACTGATCGGTTCGATGCCAGCAAGCATCGATGAAAGTTCTTCTAGCGGTGTGGCCTGCAATTTCACATTTTCCTCCTTAGTAGAGATGACAACTTACCAGGTGGCCCGTCTCAACCTCTTTCTCTTGTGGAAAAGTTTCCTTACAGATCGGCAGACGGTATGGGCAGCGCTCATGAAAGTAACATCCGGGCGGCAAGTTTACCGGGCTGGGGATTTCACCTTCCAGGGGCTTGGAATTCGCCAGGTTGTCGCCGGTAATTTTCGGAGTGGAGGAAAGCAGTGCTTCAGTATAAGGGTGTTTCGGATTCTCGAAGACTTGTTTTTTTCCGCCCTTTTCTACGATCTTACCCAAATACATTACTCCGATATCGTTGCTGATATGCCGTACAACCGACAGGTCGTGGGCAATAAACAGATAGGAGAAATGGAATTCCGATTGCAGGTCCATCATGAGGTTCAGGATCTGGGCTTGTATAGACACGTCCAGGGCCGATACGGGCTCATCGGCAACAATAAACTCAGGATTAACCGCCAACGCCCGTGCAATACCGATCCGCTGGCGCTGTCCGCCGCTAAACTGATGTGGGAACCGGGTAATCTGCTCTTCACGGATGCCGACTCTTCTGAGAATTTCGATTCCCTTTTCCACGGCTTCATGGCGTCCGGCCGCCATGCTATGCAGCAGCATCGGAGCGGTCACTATATCAATTACTTTTTCCCGCGGATTCAACGATGCATAGGGGTCCTGAAAAATCATCTGCATTCTTTTGCGGAACGGCAAAATCTGCCGGCGGCTGAAATCGGTAATATCGGTGCCGTCGAACACTATTTTGCCTGCTTTCGGTTCGAGTATTTTAATTACTGTTCTGGCAGTAGTCGATTTACCGCAGCCCGATTCACCTACCAGGCTAAAGGTCTCTCCGTGCTTTACTCGGAAATCGATTTTGTTGACCGCATGGCAGATCTTTTTCTCCCTTACTATACGCTTGTTTTTCACCTTCAAGGAGTCCAAAAACGTTTTTGTTAACTGGAAACTCTGTTCCAAGCCTGAAACTTCTAGCATTGCATTCATCTATTTAACCGCCTCCGTAAGTGAAAAAAAACACGCAACTTTGTGGTTACTGTCGATATCTGTCATTCCGGGTTCACTCTCGAAACAGATGTCCTGTCTGTATTTGCAGCGTGGGGCGAATTTACAGCCCCTCGGCAAGTCGAACATATTCGGAACCACTCCGCTGATGGTAGTAAGACGCTCTTTGTCGTGGTCGGTTGAAGGTATCGAACCGATCAGACCTTCTGTGTACGGGTGCGCGTAGTGGTTTATAATATCTTTTGTAAAACCGGTTTCCACTATCTTGCCGCAGTACATTACATTTACCCGATGGGCCATCTCTGCAATTACCGCCAGATCGTGGGTAATCAAGATAAGCGCACAGTTGTTCTCTTGCACGATTTTCTGCATCAAACGCAGAATCTGTGCCTGTATTGTCACATCGAGGGCAGTAGTCGGTTCATCGGCAATAATGATTTTAGGATTCGATGCAAGGGCAATCGCGATTACTACACGCTGACGCATCCCGCCGCTGAACTCGTGGGGGTAATTCTGCAGCCGTTTTTCGGCATTCGAAATTCCCACTGAGTCCAGCAGCTCTACACAGCGTTTATGCCGCTGGGCCTTCGACAAGTTTTCGTGCAGAATCAACACCTCTTCGAGCTGCCGACCTATAGTGTATACGGGGTTCAGGGAAGTCATCGGATCCTGAAAAATCATCGAGATTTTCTTTCCCCGAATTTTATTCATCTCGTATTCCGACTTCTTTACTATGTTCTTACCCTCGAAATTGATTTCGCCCTGGACTATTCTCCCGGGCTCTTCAATAAGGTTGATAACCGAAAAGCCGGTGATGGATTTTCCTCCGCCCGACTCACCGACAATTCCGAGGATTTCTCCTTCATACAGATCAAAACTCACGTCGTCGACGGCCTTCACCACCCCCTGAAAAGTATGGAAATGGGTTTTCAGGTTTTTCACTTCAAGTATTTTATTTCTCTCTTGCATATATCCGCCTCATCACTTCAGTTTCGGGTTCAACTCGTCCCGGAGAAAATCACCGAGCAGGTTCACTGAAAACACAATAACTACAATGTAGAGCCCCGGAAAAATCGAAACCCACCACAGTCCGCTGTACAAAACCTTGAAGCCGTCACTACAGAGCATGCCCAATGAGGGCGCGCTGATCGGCACCCCGACCCCCAGAAAACTCAAAGTCGCTTCGATCATAATGAACGACCCTACCCGCAGAGTCGAGACAACAATGATCGAAGTGAGCACATTCGGAAGGATTTGCTTGAGTATTATACTTATATTCGAAAAGCCGATTACCTTGGCCGCTTCCACATACTCCTTCTCCCGCACCGACAGCACTTCTCCACGGACAATTCGGGTGTAGCGTACCCACCCTATGAGAGTAAGTGCTATTAGGATATTTCGAATACTCGGCCCGCTGATGCCCATCAGAAACAGTGCAATCAGCATACTCGGAAAGGCGAGCTGTATGTCTGCAATCCGCATAATGAGCGTATCAAATTTACCCCCGAAATAGCCCGCAATTAATCCCAAAGTAATACCTACTAAAGATGTGAGAATTACTCCTACTATCCCGATATAAAGGGAAACCCGGCTGCCATAAATAATCGCACTGAGAATATCACGCCCGTTCTGGTCGGTTCCGAGTAAAAACTTCCACTCTCCCCCTTCCAACCAGGCCGGCGGCTTATAGGAATCGCTCAAGTTCAGGCTGCCGAGGTCGTAGGGGTCCTGTACCGTAAAGTGTGGGCCGAACAGCGCGGTGAGGATAATCAGCAGCAATACCACCGAAGAAATAATCGCGACGGGCGAACGTTTAAAGTTGTGCAAAAACTCTGAGGTTAGAAACAGATGCATCTTGTTGCTTTTCGTCTGTGTTGCCAAAACCAGCCTTCCTTTACGAATTGATATCGATTCTTGGGTCGATAAATGTGTACAATATGTCAACCACGAAGTTGATTACCACAAACAGCACCGCTACAAACAGCAGATAGGCCGAAATAATGGGGCGGTCGAGACTGGTGATTGAATCTATCAGCAGCTTTCCCATTCCAGGCCAGGCAAAAATTGTTTCGGTAATTGTGGTAAACGCAATCAGCTCGCCCAGCTGCAATCCGAAGATTGTCACTACCGGTATGAGAATATTCTTCAATGCATGCCCATACAGCACCTTGCGACTGGCCACCCCCTTGGCACGGGCGAATTTAATGTAGTCTTGCCGCATAGTTTCCATCATTCCTGCCCGAACAAGACGAATAATAGTGGCGACATTCACCAATGCCAGAGTCAGCGACGGCAGTATGATGTGCCGCCAGCCATTTAAAGTAGCTAAGCTGGTTTTTATTCCCAGTAGAGTTCCTATCTCGCCTCTGCCGGAAACCGGCAGCCAGTGGAGAGTAACCGCAAACACGAAAATATATACCATTCCCATAAAAAAGGACGGAAGCGATATTCCGGCCAGAGACCCGAACATGATCACCTTACTCACCTTGCTCTTCGGTTTCGCTCCGGCAAACACCCCCAGGGAAATGCCCAAGACCACCGTCAGGGTCATTGCCACCAACACGATTTCTATCGTGGCCGGGAATTTGCTGATAATCAGCCCGAGCGCTGGAACAAAATGGGTATAAGACCGTCCGAATTCACCCCGTAGAGCATTTTTCAGAAAAATCCAATATTGCACATAGATAGGCTTGTCCAGTCCCAATTGTTTGACGACCTGCTGAATCTGCGCTTCGCTGGCATCCTGAGGAAGCATGTTGTAGACTGGATTTCCAATCACACTGGTCATAACAAACACGATGATTGAAACAACCAGAAGTACCGTTATCATCTGGATTGTCCGTCGAATTAGAAATTTAATCATACCTACCTTACCTATAGTATCTGTTTTACCAAGTGATAGAGGCTCCTGACACCACTGCCGGTTCCACCCTTGTGACGGTAGCCCTTGTTTTCATCCACCCAGGCGGACGGAGCTATGTCGATATGCACCCAGGGGCGATCTTGAACAAACTCGCCGATAAACACCCCGGCGGTCACAGCTCCGGGACGCCCCGGAGCGTTCGTCAAATCAGCCTCATCAGTCTTTACCTGTTGCTTGTATTCATCGAAAATCGGCATTCTCCATTTTTTCTCTCCGGCTGCATCGGCGGCCTGTTCGAGTGCGGCGTACAGTTCATCGCTGTTCGAAACAACTACATCAGCTGCATAGCCCAAAGTATGGGTCGCAGCCCCCGTAAGGGTGGCAATGTCAGCAATTTTTGTTGCCCCTTCCTTTTCAATGGCATAATGAATAGCATCGATGAGGGTAAGTCTACCCTCGGCATCGGTACTGGCCACGTAGATGCTCTTACCGGCCATTGATCCGATTATATCGCCGGGGCGAAAGGAGCGCTCAGAGACCATATTTTCACAGGCCGCAATTACTCCCACCGCATTTGCCGCGAGCCGTTGGCGGGCAATCGCCGCCATAGCTCCAATGACCGCAGCTGCTCCGCCCATGTCCCGTTTCATCGTCAGCATGCCGTCGTTCGTTTTGATTGAAAGCCCGCCGGAATCGTAGGTGAGTCCCTTTCCAACCAATGCAACAGTGTCTGCATTCTGGCGCGCGTCGCCACTATACCGCAGCACTATCAGTCGGGGACGGTTGGCCGCCGCCCGGGCTACTTCCAGATAAGCCAGCATCTTGAGCGCTTCGATTTTCTGCTCTTCGAAGACCTCAACCTCGAATCCGCTTTCAGCCCCTATTGATTCAGTTCGCCGGGCCAACTCATCCGGAGTAAGAACATTGGCTGGTTCATTCACGAGGTCGCGAGCTGTAGCGGTTGCGTTTCCGAGTACCACGCCTTCCTGCACAGCCGCCTGTAGTTCAGCCGCAGGGCTGCTGCCCAGATTCACCGCCAAAAGCTCCAGCGTTTCGGTTTTCTTCTCGGACTTGTATTTGTCGAACTGGTAAACCGACAGCAGGGCAATTTCGGGTATTAGCCGAGCACTGCTTTGCGGTCCTGCCGATGAGCTGTGGCCCAACAAGTGGACACAGAGTATACGGGATTTAA
This sequence comes from uncultured Sediminispirochaeta sp., assembly GCA_964632675.1. Lineage (GTDB taxonomy): Bacteria > Spirochaetota > Spirochaetia > DSM-16054 > Sediminispirochaetaceae > DSBN01. The sequence continues at coordinate 77,872 of CAZWDV010000009.1, forward strand.
GGTGTTTTGCTTCACTGACTGCAGCATTCACTGCCTTGCGAATACCCTCCGAATTCAGTTCGCTGCGCTTTCCGAGTCCGACCACCACAACTCTACGAAGGGCTTGATCTGTGAGGACTGTCACACTGCGCGTCTCCCCCACATCGGCTTTGAAGGATTCGTCGTCCAGCAACCGACTGATCAGCTGCATGGTGTCATCATCATGGGAAGTGTCAATTCCGGGTTCAGGACTACGCGGGTCCTGATAGCAGCCTATTACAGTGGTGTCGGCCTCCGGTAACGGTACGCCGGCACGGCTCCATACTACTTCCATTGGGATTCCTGAATCTCTATCTGATACCCTTCGGGGTCGTCGAAGACAAATGCTTTGATTTTCAGCTCTTCGCTCTGAAACATCT
>CAZWDV010000010.1:0-68897 GCA_964632675.1 uncultured Sediminispirochaeta sp.
AGAGGGTTGCAGAGGCTGTTTTGCTTCAAATCCCGCAGGATTTTCGCCATTAAAATATTTTTTCCTAAGCTGTATTGACACTTTCGAGGCTATTTGGTAGATTTTGCTCAATACTAGCGGGTGGTTAGCTCAGCTGGGAGAGCGCCTGCCTTACAAGCAGGATGTCACTGGTTCAAGTCCAGTACCGCCCATTCTTAATTGCCTATTGCATAACAATTTAGAATGAAGCAGCCTGAACCGGGCTGCTTTTTTATTGCTTCACTCTTTGTATCAACCAGGTATTAATACAATTCTGACCGCGGCCACTAGATACATACAGCATATTAGTTTGAAACCAGATGGTTTCTTCATTAGAGTAGAGAATGTGAAAACTACGCAAAACGAGTATTTACAGAATTTTACATTTATCATAAACCCGACCAGGCATCCCTCTTCTGTAAAAATACTGAAGAAGATTTTGAAGCAGCGCCGTGCGGCCGAGGTTATTGAAACTCACAGTCGAAAAGAGCTGGTCGACGAGGTTGTTAGATTCTGTAAAGATTCCACAGCCGGGAACCTGGTCATCTGGGGCGGGGACGGCACGGTTCACAACGCAATCAATGCGATGATGATTCATCCTCCAGAGAACAAGGCGCTGGGTTTTCTGCGCGGAGGAACCGGAAACGGAATACAGGATTCCTACGAAATTCCGTGGCGAATCAGCAAACAGATAGAAACCTACATCGAAAGCGCTGAAAACAATTATTATGAAGCGGTGGACCTCCTAAAAATTGAAACCGAAACTGAGACTCTGTATGGACAGTTGATTGGTGTCGGAGTGGACGTAGATGTACTAAAGGTGCGAAAAGAGAAGTTCTCCTCTTCCGACAAGATGATTATTCCCGGTATCCGTTACTATGTAGGGGCCGGCCTTAAAGTGCTGAAAAGTTTTGATTTTAGAAACACTCCTAAAAGTAGCCTTACATTTAGAGATGGAAAATACGCCCTTAAAGGCGGCAAAATTAACGCTGAGTTTCCCTTTAATAATTTAGTGCGCAGCACCAAATCGGCTCTTATCGAAGTCGGAACCCGCCCTTATTACGGCAAGCGTTTTAAGATCTGTCCGGATGTGGTCTGCAATGACGGAAATATGGATGCCTACCTTTTTCAGTTCACAAATCATTTTACTGTACTGCGAAGCTTGTTTTCAGTGTGGAACGGCTGGCATGACCGCATCAACAACCATCTGGTAAAAGCAGGGTATCCACTCATCGAACGCTATGAAGTTAAATCAACTCTAATAGAAATGGAGGAACCCTTTTACTTTCACGTAGATGGAGAACTATATCATACCGGAGCGGCTGCACGAGTGAAGATTTCGATAGTACCCCGGACCATCAACTTTCTAGTACCGGAGAATTTCTACCGCAAATTTCATCCCTTCTTCATTGATACTATTCATGATTTAGAAAAATAAACCTGAACGTACCGCACCCAGTACTTTTTGAAGAACACCACTAAAGGAATCGCAATAAGAATTCCGACTAAGCCGAAAATTGCTCCGCTTACCAAAATAGACAGAATGATGACAAACCAGTTCAGTTTCATCCGCGATCCCTGAATCCGCGGGCTCAGAAACCATCCTTCAATTTGGTTCGCAGCAACGAGTACAATCAGAACTTTAATAACTCCTATCAGTCCTCCATGGCCTAAACCTAAGACAAGGGCTGGTACAGCTGCTACTATTACCCCCAGATAGGGAATAAAGTTGGTGATACCGCTGATAAATCCTAAAAATATAGAATATGGTACACCGACAATGGCCAATCCAGTGCCCACAATAACTCCGACTACCAGTGCAATTATGATTTGGCCGGCTATAAAATGTCGAATATCTCCGTATACTTCCGCTACGAACTTTATCGCCTTGTCGCTGCCGGACCGCGGAAAGAATCGCCACATGTTCTGTTTGAACACCGGAACCACATACGTGAAATAGCCGGCAGTGATAATGAATACAACCAATCCGGTAGTGAAGTCGGGAAGCCTTTGGAAAAGGGCGTTGACTATATCGACTCCCACTTGGGCTGTACGTTCAACCAATTTTCCGGTGGCGCCCTGGATTGCTTTAGTAATTTCAATACCTATACGACTATCTGCAAGGAAGACCGGCACTTTGAAAGTCTGCACTGATTCCCGCAAAACCGGGAACAAACGCTTGCCTTCCTCCAGGACGATCGGCACGATCCGGCTGACACCAAAAATCAAAAGTGAAAAGGTTACAAAGGCTGAAATCGCTACCGCCATGCGGTATGATAAAAATCGGAATTTGTAGAGCTGCCGGGCAGGGACTTCTATTATCAATGACAAATACCAGCCGAAAGTAAGCGCTCCGATTATGTTCGGAGTTAAACCATAAAACAGACAATAAATGAGAAAATATCCCAAAATAAACAGAGCGGCGCTGTCCTTCGGCGGAGCTGATGACGTAGAGTATCGATGTAGTCTTCTCAAATGTCTATCTATCTGCATATGTGAATCATACTTTAATATACACAGTGGATGTGTGCAATCTCTTTACAGCAGAGTACCTACTCGATATGATACTTATATGACTAATATTGAGAAAAAGGTAAAAGAAATTCTTCAAAGAATAGATGCGGCGGCGCAGACAGCTGGTCGTTCAGGCGAAGAGGTAAAACTCATGGCCGTAACAAAAACTAAAAGTCGGGAAGAGGTTGAAGCGGCATATAAGGCCGGATTGAGGTTGTTCGGCGAGAATCGAGTACAGGAAGCCTACGAAAAGTATGCCGACTTCTACGAGGATGCCGAGCTCCATTTAATCGGCCATCTTCAGAGCAATAAAGCTAAGCAGGCTGCCGAAATTGCCGGCTGTGTTCAATCCATAGATAAACTGAAAACAGCCCGTGAACTCGAAAAAAGGTGTGCGGCAATCGATAAACAGATGGATATCTTTATTGAGTTCAACACCTCGGGGGAAGAATCAAAGAGCGGTTATCTTTCTAAAGACACCTTGTTTGCCGACATTGAGCAGCTGGCTGACTTTTCACACCTCAAGGTAAAAGGTTTTATGACAATCGGCCCGTTTACCTCCGACACCAAGGCAATCCGGCAGGCTTTTGTTCTCCTGAGAAGCGTGTACGAGGAGGCGCAGAGCCGGTTTCCCGAACTGCCGATTCAAGAGCTGTCTATGGGCATGACCTCGGACTATGAAATTGCAGTTGAAGAGGGCTCGACTATGGTGCGAATCGGCACCGCGCTGTTCGGTACACGCTAATGTCTCTAAAAAGAATTTTCTTGCTGGTTGCTGTAATTGCAATGCTCGCCAGTACACCAGTGTATATATGGTCGCAGGAAGATGCGTATGAACCGTATCGGCCGGAAGAATTTCCTGAGTGGGCCCACACCGCCAGACGGTTTGAAACGATTTTTTTCGGAGCACTGCCGATTGCGTTTTTATTCGGTTCCTTAGGTTTCGATATGTACGCATACACCTCTAACGGCTTCACTCAGGAGTACCTTCCGCTGTTTCTGGGCAATTCCCCGGAGAAAGAGCAGTTTACTCAGGATACAATGATAGAAAGAATCGGTATAAGTATCTCGCTTTCCCTGGTTATAGCTATTATAGACTTAATAATCGATACCCATGAAAAAAATTAACACCTACACAACCGTAGAAGAACCTGAGGCAGAAGGAATTCGAGCGGACCGTTATATTTCCGATTATATGGAACTTCTACCGCGCAGTCAGTTAAAACATCGAAAAGTTGAAATCGAGATAAACGGTAAAAAAGCCAAACTCAGCAAAGCTCTCAGAATGGGTGATGAACTGGTGGTATACTACCTGCCGAAAGAGGATATCAGCATTGAAGCGGAACAGATTCCCCTAGATATTATCTATGAAAACAGCCGCTGCATAGTTCTCAATAAACCACAGGGCATGGTGGTTCATCCGGGGGCGGGGAATTACAGCGGGACATTGGTTCACGCCCTGTTAGCGTATGTACCGCAATTAAAAACTAATTTTCCCGAATACCCCTTGCGCCCGGGAATAGTACATCGACTCGATAAAGACACATCCGGAATTATGGTAGCGGCCAAAGACCCCGATGCGATGCATTTCCTTTCACGGCAATTTTCAAAAAAATCAATAATAAAGCAGTATCTTGCAGTAGTGAAAGGTGTACTGCAGAAGCCCCATGGATCTGTGAATCATCCCATAGCCAGAGATGCACATAACCGCAAAAAATTCACCTGGAAACACAGTGACGGAAAAGAGGCCTATACGGAATACCGTGTTCTCAGACACTTCGAAAACTCAAGCTTCGTCTTATTGAGCCCTTCTACCGGTCGTACGCATCAGCTGCGGGTCCATATGAGCTCTCTCGGGCATCCGATAATCGGGGACCCGCTCTACGGACGGACCGGCGGCAGCTTCAAGAGCTACTCCTTACTGCTGCATGCGTATAAGCTAATACTGCGACTGCCGGGCGAGATGGATTCGCGGGTGTTTCGGGCGCATCTGCCGGAGCACCTCAAATGTGCTTTAAGATCTCTGCGCTAAGTGAGAGGAGGTCGAATAGAATCAACCTATTCCGATTTTTCTAGTAATTTCAAATCCGGGTTAAACATTTTTTCCGCTTTAAGGGTAGACGGGGGACCGTGACCGGGTAAGACCAGGGTAGTGTCGGGCAGAGAAAACAACTTTTCGTCAATCGAACGCAGCAGCAGTGCCCGGGAGAAGCTATTTTTTGTGTTACCGACCCTACCGGCTGCCAGAACATCTCCGGTAAATATCATCCCTCCGATATGGTATATCAGCGAATCTGAAGAGTGTCCCGGGACTTCGATAACCTCTACTTTAATGCCCGATGCAAGGGTAAACTCATCACCGTCTTTGATGGGAATAGAAGGATAGTCGAGGATATACGGGGAAAAAGAATAAATATCCGCATCATAGATTTTTTTTAGCGTACGGATTCCTTTTACATGTGAATTGTGATGGTGAGTCACCAGTATAGTCTTGATATAGTAATGATTACTCTCAATGAGCGTGAGCAATTCTCTATCCATAATTCCGGGATCCACCAAAATGCCGTCGCCTCCGTTGGGGGGGCCGATCAGGTAGGTGTTGGCAAAGCCGACTACCGCGAAATGGAAATAGAGCTTCATATGGCAGTATCCTGTTGAAATCGGGCTTCCTCGTAGTTTGAATACTTAAAGCTTACAGCCTCGCGAAGGCTGTTTACAAAATCAGCCTTCTTCAGATTACAGTCCACAAAACTCACATTGTTTAAGCGAGAGCTGGTAAAGTTGGAGTAATACAAATCCGAATCGTTAAACACGCAGTCCTTTCCCTGTATTCCGAGAAAGTTGGTATGTACAATGTCAGAATCAGTAAAATCACAGTTTAGAAAAGTGCTGCCGGCAAATACTGAATATTTAATATTTGCACCGGTAAAGTTGCAGTTTTCAAAAGTAGAATACTGCAGAAAGCACAAATCAAATTTGCTGGAAGAAAAATTAACGTTTTTAAATGTGCTTTCGGAAAAATTACACACCATAAAAGTATGCTCACTGAAGTCGGCATCTGCTGTGCTTATACATGAAGAGTTAAGATCTTTCAACGTTTTTGTATCGGTGATCAATTGTATGAGCCTGCGGTTGCACTCGTGGGGATCGTCGACATGATGCAGACAGTAATCTTCACCGTTCGCAGCAAACAGTTGACAATCAGGTTTCTGACATTTATTAAAAAGAAACATACGTATAGACTATTATGTGTTCCCGGCATGTGCAATAGGAAAAAGGGTTATTGTATGCTAATATACAGTTATGGAGTGTTCGAGTGAATGACAGACCAATTGCTGTTTTTGATTCCGGAGTTGGCGGTTTGCCATACTTGCAGAGCTTGAGAAAATATGCTCCCCATGAAAATTTCGTATATCTGGCCGATCGTGCGCACTTTCCTTACGGTGAAAAGAGCGACCAGGAACTGCGGGATATTATCGTACAGGCGGTTGCAAGGTTTATAGATGAAACCAATCCGAAACTGATGCTGATTGCCTGCAATACGGCCTCTGTAGTAGCCCTCGATGCGTTGCGGCGGCACTTTGATATTCCCTTTATCGGTGTTGTACCGGCAATCAAACCGGCCGCTGAAATTTCAGTACGCCGGGCAATTGGCGTATTGGCTACCAGAAGAACCGTAGAAGATCCTTATACAGAAAATCTAATCACTCAGTTTGCAGCCGATTGTAAAGTAATTCGTTATGCCGGAGTAGAGATAGTAGATTTAGTAGAATTGGACTACTTCACTACAACGGCAGAACAAAAGGCCGCAGTATTAAGGCCGGCAGTAGATTTTTTTGAAACTCATCGGGTAGACACTCTGGTAGTCGGCTGTACGCACTTTATTTTCGTCGAGGAACTATTGCATCACATGCTAAATGGAACCGCTGAGGTGATAGATTCCAGAGAAGGAGTAACGCAGCAGGCACTGCGCATGCTCAACAAGAATAATATCGCCAGAACTGCGCCCGCGGGTGTAAAACCGGTGCAGAACCGTTTCTTTGTCAGTGGAAAGGGTCTCGAAAAAGCCGCCGAAAAGCGCTACGACAGTTTTGCTCAGCTATACAATCTTGAGTGGAGCGGTCTGCTGTGAGCATACTTACAGGAAGAGTTGCTTTCGGAGCAAACAATATTTTTACCGTGAAAGTCGACCGCCGGGCGTATCAATGCAGACTGAAAGGGAAAATACTTCGGCAGGATGAAAAAGCCTATAACCCTTTAGCCCCCGGCGATGTGGTAGAATTCGAACCGGACGCTCATACCCCGAGTGAAGGACTAATCCTGAAGCGCAAAAAGCGTGAGAACTCTCTGGTGCGCTGGAATCGAAAACGAAGAGCCCTGCAAACCGTGGCTGCCAACCTCGACCTGTTGGCTGTAGTAAGCTCTCCGAAGAATCCTCCCTTCCGTCCACGGTTTATCGACCGGGTGCTGATAGCTGCAGAGGAAATTCCGACATTGATTGTACTGAATAAGGTAGATCTGCAGTATGATGAAGCGGTTCGCAGACGAATGCAGGTGTTTGCAGACATGGGTTATGAGGTCATCGAAACTTCAGTTGTATCAGGAAATGGAATAGATACCCTTGCAGAGAAAGTAGGGGGCCAATTAACTGCCTTCTTCGGACAGTCCGGGGTTGGAAAAAGTTCTCTGCTCAACCGCTTGTTTCCCGGAGTGGAGCTGCAAGTTGGCGAAATCTCGCAAAAATACGATCGTGGCCGGCACGTTACCAAAAACGCCCGGTTGTATGAGTATGAACAGAACTATTTCATCGACACCCCCGGCATACGGCAAATAGAGTTGGGAATAGAGAGTCCTGAGAACCTGGACCACTATTTCAAGGATTTTCTCCCCTATATAGGAAAATGCGAGTTTCAGCCCTGCAGTCACCTCCATGAACCGGGGTGCGCAGTGCAGCATGCAGTAGAAGCGAAGCTGATACATCCGGACAGATACGAAAGTTACGCGCGCATTTATTATGAATTAGAAGAGAGAACGGAATACGGTTAAAATTTATGCATCAACATACGATTGCTGTCTTAGAATTCGAAAAAATTAGAACTGAACTCCTCGATTATTGTATCAGCGAAGACGGCCGGACGGCTGTCAGCGGGCATGGCTTTTTCTACAACCAGGACGATCTGGAACCACTGCAGAATAAGGTTGAGCAGGCCCGGGAGTTTCTGGAGAGAGAGGAGTTTCCCTCATTCGAGTTTCCCGAGCTCCACACAGATGTGCATGAGCTTTCCAAAGAGGGGGTAGTGCTCGAAGGAGAGGAAATCGTACGCTTTGCCCGCTATTTCAACTCGGCACATCGGCTGTCTGCCTATTTACAGCTGGCCGGAGAATACGGCTACGCGGAAATCGCTACCTACGGTCAGGAGATTGGGGACTTCAGAAGCACCGCCAAAGAGATTTTTGCTGTGCTCAATAATGACGGGACCGTGAAGGATAGCCACCCCGAGTTGCGTAAACAACGCGCCCAACTGGCCAGACTGCGGAATGAGTTGAACAAGGCCGCTCAAGGCTACCTCCAACAGAACAGCGGCCGTTGGCAGAGTGATGTGCCTACTCAGCGGGACGGCCGGATAGTATTGCCGCTGAAGGCGCAATTTCAAAACATGGTCTCCGGTGTAATTCACTACAGTTCGGCCCGCGGTGCTACGGTCTACATCGAGCCGCCCGAACTCATGACGAAAAACAACCAAATTGCCCTGGTTGAACAGGAGATTCGCGAGATCATCCTGGCCATACTGCGCGATCTGACCAAAATTCTGGCAGCCCGTTGCCAAGAAATAGAGCAGCTCCTCCGAGTGATAGCGGCGGTCGACAGTTTCTTGTGCCGGGCGCGTTACGCCCGCCTACATAACTGCGTGCGGCCGATATACCGCGAACGGGGATTCAAACTGAAACGTGCCCGGCATCCCCTGCTGCGGGAATCGGCGGTTCCGATTGATATTGAAACCGCCGGCGATGTGCAGAGCCTCATAATCAGCGGTCCCAATGCCGGAGGTAAAACGGTCACGTTGAAAACCGTCGGGCTGCTATCCATGATGAATCAGTTCGGTCTGCAAGTGCCGGCCGATGAGGAGACCGAGTTGGCGGTGTTCAACGGTATTTACGCAGATATCGGTGACGAACAGTCAATCGAGGGGTCGCTGTCCACATTTTCGGGCCATATGTCTAAAATTGCCGAGATGCTGGAACACGCCGACGTGCATGCACTGGCACTGCTCGATGAACTGGGTTCGGGCACCGATCCGGGCGAAGGTGCCACCCTGGCAATGGCCGTTTTAGATGAGTTTCTGCAGCGCGGGGCAACTAGTTTGGCTACATCGCATCACGGCCTGCTGAAAAATTACGGCTATACTACACCAAAGGTACAAAATGCTTCCATGGACTTCGATGCGTCTACTCTTACCCCGAATTATCGGGTAGTAGTCGGACTGCCGGGGGAAAGCCATGCTCTGGATATTGCCGCCCGTAGCGGCCTGCCCGCACAGGTTATCGATACGGCCCGCAACTACCTCTCCCATGAGAGCGGGGAGGTAAGCAAGATGATAAAAGAACTTGAACAGCGGCAAAGCGAATTCAGGCAGCGCGAAGAGCAGCTTAAGACCAGGGAAACGCAACTGAAGGAACAGATCAAGCAAAATGATCTCTCGGCACTGCGGATGCGGCAGCGGGAACACGAGCTGAAGCAGAGCGGATACAATGAACTGAATCGGTTTCTGCGGGAAGCGAGACAGGAACTGGAGAACCTGGTACACGACCTGCAGTCGAAAGCCCGCGGCGGAGTCTCAGGCAGGGGGAATGATGGTGGCGGCCTGGCAAAGGAAGATACAAAACGGGTAAAACAGTTTATTCGCTCAATCGAAGAGCGTGAGAAAGCCGAAAAATCGCAGGTAGAGGAAGAGGAGTCCGAGTTCGCAGGGAATGAGAACTACCGCTTTGAACCGGGGATGGAAGTTCTTACCGGGCCCGGCCGGCGACGAGGTACCATACTACGAAAAGCGAAAAAGGGACACTGGCTGGTAGAAGTCGGGGCTATGAAAATTACCATTGCAGAAACAGATCTCTCACCGGCCGATCCTCAGACGCACTCTGCTCATAGCAGACCGCAGTACGGCTACACCAGTGAAACATCGAGCGAACCGGCGGTTTTCTCATTAGATGTGCGCGGGGAACGGCTCGATCAAGCCCTGGATATGGTCAATCGGCAGATAGACAACGCCCTGCTGGCCAATCTGAACGAATTTGAAATTATTCATGGAAAAGGCGAAGGAGTTCTGCAAACCGGAATTCAAAGTCTTCTGAGAGAATCTGCGCGTGTGGAAGAGTTCTCCTTTGCGCGTCCCGAACACGGCGGTACTGGTAAAACAATTGTGAAATTGAAGCGGTAATCAATATTGCACTTTGTTAAAAATCTATCTACGATTATTAGTATAGATACTAACGGGGATTGGAGCAGAGGGTATGAAAGAGAAAATTCATAAGTTTTTTGCTATTCTATCGATAGAATTCGATGATATCCGCGATGGATTGACGATGCTCATCGATACAACTGAAGAACGCTTCAGAAAACATGAAATTACCGGTTATGTGTGGACGGAAAACAGTGCGCTCTTGCGCCGGGAACAAAAATTGATCCAAATTCTGCATGAACGCGTTCAGCAGCTGAATCCGGATGATTATGAAGCCCTTGATGAAGCAGTTGCAGCTGTCAGAAAAGTAGTACGCGGTATGTCGGGAATTCCGCAGGCAGTACCTGTGTTTATCGAAAAACGTCTAAAAAAGGTATTGCAGTATATGAACAATGAGGTATAAGGGAAAGAAAAACAGATTAATGCTGCTCGGGAATATTGATATTTTTTTTGACCTCCATTACTATTGCCGTATAAATAGGTAAATAAATATTGATTGATACATTGAGAATGAAAGGAAACGCGTATGGACGTTCAGTTAAAAGAGCTGATTGACAGAATCAAATCCGAGGGTATCGAGAGCGCAGATCAGCAGGCACAGAAAATCGTGCAGGAAGCTGAAGCAAAGGCAAAGCAAATTGTAGCGGACGCCGAAAAAGAAGCCGATTCAATTCGGCAGAAAGCCGAAGATGATGCACAACGGAGAGAACAGACCGGACGTGAGTCCCTCAAGCAGGCCGGTCGTGATCTCATTATCAGCCTGGAAAAAAGTTTGCAAAAGCTGTTTGATGCGGTTATCTACACCGAAAGTGCCGCGGCGCTTAAAGGCGATCTACTGAAAAACCTCGTAAAGCAGTTAGTTGATCATTGGGACGAAGATGTAACTGATATACAGTTACTGGTTGCCGAGGATCAGCTTAAAAAGATCGATAAGGGATTAAGGGATGCACTGTCGGCTAAGCTTGCCGAGGGCTTGGAACTGAAACCCCTCGAGGGTGTAGAGGCCGGATTTCAGGTGGCCTACAAAGACGGCTCGGCCTATTACAATTTTACCGCTGAAGGCGTAGCTGAAATTGTATCCGAATTCCTGAACCCGAAACTGGGTGAAATCTTGAAGGAAGCTGTGAAAGCAGAGGAGTAGTGAAGTGCGACAGTATTATTACGTGATCGCGACCCTCCCGCTGCTCCAATACGATGACAAACCGCCCCTCACGCTCGACGAGCTCTACTATGCCTGTAGAGACAACATCAATCGTGAAGATCTTGAACTCCTTCAGACGGTGTCGCTAGAACCGCCCCGCACTTATGGAACTGGGCTTCTTGAAAAATGGTACACATGGGAAACCTCACTTCGGAATGAACTGTTGAAAATTCGCAGCCAGAAACTGGGAATAGAATCGGAAAAATATCGACGTGAAGGCGATGTCATCCCTGGAATGGCAGATACCGCGCGGGAAGCAGCGAACCAGGACTCTCCTCTATCGGGAGAAGAGCTCCTCAACAAAGCCCGTTGGACATATCTTGATGAGCTCGAGAGCGGGCATTATTTCGATCTATATAAATTGATGGTATATGCACTCAAACTGCAGCTACTACACAGACGAAGCACGTATACTGCTGAACAGGGCAGGGAAAACTTTGAGCAAATCTATCAGCATATACGAGAAGATATCGAGTCGGCTTAAAACCCCGGCTTGCCAAAACGATGAGTAATTCGGAGAGCTTTCATGACAAAGACTACAGGTAAAGTTATAGGTGTGAACGGAAATATGGTCGCGGTACAAGTGGACGGCGACATTTCGTTAAATGAAGTTGGATATGTAAAAGTAGGCGAGCAGAACCTCAAATCGGAGGTTATCCGGATTCAGGGTACCACTGCTGAAATGCAGGTATTCGAAATGACTTCCGGTATCGGAGTGGGAGATGCGGTGGAGTTTAGCGGAGAACTGCTGGCAGTTGAACTCGGCCCCGGACTTCTTACGCAGATTTACGACGGACTGCAGAACCCGCTGCCCGAACTGGCTGAAGAAGCCGGATTTTTTCTACAGCGCGGACTCTATATGGAGGCGCTCCCGCGCGATAAAAAATGGGAGTTTACTCCGAAGGTAAAACAGGGTGATACAGTTGCCGCCGCCGATACTCTCGGTACGGTTCCGGAAGGCATCTTTGAGCACCGCATCATGGTACCCTTCAACTTTCACGGTAATTACACTGTGAACAAAATCACCAATAAAGGTGAGTACGACGTAGACCATGAGGTTGCAGTTCTGGAAGATGACAAAGGGAAAGAACATACCGTCAGCATGGTATTCGAATGGCCGGTAAAAAGGGCCATCGAAGCCTACGATGAGCGTTTAGAACCGGATACCTCGATGGTTACCAAAACCAGAATCATCGATACCCTTATTCCGGTCGCCCGCGGTGGTACCTACTGTATTCCGGGGCCTTTTGGAGCCGGAAAAACTGTTCTGCAGCAGGTGACCAGCCGCTACGCGGATGTTGATGTTGTTATTATTGCCGCCTGTGGCGAACGTGCCGGTGAGGTTGTAGAGACCCTGCGTGAGTTTCCCGAACTGATCGACCCGCGAACCGGCAAGACCCTGATGGAACGAACCGTTATCATTGCGAATACCAGCTCGATGCCGGTAGCCGCTCGCGAAGCTTCAGTGTATACAGCGGTGACTCTGGCAGAATATTACCGCCAGATGGGCCTGCACGTACTTTTATTAGCCGATTCTACTTCCCGCTGGGCGCAGGCAATGCGCGAGATGTCCGGACGACTCGAGGAAATACCCGGTGAAGAAGCTTTTCCGGCCTACCTCGAATCGGTTATCGCGGCATTTTACGAACGTGCCGGTGTAGTACGACTGAAGGACGGCAACTTCGGATCGGTTACCATCGGAGGTACAGTCAGTCCGGCGGGCGGAAACTTTGAAGAACCGGTAACTCAGGCAACTCTGAAGGTTGTCGGTGCATTCCACGGCCTAAGCCGTGACCGTGCCGAGGCCCGTAAGTTTCCCTCCATCGATCCGCTGGGAAGCTGGAGCAAGTATCCGGGAGTAGTAACACCGGTCAAAGTTGAGTATGCCAAGGATATGCTGTTCCGCGGAAATGAAGTCGGACAGATGATGAAGGTTGTCGGTGAAGAGGGAACCAGCTTAGAGGACTATATAATCAATCAGAAATCCGATTTCCTTGATGCGGTATATCTGCAGCAGAACTCCTTTGACCCGGTCGACGCTGCGGTAAGTGTAGAACGGCAAAACTACGTATTCGATCAACTTTTTGAAATACTGGGTTCCGAACTTGAAATGAAAGACAAGGAAGATGCCCGCCATTTCTTCAACCAGCTCCGTCAGCATTTCGTCGACTGGAACTATTCAGAATGGGATTCCGAGGAATTCAAAGACAATGAGCAGAAGATCAAAAAACTGTTGGAAGAAAAACAATCCGGCCTGATGGAAAACGCAAAGCGGGTCATGAAAGCAGCGGAGAGCAAGGAGCAGAGCAATGCGTAAGGTATATAGTAAAATAGAAAAAATTGCCGGTAACGTTATTACCGTTACCGCCGACAATGTACGCTACGACGACCTCGCTGTGGTCAGCACTAAGTATGGAGATTCTTTGGCAAATGTTATTCGTCTGGAAGGTGACAAGGTGGCACTGCAGGTGTTCGCCGGCGGACGAGGTATTTCAACCGGAGATGAAGTGCGTTTTCTCGGCCACTCGATGCAGGTGTCCTTTTCCGAAAACCTTCTGGGCAGAATTTTCAACGGCAGCGGCCGGCCGCGCGACAACGGCCCCGAACTTACCGAGAACATGATTCCGATCGGTGGACCTTCGGTAAACCCGGCCAAACGTATTATTCCCCGCAATATGATTCGGACCGGTATTCCAATGATCGACGTATTCAACTCGCTGGTTGAAAGCCAGAAGTTGCCGATTTTCTCAGTCTCCGGCGAGCCGTACAATCCCCTGTTGTCACGAATCGCGATGCAGGCCGAAGTCGATATGATTATCCTCGGCGGTATGGGACTGAAGTACGACGACTACCTTTTCTTTAAGAATGCACTTGAAGAAGGCGGCGCAATGAGCCGTACTATTTTCTTTGTGCATACCGCATCCGACCCGGTAGTTGAATGTCTGTTGGTGCCGGATATCTCTTTGGCCGTTGCCGAACGGTTTGCACTGGAAGGAAAACGAGTCCTGGTATTGCTTTCCGACATGACCAACTTTGCCGATGCAATGAAAGAAATCGCTATTACCATGGAACAAGTACCCTCCAACCGCGGGTATCCCGGTGACCTCTACAGTCAGCTGGCCTCCCGTTATGAAAAGGCGGTCGACTTCGAAGGCTCCGGTTCCATTACTATTCTGGCGGCAACCACCATGCCGGGTGACGATGTTACCCATCCGATTCCGGATAACACCGGATACATCACCGAGGGGCAGTACTACCTGCGGAACGGTCGTATCGAACCTTTCGGTTCGCTGAGCCGTTTAAAGCAGATGGTAAACGATAGTACCCGTGACGACCACCGGGCTTTAATGGACGGTATGATCCGCCTGTACGCCAACTATAAGGAATCTCTCGAAAAGAAGTCGATGGGATTCCGGATGACCGACTGGGACAATAAGCTGCTCAAGTACGGACAGATATTCGAAGAGCGTATGATGGACCTTACGGTAAATATTCCGCTCGAACAGGCGCTGGACCGCGGATGGGATATTTTGGCGGAATGTTTCACACCGGAGGAGACCGGGATGCGATCCGGACTGCTAAAGCAGTTCTGGCCGAATAAAGAGGAACAAAACTAACTTATGGCGAAGGTCAAGCTTACTAAAAACGAACTGAAAAAGCAAAAAGACGCCCTTAAGCGTTTTCAGCGCTACCTGCCGACCCTCATGTTGAAGAAACAGCAGTTGCAGATGGTCATTCGGCAGGTTGAGGCCAAGGTTCGTCAAATTGAGCAAGAACGCCATACACTTCAAGAAGAGCTCGACAAGTGGATTGCCGTTTTCGGTGAAGATATCGGAATGGAAGAACTCATCCAGGTTGAACACATCGAAAGAGAAACCGGAAACATTGCCGGTGTCGACATACCGGTGTTCAAGAACCTGGAGTTCAAGCAGATTGCTTACGATTTGTTTATTAAACCGCTCTGGACCGACCGGGGAATCGAAGCGATTAAACGGATTGCCGAACTCGATGCACGCATAGAAGTGTTGAAGCGTCAGATCGAGCTTTTGGGTGAAGAGTTGCGGATTACTACCCAACGGGTAAACCTGTTTGAAAAGGTAAAAATACCCGAAACTCAAGAGAATATCCGTAAAATTGAGATTTATCTTGGCGACCAGCAAACTGCGGCGGTAGTACGCGGTAAAATTGCCAAGAATAAGATCGAAAAGGTGAAATAGCCTATGATAGCAACAATGAAAAAAGCCTATCTGGTGTCGCAGGAGTCAGAACGTACCGCGACTCTCAAGCGCTTGCGGGATATCGGAGTTCTTCACCTTGAAGAAATTCACGGACAGAGTGAAGAGCTGGACGACTTGCACAAAAAACGTTCAATGGTAGAACGGGCGCTGCACATATTGCCGGATAAGGAAGATTCTGCAAAGACGAGTGAAGCTCACAACATATCTTTTAAAGAGATAGAAGAGGCGCTGGAAATAGCGAAGCGTGTCGAGCAACAACAGGAGCAGAAAAGCAGTCTTCGCGAGGCTAATGATAAACTGCAACGTGAAATGGAGCGGATCGAGCCGTTAGGTGAGTTTGATCCGCAAGATTTAACAGTATTGCGGGAGAAGGGGGTGAAACTACATCTCTTTCTGGTTACAAAAGAGAAACGCAATCAGTTTCCCGCAGATATTACTCAATTCGAAGTGTATACTGAAAAATCCCGTTCTATTATCGCTGCAATTGTCGATGAGGATTCAGAGCTTTTCGAGGAGTTTCCACAGTTCGATGAACCTGAAAATTCTCTGGCACAGATGCAGCACACACTTGAACAGCACACCGAGGAAATAGAACAGATTGACAGAGAACTGAACAATCTTTCACAGTACCGCAGCCTGCTTCAAAGAGCTCTTCAACAGTTCGACCAGGAAATCGAATTCGAGAAAATTCGATCCGGTTTGAACCAGGAAGAAGAACTCATCTATCTGGGGGGCTTCATTCCCGAACAAAAGATTGAAGAGCTCAAGCGCGGAGCCTCCACCCATGGTTGGGCGCTGCTGATCCGCGATCCGGACCCTGAAGAGCCGATTCCCACATTAGTGATTAACCCAAAGCCAATCAGAATAGTTAAACCGGTATTCAATTTCCTGGGAACTATTCCCGGTTATTTTGAATACGACATTAGCTTTTATTTGCTTTTTTTCCTGACAATTTTCTTTGCCATGATTATCGGAGATGCCGGTTACGGTTCTATACTCTTAGGTACCACGCTCTACACGGTTGTAAAGAAAAAGAGGTCGGGAGCCGATCTTTCAGAAATTCAAAAGTTAATGTTAGTATTCGGCGGCGCTACCGTGATATGGGGAGCACTAAGCGGGGTCTGGTTTGGTTCCGAATTTATTGCCCAGCTTCCGTTTTTCGCATGGCTCACCTATGAGCCTATCTCCGGTTTTGGAGGTGAAGCGAGCCAGCAAACTATTAAGCATATCTGTTTTGTACTCGGTACCATCCAGCTGAGCATCGCCCATATCTGGAATTTTCTCTATCGCTGGAAAGATAATAAGCGTTTGAAGGCTATTTCCGAATTGGGATGGTTGTCGATGGTATTGGGACTATACTATGTTGTACTGTACCTTGTACTCGACCCGCAGAAGTATCCTATTCCGCAGTTCAGCCTGTATATGATCTTCATCGGACTGGCTCTGGTGCTGTTTCTGTCGGAGCAAGAGGGCAACTTTATCAAAGGCGCTTTAAAGGGCGTGGCAAACTTTATGCCGAAAGCCCTGGATTCCATCTCGGCCTTTTCGGATATTATCAGCTACATCCGCTTGTTTGCGGTCGGTCTGGCAACAGTAGAAATCGCCAAGAGTTTTAACTCGATGGCCGCTGAAATGGGCAGCACGGTAGTCGGTATTATCGGAGGTATCATTATTCTGCTAATCGGCCACGGACTTAATATGGCCATGGCGGCCTTATCGGTAATAGTTCATGGAGTGCGGCTCAATTTGCTCGAGTTTTCCGGGCACTTGAATATGGAGTGGACAGGGATTCAGTACGATCCCTTTCGCAATAGACATGAAAAAGAAATAAACTAGGAAAAGAAGGAGAAACATAATGGATTTTGGACTGTTGGGAATCGGGGCAGCTTTGGCATTGGCCGCCTGTGGATCCGCAATTGGAGCCGGTTCGGCCGGTATGGCAGCTGTTGGTGCGTGGAAAAAATGTTTCGCTCAGAATAAGCCGGCACCTTTCACATTGATTGCATTTGTCGGCGCACCTCTTACACAGACAATTTATGGGTATATTCTGATGAACACCTTGATGCAGGCTGCTGCTGATAACAGCCCCTGGCTCATCTTAGGTGCGGGAGTGTTCGGCGGTTTGGGAATGGGTTTCTCAGCTGCATTCCAGGGAAAAGCCGGCGCGGCCGCATCAGATGCACTGGCAGAAACCGGAAAAGGATTTGGTAACTATATAATGGTGCTCGGTCTGGTTGAAACCGTCGCTCTGTTTGTCATGGTATTCTTGATGGGCGTTGTGTAATAGAAACTAACAAGTTTTTACGAGGCGAAGCGCTAAAAAGGGTGCTTCGCCTTTTTAAATTTGGTATAGTGGTACCATGAAAACGAATAAAGTCTTTATCGGTAATATACCTATCGGCGGCGGATCTTCAGTCGCACTGCAGACTATGTGGAAGGATCCGCTTACCGACGATCTTGAGCCTGTGGTGCGAGAGCTCGACAAATTGCAGCAGATAGGCTGTGCATTTGTGCGCTTTGCGGTTCCGAACGAAGCCGGGGCTGTCCAGCTAATAGAGTTGGCAAAAAAGAGTCCGCTGCCCTTGGTGGCGGACATCCACTACGACTACCGTCTGGCTGTCAAGTGTATTCAAGGCGGAATCGAAAAAATCAGGATCAATCCGGGCAACATCGGCATGCGATGGAAAGTCGAGGAAGTTATACATGCTGCGGCCGATAATAACGTTCCCATCCGAGTTGGAGTAAACAGCGGGTCACTCCCCAAAGACCTTCAAGAGGAACCGGATGTTGCCCAGGCAATGGTAACGGCCGCTGAGCGGGAGAT
The DNA here is from genome assembly GCA_964632675.1 of uncultured Sediminispirochaeta sp. Taxonomy (GTDB): domain Bacteria; phylum Spirochaetota; class Spirochaetia; order DSM-16054; family Sediminispirochaetaceae; genus DSBN01. The sequence goes on from CAZWDV010000010.1 coordinate 18,256, forward strand.
GGAGATTTTTCAGCAGCTCGGGTACCACGCTATTGTATTTTCATTAAAAGCATCCGACATTAATACTACCGTGCGGGCGAACGAATTGTTTGCAGAAAAGCACCCCTATCCGCTGCACCTCGGTGTAACCGAAGCCGGACCGCTGATTCCCGGCGTTGTAAAAAGCAGTGTGGCAATGGTCAAACTGCTCGAACAGGGAATCGGCGATACCATCAGGGTTAGTTTATCTGATTCGCCGGTAAACGAAATTATAACCGGTATTGAAATTTTAGGAGCAGCCGGAAGGGGCATACAGCGGCCCGCCATTGTCTCCTGCCCGCGCTGCGGCCGGGCAACCTTTGATACACACAGTTTTGTGGAAAAAGTGGCACCGCTGCTCTACAGTTTAGAAAAGGACATTACGGTAGCGATTATGGGCTGTGTAGTAAATGGTCCCGGGGAAGCCCGCCATGCCGATTTGGGAATTACCGGAGGGGGTAAAGAAATTATCCTGTTCAAACACGGACAGGTGCTGCGAAAAGTTGATCAGGCAGGCGCCTATGAAGCCTTTGTCGAGGAGTTGAAAAAGCTGTGAAAACCAATCATGTTGTTCTCGTTTCTCTGGTGTGTTTAGGTTTTCTTTTCGCTGTCCCATTATTGAGTGCACAGTCTGCCGAGAATATACCGCTTCCGCAGTGGCTCCAGATGGAACAGGGTATCAAAGCCTACGACGAGGGCAAACTCGGCACTGCACTCAAGATTTTCCGCACAATCGCTGAAGATGATCCATTGTTTGCCAATGTGCATATGTGGATCGGCCATGTGTTCGCTGCAGAAGGGGAGTATACTGCCGCCAAAGCAAAATATTTGGATGCTCTCGAAGAGGATCGCAATTTCTTTCCGCACTCCGAACGTATCAATGCCTATTACAGCTTGGCAGAGCTGCATCGCCGGCTCGAAGAGTGGGATAAAATGAAGAAAAATCTTTACGATGTGATAAATGATGCTCGCACAGAGCCGTTGCCGAAAGGCAGGATACAGGCTATGGTCAACAAGTTCCTGGTCGAAGGCCCCGACAAGCTGCTCGAACTGTACCGGCTTACCGATAAGCCGGTGCGCGGCGCCTATCAACAGCTGGGAGAAATTGCCCTGCGGCAACAGGACTATCCTACTGCAGTACAGCAGCTTCTGCTTTCGATTACCACCTCACTTTCAATTGCAATAGAACATCAGCAAGCACGGGATCCTGAATATGCCTTTATCCATTACGAAATGAATCCAGGACTCGATGAGTTCTACGTTGAAAACACTGGATTACTGCTGGAGCAATCCGGATCAATTCCGCATTTGCAGAAGTATTTCGATTCGGTACGTCTCTACCGGCAGTTGTATTTGCTGGGGATGGCAATGCTTGGAATCGAAGAATCCGAAAATGCAAAAAAAATCTGGCTTATGGTAACCGAACACAGACGTGCTGGGATTTGGGCCAACCTGGCCCGCAATCAACTTGGAGACCCCTCATTAGAGGTGCTACCGATAGTGCTCCACTACAGGTAAGTACATGAATAAAATAGTTATTAAGGGAGCTCGTCAGCATAATCTAAAAAACATAGATTTGGAGTTACCCCGGGATTCGCTAATTATTGTGTCCGGCATGAGCGGATCGGGAAAGTCCTCATTGGCCTTTGATACCATCTATGCCGAAGGCCAGCGGCGGTATGTCGAGTCGCTCTCATCCTACGCACGCCAGTTTCTCGGTCGGATGGACAAGCCGGATATCGATTATATCGAAGGCCTGTCCCCGGCTATTTCTATCGAGCAGAAAACTACCCATCGGAACCCGCGTTCCACTGTAGGTACGGTGACCGAGATATACGACTACTTCCGCCTTCTGTGGGCCCGTATAGGACATGCGCACTGTCCGATCTGCGGCCGCCCGATTCAAGAGCAGTCGGTCGATCAAATATTAGACACCATTCTCACATATCCTGACGCCACAAAACTGATTATTCTGGCACCGGTAGTACGCAGTAAAAAGGGCGAACACCAGAAGGTTATAGATGATGCCGTGCGCGCAGGTTTCGTGCGTGTAAGAATTGACGGAAAAATATATTCTTTAGATGAAGAGATCAGACTAAGCAAAAACCGGAACCACGACATAGAAATTGTAGTTGCGCGGGTGAAGGTGAGCTCTGAATCACGTAAACGAATTGCCGAGGCAGTTGAAACAGCATTAGAGGTGGCCGAGGGCACACTAATAGCAGTACGCCAGGATGATGAAGGTGAAAAAGAGCAATTTTTTTCTCAAAAAAATGCGTGTCCGGTGTGCGGTATCAGTTTGCCAGAGCTGCAGCCGCGCCTGTTTTCCTTCAATAATCCATATGGCGCGTGTGAAACCTGTCTGGGAATTGGCGACACCATGGAATTCGATCCTAACCTGGTTATCCCCGATAAGTCACTGTCCTTTAACGAAGGGGCCATTGCAACGGCAAACCCGGAGGCCGCCTGGCAGCGCAGTTGGTTTGAGTCCTTGGCCGATCACTACGGCTTCAGCCTCGATACTCCCTTTCACGAGCTTCCGGAAAACATATATAACATTATTCTGAACGGCAGTGACGATGAAATTCATGTAACCTATGTCAGTGAACGTCGTCAGGGCCGTTTTGAGTACAACTCCAACTTTAAAGGAGTCCTGAACGATTTAAAACGCCGCTATCTCGAAACCAAGTCCGATGGCATCAAGAGCTGGCTCGAACAGTTTATGAGTCAGAAACAGTGTCCGAGCTGTCACGGTACACGTCTTAAACCGGAAGTACTCGCGGTATACGTTGGCGGTATCAACATTCACAACGCTACTCTTATGTCCGTAGACGGTGCATACGAATTCTTCACTACCTTATCTCTCGATGAAACCGAACAGATTATTTCTAATCAGATAATGAAAGAAATTATCAGCCGGCTGGAGTTTATGAAAAGTGTCGGCCTGGAATACCTCACTCTGGAACGTAAGGCAGCCACTCTTTCGGGGGGCGAGGCACAAAGAATCCGTCTGGCCACCCAGATTGGCTCATCGCTGGTGGGAGTGCTGTATATTTTAGACGAACCGACTATCGGACTGCATCAGCGCGACAACGAACGTTTGATTCAGACTTTGAAACATCTCCGTGATTTGGGAAACACTCTAATCGTCGTTGAACACGATGAACAAACTATTCGAACCGCCGATTATATCGTTGATCTAGGCCCGGGGGCGGGGGTTCACGGCGGGAAGATAATAGCAGCGGGAAAATTACAAGATATTCTTGATAATGAAGAAAGTCTGACCGGACGCTACCTTACCGGAAAAGAGATCATCGACAGACCATTGGAAAAGCGGAAGGGAAAAGAAATTTCACTCTTCCTCCGCGGCGCCCGGGAACATAATTTGAAAAATATCGACGTTGAATTTCCTTTAGGTAAACTAATAGTTATTACCGGCGTCTCGGGATCGGGAAAATCAACTTTAATGAATGACTTATTGTATCCGGCCCTGGCAAACCGTGTAAACAGATCTCACCGCAATGAGGGGGCTTACACTGAAATCGAAGGTATTGAGCACATTGATAAAATCATCAACATCGACCAGGCGCCCATCGGCCGCACTCCGCGATCGAACCCGGCCACGTATGTGGGCTTATTTACTCCGATAAGGGAGCTGTTTGCAGCCCTGCCGGAAGCCAAAGCCCGCGGGTATAAGCCGGGGCGCTTTTCATTCAACGTAAAGGGCGGACGCTGTGAAAACTGTCAAGGGGAGGGCACTATAAAAATAGAAATGCATTTTCTACCCGATGTCTATGTGACCTGTGATGTTTGTAAAGGAAAACGCTTTAACCAGGAAACCCTCGACATTCGTTATAAGGGAAAGAATATACATGATATACTGGAGATGGATGTAGAAGAGGCACGCCATTTCTTTACACGCATACCGGCGGTAAAGCGCAGGCTCGATACGCTGCACGCTGTCGGCCTTGATTACATAAAACTCGGCCAGTCGGCACTCACGCTCTCCGGAGGTGAGGCACAGCGCATAAAACTGAGTTTGGAGCTCTCGAAACGCAGCACCGGCAAAACTCTGTACATCCTGGACGAGCCGACTACGGGACTTCATTTCGCGGATGTGAAGAAACTCATGGAGGTTCTGCACTCGCTGGTCGACCGCGGCAATACGGTGGTTTTGATTGAACATAATCTCGATGTCATCAAACAGGCCGACCATATTATCGATCTCGGGCCAGAGGGCGGAGTAAATGGCGGTCAGATTGTAGCAACCGGAACTCCGGAGGAAGTTGCAGCATCGGATCAGTCTTATACGGGGCGTTTTTTACGGGATGTACTCTGAGCAGGTGAGCATATTGAAAAAAGTGATACTCTTGGGCGCGGTACTGCTGCTTGTACATACCACAAGTGCTATCGCCCAGTCAAAACCTTCAGAGGAAACAGAGCCAAAAAATCTGATAAAAGAAACAATTTATCTGGATATAACAACCTCAAGCTACTATGAACTTCAAGACTGGCTTGAAAAACTCAGTCTCGATTCCGGCGGAAGCCGGCGTGAGGTGGAAAATAGACTCTTGGAATACTACCGCTCGCTGTTTGGCGAAGTGCCGCTAAAAGGCTTTCCTGAGAAAGGTAATGCTGAAAACAGCATTGAAATCACATCTGCCCAGGAACTCGACTACAGCTTGCGGGAGGATGACAAAGCTCTGATTGAATTAGACGGCGGTGTAAGCCTCTATATGCGCGACAAGGAGGGTAATACAGCCCATACAGTAACTGCAAAATCCCTGGTATTCAACCAAATCAACAACAGTGTGACCGCGCGCGGCGCAGTGAGCTACAAAATGCAACAGGGAGGGACCGACCAGGAATTCAAAGGCGAACAGATAAGCTTTAATATAGATAATTACAGCGGCGTGTTTATAAGAGGGATGAGCACCCGTGATCGACAAATACAGGAGCAGCAGGTTAGCTTCTATTTCAAAGGCGGGACTATCTACCGAATGAAACGAGACACTGTCACAATGAATGACGGTATCATTAGCTCCAGTCGACAGGACGACCCGTATTATCATATTTCGGCGGGCAATGTATGGCTCTTGGATGTGAATGAATGGGCACTACGCAATGCAACTCTCTATGTGGGACATGTACCGCTCTTATATGTTCCTTTCTTTTATCGGCCAGGATCGACCTTCGTCATGCATCCTTCCATTGGGGTAAAGACAGTAGAGGGCTATTATATTCAGACCACGACCTACTTTCTGGGAAGGCAGCCGGAGGAGTTGGGCCGACAGACGTCGCTTTCATTTATGCAGGCGGTTGAAGACGATGAGCAGCAGTACAATCAAGAGCTGCGTGGATTCTTTCTGCACACTACACGTGAGGAACGCGCACCTTCCTGGGCCGAAAAAACAAATTCCTTCGGTAAATTTCAGTTGGACTATTACTCCCGGTTGGGTTTTCTGTCGGCGCTTAACTTTCAGCTTAATCAACTCGGGTGGTTTGAAGAGATAAATCTGTTAGCGGGTATAGCTCTGACGAACTACATCTATCCCTTATCCGGATATACGAATGCCTACACTACCTTCACCTTTGATCCCAGCTCGAACCGGTACGCGAGCACAGCACAGCATTCTTACTTCTTCGGCACTCAGCTTCCGCTTCGCTTCGGTTTTGATCTGCAGGTTGAGTACAAGAGTGAGGATTTGGCAATATCGCTCAGTGCACCGCTATACTCAGACCTGCTTTTGCATGATCAGCTGCGCAAGAGAAACGAAACTTTGGGCTGGACCAAGCTACTCACCGGCGAAGGAATACTGGAAACCAACGAGATTAGTGAATTCAACAATCCGAAGTTTTATCAGCATACATCTTACAGGTGGAGACTGCCGGAAAAGGCCGCTTTCATTGACAGGTTTCGATTCGAGAAAATCGATTCGCAGCTGGCCCTTTCTCAAAATGATCTGCCCGATGACAGCGGGAGTTTAAACCCCAGCGGGTATTACTATCCGCAAACTTTCACACCGATAGATATTGAAATGAGCCTCGGAGGCACCTTACTCCCCAGCTCTTCCCAGAAACAGTCTCCGGAAACCTCCTCCGATGAAACGGAACAAAAACCGGTACCGGATAAAATCCGCCCCCCCTGGAGTACTGGAGAAGGTATCGGCACTGTTGAGAAGAGTAAAGATATATACAAAGTTCCGGATCCGAGCGAATCTCTTCCGGTGAAGCAGAAGGAAATAAAACCGCTGTTTGCGCATTCTCTAAATTACACTTTAGAACCGGATTTTTCTTATCATACCCAATTCGATACCGGGGCGTTCGACGAACCGGAGGAAGTAGAATTTTATCCCCTGTACTCCTACCTCTTTGCCGATGGATCGGCCAATATTTCCTATGGCGCGGATCTTTTTCGCAATTCCCTGCAGTTCGAGCAAACAACGAAACTGCGCGGCCGTTACCGTGACCACATGGCAGAACAGGACGGCTACGATTTGGAAAACCTTTTGAAACAGGATCGATCCTTGAGTTATTTCTCTGTTGTAAGCATCTCCGATATTAAAAATTTTTTCTGGTTGAAAAATCCGGCTTTATCACAATCGTATACGAGTTATACTATCGAAACCGAGTTGTACCGCTATGCATATGATGAGGATACTGCAACTTTTCAACCAACTTACACAAACTGGAGTTCCGATAGCATTCAAAATCACCGCTCTCAATTAAGAGTTGTGTATGAAAGTCCTGTTGGACCTCAGCAACTCTATACCCTCTACAGAATGCCGCCGGACCTTCAACAAATTACCGGAGGAGTCGAGTCGCACTATAACTTCATTGAAGCATCTGCAAGCGGGAAATATACCGAAAGGAGCACCGAAGAATGGGAATTCGGTCCAATAGAATTGAGTGGACAGTTGAATTTCTTTAACTCGAGTCTGCTCAAACAGGAATTCACCCTGGAACATCCTGATGAGGTACACAACTCCGGCAGGTCTACACTTGATTTGAATTTCTTACCGAACGCATTTGGTATATATGAACGCTTCGAATGGAATCTGGATGAAAAACGTCCCTCCAAGAGTACCAGTTCCCTGCAGTTATGGTGGTTAACCGGCACCTTCGAAATGCGGCATACCGATAACTACACATTTTCCCTTGCCAACGGATGGGAGAAAACCGGTACCGAGAGTTTCCAACCCTACCAGTTGTCAGCTCAACTGAAAATACCCTATGAGCCTGAACCGAAATGGAAAAACCGTGTGCGCATATCATCCTATGTCAGTTCCGCTCTGCAGCTCAATCTATTGCGATACACCGACAGCGTCTTGCAGTTTTCATGGAACACACAGGTTAAAATTGCTGAATTTCTAGATGTACAGCTGAAAGTAAGCTCTGCCAACAATACAATATATCAATATATTCCCGCTTTCACAGAGGAACTGGGGGTTTCTACCCTTGATCCCATCGAGGATCTACGCAAGAGTTTCAATTTTTTCGACCGCAACGATAGACTCGAATCGAAGTTCAATCTCCAGAATATTTCCTTCTCTTTGATTCACTATATGCATGACTGGCAACTAAATATGGAGTATTCCGGGCGGCCTGAACTGAATGAAAATAATGAATATACATGGATGAGTGAATTTAGTATATTCGTACAGTGGAGCCCAATTCCCGAAATCAGAAAGCAGGTTGATTATGCAGAAAACGAACTGCAGCTCTAGGGCTGCGTATGAGTAACAACACTTGACTATTAAATAGGAGCATAGATACACTCCTATAAGGGAGGCAATTGTTCTTGAGTAACGGTTTTACAATAGTCCTTGATGACCAACATACATTAAAGGATATATGCGGCGTGCAGGATGAGAACCTGATCGCCCTGGAACAAGCGCTTGAAGCGCGAATATTTACAAGAGGAAATGAAATAATACTAGATTCAGAAGATGAACAGGTACAAACGGCCTTCTCGGAGATAGTTCGACAGATCAAGGAGCACCAGCAGATTGGCCATACTCCCGATCCCGAGCTGGTAAGGTCTATTCACAAGACCGTTGCCGTCGAAAAAGAGGGCAAGGGTGATCTGCTGAAGGAACTGCACATCACAATTCCCAGTAGCCCTAAGGTCTTTCCGCGTAATATACGGCAGGCACAGTTTATCGAGGGTATGACAACCCACGATATCTGCTTTGCAATCGGACCGGCGGGTACGGGAAAAACGTATCTCGCAGTAGCCCATGCCCTGAAGGAAATCCTCGAACGAAAAAAGAAAAAACTGATTCTCACACGTCCGGTAGTGGAGGCCGGTGAAAGTCTGGGCTTCCTTCCCGGAGACCTTACACAAAAAATCAGTCCGTACCTGCGTCCTCTGTACGATGCGATGGACGACCTGCTTCCATTACAGGTAATCAACAAATTAGAAGAAAGCAGAATCATCGAGATCGCTCCCTTAGCCTATATGCGCGGACGCAGCTTGAAAGAGAGTTACATTGTACTGGACGAGGCTCAGAATACCAGTCGCGAACAAATGAAGATGTTTCTTACTAGAATCGGTGAAGGGTCCAAGGCGATTATTACCGGTGATCTCACACAAATTGACCTGCCGAAACCTGGAAACTCGGGGCTCCTGCACGCAAAAAATGTGTTACAGTCGGTTGATGAAATTTTCTTCACTTATTTTAATTACCAGGACGTGGTGAGGAACCCGATCGTAAAGAAGATTGTACAAGCGTATGAAAATGAAAACAAACGGTAGTAACAACAGCAAACCGATTAGCGGATATGCAAAAAGAAACCGTACTCTGATCCTGTTTCTGCTGCTTGCATACCTTGTCAATGTTATATTTATGATTATAAGCACCCAGGTACAATTGCCGCTGTATAAGCAGAAATTACGCAGCCTCGAAAGTGGACGTGTTGCCGATTTTGATGTAAAAGCCGAAAGTGAAGTAACCTATATAGACAACGAAAAGACAACCGAGCTTCAGGAGCAGCAGGCCGATGGAATTCTGCCGGTATATACGATCGAGGAGAGCAAAGTTCTCAATCAGATCAGTCATTTTGAGCGCTTTGCTTCGTTTTATCTGCAGGAGGGTCAAACCCTTTCCAAGAACCAGCTTGTAAGTGAGATATCTTTACGTTTTCCGAATCGCTTCAGCCAACAGGATATCGAGACTCTGTTTTATGTCGCGGAACTTCCCGCAAATCTGCCTTTAATCGAGGAACAACTGCATTCACTGTTGAAGAACGGTATATTTGACAATGATCTAAAAACCTCCCAAAACGAAAACGGGGTACTGCAGCTGTGGCACTGGAAGGGAAATAAGAAACTGCATGAGGTGTATACAAAAGAAGATATTGTTACAAAAGATAAGGTTGGTCAGGTAGCACAGAATCAGTTCTTGTCCTACAATCTGCCTTCGAAAAACGAAGCAGCAGCGATAATGCTGTTGTCAAACTTCGCCGAGCAGACCGCCTACTACAGCGCAACACTCACTGCTGCTTTAAAGCAGCAGGCCCGTCAGCGGGTACAACCGATTACGTATCATATACAGAAGGGGCAACAGCTCATTTCAAAAGGAGACATCGTAACCCCGGAGGATATGCGCAAGGTCGAAGCCTTGTTGGAGGAAAAACCAAATGTGGATCTCCAGGAAAGCATCGCGATAATCCTCTATCTCGCCGGAATCTTCTTTTTAGCAGTCATCATGTTCACACCGCTTCTAAAAAAGAGCCGGCGATCTGAACAGCATATGTATATTCTCCTTATTGCCGCGTTCACATTTACCCTGAATATCTTCTTTGTACTCACGTTTTCTCTCATTTCACCCGAGTTTCCCATGTCGGTGGGTATTTTTACCGCTCTCATCAGTATGCTGCTAGCCACACTCATAAGCCAGCGAGTAGGCATTATCTCTTCTCTCCTGCTCTCACTAATTGTGTTTTCAATACCCGACATTGATGTATACACTTTTATTTTTTCCTTTCTATCAGGCATCACTGCCACCTATCTGATTCGGAATGCGGAAAAGAGAATAGACTTGGTTGCAGCTACACTGCAGCTGGCACTCATTGTGGCGTTGATTATGGTTATAATCGGCCTGTTTCAACAGAAAGAGGCTACTTGGTACCTGAAAGCCGCCGGAGTAGGAGTAGTATATGCCTTCATCAGTGGCGCCTTGAATCTAGCGCTGCTGCCGGCGCTGGAACATCTGCTGAATGCACCCACGGTCTTTCGGCTGCGCGAGCTTTCGGATACCACAACCCCGCTGTTCAAGCGTATGATGACAGTCGCCCCCGGCACCTACAGCCACTCAATGAGTGTCGCCAATCTGGCCGAGTCTGCCTGTCGGGAAATAGGGGCTAATCATCTGCTGGCGCGGGTAGGCGCGTACTACCACGATATCGGAAAAATGGATCAACCGGACTACTTCATTGAGAATCAGCAGGAACGCAATCGCCATGACGACCTTACGCCGAATCTATCGGTTGCGGTGATTAAATCGCATGTAAAGATAGGTAAAGAGCGGGCTAAAGAACTAAAATTACCTCCGGAGGTAGTCGAGATAGTATCGGATCATCACGGTAGTGATGTAATCAGCTATTTTTATCAGCAGGCACTGAAGAAAGGCGCGAATGCCGTTCCCGAAGAGTTCTCCTACAACGGAACCCCTCCAAAGTCAAAAGAATCGGCTGTAGTTATGCTGGCAGATACAATTGAAGCTCAATCGAGAACGGTAAAAAAACCAACGGTACAGAAGTTTGAAAAGATGGTGTGGGACGCTATTATGTATAAAGTAAGCCGTAAACAGATGAGCAATACCGAATTGAGTTTTAAAGATATTGAAATTATTAAGAATACGTTTGTCCAGGTTCTTACCGGACATTTTCACAATCGGATTGAATATCCCGATCAAAAGAATTAAAGGTATGAGCAAGGTATGAATAGTGTCGAAGTAACAATAGAGGGCATTGACCCGCCGTCGTGGTTAAACACTGCCGCGCAATTCTGCAAAAAAGTGCTGGATCAACTAAAAATAGACGGGTGGGAGGTATCACTACTGTTGTGCGACGACACTTTTATTCACGAGTTGAACCGTCAATACAGAGGTAAGGACGAGCCGACGGATGTGTTGAGCTTTGCCGCCTATGCCGATAACCAAGAAAAAGGTTTCAGCAGTCCAGCAGATTATGCTACAATCACAGCCGGAGATGTAGTAGTCTCGCTCAATACCTTAAAACGGAATTCACTTGAGTTCGGTGTGAATGAAAACGAAGAGCTGAAACGCCTTTTAATACATGGTATACTCCATTTAACCGGAATGGATCACGCCAGCAACTCGCCCCATGAAGCGATGCTGCGCACACAAGAGGAATTAATGAAACAGATGGCAGGAGAAACCATATTTTGAGTACCCATTCGTTTATAAAGAAACTTTTCGGTCGTCCCGCTCATCAGAGTGATGCTCAAGATGAAGGTTATAATAGTCTCAATTTTGAAGAAAAAGACATGATTCGCGGTGTGGTCACACTTTCAGAAACGACTGTAAAAGAGGTGATGGTACCCCGTATCGATGTCGAATTTGTTTCCATAGAGTCAACTTTCAATGAACTTATCGATACCCTCGGAGAGGGCGGGTATTCCAGATTTCCAGTTTACAAAGACACAATAGATAATGTGGTCGGAATTCTCTATGTCAAAGATCTGCTGCGACAGGTAAAAAATCAAGATGACTTCGGCGTAGAGAAGATTATTCGGCGCCCCTATTTTGTTCCCGAGAGTAAGCGCCTCGATTCTCTTCTCAGAGAGTTCAAGCGGCGTAAAGTACACATTGCCGTTGCGGTAGATGAATACGGCGGCGTATCCGGCATCGTCTGTCTAGAGGATATAATCGAGGAGATTGTCGGTGACATTCAGGACGAGTTCGACAATGAGGTCGAGGATATCCTTGAAATCGGAGAAGGCACCTACCTATGCGATGCGCGTGTGGATATCGAAGACTTGAACGAAAAACTGAACCTCACACTTCCGGAGGAGGACTTCGACACCTTGGGGGGCTTCGTCTTCGACATGTTCGGAAAAATTCCAGTCAAATACGAAAAAGTGAAGTACAGTGGTATCGAGTTCATCATCCAGGAGATGGATGGTCACAAGATAAAGACCGTAAAACTAGTTATCAAGGATACCGACAGTGCCGCATAACTGCGGAAGGATAGGTAAAAGCTGTAGTGCACTCATACTCATTTTACTCTTGTGTGTTCTGTTCATCAGCGCGGTTAATCCGGCCATTGAGCTTTTTCAGCAGGGCCAGCAACGCCTCAATCGCGGCAATCTATTTGGCGCTATCGATCTTTTCAAAGAAGCGCTTTCTTACAATCCCGAATACGCACAACCCCTCTTCGGGCTGGGACAGGCCTACTTCAAGCTCGAGGAATACGAACAGGCGCTGGTGTACATACAGCAAGCCCGGCTCTTAGACCGCAACAACGCCAGTATCACTGCACTAGAGGGGCGTATACACACCGGCCTGGGACAATATACCGAGGCGGAAGAGATTTTTCAGAAGATACTGCAACGGGAACCTTACAATCTCGAAGCGCAGTTCGGATTGGCCGAGCTGCACGCGGCCATGGGCAATGTTGAGAACGCAATTGCCGGATATCAGAATGCCCTGGAGTCGGACCCGTATAACCGGCGAGGTTTATTGTCGGTAGCACTGCTGTATGCCGCCCAAAATAATCTCAGTGAAGCGGCCGAACTCATACAAACAGCGGTGGACAGTTATCCGGAAGATCCTCGAGTCCACGCCATTGCCGCCGAGTACTACTTCAAGAGCGATGAAATCCGCAAAGCCGAGCAGCACGCCCGGCAGGCGCTGCAGCTGGATGTGGAATCGAAAGATGCTCTCTATGTGCTTATTCGAATACTCTTTTCCCAGGGCAGATACGCCGATGCAGTGCAGATCGTTGACCAGAACATCCGAATTGACCGCGACAATCCGCTCTTGTGGTATCTGCGGGCAGATGCCTTTTGGAGAATCGGGGATGAACAAAAGTCTCTGGACAGCTTCTATACTGCTCTAAGCTTGAACCCCAGTGACGAACTTTCGCGAATTGTGTTGGAGGAGTTTTTGATTGACCGATATGTTCCCGATTGTATTGAGCGAGAGAAGGCTGCGGAAGTACGATTTGAGTATGGGCAGGCGTATGAACGCGATAACAGAATAGAGCTGGCCCGACAGGAGTATCGCCGCGGCCTCATGCTAAATCCATATAGCCGAGAGGGCCGCGTGATGTACGCGACTACATTCAAAAGATCTAATAATATCGGTAAATATCTGTCTATTCTGGAAGTTCTGGCGGAAGAGAATAAGACGAACCAGGAGATCAGGGACGAGATAGAAATTTACAGAAGTCTGCGCGAAGATAGCGTTGCGCAATCATGGAATGTGGATCAATTTTCAATCGACCGCTACCGGTACAAGTTCGCACTGTTTACCGATACCGGAAATTCTAGTATGATCTATCTTCAGTCGCAAGACGAGCTCACCAGCTATATGCAGGGAATCCTACAGGGAAACGAACATATCGAAATTGAAGCAACCGGAGAGATACAATCCTTCGCCGAAGCGTTCAGACGTGCGCGCGAAACAGAGGTTGATTTCTTTGTAATGCTCAGGTATAACGAGGGCGAACGTGCCTTCAAGGCAGTTGCAACAGTCTACAACGGTTCAACCGGTACCGTAATCAAAAGCTTTGAAAGTCTTCGTACCGGCAACCGCAGAGTCAGCCAGGCGCTCATTCGCATTGCCGGTAGTATGACGGATGCGCTACCGCTACGCGGCCGTATTTACCGTCGTCAGGATGACACTGTGCTGCTGGATGTGGGCAGCTTTCAGGGAGTAGCCCCGGAAGATCAATTCGATGTTATTCGCAATGAAAATCTCGAGTTATCAGATACCGAGTTCACTCTAGAATATGCGCAAAGCGACATTCTCGGCCAGGTAGCAATCACACAGATAGACGATCTTCTGTCAGTGGGGCAAGTGGATACCGATCAATTCTTCGATCTGGTAAACACCGGTGATGCAGTTATCCCGGTTCGACCGGATGAAAACGAAGCGAAAAGCGGTGGGGAAGGCCCTGCCCAAAGAGAAGTTCCAATAATTCCTTCCGAGATCTATAAATCCCTCCTCGAGATAGAGTGATAGATTGACATTGCTCTCCCTTCTATCATATATTTTAGACACACAGATAGACTAAATAAGCTAGGAGGATAGGATGAATTTAGCAATTAATGGATTTGGAAGAATTGGAAGAAGTGTTTTTAAGGTGGCCTTCGAGCGCAATGATGTAAATGTTGTTGCAATCAACGATATCACCGATGCCAAGACCCTTGCGCACCTGCTGAAGTACGACTCGAACTACGGTCCGTATCAGCATAAGGTTGAAGCCAAAGACGATGCTATTATGGTAGACGGAAAAGAGATCAAGGTTCTCACAGTGAAAGATCCGAAGAGCCTTCCGTGGAAAGAGATGAAGGTTGATGTTGCCATCGAGTCAACCGGCGTATTTCGCAGCGCTTCCGGACCCAAGGGCGGTTATAAGGATCACATCGAAGCCGGTGCAAAAAAAGTAATTCTCACCGTTCCGGCAAAAGACGAAGTCGACAAGACCATCGTTTTGGGCGTAAACGACAGTGATATGGCTGCCAGCGATGAGGCCGTTTCCAACGCCTCCTGTACTACCAACTGCCTTGCCCCAATAGCCAAAGTACTGCAGGATGAATTTGGTATCGAGCAGGGGCTCATGACCACCACCCATGCATACACCGCAGATCAAAACCTGCAGGATGCTCCGCACAAAGACCTGCGCCGCGCCCGTGCCGCCGCTCTCTCGATCATTCCCACTACCACCGGTGCAGCTAAGGCAGTCGGTCTGGTAATTCCCGAACTGAACGGTAAACTCAACGGAATGGCCATGCGAGTTCCGACTCCCACCGGTTCGATTGTTGACTTGACAGTACAGTTAAAGAGCGATCCTTCAGTTGAAGAGGTAAATGCGGCAATGAAAAAAGCCGCCGAAGGCCCGATGAAGGGGATCCTAGAATATACCGAGGATCCGATTGTCTCAGTTGACATCGTTGGCAATCCGCATTCCTCTATTTTCGATGCACAGAGCACCATGAAAATGGGCAAAGGCTTCTTCAAAGTTCTTTCCTGGTACGACAACGAATGGGGATACAGTTCCCGCGTAGTAGACCTGGCCGCCAAACTCGTGTAAGGGGGGTTACCATGGCCGTGAAAACAGTAAAAGATGTTGATTTAAAAGGAAAACGTGTACTCGTACGGGCGGACTTCAACGTTCCGCTCAAAGAAGGCACGATTACCGATGATACTCGAATAAAAGCGGCCCTTCCTACGCTCCAGTACATACTGGAGCAGGAAGGGACTTCTCTGGTTCTGATGAGCCATCTCGGCCGGCCGAAGGGTGAACGCAAGCCCGAATTCAGCCTGGCTCCGATCGCACAACGTTTATCGGAATTGCTGAACCGACCGGTTAAAATGGCCCCCGATTGCATCGGATCCGAAACCAAAGCGATGGCCAACAAACTGAACGACGGCGAAGTGCTGATGTTGGAGAATGTCCGCTATCACAGCGGAGAGACCAAAAACGATTCCGAGTTTGCCACGCAGCTGTCCGAAAACGGCGATGTATTTGTGAACGACGCCTTCGGCACCGCTCACCGGGCCCACGCATCCACTGAAGGAGTTGCACACATCCTTCCGGCGGCGGCTGGATTTTTGATCGATAAGGAAGTGCGGTTCTTCGAACACATGATTTCAAATCCCGAGAAGCCCTTTGTGGCAATTATCGGCGGTGCGAAGGTTTCTACAAAGATCGGTGTGTTGGAGACCTTGCTGGAAAAAAGTACTACCCTGGTCATCGGCGGCGCCATGTCCTACACCTTTCTGAAAGCCCAGGGCCACTCTATCGGAAAGTCTAAAGTTGAAGATGAATACGTCGAAACCGCAAAAACACTGCTCACGCGAGCGGAAAAAGCCGGTGTGAAGGTGCTCCTGCCGATAGATCATTTGGCCGGTGCGGAATTCGATGAAAATACCGCCCCGAAATATGTGGACAGTATTGACCTTCCCGATGAACTGATTGGGATGGATGTGGGCATGAAAACCCTAGAAGCCCTGAAGGACACTATTTCAGAAGCTAAATCACTGGTATGGAACGGTCCGATGGGGGTCTTCGAGTTTGAGAATTTTGCCAAGGGTACCCTCGAGGTAGCCGAGATGGTTGCTGCCTGCGATGGAACAACTGTGGTCGGTGGAGGAGACTCAGTCGCTGCGGTAAACCAATTCGGTTTTGCAGATAAAATCGACCATGTTTCTACCGGTGGCGGAGCCAGCCTGGAGTTCTTAGAGGGCAAAAAACTGCCCGGCATCGCCGTTTTAGAAAAATAATAGCAGCTTTACCGCTTGCGTAAATGGGAGATTATATGCGAAAACCTTATATAGCAGGAAACTGGAAAATGCACAAAACCAGAGCCGAAGCCCGCGAGGTTGCGGCGGATCTGGTAAAACAGGTTGGAGGGGTAGATCATAAAGTTATGATCGCGCCTGCTTTTACCGCTCTCGGCGTTGTAGCCGAGGTGCTCAAGGGAACCAACGTGGTTCTCGGCGCGCAAAACATGGCTGCTGCGGAAGAGGGCGCTCACACCGGAGAAGTGTCGCCGCTGATGCTGAAGGAGTGCGGAGTCGAAACCGTAATACTCGGTCATTCCGAGCGGCGACATGTGTACGGAGAGAGCGATAAGCTGATCAACACAAAAGTGAATTTGGCCCTGCAGCACGGATTTGAAGTAATTTTATGTGTTGGAGAAACCCTGGAAGAGCGTGAAGCCGAAAAGGCCGAAGCAGTTGTAAAAAAACAGCTGGGAGCCGGCCTTCAGGGAGTCGACAACTCGCAGCTCGAAAAGATAGTCATCGCGTATGAGCCGGTTTGGGCAATTGGTACCGGCAAAACAGCCACTCCTGAGGATGCGGACGCCATTCACAAGGTGGTTCGCGAAGAAATCGAAAGCCTGTACACTAAAGCGGCGGCCGAACAGCTGATTATTCAATACGGCGGTTCAGTTAAGCCCCAAAATATAGCATCGCTGATGGACAAAGACAACATCGACGGTGCCCTGGTAGGAGGTGCATCCTTGAAAACGGAAACCTTCGTACCTATTGTGAAGTTCAATCAGTAACGCAACGGAGTAACATTTATGGGATTTTTTGGTATTTTACTCTTGGTCATCTTTGTAATAACCGCATTACTACTCATTGTATTGGTAATGATTCAGGACGACCAAGGTGAAGGATTGGGCGGTATATTCGGCGGATCGAGTAGTACTGCCTTCGGTTCCCGGTCGGGAAACGTGCTGACACGTGCAACATCTATCCTGGGAGCGGTTTTTCTATTAACTGCTTTCGGGCTTGCATGGGTGAACAGAACTCCTGAGGGGGGCGATGTAATCGGCGCAGCCCGCGCGGAAGCTTCCCAGGAAAATGAACAGTGGTGGACCGAACCGGTAGATACGCCCTCACCGAAATCACAGGATCAGGACGAAACGCCTGCCACCCAAGGGCAGTAAATCTCAGGGTGTCCCCGCTTCGAAGGCGAAGCGGGGACACTTTTTCTGCACCTACATTTGCACATGCATGAGCGCATGTGGTCGGGAGTAAGAATGAAAGTCGCAGTAGTTTTTTTTGCGGGAAATAACCGTCGTCAGCTCACAGAGGCTGCAAAGGGATTACAGCAGGGCCTTGAAAAGCAGGGCCACCAGGTCGATCTCGTAGATGGAGATCGAGATGTGAACGTAAAACTCACCATTTATGAATACATCTGTATGGGTGTTTCCGCAATAAACTTTTTTGGCGGAAAGGTAAATGAACATATACCGAAGTTCCTTTCTAATTCCGGTCTCGTGTCCGGAAAGCGGTGCTTTGCTTTTACGACTAAAACCGGTCTGCGACAAATGAAGACCCTGCGAGCACTCATGAAATCAATGGAACATGAAGGGATGTATTTGAAGAATTCCGATATTCTCACCAATCCGCAAGAGGCGGAAGAAGTTGGCAAACGCCTTCATGTGGGTTAAGTTTTAACTATAGAGTCTTGTTCTAAATCATTATGATTGAACATTATTTTGAAAAAGACTCTCCGGAAAACTTAAAAAGGAAGGTTTTATGTATATGAGAAAGAGTGGAAGAGCTGTACTCACAGTAGTTTTGCTTCTTGGCTTCTCAGCTTCTCTCAGTGCACAAGTTTTAAGCGAAACTGTGGCAACCGTTAATTTAACCCGTACACAGGGAATCACCAGCCAGCAGGTAGACGAAAAATTGAAGGAATTTCGTAATATGGGAGCCCAGAGTGGCGTGCCCGTTGATCAAATAAACCGCGATCAGGTAATCGAATCACTTATTTCAGAAATTTTGATCAAGCAGGCGGCTGAACGGGACGGTATAAGAGTGCAGCAGGAGGATCTCGACCGCTTGATCGCGCAACAGAAGCGCCAGGTGGAAGCCCAGCTGGGCCAGAGTGTCGGTGAACAGGAGTTTCAGGCAATTGTTACCCAGGAAACAGGTTATACTTGGAAAGAGTACCGCCAACGAATAGAAGATCAGTTGCTGCAACAGACCTACATCACACAGAAAAAACGAGCGATGTTCGAGTCGATCAACCCTCCCTCCGAACGGGAGATCAAGGCCCGTTATCAGGAAAATGCAACCGAATTTACCAATCCGGAATATGTACGTATAAGCCACGTATTCATTCCTGTTGCCAATAAAAGTGAAGCGGAACAGGCGGCCGTTCGCGAAAAAGTTGAAAAAGCACGCTCGCAGCTGCGCAGCGGGGAATTAAGTTTCGACGATCTGGTGCTTAAATATTCCGAAGATGAGAACTCCAAATTCCGCGGCGGCGATGTAGGGTTTGTCACCCGTAACAATCAGCAGGTGAAAAGCGTGTATGGAAATAGCTTTTTCGACGCGATTTTTGAACTCGAAGAAGGTGAAGTCTCCGACATCATCGAATCCAATGTCGGGTATCATATTGTAAAAGCTACGGAACATGAACAGGCCAAAATACTTAATCTGGACGACCGAATTGCCCCTGATAACCCGACCACAGTTCGCGAATATCTGCGCAACCGTCTCTATCAGGAGCGTCAACAACAAACGCTGCAGCGGGCCATGAACGAGGTAATGGCAGAATTACGGGAACAGGCTGAAATTGTGCGTTACGACGACTAAGAATGGGTTCACGAAGGAAAGCACGCGTACTGGCGCTGCAGGCTCTGTTCAGTTGGGACTATACTTCGCAAAGCAGCAAAGATCTAGGTCGGTTTGAATGGCTGGACGAAGAACGCCGGGCAAATTACGATGATGAGACTCTCATGTTTGCCCGGATGATAATACAGGGTACCCTTGAAGCCATCGAAGAAATTGACCAAACAATAAAAGAGCAGCTCGAGCACTGGGATTTTAGTCGTCTGGCAAGAGTCGACTTAGCAATTTTACGATTCAGCATTTATGGCTTATTATTCCAAAAAGAAATTCCCTTCTCCGTAACAATCGACGAAGCTATCGATATTGCAAAGCAGTATGGAAGCGGAGAATCCTACCGTTTCATCAACGGAGTATTGGACGGAGTACGTAAACAGTTAGCGGAAAAGTAATGAATAATAAAGATGTTTGGTTGACCTTCGCAATCTTAGTAATAGCTCTTATCCTCGCCTTTACTATTGTCACCATACTCCAAAAGCAAAAAAGTACAGATGCACTGCAGGAATCGGCGCGCTTGCAGGCGATAGACAGGCTCCTTTCGAAGGGGGCGACGAAAGCCGCTGAAGAGAGCATCATTAAACTGGCCGCAAAGGATCTTTCGGCGGCCTCCTATATTCGACTTATCAAACGAACATGGCAAATCTCCGCCTCTACCGACTCATATGAGCTGTACAATCGTGTTACCGCGGCAGCTGCAAAAGCTTATCCGGCCAGGAGCGATGTAAAGGCTTTGAGAGTTTACGGTTTTCTCCGCAGCGGAAAACAGTCCGAAGCGGCCGATATATTAGCTTCCAGTGAAATAGAAACGGAAAAGTGGCCCAAAATCAGCGCAGAGGCCGGACTTTATTTTCAGGATTCTACCAAACCAGAGGCTTATACGCTTTCACAGCAAAGCGCGCCGGATGAGTTTTTACGCATGTACACTCAAACCGGAAGTTACGGTTTTCTGCTTGATGGACTGCTCCTCATGCTACAGCAAGGCAAGATTGATTCAGCTTACGCTACCGCAGCGGAGGAAAAGGCGCTATCCGAGCTGCCGACGGAATTTGTTTTTCAATTATTTTTCGATGCAGAGTATTGGCAGGAAGCAGAAAAGGTACTTACGCAGCATCCGCAGATATACAGTAAAACTGAATATCTTTTACTCTCAGCGGACCTTTTAATGTACCGGAGACGCTTTAACCAGGCTACAGAGGTATACAAGAGTGTGCTGGAATCTACGAGCGAACTGTCGACTTATTTAAAATCACGGGCACTTCTCAATTTAGTGTATATTTATGAAAAACTGGATCAACCGGCTCCGGCGAATATTATGAAAATGATAACTCAGGTTTCAATTGAGGATCCTGAAAACTCGGCGCTCTTATTTGCCGGTTACTTTTTAGCCCATGAAGACACAGCCAAAGCACAGGAACTACTGAATGTGTCGGCCAGCTCCGGCGAACAGAGTATGCTTCGGCAGATAATAGCAGAAGAGACCAATACTACGGTCAATCCCGAGCGCTATAAATCACTCCTTTGGCGCTTGGTATATCGCACAGAAGAAGCAAAGTATGCCCAATTTTTGGCCTGGTTTCTGATTGGTATAGAGGATATAGAGGGCCTGCAGAGCCTTATTCAACACAGCCAGCAGACTTTCGGCACGCAGGGCTGGATTCAGTTCTATCAAGGGATCCTGCAGATGTACGCAAGAAACTATGAAACAGCGGCTGAACAATTCAAAACCGGCTACAACAGCGCTAAAAAATGGGAATATCTGTATAATGCTGCCCTCTGTTATTCCGCCGCCGACAATATAAATGCAGCTCTTGACGAGCTGAAAGCAGCCGAGTCGGTCGTTTCCCCGCAATCAGCAGCCCGGGCGGTTATCATGACCCAACAGATCGAGCTGCTGATACACAGCGGCCGATATAAGGAAGCACAAAAATTGTTCGCAATCTTCGAAAAACGCTTTCCCGATAATATGAGCGCCGGCCTCTTAAGAAGCCTACTTGAAGCACGGGCATCAGACTGATATTATTGTGCGGGAGTATAAATCACATGATTAAATTAAAAAGCCGCGAAGAAATAGACCGAATAAGAGAGTCCTGCCATCTACTCGAACACACACACCGTGAAATTGCCAAATTAATCGATATAGGAATTACTACCCGCGAGTTAGACAGTTTTGCCAAAAACTATATCGAATCTCACGGTGGAGTACCCGCTTTCCTCAACTATATGGGATACCCGGCCAGTCTCTGCACCTCGGTAAACAGTGTAGTTATACATGGAATCCCAAGCGACTACAAACTAAAAAACGGCGACATTATTAGTTTAGACTTGGGAATCGACATAAACGGATACTACAGCGATGCTGCGCGTACCTACGAAATCGGCACAGTAAGCGAAAAAGCCCACGAGCTGGTTGAGGTAACCCGCGAATGTCTGTATGCGGGAATAGATAAGGCGGTAATTGGGAACCGGATTCAGGACATCGGCCGGGCGGTCTCCTCAGTTGCAAACCGGCACAACTTCGGTGTAGTCCGGGAGTATTGCGGACACGGAGTAGGTTTTTCCCAACATGAAGATCCGCAAATTCCGAATTACGTCAGTAGAGGCCCCAACCCGCGGATAAAACGGGGAATGATATTGGCCATCGAACCCATGATTAATCTCGGTACCGGTAAAGTAATGCTGCACGACGACGGCTGGACTGTCGAAACCCAGGACGGGAGTTTATCGGCACACTGGGAACACACTGTGGCCGTATTCGATGATCATACCGAAATTCTTACACAAATAGATTGACAGTTTTCTTTGACGCTTCCCCAAAATTTTATATATATTCTAATTAAATGTTCAAACAAACGAAACGTTGTGGAGGAAAAGTGTGTATGAACCACAAAAAACTTTTTTATTCTAAGAAGTTCTTTCTATTCAATCTGGTATTAGTGGGAATCCTATTGGGGTTTACGCTCTCTTTTATCACTTTCGGTTGCTCAACCGATGTAAAAGCTGGAGAGAAGGCCCAGGCGCAGGAAGCTACAGCTGCCGGCAGCGCAGATACCGCAACTGCAATTTCACTGCAAAATTCATTCCGCAGCGTAGCACAAAAAGCACTACCGGTAGTAGTCGAGCTCAAAGTTGTGGAGATAGTACAGCAGCAGGTTCCGCAGGGACGCGGTTGGCCGTGGGATTTTCTGTTCCCCGAAGAGAACAATGACGGCCAGAACGAAGGCGAAGGCCAGGAGCGTGAGTTCAGAAGCCAGGGGCTCGGATCTGGGATTATCGTACGAAACAACGGCAATAAATACTATATTCTTACCAACGAACACGTAGTCGGCGAAGCTGATGAGATAAAGGCGGTACTCAATGACGGCCGCGAGTTTACCGGCAGCCTGGTGGGAAAAGATCCCCGCAAAGATCTTGCTCTGGTAGAGTTCGAGACCGATGAAGACCTACCGGTAGCAGAACTCGGTAACTCCGATGAAACACAGGTTGGAGACTGGGTTTTAGCAGTCGGAAGCCCGTTTGGGTTCGTCTCGAGTGTGACCGCCGGTATTGTCAGTGCAAAGGGACGCTCCGGTCCTCAGGGTAATATCAGCGATTTTATACAAACCGATGCGGCTATCAACCGCGGAAACTCCGGCGGTGCCCTTGTAAACATCCAGGGTGAAGTGGTCGGCCTGAATACATGGATTGCAGCACCAACCGGCGGCAGTGTCGGTCTCGGCTTTGCTATTCCGATTAATAACGCCAAAAAAGCAATCGATGATTTTATTACCAAGGGTAAAGTCGAATACGGCTGGCTCGGTGTGACGGTGGGCAATGTAACAGCTGAGTTGGCAGAAGAACTCGGTATCGAAGAGACTGACGGAGCTTTCATTCACAATGTCTACATCGATTCGCCGGCCGACAAAGGCGGAATCCGTCCGGGAGATTTTATTACCGAAATCAACGGCAGGGAGGTAAAAAATCGCGACGAGGTCGTCAGAGTAGTTGGAGATCTGGTGGCCGGTGAAACTGCCACCTTTGCGGTGAACCGCTTTGGTTCCAAAACGACAGTCGAAGTTAAAATCGGGGAACGCAAAGAGAGCGAAGAAATCCTGTCAAACCAGAATAAACTCTGGCCGGGCATGATCGTAGTACCGCTGAATGAACAGGCCCGAGAAGAGCTCGATTTGGAAGGATCACAAAGCGGGGTACTGGTAGCCAATGTTGACAAGGGAACCAAGACCTATATTGGCGGTATTCGTAACTACGATGTGATAACCGCGATCAACGATCAGGATATTGAATCAATGGAAGATTTTTACAAGATGATCAGCGACGAGTCCGTACGGGAATTCAAGATTTCCTACATGCGAGAAGGAAATAAATACTTTACCGGAATTGAGCGTTAGGGTACACTACACCTACTACAAAGTACAATCACAGGGAGGGCCGCATAGGGCCCTCCCTTTACATCGTACCAATCACCGGGAGGCATGAATGAAAGATTTCGTAGAGTACGATCAGGTGCGCAACAATTCACTGAAACTGGCCTATAGAATTCATAAAGATGGATTCATTCCGGATGTGATTTACGTCCTGCTTCGAGGCGGTGCGTATATTGGGAATGTAATTAGTGAGTATTTCAAGATAGTGCGGTACGACGAACGACCGGTATTCTACGCTGCAGTAGTAGCCCGCTCGTATACCGATATTCATAAACGTTCGCGGGTGATGATAGACGGATGGACCTACAAACCGGAATACCTGCGGAATGGCGATAAAGTGCTGTTGGTAGACGATATCTATGACTCCGGCAGAACGATGAACTACCTGGCAGAGGTTATTATGGATCACGGCATACCGCGGGAGGATCTCAAAATTGCCGTTCATGACTATAAGGTTTTTCCCAACAACAACGAACAGATGCCGATTGAGCCGGATTATTTTTGCCGTAAACATACTGTTACCTCTTCTGCAGACGACGTATGGATACACTATAAAAGCCATGAATTCGTCGGTCTTACTAAAGAGGAATTCCAGAATAACTACTCCTTTACCGATAAAGATTTTATAGAGATTATAGACAAGGAACTATTTAGTAGAAAGCGGTAGGGGGTATGACCATCCCGAAAGTCAAAAAAATGATAAAACAGATTGCATTCTTCGTCTTGTGTCTGATTAATGTGGGCTTACTCTTCGCTCAGCAGGAATCAATAAGCTTTTCGCCGGTCGCCGGCGCTTTCTCTAAAACAACCTATGTTGAGATAAGCAGCGACTCCGAGGCCAAACTTATGTATCGCTTCGCCGGAAGTTATGATGACACGTGGATGGAATATAAACACCCGCTGCGTTTATCAGCCCTGCCGGGGGAAGAACGTGTATTCACCCTTCAGGTAAAAATTGAAAACAAAAACGGTTCAAAGATATCTTCATACCGTTATACTATCGATAGACTGAAGCCTGATGCACCTGAAATTGAAATTGCTGCCGAGAACGGCACGTATTTCTTACAGTTTTCTCCACAGCAGAATGATACCAAGATTAAATACTGGCTTTCGTCCTTCGATACTAAGAAATTCAAAACATGGAACGGAGAAAGCTTGCAAGTCGAGCCTGGCATCAGTATCAAAGCCTACAGCGAAGATTCCGCCGGAAATAGTAGTACCGTCTCCGGCCGCACTGTAAGGGCGGACACTCCCTGCCGAATGGCAACACCTGAGATAGAACTGCTGTCGCCCGTAAAGGGTACCTTTGCAAACACACAATGGCTGGTCGTTCCGAATGCGCGTTGCTACGAATGGATTCGTTACAGTGTAAACGGACAAGAGCCGCGCAGTAACGGCGCTTCCTATGATGAGCCTGTTTTAATTCAGTCCACCGGTCGTGTACAACTTAGAATACAGGCAAAACCGTATCAGAGCGACAGAATACAGGAGAAGTCAATCCAATACAGAGTGAATGAACCTGAAAATGATCTACTCATGACTTTTTCTCCTTTGGGAAACGACGGAATAGTATATAACCTCGATTATTTTCCCGATCCGTCTCCGGAAAATGGGATAGAACTGTACTACAGTTTAGATGATTCTGCGGTGAGTCTGAATCATTCCAGGCTCGACTCGCCAGTACAAGTGAAAACCTCAGAGGGAATGCGGAATTATATCCCTTACAGAATTGGGGCGTATGATGTATCAGAATCGCGAATGCATCAGTTTCGTTTTTTCTATATTTTCGATCGCAGAGTACCTGCCAATCCGCAGATTAAGGTCGCAGCAAGTTTGCCCTTTAGAAGGCCTATCACCATCGAGATGCACTCTTCAGACGGTGCTGACATTTATTACAGCACTGATGGTTCGACTCCCGACAGGTTCTCACAACGTTATACCGGGCCAATCTCGCTTGCGCCAAAAGAGGTATCAAAACTCGGGGTTATACCGCTGCAGGCATTCGCGAGATACAGTAACGGAATCAGCAGCGCAGTAGTGCGAAAGCTGCTGTCCTACGATCTCGAGATACCGGAAGCTCCGACCTATAAAATAATGAAACAAGACAGTAATGGTGCGGACATCCGTATACAGCATCCGGACCCTGAGGTAAAAATTGTATACGCCATCGGGTATGGGGAAACCCCACTGCTGCAAATCAACGCCGATTCACCTGCAATTCCACGAATATTCAGGGTGGATTTTCCGTCCGGATACAGCGGGGGAGCTTTTTTGCGTTTTGCAGCAAAGGATAAGGCGGGAAATCTTTCCTCCTCCACAACCACCGCCAAGATTGATGTCGATTCCGTACCGCCGCCACCTCCGGTGCTGCAGCGTAATGAGAATAGTATACGCCTGCAGGGGAGCGGTGATATCTATTACAGGATAAATACAATTCATTCAGAGTGGCAGAAATACCAACAGACAATAGAATTTGAAGCCTTTCAGGGAGAGCTCACAGAATATAGAATTGATTATTTTGCTCAGGATGAATTAGGAAACCACTCGCAAAAACGGTCGGAACACTTCGCAATCGATAATAGGATTCCCTCTCCACCGAAGTTTTTCAGTAGCTCTCGTACCGATATTGCGAATACTACCCTGCACATACGCTGTATAGCCCCCTATCCTGATGTACTTATCTACTACCAGTTATACCGCTTTACTGAAGACGGACCGGAAGCAGGATCGATTGACCGGGACAGAGCTCCCGGATTTGACGATACACAGTACAGTGAATCGATACAGCTCGCAGGCAGCGATGATCGTGAAATAAGGTATCTGATAAAAGCCCGCAGTTATTTGCCCACTGCCGATGCATGGAGTGAGACGGTGAGCACAGAGTTCACTATTGATAAAAAAACGCCGCAACTCCCGAATTTACAACAAATAGTAGGGCCAGGGCTGTTTACTGAACCGGTTACGCTCAGAATTGAAGAACCATTGCAGAATCAAGATTCCTGGGTCTTTATAGAAGCGAAGCCGGAGAATGATACTAAACCCGAGCAGATTGATCTTCAGACAATTCTTACGGAAGGAACCCCATTAACGCAGGGGGTAGTAATCGAAGGAACGCCCGGAGATGAAATCAGCTATCGGATAGTGATTGCTGCAGTTGATAAAGCCGGAAACAGCAGCATAAGTGAACCCCTAGAAATCACCATCGATCGTAAGAAGCCGAATCCTCCGGAATTACACGGTCTCCCAACAAATGCTGAAACAACTGGTCCAATTGAGATTTTTCCGCCGTCTGACTATCCGCACAAGATTGTTTACGAACTAAGACATGATGGAAGCATAGCGCATTATCCCGACAAGAATTCAAACGTACTGGGAGAGGACCCGCTAGTATTGGAAGCTGCTTCTTCGAATTCCCACACGAGTATCTATTCCCTCGCATATCGCGGCATCGATCAGGCGGGGACCATGTCCGCTGTGAAAAATAACATTATACGAATTTCCCGAAACGCGCCTTCTCCGCCCGAAATAATGATTGAACAGTTGGGAGAAGGGCTCTTCCTCATACAAACCGAAGCCGAAAAGGGCACTACTGTGTACGCTAAAATTAACGGCGGCAAGTTTCAACAGGTTTCACAAGAGATTCGGTTTTATCAAAGCCGAGACAGTAAAGTGTTGGAGGTGAGTGCCTATGCTGAGGACGGATATGGAAATAAAAGCAACACAGTCGAAAAGCGAGTCTCTTTTGAGCAGTATGCGCACGCGCTGGTAACAGGCGTGCAAAACGGCGGTCTTTATACGGAGGATATTACAATTCGCCCTGCCAATTCGAATACCGATATCCGCTATGAATTATCCAACCGAAACACTTCCTTTGATATTCTGGGGGATAGTTCGCCTACACTTGACGAACCGCTAAAACTCGAAGTGAGCGAAGGACAAACCGTACACTATGTGCTCAGAGTCGGTGTATATAATTCAGCGACGAATTCAATCCTCGGCACCAACACTTACCGTTTTACCATTGATAAGACGGCCCCTTTAGCGCCGGAAATCGTCGGCATCCAAACAGACTATCATTATACTGAAGATCAAACGGTAAGAATTTTAGCCGAAGATGATGCTTCAGTGTATTTCCGAACTAAGGAGGTTTCCGGCCCGGAAACCTCCTTTAGAAGCTATGTGCAACCGGAAAAAGTACGGGTGCGCTCCGGCACCAGGAAAGACATAATCGTAGAGGCCTGGAGCGAAGACCAGGCCGGTAACCAGAGCCGGGTAGTGCGCCAGCAATTCGTCATTGATAAGGCCAGTATCTATGTGGCTCCGGATGGAAAAGATGCATTCTCCGGAGGAAAAGAAAATCCCTTCCGCAGTATCGACCGCGCTTTTTACGAGGCCCGCACCACTAACCGCAACACAATCTATCTGGCTTCCGGTGAGTATGAGGTATCCAAACCGGTTGCTGTTGAAAACCAGCTGAATATTATCGGTGGATTGAACAGGGAAACCTGGCAGACCGAGGCCTCCGGCCATACATTTCTCAGTATTGGAAATGAGTTCAACAGTGATAAACCCCTCTTCTCTGTTCGCCGGGGATCGCTCAAGCTGGAAAATCTGGTTCTCTCGAACATTGATCTTGAAAATGCCCTGTGTGTACAGGAGGGCGAGCACTCAACTCTCATCATTAGAGACAGCCGGATTTTACATGCAAACGGCAATGCGCCTACTCTTATCTGGTCTAAGAGTGGTAATTTTGTCTTGAACAATTCGGTGATAGAGGTCGGCCCTGTGCAAAACGGCCTGATTCTGCGAATAAAAGATAGTTCGGCAGTTTTTCGCAGCAGTACCGTCACCTCAAAAACTGCCGCGGGTAAGCTCACCCTACTGGATCTGGACAGAAGCGATCTCGAGATTGTCGATTCTGAACTGTCCGCCGAACAAGGACAGTCCATTCGAATAATAAGTGGGACACATACCGATATCAATATCGCGAATTCATTGATTATGTACGGTGGCGGAGCAGTGCGGTCAACGGGTATACGGCAGTTAGGCGGGAAACTATTGCTAAAAAACTCTACTGTCGGCAACGCGTCTCACTCGGCGCATATTGCCAGCGGAATGGAGTTAGAAAATGTGAACGCCGAGCTGTCCGACCTCAGAATGGTGGGAAATGCGGCGGTCGGCATGGTTCAAATCCGGGCCAAGAACAGCAGTCTCAATCTTACAGACTCAACTCTGCACAACACGCCCACCCAGGAGTTTTCTTACCTGCTGCGGGCATACGGCGGTAGCAGCTCTATAAAAAACACCACCCTCACTGCAGATAGTTCCTACGATGTGTACGGCATCGAACTCCAGGACAGCGCGGTGGCCATGCTGCAAGACAGCACAGTCCAGCTGCAGACCGGCGAAAGCAGTACGTACGGGATTACTTCCCGGGGGCCGGTTGTGTGCACCATCCAGGAGAGCCGTCTGCGGGCAGATGCTGCGAATGGTGCCGCAGGCGCTGGGGTCGGGGCTGTAAATATTATCGCAGTGCTACAAGATGTACGTTCTACGGATATAAAACTGGTCAACAATCTCTTCAGCGGCTGGAAGGTATTGCTCGAATCTCCTTCGAGGTCTGCCCGCTCGGTTGAAGAGCTGGAGGCCGAATTACCGCCCTTCGATACCAATAATCCTCACCGTGGGAACCGGGTCAAGTAGCACAAGAAAGGGGCTGTCCGAGATAGTATCTCGAACAGCCCCGCTTTTTTCTCTATATCCACTACCTACGTACTAAGTTAAAAACTACTGCCGCTGGAACTCACCGCCGGTGGTTCTTTTCCAGAGACCGTTTTGGGTGGCCAGATAAAACACACCACTGGTTGCGGATGGATATACTTCATACACCAGTGCCTGCGCCAGATCGGGGTAATTCGCAGCAAAGGCCTCAGGAGTTGAAGTAGCGGCGGTTTGGGTCGGGCCGACTACAGTGCTGCTCCCAACTTCCATTTCATAGTACCCGTTTTCGGTTCCGATGATGAGATAATCCAATGTATCGATATTTACTACAGCTAAGCTACCATCTACTACATCATCTCCAACACTTCCTTTACTATCCCAACTTGAACCATTCCAGAGGTAAATAGTGTTATCAGAACTAATTAAATATATATCGGTACCTGAAGCTGTAATGGCTTTATATTCTTTTCCTGATACTCCGGCATGAGTATCTAAAGTTCCAAGCGGTGTTCCAGAATAAATAGAATTTTTACTTATAAGATAGTAATCAGTGCCATTAAAAGTACCATCAAAAACATCATCGGTAAAGTTCGATTCAGTAGTATAAGTAGAAAAGTCAACGGTTGTCCTAACGGAATCAGTTGTACCGCCGCCGCCGACTTCCAGCGCATATGCCCCGTCAATGTTAAACAAGTCTGCGTCAGCATCGATTGTATATATAGAAGCCCATGACGACCCATTCCAGCTCTTGATCTCGCCCTCATCCATATCATTGTCATCGTAGTTAAAAAACGCATATACATCCGTATTGTAACTCACCATCTCGTAGGCATAGCCGCCGCCGATGTCGTCCCAACTGTCGCCGTTCTGCTCCCAGATAGTGCGGCCGGTCAGTACATACACAGTGCCGTTGGCCTCCACCACCTGATGCACCGGAAGCTCAGAAATCTTCGAAGTAAGCTGCTTCTCCTCCTGGCTGATGGCGTAGTAGATGCCGACGCCGTCCTGGTTGCAGCCGGTAGAAAACAGGGCGGTCAGGACAACTAGTGCGGCGAAACCCAGCCCCGAAATAATTTTTTTGTTTATCGTTTGATTGTCCGAAATTCTCATATTCTGTTACCTCAATTAAGAAAAGTGATAGCGGGCCGAAAAGCTGAATTCGAGATAGTTGCCGAAACTGGAGTTTTCCGATTTATCTCCGAAGTAGATTTCAGGCACCCACCAGTAATCCAGGGTAGCTCCCAGCCCCCATTCGGCATTCAGGTTGTAGTAGGCTGAAACACCCGGAATCGCAATCGGTCCCATATACAGCTGCTCCTGAACCCGGTTAATTACAAAACCGCCCTGCAGTGAAACCGGAAATTCGAAGGACCCGGCTTTGAAAAGATATTCGGCAAACATAGTAATGGGTATGAGACTGTGCACAAATCCATTGGGGGTAAAGGAAAAGGCCCCGGCCAGTTCGACCCCAATGGCAATCCGCGGGGTAAGATAGCTGCCCCAGCTGAGTGATCCGCTGCCGCCCAGGCTGAGTTGTCCAAAGGCAGGTTCGAAGGTGCTGACATCATCATTACTAGCAGCCCCCGGAAAATGAAAGAACAAGGGGAAAAAGAGTCCCGCATCAATTGTGAAAATCTGGCTGCCCAGTCCGTAGGCTTCCAAAAAAGCTTCATCCTCAGGATACCCTTCGGCGGGAGGTTCCTTTTCCTCGGGGCGTTCTTGCAGTCCGGCGTCGGGACCCTGTTCAGAAGGGTTTTGTTCTTCCTGCGCGCTCAACGCAAGCGGAATAACACCCAAAAAGAGCAAAATCGTCAGTAAAGATGTAAAAGTACGCAGTTTTAACATATATCCTCAGTCTTCCTTAGATTCGAAATAGTATGTATTTGAACTGAATAGTAACACTACAACCCCCTTTTATCAACAGGAGTAAAGCTATTATAATAATACTATACATAGAGGTACCAAAAGGAGAGTGTATATGTCTGCAGAAATTATCGATGGAAAAGAACTGGCAAAAGAGATGCGGGCTGAAATAGC
Source organism: uncultured Sediminispirochaeta sp. (assembly GCA_964632675.1). Lineage (GTDB taxonomy): Bacteria > Spirochaetota > Spirochaetia > DSM-16054 > Sediminispirochaetaceae > DSBN01. The sequence goes on from CAZWDV010000010.1 coordinate 49,799, forward strand.
AGCAGAGGTGGAGAAACTAACTGCCCAGGGAGTTACTCCGGGGCTCGGAGTTATTTTAGTCGGCGACGACCCGGCCAGCAACTCATATGTAAAGGCCAAAGAGCGGGCCTGCGAAAAAGCCGGCATCTACTCGGACGACAACCGGCTTCCGACTGACACGAGTGAAGAAGAACTACTTAAAATCGTCGACCGCATGAATAACGATCCGAAAATTCACGGTATTCTGGTGCAGCTACCGCTGCCGGATCACATCAATGAAGAGAAGGTCCTGCTGAGCATCAAACCCGAGAAAGATGTCGACGGTTTTCACCCGTTCAACGTCGGAAAAATGATGCTGGGACAAGCGGCTTTTCTACCCTGTACTCCCCACGGAGTAATCCAGATGCTGATGCGCTCCGCCGTTGAGACCAAGGGAGCCAATGCTGTAATCGTAGGCCGCAGCAACATAGTCGGAAAGCCCCTGGCAAATATGCTTCTCCAGAAAGCCGAGGGACGCAATGCTACGGTAACAGTCTGCCATTCGGCTACCAAAGACATGGCCTCGATCACCAAGCAGGCGGACATACTGATTGCCGCCGCCGGCCGCCCAGAAATGATTACCGCCGACATGGTCAAACCGGGCGCCGTTGTGATCGATGTAGGTGTAAACCGGGTAGAAGACTCTTCCAAGAAGAAAGGCTACCGTCTGGTAGGTGATGTTGATTTTGATGCGATAAAGGAAAAGGCTGCTAAAATAACTCCGGTTCCCGGCGGGGTCGGTCCGATGACTATCACCATGCTCTTGTACAACACGCTTGAATCTTCAAAAAATCATATGGTACTATAGCTGCGATCTTACCCCGGAGGCCCATTCATGTCCAATCGAAATCTCAAGCAGCAATATCGAGAACTTCACGAGGATAATTTCCCCGCTACAATGGAAATAAGTTTTGGAGAAGCATCATACCGACAGAGCCTGCGGTTCGAAAAAGTCACCTGGACAATTGAAGGTGAAAAAAAAGGGCTCAGATACGGCGAAAACCCGCACCAGAAGGCAGCACTGTATCGTCTGGTAAACGGCAATATTGTAATCGGCGATGTCGAGTCGGTAACCCCGGAATCCGCGCTGGTCTCCGATGGGGTGCTGAAAAAATCGGGCAAACACCCGGGTATGATCAATATCACCGATGTAGATAGCGCTTTGAATATTCTGCGCTATTTCCCGAACGAGCCGACTACCGTTATTATCAAGCACAACAATCCCTGCGGGGTTGCTCAACGAGCCGACCTTTCGGAAAGCTATTACGATGCATTTATGGCCGATCCAATCGCCGCTTTCGGCGGGGTAGTAGCGGTCAATCGCGAGGTGGATAGGGCAACCGCCGAAGAGATTACTGCACACTACACGGAGGTAGTAGCGGCACCTTCCTACAGTGCTGAAGCTATGACTATACTGGAAAAGAAAAAAAACCTCAGGATTATAGAAATACGGAACATAGAACGGCTGCAGCAGCTCAGCGCTGCCCCGCACATCGATTTTCATTCTCTCATTGACGGTGGTTTGATCGTGCAATGGTCGTATACAACCAGGATTTTTACAGAACAAGATTTCCTGCCGGCAGAAACCGATTACAAGGGGCAGCACTATAAAGTAAACCGTGTTCCAACCCACACCGAACTGCAGGATCTGCTGTTCGGATGGCAGGTAGAGAGCGGGGTTACCAGCAATTCGGTACTGTATGTTAAAAACCGCACTACCGTTGGTATCGGAACCGGAGAACAGGACCGGGTCGGTTGTGCGGAGATAGCCCGGGACAAGGCCTACGCCAAGACGAGGCAGCGAGTTTCACTACTCCGCTTCAAAACTGCGTACCAGGATCTTGACACATCGCAAAAAGAGGAGATAGACCGCTATATCCGGGAACACAACGGCGATATTCGCGGCGCAGTAATGGTCTCGGATGGATTCTTTCCTTTCAGAGACGGCATTGAGGTCGGACTGCGGGAAGGGGTAACGGCGGTGGTACAACCGGGCGGTTCTGTCAGAGACTTTGAATCTATTGAGGCCTGCAACGAATTCGAAGCAGCAATGGTCTTTACGGGTGAACGCTCATTCCAGCACTAAGGAAAAACATATAAAATGGGAATAAATCGAAAAGGTGCATTGAGTGTAGCAGCGGCGGCCGTAATTACCTTGATAATCGGGGGATGCTGGCTCTTACTGCACATGGAACTGCGACAGATCAAACACGATATCACGCACTACAATCGGAACATAAGTGAAGAAATCGAATCTCAGCAATCGACTCTCAAAAAAGTCGGTCTCAATCAAGCTATCTTATTCGACAAATTGAACGAGAGCCGCGCTGCGCTGCAACTCCCACAGACCGAGGCGATTTCAGTGCAGGCCGACGATCCCGACCACGGCGGAGAACACGCCGCGGGTCCGCCGCCGGGTGAAGACGATTCAATTTTTTTTGATGGTATCAATTATTTAGATGGGTACTATCAGAGTAAGGCAAGCGAACAGAGTTTGGCCCTTTTCCTCGAGACCCAGGACCTTAGGGAATCGCTGGCATCATTGGGGTTGCAGGTGAAGAAGATCAATGCGCAGCGTTACGCCCTAATTAAAGATGAGAAGCGGCTGTTCATTCTGGACGGAGAGCCCGGCCGGCCGGCACCGCAACTCAAGATTACTTCCCGTCTGCACACGGAAGAGCAGTTTACCCTCGATCACACCGATGCAACAGTCGAAGAATCTGTTCGGTTTATCAGGTCTGAATTAGAGGAAATCCATACTCACCTGCAGCTGTTCAAGCAGAAGGTTCGATTCTGTATGCAGGTGATATCCGGCGATCAGTTTTCTCAGCTGTTGGAGCAGCGAAACTTAAAAATAATGCCGCCGGAAAACCCGCTGTCATTCGACCTGCGGAGTGTCGAATGGCGTATACGACAGGCCGGGACTAACGGAAAAGACGGCGGTTGGATTAGTGCCTTCGGAGTAAGATTTCAAGGCAACTCCTTTTTTATCGATGATATCTCTTTTCCTGTACAGACCAAATTCAAAACTGCACTTTTGCAGCGAATAGAACAGATCGACCACCGTTCACCGCAGGAAATTATAGTTGCAAAGGCAATCGAACAAATAGAAAAACTTTCCAATGATACTGCATTTCAAGCCTTTCTTGCAGAAAACGGGCTGCAGATAGCCAACGCGCCCCGTGAGGAGGGTGACTATTTTTATTTCGATCTTACGGACGAGAGTGGAAAGCACTATGGTGCATTTGCCGTTCTCAAAAAACACGGAAAAATTTACCTGACCGACCATGAAGATATAGTAATAACCGAACTCAAAACGATCAGTACCACACTAAGTTTTTCCCAGCAGTCGACGGATGCCCTGTTCGAACCGAAAAATGCATCCGGAAATAGCTTAAATAATTTGCCCGATCCGGCCTCGATTTCGCGAGCCGGTAACAGCCGCGAAACCATCATTCTGCTGTGCGGTACCCACGAAAAAAACGCCGATACTATGATGATTGCCCGGCTGGCCGAAGATGACGGAATACGACTGATCAGTATCCCCCGCGACATTTACTACAAACAGCGTAAGATAAGCTCGTATTACCGTCTGTACGGCATAACCAAGCTGCATTCAGTCCTCGAGAAGCTTACCGGCGTAGAGTTCGACGGCCACATAACCGTCGACATGTACGCCTTTATCGATGTGGTGAATATTTTGGGCGGCATAGAGGTCCACCTCGACCAGCCGCTAATCGATCCAACCTATAAAATACGGGAAAAGGGCGAGTGGAAAACCCTGTATTTCAAAGCCGGCGAGCACCATCTTGATGGAATTGAAGCACTGCGGGTGGCCAGATCGCGGCACACCTCCGACGACTTCGACCGGGCGTACCGTCAGCAGCTTGTCATTCAGGCTCTTTACTCAAAAATGAACACCCTGCACGCCGGAAAACTCCAGGAGGTGTATAAGCTGTTCAAAGTGCTTTATGAGTATGTCGATACCGATTTTTCAGCCTATGATTTGGCCCAATTCTTCTTGAAATACCACGATGCCGATCTGCAGCCGAAAAAAAGCCTCTCCACGGACAACATTCTTTATACCACTTACAGCAATTATTATCTTTCCGGTCTGACCGAAGAAGAGGTGGATGAGGATTTCTATAAGGGTGCCTGGATCCTGCTGCCCAAGGAAAATAAGTGGGACTTGATACCCCGCTATGTATACCAGCAACTTTACACCGATTAGTTACAGGAGTTTTATTATATGCCCACTACCTATTGGCTTGAAATATACGGCTGTCAGATGAATTTTGCTGAAGGCTACGCCCTGGAAACTGGGCTCAAGCATAAGGGATGGGAACCGGCCAAAACCCCCGAAAGTGCGGATGCGGTCATTCTGCACACCTGCTCGGTCCGTCAAACGGCGGAAAACCGCATCTGGGGACGGATAGGCTTTTTCAAGCACTTGAAGCAGGAAAAGCCTATCAAATTGATTGTAATGGGCTGTATGGCGGAACGGCTGAAACGCGAGCTGCAGGCCAAAGAGCCGGCGATCGACCTTGTAGTGGGAAATTTCGACAAACAGCAGCTGCCGAATCTTATCACCGATTTGAACTCCGGTAGAAGTTCGCAAAATTCTGCCCCGCAAGCGCCGCTCTCAGCTAACTCGGAATACTCCTCCGAAACTCAGGAATCTCCCTTTGCCTTTCAGGACTACCATCAGCGAGAAAACGATTTTCATGCCTATGTGCCGATTATGCACGGCTGCAACAATTTTTGTACATATTGCATTGTTCCCCATGTAAGGGGCCGGGAGGTTTCCAGATCACCCCAGGAAATCGGAGCAGAACTGCTGCAGCTCGAGTCGAAGGGAGTGAAAGAGGTAACACTGCTCGGGCAAAATGTAAACTCTTACTCCTACACTAGTGAATCGCTCCACTATAAGTTTCCCGATATTTTAAAGGAGATTTTGGGGCAGCTCGACAATGTCCAATGGCTTCGCTTTCTCACTTCACATCCCAAAGATGTTCCTCCGGAACTGGTACAGATGATCGCCTCGGAACCGCGGCTGTGCAAGCATATTCATCTGCCGGTGCAGCACGGTTCGAGTTCAGTACTCGAGCGAATGAACCGAAAATATACACGAGAGGATTACTTGCGGACAATTGAGAATATGCGGAAGTACATCGACGATCCGGCAATCAGCACCGATATCATGATCGGCTTTCCCGGTGAAACGGAACAGGATTTTCGGGCTACCCTAGATTTGATGCGTGAGGTCGAGTTCGACGACGCGTTTATGTACTATTTTAATCCCCGCGAGGGGACTCCCGCCGCCTCTTTTGAGGAGCAAATACCGCATCAGATTAAATTGGATCGGCTTTCGGAGGTTATTGCGCTTCAACATGAAATCGGCAGGCGGCGCAAGCAGCGGCGAGTAGGGCAAGTTGAACGGGTTATCGTGGAATCGGTATCTAAAAAAAATCCACGGGAACTACTCGGAAGAACGGAACGCGACCACATGGTAGTGTTTCCCGGCAGCACAGATTTGATAGGACAGTTTGTCCGGGTGACCATCGAATCCATGACCGGCAACACATTGAAGGGAAGCACGTGCGAGTGAAGTTAAATACAGTTATAATCGGAGTGGTCCTGCTGTGCAGCGGACTCGCTTTTGCTGAAGAATCTTCGGAACTCTCCGAACTGGCCGGAACTCCGGAGTTTTTCGTAAAGCTCCAACAGGTATATAAATCGAAACAGAATCCTGAAGAGGCCCTTTCACTCATACGAACCTATCTGCCGATTGTACAGGCCGGCGATCAGCGGCACACCTTGCTGTTGGACATGGCCCGCATCGAAGAGCAGCTGAGTAAGCTGCAGAGTGCACAACTGCATTATCAATCGGCAGCTTTCGCTCCCAGCGGTTCTCCGGATTACCAGGCCTTGTTCATGTCGGCGGTGCTGCTGATAGATTTTGCCGAGTATGATCAGGCCTTACTGCAATGCCGGCATGTAATCCGGGAAAGCAGTCAGGAGAAATTGAGAATGCGTGCACGTCTACAGACGGCCCGCATACTGCTGCTGCAGGAAAAATCCACAGAGGCACGTAAGAATCTGGAGGGCCTCTACGAACAACGTGAAAGCTTATCAGCGGAGGTTTTGTACGGAATGTATGTGCTCTATGCCCGGCTTCCCGAAGACAGTGCTTCCCGAACAGCAGAGCTCCAGCGACTGCTGAAAGAAAGTTATCCTGATTCGCCGGAGTACGGGCTGCTGCAGAAACGGGTCCATCGCACTCCCACCCCCGAAACCGCACTTTTGATTTCCCCCCTTGATACGTCGGACACCGTCCACAATGGTGCTGCCGAACAAGAAGATACGGTCGTTTCCACTATCGAATCCTCCGTGAGCACAGAGACCGACGACGGTACCGCCGACACCCCGGCTGTTGAAAAGTCGAAGAGCCGTGCTATCCAAACTGGCTCTTTTCGTGATGCCGAGAACGCCCACTATATGCAGCGCGAACTGGAGAAACAGGGCTTCACCGCAATGGTCGCCCAGACCGAGGTAGAAGGCTCCACCTTTTTTCGTGTGTTGGTACCGATCGCTTATGGCGAAACAGAGGAAGAGATCGTCCTCAAATTGAAAGAAAAAGGGTTTGAAGGATATCCGGTCTATTAAATCAGTTCATTCTTCGATTTTTTCTACCTGTTCGTAGCGAATCGGCTGCTTTTCGGTTGGAATAAAACCGTGGACCCCAATCTTGCCGGGAAGCAGAATCAGCCGTCTGATTATTTCATTCGACTTCTTTTCTTCGAAATAATCAAATGAATAGCAGCGTCGTTCAACAACAATCCCGTGGCGGTTCATTATTTTGAGCTCTAGAATATCGCTGCCCATCGAGTAAACTGAAAATCCACCCTCATACTTAACACCGTCCTCATCGTCCCTTTCAAGTGTGAAATAGGGCGGTTCGAAAGTAATTTCATCCCCGATATCACTCTCATATACCCCGTTAAGCGTCGGTAAATGCTCTTTGCTGCTGTCAGTCGGATAAGAGGATAGAAAAGTGTCCTGCAAAGAGCTGCCGATTTTCTGATACATACCGGACCAGGAGGTGTTGGTACTGCGCTGCCCGTTATGTGAATTGATATCGTAAATCAACAGCCTGACATTGTTCAGATCTTCTACGTAGGCGGAAATATATATACGCATAAACGGAACTATCTCGTTTTCTCCGCGGATTGCCAGACTATTGGCCAGAAATCTGTGCGAGCTGGTCCACGTATATATCTCCTGTACATTCCCGCTGAACAGGGTGATGGTATTATCTATCGAATTGAAATGGATCAAAGCCCGTTGGCTTTGCGGCGAGTTTTCTCCCGCTGTTTTGCTGTACAACCAAGGACCGCTTAAAAACTCCTCAAACGCCTCGCTGCCGCTCTCGAACAGCTCTTTGAGCCGGCGGTCTTCGATTTCCTGTCCGGAAACCTTTTTTTCCAGCACCAGTTCGTAGGTGCGGGAATCGTTCCTCCAGATGTAGGTTCGCTTGATGATATCGCTCATCCGCTCCGACTCGGTGTCCTTGGAGCTGGTCACTACCGGGTAACTGGCGCCATTGGTGAGCCCGTTTTGATACGACTGACTCCGCTTGCTCTCCTGCAGTTCAATGGTCCCCTGTACCTCCAGGGAAAGAATCCGGTCGAAATAGAGCCCGTACTCATCCGGAGAGGTAGTTCTGCGGAACACGTCTATCGTCTGCAATCCGTCTGCGTTTATACCGTTACATACTATTTCCATATTATGATCTCCGGTCACATCAATAACCGTTACCTGCAGCCCCTTGCGTTGCTGAGCTACCGTCTTAGATTGCCAGGTAGTTGTGTATTTATCCCTAATTGTATCGTAATCGGCAACTATAAGTGAAATAGTACTTTCCTCGGAAAGGGTATCTTGCGCCACGAGTACTTGCTCCTCGTATCTGTCAAGATCGAGGTTCACATCTACCAACTGCACAACCTGATACCCCGGGGGGAGTTGTACACGGGCAAATTGACGGGTATCCTCCTGATAGTTGTCCGAAGCATCGGGGGTTTGATCGGCGGACTGCTCCTGCTCAGCATCCAAGTTCAGTTCTTTCGGCTCTTGAAGATAGGTCGAGTCGTTCTGGGCCGAATTCGGATTACAGGCAGTAAATACAAATCCTGAAATAAAAATAACTGAAAAGAGTTGCAGTATAAAATGTCGTTGTATGTTCATAATAGTTCTTAAGCTTCCGAAAAGTATGCTGATAACTTATCTAACACCTTTTGTTTTATAGTTTCAAGAGGCCAAATACTCTTGAAGCCCGCCGCGGTTTTATGACCGCCGCCACCGTAGGTCTGTGCAATTTCGGCTACATTGATGTTGCCTTTGGAACGCAGCGAGCAGCGCAATATTCCCGCTTCATTCTCTTTGAAAAAGAGAGAAACCCGTACGCTTTCGCTCTTCAACGGGATATTGATAAGGGTATCGGCCTCTTCATACATCGCATTGCACTCGGCAATCATCTCTTTGGTCATGGTCTGGGCGGCTACTTGCTGTTCGAAAAACAGCTCGAGCGTGGAGAGCACCTTTGACTGCAGTCGCAGTGCCGAAACGGAATTGCTCTCATAGATCCACTGATAAATATGGTTCGGATTTACCCCCACTTTTGTGAGTGTGTGGGCAATCATAAAGGTTCGCGGAGATGTTTTAGGATAAATGAACGATCCGGTGTCGTACACTATTCCAGTAAAAAGAGCCTCGGATAGGGGCAGAGTGAATTCCAATCCCAAAGCTACACACAATTCGAACAAGATTTCACAGGTAGAGGAGGCCGATTCCTCGATGTGATTCACCTCGATGATGTTATCATCGGATTCGTGGTGGTCCACAATGAAATAATCTTTCACATTCGGTAAAATAAGCTCGGATACTAAGCCAATATTATGAATATCATTGGTATCGAGTATGATCAGTACATACTCAGCAATGTCTTCCGGAAGCTGAGAGAATTCTTTAAGAGTGATAATGGATTCAGTACATTTAAGATACGAATATTTCTGAGGGGCGGGGTCGCTGTTATAGAGAAGCACCTGTTTACCCAACTGCTTCAGGGCAAAGAACATGGCACACTCGCTGCCGATTGCGTCGCCATCGGGGGTTTCATGGGCGCAGAGTATGAATTTATCGTTCTTTTTTAGAAAATGAGTTAGGTTGTCAAAGCCTCCCATACTACCTCTCTTCAGCTAATTTCGCTGATTCCACGCAGCTGTAATCTCGGCAGCAAAACGGCGGGCTTTCTCTTCAACTGTAATACCAAGAATTGTTATTTTCCAATCTTCCATTGGAATTTCCTTTCTCGGTAGCAGCAGCGGATGTTCGAGATTGTGAGTTTTTCCCGCATACGGACTGTCAGGAGGTCCTTCGTGGTAATTATCTGAAAGAAGTAGTACGTAGGAGCGATCGGTCGGCGGCGCTGCAGACGTTTGGAATTCGCCTTCGAAGATATCCAGCATAGAACCAATATCCGTATAATGACGATTGGCTTCCAATGCCTTTAGGTTCTGCGTGAGCTCGTCAAGCGAAAAATCCGAACCGATATGCCCTTTAAGCAAGAATTGAGTATCGCCGTAAAAGGCAAGCGCATAGACAAAATCGCCTGATTGCAGCAAATTCCCGGTTACGGTCTCCTCGAGATAAGTTTTCACCGAATCGATTTCCTGCTCCATGGACAAGGAACGATCGATCAATAAATACAGACTCAAATTGCCGGTACGGGTGTCGGCTACAGCGTTTTGAATCCCCATACCCAATGCTATGACAATTGAGATTATGGAGAAAAATGTTTTTAAGTACGTTTGCATTTTCATCACTTTTATACTATCATGATTATACAACTAAAAGAAGGAGAAAAAGTCCATAAAAAAAAAAACGTGCTTTACATTTTGCCGAACATATTGATAATCTGTTACTATAGTTAGCAGAAAGCGATTTATTATAAGGAGAGTACAATGGGAAGCATAGATTTACCAAAAAGCCCAATGGTGTTTCACCCGACTAAACGGAGTGCAGTTGGATCACGAAACTCGTTGGCACAGGAAAGCAGAGATCAACAGGCTGAAGTAGATCGTCTCATGGAAGAAGAAGTAGATAAGGTTGTCAACCATGTAGCTTCTAAACTTCCCAAAGACGTGCTCGACCGCCTTGATGTTATGGGAGGGTTGAAAGAGAAGCTGTACAACTATTTCAACCAGAACTACCAGAATATGTTCAACCGCTATATTGTTACTTCTGAAGATGAAATGCTGAAGAAGGTTCGCAACTTTGTAGATCGGGAAGAGATGAAAGTAACTGCTCGTTATACCCCGAAAGAGATTTCAGCACTGCTTGATGAAGTCGGCGGTATGGACCGTTTCAACACTGGCGAGATAGAGAAATCTATCGTGAACATGTACGGACATCTTCAGGGACACATTCAACGGGGTATCAACGATCTCGAAAACCTGACAAACTCTTTGCTGCGTCAGAAAACCGACGTTGGTGCATTTATTCGTGGTGAAAATGCATACTCCGTAGTCAAATGTTCTTTCAAGGACAACATCCACAAGCCTAAAACTGTAAGCGACGTGAAGCTCTCGGTAAATATTCTCGATTCCGAACTCATCAGCCCGATTTTCCACTACCAGGCTACTGTTGAGTTCATTATAAAAGACCTGCTCTCAAAGCACATTATGGACGAAATCGATAAAGAGATCGAACAGGTCAAAGACGAGCATATCGAACAGGGCAAGGAAGAGATGAGCGACAGCGAAATCCTCTTTGAGAAGATGCGCCGGGTCGAGAATCATACTTCCGATGACAGTGAAGATCCCAATTCCAAACGCTACCAGATCATGGGCAAACGCCTCATGGAGCGAGTCGAAGGTCTTCGCGCCGAAATCGATCCTGAAGAGTTCGATTCACTGAACATTCGTGAAAACCTGAAGAAGATTATCGACCTGGAGAACATCCGCAACCGTGGTTTCAACACCGCTATCAACAGCATTACCAGTATTCTAGACACCTCCAAGATGGGCTATCAGTTTATCGAAAACCTCAAAAATGCGCGTGAACTGATTATTCGTGAATATGAGGATACCAACTATCGCGATCTCCCGGATGAACGCTATCAAATCCAGATGAAGTATTTCGACAACGCCCAGCTTATCGAAGAGCGTAAAGCCTACGATGTACAGATAAAGTCTTTCGAAGTTGAAGTGCAGCATCTCTGGGATGTGTTGGAAATGGTGTATGAAGACAAGAAGCTCTTCAAACGCATTACCGATTACAAAGACCTCGGAAAGATCTACAAAAACAAAATCCGCCGCAAGATAAAAGACAAAACCGGCGATCCACTCTACGAAGATATCGATAAAGTATGGGACGAAGTCACCTTTGTGCAGCCTGCGGAAACTCAGGTAGAGAAAATGAACCGTACTTACGTCTTTGACAAAGATAAGATCGGCAAGAAACTTGCACTGATGGGTGATAAACTCCATAATATGTACGGCTATCGTTATCCGGTACAGCGCCGAGTAATCGAAGAACGACTGCAGTTTCTGCAGCAAGAGTTCAACAAGTTCGATTACCTGATTAACCCGTACCACATCCAACCGGGCCTGTTGCTTGATGTAGATATTACTTCTATCAAGCGCAAGAAAGCCACCCTGGATGGAATGGCCAACGTACTGAATGAGTTCCTGCACGGTATCTCCAAGGGATTCCAGGATGCAGCTTTCGCTTCATTCTCGCGTCGTCGCTCAACTGTACGCGAGGACATCGACCAGCATTTTTCCACAGACATGAACGCACTGGAAGAGGATTCCGGTGAAACTTCACCGAAGGGCAAAGGATATCTTGATATGCTGAACTCTTCCTCCGAAGGAGCAGAAGCCTCTGGCAACGAAACCGTTGTCAAGGACAGCGGTAGCCCAAAAAAGACCACCCGCGGACGCGGGAAGAGCTCGAGCAGCAAAACAACCAGCAGCAAGAGCAGCACCGGTAAAAAGCGTGGTCGTCCAAAAAAGAACACAAACGACGGAATGAAGAACATGTAAGGTAGGAGACACAAACGCCCCCGTAAGGGGGCGTTCCTATTTCAGAAAATGACAGAATAAGGAAAAGATATGGAAGTTCAGCACCAATTCGAACACCTTTCAACGAGGAGCGGTTTTAATAAAGCACTGGCCCATTTCAGAAGCGTTTCAGAAATTATGGACTACATCGAAGATGGTTACAATCTTGCCGATGTACTCAACTATCTCTTGGATGAAAAAGAAATTCAACAGCAGCAAATTATTCCGACGGTATATGCGCTGCTTCGCGACAAATATGGATACCACTTTCATTCACATACAATGGAAAAAAGTCTCGATGATTTCTCTTATATTATCAAAGAACTTCCAAGATGGAAGGCGGTTGATGTAGTAATAGTCTACTTTCACCCCGATCTCGGGGCCCAGTTAATTAATCCAAAAAATGAAGACCACTTTGCGGCTTTGAACGTCTTAAAAGAGAATGAACTGCTCACTGTGTACTGCAGTGCCGGCGAAGAGCAAGGGACAGATAAAAAGGCCCAGAAAGCAATTATGACTCTTATTAAACTGTTAAACGGCGCCAAAGCGAAAACACCTGATCTGCTTCTCAAGGGAAAGTTCAAAGCCAAGACTATCGAACCGGAGCCGGTCGAAGAAGAAGATGATGAAGATGAAGCACTAGAGCGCGAAGTAGAGGGCGAAGAAGCAGCAGCTCCCGACAAGCCCGAAAAGGTGGAAGAGGGCACTAAAAAGCGCAGAATGACGCCGTTCTATTCCATACCCGTCACTAACGAACTGTTTCACAATGGAAATGTTGAGGCCTGGAAAAAAGTAATTCAGAGCTACAAAACCAAGCATCCCGGCTTGGATGTATATATCTATTACGATGGAGAGAGGATTCATGATATCCATTCCTTGTTTAAATGGGGCAAGGTAAAACACGGAAGCGCCATCATGGTGGCGGTAGCCGGAGAAGACATTCAGGATGTTGCCAAATTGCAGCGGTATCTGCGCCAGGGGGCGAGTCCGCAATTCGAAGCATTTCTGCACTTTCCTGTAAACACCATTTTGAATTTATTCTAGGGGGATATTATGAATAAAGCAGTTCATTTCTTCAGTCGTAATAAATATGTAAAAAATAGCAAAATTTGGGACCGATTCGGTATTCGCGGCAAGCAGGCAATGGAATTCGCCGCTCTTAATTTGCCGGTTGTTCCCGGGTTTATTCTAGATTCTCAAATTGCCGCCCATCTTGACGATTTTGAATTAGCGGCGGAACTGCCTGAATTGATCAACCAATTCGAAAAAGAAACCGGCAAAACCTTTAATGATCCAAAAAATCCACTCCTCTTAAAGGTAGTAATCAGCCCGAACCTGGCGATTGTACATTACCCGACCCTGCATAACTTCGGTCTTACCGATGAAACCCTTTCTGGCTTTGCCGATTACGTCGGCGAGCAATTCGGGTTTCATGAAATTCTATTTCTCATGCATGGGATTTTTCAGGTCGAGAAAAAAATCGCCGAACTCAATGAGGACAAAAAAAACATCAAGCTCTATTCTGATAAAATTTCGGCACTGGACTCCGTACTCAATAATGAGAGTTCTACTGCCAAGCTGAAAAAAAATCTGGAAGAAATGCGCGAACTACTCCCGGATGACTTTTTCTCGAACGCTTATTCCCAGTTGGAGTACTGTCTGCGGAGAATTAGTACCCTCCTGAATCTCGACGAGCTAGATAACGAAGATGCAGCGCTCATCGTACAACCGATGGTTTACGGCAACTACGGCAGCGACAGCGGCAGCGGTGAATACACTACCCGTAATCCTGTAACCGGAGAACGTTCCATCCATGGCTGGTACGTTCCGGACACTTTCAACTCTGAGGATAGAAAAGGGCAGGATGTTGCCACATTATCGCCAAAGTATGTTAAGGAACTCGATAAAACCGCGCGTACGGTTGAAGACCATTTTATGGAAATTAAGTCGATCCGTTTCACCATTGAAAACAAGAAGCTATGGTTTGTTGACCAACGCCCGCTGGTTACTAAATCCACTCAAGCTGACATACAGTTGTTGCTGGATCTGCACAAACGCAAAAAAATTGATGATTCGTATCTCATTCACGCCCTTAAACCTGATCAGCTAAACGAAATTCTCCATCCGGTAATACATCCGAATTCAGTGAAAAGCTTTACCGACATCAGCGGCGGAATAGCCGGGGCACCCGGAGCGGCTATCGGTCGGGTGTATTTTACCACAGATTCTTTACTCGAGGCCTATCGTAATGCCCAGCAACAGAACGAGGATACACGGATGATTCTGTGTATGCCGGCGACGTTTGCCGATGATGTAAAAGCCATCGAGGTCGCGACCGGGGTTCTGTCTTCGGAGGGTGGGTATTCAGCCCATGCCTCGGTGGTTTCAAGACAGTACGGAAAAGTGTCACTGGTGCAGAAAAACCTTAAATTCCCCAGCAGCAAAAGCGCAAAAATCGGCCAACATACCCTAAAAGAGGGCGACCTGATCACTCTGCAAGTACCGCATTACGGGGAACCCCATGTATATCTCGGCGAAGCCGAACTTATCGAGCCCGATCCTAAAGACTCCGGGCTTCTCGATTTTATCCAGATGATTAAAAAGCACGTGAAAGATTTTCACGTACGGGTAAATGCCGACACGGCCCGCGATTCACAGCTTGCAGTCAGTTTCGGGGCAGAGGGAATCGGATTATGTCGAACCGAACATATGTTCTTTAAAGAGGAACGTATAAATGTGTTCCGGCAGATGATTCTCTCCGAAAATGAGGAAGATCGGCGAAAAGTCCTGGCCAAACTCAAGAAGATGCAGAAAGATGATTTTTACCATATTTTTAAAGCCATGGACGGAAAAGAAGTTACCATACGCCTTCTTGATGCTCCGCTGCATGAGTTTCTTCCCCACAACAAGAGTCAAACAAAAACATTCGTAAACTATATGCAGAATGATGCCGGAATAAAAATAACTGAAAAACAGGTAAATGAGCTCTCAGAAAGCCTTCAGGAGTTCAACCCGATGCTCGGTCACCGGGGATGTCGTATTGCAGTTTCATATCCTGAAATTTACGAAATGCAGGTGGAAGCTATTTTCGAAGCGGCTTTCAAAGCCCGCAAAGATGGGATTAAAGTGTGTCCTGAAATAATGATACCCCTGATTATGAACTCGGATGAGCTCAAACTGATCATTTATGGTAAACGGATAGAGGGAAAGGACTACAAGGGACTAAGCTGCATTGAACCGGAGATTCGCAAGAAGCTCAAAGAGAACACCAAAATGGAGCATCACTTCGGTACGATGATCGAACTTCCGGTAGCCGCTCTGGCCGCCGGCGACATAGCCCGCTACGCCGAGTTTTTCTCCTTTGGAACAAATGACCTCACCCAAACCACAATCGGCCTCTCACGGGACGACTACACCTCGTTCATGCCAGACTATACCCTGTTCGACATTATAGCAGGCAACCCGTTTAAGGAACTCGACCCGTACGTAAAGGAGCTGATAAGTATTGCTGCACGACGGGGCAAGATGACCCGCCCCGGTTTGTCGACCGGTCTCTGCGGAGAACACGGAGCAATTCCACAAAACATAAGTTTCTGCATGGATGCCGGATTGAATTACGTTTCCTGCTCGGTCTATTCTGTACCAATTGCTTTATTGGCTGTTGCACAGGAAGTAGTACCTAAATCAGGAGCGTAGCCCGGCTGAAAAAGCCGGGAACTACAATGCGCTACAAGAAACTGTACTTTAAAAGTGTAAATAAAAAAAAATGGAGATAAAACAGGAGCTGACCGAGAATTTTCTTAGACAGCTCCTGTTTTCGCTTTTATGACCGAATCTCTTATCGCATACAGTATTCACTGCATAATCTTTCCCGCTGAATACTCTACCAGACTCCGAACTTTTTAATACCGTTTATTACCAGTTCGGCACCCTTGCGGGCATCCGACCGGGGAATCTGGGCTTCTTTGTTCAGAGTTTCCTGGAAGAAGTAGTTCAGCGTGTCCACAACTTCCTCTGTATAATAAAAAATAAGCGAGAAGTTTACGCCGGTAGGCCGAAGAATTGTAAAGGAAGAGTATGAAATGATAGGCTCCTTACTTACCATGACCCTGATTTGATTCTTTGCAGCAAAGATATCTAACTCCGAAAAGCGATGCGGTATTTTAAGACCGCGATCACGCCGGAACGGTTCGATATACTTCTGAGGAAAGGTTGCAGGTTCAACCAGAACAAACAACTTGCTTCCGTCTGTTTCAAAGGTAAGCCCCTCTTCAGACAAATAGAGATTCTTTACATTGTTGTAGGCTACAACCTCGTAAATTGCATAGGCAGAGGTTTCCTGGAAAAAGGAAGAAACAATGTACCCGCCTTCCTCTTTCGGTAACTTGCCTTGATTGTATGCCTGAAACAGATCTAGTGCTTTTGGTGCCATTATCCGCTCCTTTCATAGGTTACTCATTATAGTATCAATAAATTGCGATTCAATCCAGCAATTTATTTTATCCATAGACCTCTTTATCCGGCCGGTTGGTAACAAAAACAGTCAAGGTGCAGCGGCCTTCAATTTTTCTGCCCGTTCATAGAACCTGTTGGCAAACTGTTCCATTCCCCGCTGCCGATATATTTCGGCAACATTATAATACGCACGCCAATCATTGGGTGCTACGTCCTGGGCACTGCGGAATGCATCGAGTGCTTTAGAAGAGTTACCCGCCTTGTACTGCATAACGCCGTATATCAGAAACAAATTAAGCGAAGGTGCGGGCAGATATTTAAGTGCAGCTTCTACTAAGTGCAGCGCTTGCTCGGAACGTCCCGTTTTAGTCAGACAGAAAACTAACGGCCGCAGATACTCTTCTTTCTCCGGTTCCTTCTGCAACAGTTTACGATAAATTACTGCGGCCTGGTTGTAATCCTTAACCTTCCGATAGCAGATTGCCCGTATTCGGTTGAGATAACGGGAATCCTGCACATAAGGAAGCACCGATTCAATCTGCTTGAGCACCGTTTTATAGCTTTCCCGGGCATAGAGATGTTGTATATAGGCAGTTCTAATCTCAATATCTCTTGGCTGAAGCGAAAGATACTGCTTGAACAATTTACCGAGATCCTTCAACTCAACTTCATCTCTCAGGTCAATAATCGCCCGATAGACCTCAGCTTGTTCAGGAGAGAGGGCAGCACATTTTCGATACCACTTCACCGCTGTTTCAAACTGTCCCTCATTTTCATAGGTCTCTGCAATAGCCTGCACCAGCAGCGGATCGGTACCAAACTCTTTGATGGCGGCATGCAGCTCCTGTAAAATGACCGTTGGTTCTAACGGCAGCTTGCTGCGACAGACTACGCGGTAGTAGCGGGCAGAATAATTGCCGGGTTCATACTGCAAGATTCTGTCAAGTTGATACAGCATTTTTTCATATTCCCCCAACTCCCACCAGATCATACTCAACCCGAAATGGGCATGCAGATTAGACCGATCCCGTTCGATTGCGCGGGTGAAATGGTTCAAAGCCCGTTCCGTATAACCGAGTTCGCGGTAAGCTTCCGCCACTATCAGACGAATCGGGATATCATGAGGATTTTTTTTGAGGATAGTCAGCCCATGGTCAAGGGCTTTTTGATACTCCGCACGCTGCAAATATTGGAAGGCCAGTGCATGTTCCGCTTCACCACTCTGCAGCAAAGGCGACTGGGGAAAGCTTCTGGCTAACAAAGCAAGTAATTCGCGTCCGCGGCGTTCATTGCCAGCCTGAATATTGAGTATAGCAGTTCGATAGAGTATAAGCTCGTCACCCGGCGACTCGGAGAAAGCCGCCTCATAGGCATCAACCGCCGCTTCGTATTCTCCGGTTTCGCGATACATCATTCCCAGATAGAGGTTGATAAGAATGTTCTCTTTGCCCTTATCCTTCAGGAATTCAAATACTTCCCGGGCATACTCGCTGTCTCCGGCTTTAAAGTGACGTATACCGCTTACTAACAGGGAATTGAGATAGCCGGAATACAGACTTTCATCTGTTGGGTTTACCTCTACAAGTCTTCCCAGCAGATCAGAGGCTTCATCCGGCCGGTGGAGTTTCAGCAAAGTATAGCCAAGCAGCATTGCTGCCTGAAAAAAACCGGGGCGAATTGTAAGTGACTCCCGCAAATGCACTGCCGCGTGAGAATAAATATTCATCGCCAAATAGGCTCGACCGAGAAAAAAATGACCCGCCGACGAATCACGGCGCTTTTCCACAAAGCTTCGCAGAGCATCAATGGCACGTGAGTATTCACCGAGAGCATGAAAACTCCTTCCCAAATACAGGAAAGCCTCATCAAGACTGTCATCGGCGCTTATCAAATAGAGCAGCTTGTTCACAGCCTGTGTGTACTTACGCCTGCGTCCCAGCTCAATGGCTTCCTGCAAAAGCTGCGCGGTCTCTGATGTACTCATACCTGTATGCTACTGATAGATTCTTCTTTTTTCCACCTTTTTATCTGACTAAATTGACAATTCTTCGGCTTTCTGTAAACATAGACGTCTGTGGAGGCACAATATGAAGGTTGTAGTAATAGGGGCTCAATGGGGCGATGAAGGCAAGGGAAAGATTGTAGATTACCTTGCAGAACAATCAGATTTGGTAGTACGTTTTTCCGGTGGTGCAAATGCCGGTCACACTGTAGTTCATGCAAATAAAACCTATAAACTACATCTGGTACCATCCGGTGTTGTGTATTCCGATAAAAAGGTGATAATGGGGTCTGGAATGGTCATCGACCCTGAGAGTCTATTTAATGAACTGGCGACGCTTGAAGAGCAGGGAATAAAGTGGCAGGGCAGGGTGTTTGTCTCTGACCGAGCTCACATTGTGCTTCCGGAATACAAGGATTCCGACAAAGCAATGGACAGCAAACGCCGTAACCCCATCGGCACCACCGGCCGCGGCATCGGTATCGCTTATGCCCAAAAAGCA
>CAZWDV010000011.1:0-66854 GCA_964632675.1 uncultured Sediminispirochaeta sp.
AGGTCCTGGCCGAGTACGACCAAAGCACAGGCGGATCCTTAGAGTTGTACAAGCAATACTTCCGCGCCGCCGGCCGCCTGGTGGCGGTGAAGATGTACGGTTTCCACGGCCGCAGGGAACCGGGCTCGGAGGGCTTTATGCATACCAAGGGCGGGCTGATGTACTACCACACGGACCGCCACGGGGAGCCGGTGGCCCGCTACGCCTGGGACGCCTACGGCCGTGCGATGGCCGGCGTCTTCGAGCCCTACAACACGGTCGGTTTTACCGGAAAGCAACGGGATGGGGCAACGGGCCTGACCTACTTCGGGGCCAGATGGTATGATGCGGCGAGCGGACGGTTTATGAGCCGCGATCCAATACGGGATGGGTGGAACTGGTATGCCTATGTGGGCGGTGATCCGGTGAACTATGTGGATTCGTAGGGGCTGATGAAGAGTGAAAGTCAAAGTTATAGCCTTGATAGGAATACAACTAAAAAGGTAGTTTGTTCTTTGAAAAGATGTTATCATAAAGATATAAAAGAAATAATCAATATACAGCCAAAAGGTTCGGAGGCAAAACCATGTCAGGTGAAGCAAGTGAGCGCATTAATTGAAGAATAAGTTGGGGGTGGATGATGCCTAAATATGAGATAATTTTATTCTGGAGTTTTGAGGATAATGCTTTCATCGCCGAAGTACCGGAGTTGCCTGGTTGTATGGCTGACGGAAAGACCTATGAGGAAGCACTGAAGAATATTGAAATAGTGGTAAAGGAGTGGATAGAAATTGCGGAAGAGTTGGGTCGTCCAATTCCTGAACCAAAGGGAAGGCTCCAGTTTGCGTAATATAGCAGATCCCTTCCTACTGGAAGCCCCAGCCTCTTAACTCTTTCAGCAAGGCTCCCTTGTACGCCGACTCCAGCAGTCCTACCCAGAATATGGAACCTGCGGGAGATACTGCACCCCCTGATTTAGTCCCTTTACATTTCTTTCGATTACGGTTACCAATTATAGAAACACTTTTTAAATGAACTCATACAGGGAGAAAGGCAATGGATGTTGACGTTAAAAGCTTACACCCGCTTGAAGTCAAGACCCTCCGGCATGTGAAGCCAGGAGAAGAAATTACTACCAAACGGCTTGTAGAAGAACTGTCATTTAAGATCGGGCAGTGCAATCAGGCGTTTAGCTGGTTGGAGGGAAAGGGCTTTATCGAGGAAGCACGGCGTTCGCAGACCGTGGTGTATGAGCTGACTGAGTTGGGAAAATCCTATGCCGAACAGGGAACTCCCGAAGAACGCATGCTCGAGTTGCTGGGGAAAGAGGGTGCGCTGGCGATGCCCGAGCTGGCAGCGAAACTCGGCCTGGAGAACCGCGATATCGGTTCGGCCTACGGGCAGCTTTCCAAAGAGGGCGTGCTCTCCATGGACAGTGAGAAGCAAGTGTCGGCGGTAGGCCAGGCTTCCGCGCGAATGCAGGCCGTGCGGGCGGTTCTTGATAAAGCGGCCAAAAGTGGCGAGATAGAACATGATGCCCTGGGCTCCGAAGAGCAGCAGGCGATTGGCAAAATAAGCAAAAAGCGCGGGGCCTCTGGAGTGCCCTTTAAGGCCGCCGACCGCGAAGAAATTGTATATACCCTCAGCAAAACCGGGGCGGCGGCCCGGGAAGAGCTGTTCAAGAAAGGGCTTACCGGCGAGGAAATCGGTTCGGTAACGCCCGAAATGCTGTCTACCGGCGCCTGGAAAGGCAGGAGCTTCCGCGAGTACAATATCAAAACTCCGCCGAACCGCGTGCTGCTGGGACGCCGCAATCCCTACGGTGAATACCTGCACTGGGTAAAGGACAAGCTCTCCTCTCTGGGTTTTGAGGAGTTCGACGGACCGCTGGTGGAAACCGAGTTCTGGAACGGCGATGCCCTGTTTATGCCGCAGTTTCACAGCGCCCGGGATATTCACGATGTATATTACATAGACAAACCGAGCCACGCTAAAAAGATCGAGCAGCCCTACCTCGATCAGGTGGCCGCTGCCCACGAAGACGGATGGAATACCGGCAGTCGCGGCTGGGGCTACTCCTTTGACCACGATTTTACTCGCCGGCAGATCCTGCGCAGCCAGGGCACGGTGCTTTCAGCCAAGCAGCTGCCGAAGGCCAAGGTGCCGGGCAAGTACTTCGGAATTGCCCGCTGTTTCCGTTACGACCAGGTGGATGCCACCCACGGGGCCGACTTCTATCAGACCGAGGGTATCGTGTTGGGCGAAGAGGTCAATCTGCGGACCCTGCTGGGCTTGCTGAAGATGTTTGCCGAGGAGATTGCCGGGGCCGAAGATGTGAAATACGTGCCGGGTTACTTTCCCTTTACCGAGCCCTCGATCGAGGTGCATATCAAGCACCCCGAACTGGGTTGGTTTGAGCTGGGGGGCAGCGGAATATTCCGCCCCGAGGTTTCGAAAGCACTGGGAGTGGATGTACCGGTTCTGGCCTGGGGCCTGGGAATTGACCGAATGGCGCTCATGCACCTTGGTCTGAACGACCTGCGCGAGCTGTTTTCACCGAATATCGAGAACGTGCGGCTGA
This sequence comes from uncultured Sediminispirochaeta sp., assembly GCA_964632675.1. GTDB lineage: Bacteria > Spirochaetota > Spirochaetia > DSM-16054 > Sediminispirochaetaceae > DSBN01. The sequence goes on from CAZWDV010000011.1 coordinate 2,561, forward strand.
GGAGGAATCAGTAGTCATGCCGAAAATTGAAGTATACGAAGATGCCCTGTATTCCTATGTAGGAAAACGCTATAACGACGAGCAGCTAGAAGAGATCTTGACAGTTGCTAAAGCCGAGCTGGACGGCAAGGACGAAGCCGCCGGACAGCTGAAAATCGAGTTGAACGATACCAACCGGCCCGACCTGTGGTCGACCGCCGGCCTGGGACGCCAGTTGCGCCAGTACGAGCAGGAAAAGATTCCACAGTATGACTTTTTCTCGACTGCGCAGGAGACCAAGGACTACGGCCAGCGGGTAGTCAAGATCGATCCCTCGGTGAAGGATGTACGGCCCTACGAAATAGCCCTGGCGGCGACCGGCAAGAAGATCGACGAGGCTACCCTCAAAGATATCATCCAGACCCAGGAGAAGCTGTGCTGGAACTTCGGCCGCAAACGGCGTTCCATTGCAATCGGGGTGTTCCGCAGCGATCTGTTGACTTATCCCATTACCTACCGGGCCGCCGACCCGGATAAAACCAAGTTTATACCGCTGCAGATGGAGAAAGAGCTTTCGCTGCGGGAGATTACGCAGGAGCATCCGAAGGGGCATGAGTACGGCCATATCCTGGCCGATTTCGACCGCTATCCGTATCTTGAAGATGCCAAAGGCGAGGCGCTGAGTTTTCCGCCGGTCATTAACAGCGCCTATACCGGTGCGGTGCAGGTGGGCGACGAGAACATCTTCATTGAAATGACCGGAACCGAGCTGCGCGACCTTATTCTGACGGCCAATATTGTCGCCTGCGATCTGGCCGATGCCGGTTTTACCATTCTGCCGGTAAAAATCGAATACCCCTTCGATACCGAGTTCGGGCGGGAGATCGTCAGCCCCTACTATTTTCAGGAACCGATGAGCATCGATCTGCAGCATGCCCGCAATATGCTGGGGGTGGAGTTCTCCCTTGAGCATACCAAAACCGCCCTCACTCGCATGGGTGTTCCGGCGGAAACCGATGGGAGTGAACCGGCTAAACAAACGATCAGCATTACCGTGCCGCCGTATCGCAATGATTTCCTGCATCCGGTGGATGTGATCGAGGATATCATGATCGGCCACGGTATGAGCAGCTTCGAGCCGCTGATGCCCTCGGATTTTACGGTCGGCCGTTTGACCGAGGCCGAAGAGTTTGCCCGCAAGGTGCGCGATATAATGATCGGACTCGGGTTCCAGGAGATGATGTACAACTACCTCGGATCGGGGAAAGATTTTATCGAGAAGATGGAAATTTCCGGGGACGATTCGATTCGTATCGCAAACCCGATGACCGAGAATTACGAATATGTGCGCGCTTCAATCCTGCCGAATCTGCTGAACAGCGAGGCCGTGTCGGCGCATGCAGTGTATCCGCACAACATTTTCGAAACCGGTAAAACCGCTTTTCTCGAGGCGTCCGATAACTCCGGAACGGTCACCCGGAATACCCTGGGCTTTCTGACGGCCGACGGCGAAGTTACTTTTAACGAGGTATCGGCCCACGTTTCGGCGATATTCTATTACATGTCCAAAGACTACCAGTTGGAAGAGCTCGACGACCCGCGCTTTATCAAAGGCCGATCGGCCAAAATCATGTATAATGGTACCTATGCCGGTATGTTCGGCGAAGTGCATCCGCAGGTACTGGAGAATTGGGGAATCCAGGTTCCTTGTACCTGTTGCGAGATCGATTTGGATACGATTATGGAGGCGGAGTAATGCAAGTGGATATTGATGCGGTACAATTGGAATGGGAAGAGGATGCCAATATCATTGTTGGGCAATCTCATTTTATAAAGACTGTCGAGGATCTCTCAGAAATCTTAGTGACCTCGGTGCCGGGAATCGAGTACGGGCTGGCCTTCTGCGAGGCTTCCGGTCCGGCGCTTATCCGCACCAGCGGAAATGACGAGAAGCTTATAAAAGAAGCGGTGGCCTGCGCCCAGGAGGTTGCCGCGGGACACAGCTTTTTTCTGATTATCCGCAACTCCTTTCCGATCAATGTGCTAAACCAGATTAAAAACTGCCAGGAGGTGGTAAGGATTTATGCCGCCACCGCCAATCCTCTGCAGGTGCTGGTAGGGCGAACCGCGCAGGGGCGCGGTATTATGGGAGTTGTGGACGGTTTTTCACCGAAGGGCGTAGAGTCCGAACAGGACCAACAGGACAGAAAAGACTTGCTGCGGAAGATCGGCTACAAGTTCTGAACAAGTTCCGAATTCTTCGTTGCTTCGTGAGGATTTCTGACCGATAATTAAATAGAACTCCAGACGAAGAGAGTAGTCTATGAAAAAAATTCTCGTTATTGATGAATCCCCGATGTTCAGGAACTATCTTACCGATAAATTGAGTTCCTATGGGTTTGAAGTGGTTCAGGGAACCAACGGTCTCGACGGTTTGGTGAAGCTGAGAAATGAAATGCCGGATCTCATCATAATGGACTACTACTTATCACGTAAGAGCAGTGTGGAACTGCTCGAAGAAAAGCGCAATAACCGGAACGTTGCCTCTATTCCGCTGATAATGGTTGCATCCAAAATCGATAAGAGTAAAGTGGTTGAGCTGGCCGGATATAAGGTGAACAAGATCATATCCAAACCTCTAAAGATGGAACAGCTTCTAGGCGCAATTTCAGAGATTCTCGATGTAAAACTGGAAACGGACGATACTCCCTGTATTATCGAGGCCCATTTCAACGAGGATATTTTGTTCATCGAAATTGCGCAGGGACTCAACAACGATAAGATTGAACAGCTGCAGTACAAGATCAACGAGCTGCTGGAACTGTACGAGGTTCGAAATCCTAAAATCCTGATAATGATGACCAGTCTCGAATTTCCGAAATCTCATCACGGTAAACTCACGCGTCTGCTCGATATCATCACAAAATATGCCCAATCGAATGACCGGTTTATCAAGGTTCTCACTGGAAATAAAGATGTGCAGGAAGTACTGAATAAATCGCAAAAGTACGCTTCCATTGCGGTGTACACCAGTCTCGATCAGGCTATGGATGAGCTGCTGGGGCTGAAAGCCGACCAGATAGCCCACGACGAGGTGGTCAGTGAAAAGCTGCTCAAGTCGACTGCGCCGAAAAAAGAGAAGGATGAAGCAATTCAGCTGCGCTTCGACGGTGCCGGAGGAGCTCCGGCCGATGAAACAGCGGAGGCAGTTGAGCAGGGCGAATCAAGACGGAAAAGTGTTGCGGTGTTCAATTCAGATGCGGAAGTAGCAATTGTCGATGATGATGTGGTGATACAGGAGCTGGTAAAGACTGTTTTCTCCGAAACCCAGTGGAAGCTGTTTACCTATGAGAACGGGAAGCAGTTTGTGGAAGATAAGGAGAACCATGATTTTTCTCTGGCATTTCTGGATTTGATGATGCCTGAGATGAACGGTTTTCAGGTGTTGGAACATTTGTCCAAAGAGGGCAACGAGATGCCGGTAATTGTGTTTTCAGCGCTTTCAAGGAAAGAGACTGTGGTGAAAGCGGTAAGTTACGGAATAAAAAGTTATCTCACCAAACCCCTCAAACCGGAGCAGCTGCTTAAAAAAGCCGCAGAAGTACTCAGCCCCGCATTCTAAGGCACCTGGAGTGTAACCGGTGGATGCAAATCTATTCAAATCGATCTTTATAGAATCACCGATTGGTATGGTTTTGGTCAGCAGCAGCTGCAACATACTCTCGGCGAATCGTGCGTTTCTGCGCCTTACCGGTCAAGCGACTGCCAAAGGCATACGGCTCACTTCTATGTTTCATCCGGAGGATGTAGAACCCTTTCTCAAGGGCTTTACCGGTCTCATTGACGGAGAGATACAAGCATTCTCGGAAGAGCTGCGCTATTTTCCCACCCCGGAGGCCAGTGAAGGCGGCCGATGGGTCCGGTTGAATTTGTATCCGGTGAAAACATCCAATCGGAAAATGCTGGTGGGTTTTTTTGAGGATATCAGTGGGCAGAAAAAGCTCGAGATCGAACTGCGCCGGGCGAAAGAATCTTCCCAGAGGGCGCGCAAAGCGGCTGAAAAAGAGACGCGTATCAAATCGGATTTTCTGGCGAATATGAGTCATGAAATCCGCACCCCTATTCACACTATCACCGGGATGAGCGAGCTGCTGGGTGAAACCGAGCTGGACCCCGAGCAGCAGGAGTATATCGACCAAATCGCCTTCTCCGCCGACGTACTGCTGAGCTTGATCAATGACATTCTTGATTTTTCTAAGATAGAAGCCGGCAAGCTCAGCCTGGAGACTATCGATTTCGATTTGCAGAAGATGGCCGAAGATGCGGTTGATTTAGTGGCCTTAGAGGCGCACAAAAAGGGGCTGGAGACGGCCGTGTTTGTCGATAATGGGGTGCCGACTTTGTTGCGGGGCGATCCGGTGCGTCTGCGGCAGGTAATTGTGAATCTGTTCAACAATGCGGTTAAGTTCACCCACAAAGGTCAGGTGGTTGTTTTTGTAGAGAAAAAGAGTGAAACCGACTTCCATGTAATGCTCGAATTCCGGGTTGAGGACACTGGTATCGGTATTCCGGAAGAGAAGAAATCAAAGCTATTCAAGGTGTTCAGCCAGGTCGACTCCTCTACTACGCGAAAGTACGGCGGAACCGGGCTGGGACTGTCGATTTCGAAAAACTTGGCCCACATGATGAACGGCCAGATAGGAGTTGAAAGCGAGGAGGGGCAGGGCTCGAACTTCTGGTTTACGGCGCACCTCGAGAAACAGAAGGAGGTAAGCTTTTACCATGCCCTTGAACAGAACTACTTTCCCTTCCGGGTGCTTATAGTCGACGATAATCAGACTGTCCGCACGATTCTGCGCGAGTATCTCGAAGAGTGGGGTTGTGAGGTGGAAGAGATCCCCGACGGTCCGACAGCCCTAAAACTTTTGGGGGAGGCGCAGCAGTCGGAGCACTCCTACGACATCTGCCTAGTCGACCTGCTTATGCCGGGGATGGACGGATGGCAGTTTGCCAGTGAAGTGAACGCTAATGAGAAACTGGCCGATACACATCTGGTCCTCATGAGCCCGACCGGCAAGAGCGGCGACGAGGCGAAGATGAAACTGCTGCACTGGTTCAGCGGTTACCTGAATAAGCCGGTGAAAAAGGGCAAGCTTTTCGAGATCATCTTCAGCGTTACTAATGCCGAAGGTGCAGCCGCACCGGAGGAGCTCGGCACCGGCGATGAAGAGGCGGTGGAGATGGTCGAAGAGATTACCGGGGGGAAATTCCTGGTAGCGGAAGACCATGAGGTGAACCAGCAGTTGTTCAAGACCATTCTGGAAAATCTAGGGCACGAGGTCCATATCGCCAATAACGGGGTAGAGGCAGTTAAATCTGTCAAATCGCAACGCTACGATCTGATTTTTATGGATGTGCAGATGCCGGAGATGAACGGGTATGAGGCGACCGCTTCTATCAGAAATTTGGGAGTGGATACACCGATTGTTGCCGTGACGGCCAGTGCGCTGAAAGGGGAAGAGGAAAAATGCCTCGAAGTCGGTATGGACGGGTTTCTCATCAAACCTTTTAAAAAGAAAGATCTTCTGCCGGTTCTCGATAAGTGGTTCGAACAGGGCCGCAGGACTTCCGGCGAGATAAACCCGGCTGAAGCCGCTGAGGACGATGAAGAGGCGGGCGAGCTGGAAGAACTGGAAGAGCCCGAAGAACTCGAAGAGATAGAGGAGCTCAATGAGGGCAGTACAGTTCCGTATGAGAGCGAGGATCCGGTAGTACGGCTGGATGAGACCCTGGAGAACTTTATGGGCAAGCGTGAAGTGGTTGCCCGAGTTGTCGAAAGCTTCATCGCTAAAATCGAGGATCAGTTATCCCGGATTGATACAGCCCTTGAAGCTCGAGATTTTGAGAATCTGCGCTCTGAAGCCCATTCTATTAAAGGCGGCGGGCTGAACTTAGCGGCTGTCCGTCTTGGTAAAACTGCGGCGGCTTTGGAAGAGGCGGCGGTAAATGCGGATACCGATACGGCTGCTGCTCTTGTAAAGCTTTTGCGCAGTGAATTTGCAGCCTTTACTGCGGAGATTCGGAAGCAGCTATAAAAACTACCTTTTCCCAGCCGGCAGACTTCAGCATGCGCGTGAGTATAGATTGTATCCGTTCTTCGGTTTTTGTGAGGATCCCCGCTTCGATTACCCGTGTGTGAATCTTTTCTTCCACATAATCGGTTATATTCCGCCACTGCTCGGCATCCACCCGGATGTCCGGGTACTGGTAAAACTCGCTGGTTTCATCCTGAATGATCAGGGCGGTAATAATGGGCCGGGGCAACTGGATTTGCACGGTTTTGAGGGCGGAGTTCGGGTATACGGCCAGTGTTCTGGAGGGGTCGGCTTCTGTGTGTGAGCCGGCCGGCTCAGCGGGGGCCGTGGCGAGCAACGGCTGGAGGTTGTACCCACCTTTTACACGACTTGTTAACACCACGAAGTCGGTGGAACGCGGGGAGAGGGAGATTTCGCTGTCAAGGCATATGCGGTAGAGGCGGGCGGCTTCCTTCTCGCGGGAGGTGAGCTCCGCGCCTTGCTGCCGCCGGGTGTAGGCGCGCTGGGGGTCGCTGTTCTCGGGAATAAAATCGTAGGGGAAGACCGTTTTGTAGGTGTATTCAACTGTAGTCAGCTTAAACAGGGGGTGAATTTCCTTGAGTAGTACTTCGGATTCGGAAATGCGGGTGCGGCTGCTGAAGGGGAGCTTGAGGGAGAGCCCGAGGGTGGGCAGTACGGTGAGGGATGCAGTTATCATTAGCGCGACGGCCACCAGGCCTACAACTGTTATGCGCAGCCAGAGCGGTATGCGGTGACGGCGGCTTCGCTTTTTCATAGGCGGCTCGCTTCCGGGCTGCTGCGAAACTGTATGTGGACGGGGGTGATTCCCCGGTTCTGCAGCAGGCTGCGGACCACCGCGGCGGCATTTTCCCGGGCCTGAATCAGGATGCCGCGCTCCAGGGCGTCGCGGCGGATGTTCGTTTTGCTCTGGGAAATTTCGTCATAATACTCGAGCCGGCTGATGGCACCTCCGAACTCTTTTTTGAAGTACTGGGTGATGGAGTTTTCGTCGGCGTCGATTATGAGTATCTCCGGGGCGGGCAAGCTGATCGTAAGGCCTTGCGAGCCGGTTTGGCTTACTCTGACCCCCTTTTTGAGGTCGATACCGGCCTGCAGGTGTACGTTGACAGAGAACAGCAGCTGCTTGTCTTTGTGCCGAAAGCCGAGAAACTCGGCCTGGTCGGCGATGTAGATGATATCGCGGTACACATATTCGTAGGTGGGCAGTTCGAGGATCGCCTTGATGTGCCGTTCGACTTCGGCTGGCGGTATCCGGCTGGAATCATCCACAAAATAACACGAGCAGAGGCTTAGGGCCATAACCAATGCCGGAAATAAAACCAAGCTTTTATAAGAAATTTGAAGATCCATACCTTTTGCCATTCCCTAATAGTTTAAGGGTTCCCCGGCAGCTGTCAATTATTTTTTCTGAGAGCTGCGGCCGTGCGCGTGTGGCCGCGCCGCCGGCTAAAGGCGGCGGGCTTGGTGGCGTTCGAGGGCCCAGTTGGTGTAGGTGCGGATTTTTCTCTGGGGGTCGTCCCGGAGCTGCGCGAGGATTTTGCGGCCGCGGTCGGAGTCGAGGGCGTCGAGGGCACGGATGACGTAGCCGCGGACCTCTTCGTCGGGATCGCGGGCCGCCAGGACAAGGCCGCGGTAGGCGTTGAGGGTGCCGGCGTTGAACAGAAAGGCGGCGGCTTCACGGCGAACCGACGGATCGCGGTTGGTCAAGTGGCGGATTTGAGCGTCGATCGAACCGATGGTCTCGAGGACCTGCACGGCGATGGGGCGGAGCGGATGGGACGCTTCGAAGAGGTAGGTTTCCAACACGCTTTCCACCGATTCGCCCATACTGCGGACTGCGGCGATGAGCTGGCTGCGGGATTCCGCTTCGGATTTTTGGATATGCTCGAGCAGGCGGGTGATCATCTTGTGGCCGCGTTTTTTGCGCAGGGCGTTGAGGGCGGGGTTCTGGAGGTCGCCGCCGTTCTGGACCTGCTGTACCAGCAGGTCGACCGACTCTTCGTAGGGGCTTTCTATTAATCCTTCGATTACGGTGGTTTGTACCGGAACCATTTCGTTTTTACTTTCGAGTATCTGCTTTAGCTCATCGAAAAAGGCCGGTCCGGCATGTATGGCGAAGGCGCGGGCGGTACTGGTGCGTACCGATTCCACCGGGTCGTGGATGAGGTGAATGCACTGGCTGCGGTCTTCATTGCTGCCGGAACTTACGAGAGTCCAGGCGCAGGCGGCCCGGACTTCCGGGTCGGCATCCTGGAGTGCGGCGATGAGCTGGGTTTTGAAGGCCGGGTGGTACTGTTTCGGCAGGGCCGATATGAGCCGCGAGCGCAGGCGAGCATCGTTGGTTTTCAGCAGTTCTGCGGCCCGTTCCTGAAACGATTTTCCGAAGTGTTCGGCCAGCAGCGCGGCATAGCGGGAGGCCTGGTCGATGTCCATCAGCGGCAGATGTTCGAGCACGTGTTGCAGGGTGTAGGGAATCCCGATTTCGCATAGCACCCGCAGTGCCTGTTCCTGAATTGCGGGGGCAACCTCCTGTCCGTTGGCTTTGATAAGCGTGAATAGGGTCGGCAGGGTAAGCTCCGGATCGAAGCGGGCCAAGGTGCTTCGAAGAGTTTCCTTTTCAGCATAGTTGCCGTCGTGTAGAAAGGAGAAAAGGGTATTGATATACACGTGGGCGTGGTCGGCGGGCAGCATCGGCAGGATGTTCGCATGCAGCTGGGGGTCGTGGCGGCGACTCGACAGCTCGTCGCGCATGAGGGCCAGGGCGCTGTCGTCGCCGCGTAGACAGGCGGTTTGCATTGCGGTTAGATAGATTTTGCGCAGCGGTTCGCGCTGTTTCTGTTCTTCACCAAAATCGCGTATTCGTTGGAGCAGGGTGGTGATATTGCTGCGGTCGCCGTATGAGCGCAGGAGTTCGGCGGCAACCTGCAGGGTGCCGGGATTGCTGGTTTCTTCCAGTACTGTCAGAAAATCGGAGCAGTGGACCCGGGCCGCGTTCATCAGCAGGTGTTCGGTGCGCTTCAGGCTGGGATGGTCCTCATGAAAGGCCTGCAGGAAGAGCCTACGCAGCGAACCGCTGCGGTTGAGTACCCGGGCGGCTTCCAGCATCAGCTCGTCGTCTTTTCCGTCGAGTTGAGAAAAGGCGTATTCACGGTCCTGCTGAATTCCGGGGTTCAGCAGTTCGGTAAGATGCAGTTTCTGAGTGTGGCTGAGGGAAGCGGGGATGGCATAGCGATCCAGGAAATCGCTTTCGATCCGCCTCCGGACAGTAGATCGCACCGCGAAAACCGGGTCGTTCAGTAGTAAATCCTGCAGCTCTTCATACAGCCGGCCGTCGTCTTTGGATTGCAGATCCCGGGCAATCATTTCCCGGATTCGGCGGGAAGGATCTTTAAAACCGGCCCACACCGCCCTTTCGGCCCGTTCAGAATTATCGAAAATGAGTATCCGAAAGGCAAACCAGCGGGCGGTCCAGCGCTGATCGCCGGTCATTTCGTAGAGTTCTTCTTTCCACTCTTGCATGAGTTCCAGGGCTTGTTTCCCATCGAATTGCCGACCGCCGCAGGACTGGGCAATGGTACCCATGATCATGAACTCACCGCTTTTATCGATCCAGTCTTTGAGAATTTCAAAGTGTTTAGCGGAACTAAGGGCTGCTTGAAAGCAGGGAAACAGCGCTTTGTCCGGGGAGTACTGCAGCAGCCGGCGCATAAGCTTTGCCTTTGGCCGTAGAGTGAGTTTCTGAATCCAGTAATTGTCGAGATGCATCAGTACCGGCAGATTCACCCCATAGCGTTTGGAAAGTTTTTTCACCAGGTGGAAGTGAGCTGCCAGAGTTTTACTTGGCAGTGAAAAGATGCAGGAGCTCTGCATGGAGGGATGCATCTCGGCACAGACGGAGGCCTCGCGCCGTATCTTCCTTCGAATATAGGTGTACCTCGAAATGAGGATGGCCGCTGCGGTGAGCAGCGCCAGAATGCTGATGTACATCCAAATTGGTCGGCTTATTAATAGATCGAGATAGGTGTTCATGCTTTTCCTCCTGAACTCTTGGGGGCGTAGTGCACAAGAGTTCGAACTTGTTCAAATAGGGCAATTGTGCTGCCGGTAAAATGGTACGGTGCGCTGTAGTTAGCGATGAGGATGCCGGGGAAAGGGCCGCTGACCACCGCTTGGTTTCCGAGCAGCACTGCGATTCCGCTCTGCATCTGTTCGTTGAGCAGCAGTTCCGGGAAGGGTCCGGCGGGGCTGTTTTGAAGAACGGCGCCCCCGCATTCCGCGGCGGCTTGAAAAAACTCCGACCGGTTGGAGAGGTGTTTAGGGGGGGCGGTATGGCCGATATGGGCCTGCAGAACGAGCCACTGCGTTTTTTTCGGCAGTCGATACAGGGCGGTGAGTGAGGAGCCGGTCATCTGTGAAATACTGCGGCAAATGGTTTTAGCCCACTCATCCGAGGTTCCGGCGGGATTGATGTGCTCGAGCAGTTGCTGCAGCGAGAGTTCTGTAGGTATCATTCCGGTTTACGTATTCTCCATAAGTTCGGTAAAGAGTAGCGCATTCTGAGCTGCCTGACCTTTATGGTGATTGTTGAATGCGATAAACAGCCGCGTTGAAGCGTTCTTCATAGAAAGTATATCGGGCAGGCGCTCCTCAAGCTCTGCCCGGCTGTACAAGTAATCATAGCGGCTGACATTATCTCCGCTCCACCAGTTTTCGCGATTGCGGCCGTGAAATCGGATGTAGGCGGTAGCTGCAGTTACCATATTGGATGTTTGGGGAAGATTTTTCAAGTCCGGATGGTCGGTTACAATCAGTCCGAGGCCCCGGGATTTCATTTCGGCGAAGACCTGCTGTTTTTCCCAATCCCGGTTGCGGAACTCTACCATGAGCGGGGTGGGCATGAGTTGAGTGGGGCCGATGCCTTCCTGCAGGGCTGCGCTGACATCGGAGAGATAACGCCGGTTTTCGGGGGTATAGTGAAAGCTGTAGGGAAACTGCAAGAGTATTGCCCCGCATTGGCCGGTTGCGGTGAGGGGTTGTATGCCGCGGGCGAACTCGGCTGTGGCTGCCTCCCAGCCCGCTTGGCGGACATGGGTAATGCTCTGATGTGCTTTTACGGTAAATAAGAAGTGTGCGGGGACCTTCTGCTGCATTTTTTCGAGCATCCGCGGGTCGGGCTGGCGGTAGTAGGTGAAATTGAGTTCGACAAAATTGAAACGGCGGCTGTAGTAGCTCAGATACTCATCTTTTTTTAGGTTGTGCGGATAGAAATGCCCCACCCAATCCTTATAAGAGAATCCGCTGGTTCCGATGTAATACTCTCCCATATGCCAAGAGTATACACCGGAATGCGGCCAGGGGTAAAAGGGAAACTGGCGATGGGGCTATGTGATGAGGCTATGTGGGGCGGCGGACGAAGAGGGCGCCGATTGTAAGGGCTGCTCCGCAGATGAGTGCTACCAGTGCGGAGAGGGCGTAACTGCCGGTAAAATCGAGTGAAAGGCTGAAGAAATAGGGACCGACGGCGCTTCCGGCGACGGTCCAGGCCATCGCGTAACCCGATACCGCGCCTAAGTGCCGCAATCCGAAGAACCGCGGCCAGGTTATGTTGGAGGTTATTCCCATCATCCCCTGAGCAAAACCAAGCCCGATTATTAAAACTATCGGTCCGGCGGAGGATGAGAGCAGGAGAATTCCTAAACCGAGCAGGACCGAACCTATGGACTGAACTACTGCGATGAACCTCAGCGGTATGTAGTCGCTGATCCAGCTGCCGAGGAACTGGGAACTGACGGCTACGAGGGAAGCGGGCAGAAAGATGTTGACCGCCTGAGTGCGGTTTAATCCGGCTTCTTGAAAAATGCTTACCACATGGAAGGTAAAGGCGGTTATGATAAGAGCTGAAAGGGCCAATGTGAAGTTGAACAGCCAAAAGGTGTAGGTGCGGCGGGCCTCCGGCAGGGTGAAGTCGCGGAATGCGCTTGTTTCGGCATGTAGAGCCTTTTTTTCTTTGACTGGATTGTTTCCGTCCGGCCTAAGACCGACTTCCTGCGGATTGTCGCGAAACAGCAGGTAGGCTGCGACGGCGAACAGGAGCAGGATGAGGGCCATGGACCTCCACGCCCCCTGCCATCCCTGGGACTGCACAAAGGTATCCAGCACGCGGGGAGCCAGGGAAAACCCCAGGGATACTGCTATTCCCAGGACTGCATTGGCCAAACCACGCCGTTTTTCGAACCACTTCATTACCATGTTGCGACTGGTCATGGTAAGGGTTCCCTGACCGAAAAAGCGCAGCATGAAAAATCCAAAGGTGATTATGATGAAAGCCACGATAGTTGCCCATTGGTCTCCGAGGAGGGTGTTGATCTGCCGGGTGAAGACCGCTGAGAGGGATAGATAGACGAGGGTGGCGGCCAGCAGCAGTGTTACTGTGAGCCCCATTTTCCGGGCTCCATAGCGGTCGAAGGCTCTGCCTCCGGCGGAGAGGAAGAAGGCGCTCGATACGGTTCCGACCAGGTAGGCCATGCTGATGGCGTTTCGACTGAGGCCCAAGGCGTCTATGAGGTAATCGGTGAAAACCGATACCCCGACTGTTTGGCCGGGGATGCTCATCAGCATTCCGATTGTGCCGATTCCGAGGATTATCCATCCGTAATATATGGGGCTGCGGGCAGGGTTAAATGGTCTTGTCGGTCTGAACACTCTTACGAACCTTGGTGCTGGATTTGCAATAAATACTGGTATTACTGAAGATTAATGTTACAATATTTTTGAAAAAGCGTATATGCTTATTGAGTAAAGTCTTAGTAAAGGAAAACCACCATTTTGCGTAAAGCTGGGAATATTGAAGAGGCAATTGAGCTGGCTTTGAATACTCACAGGGGGCAGAGGCAGCGCAACGGAGCGCCGTATATCCTGCATCCGCTGTATGTAATGCAGCAGGTGAAAGGGGAAGTGCTGCAGACAGCGGCGGTGCTGCATGATGTGGTCGAGGATAGTTCATTGACCCTTGAGGATCTGAGTAGTGAGGGTTTTAGTCAGGAAGTAGTACGGTTGGTGGATGCAATGAGCAAACGGCCGGGTGAGGACTATGAACATTATATACAGCGGCTGGCCGGGACGCCGGCAGCAATACCGATAAAGCTGGCTGACCTGCGGCATAATATGGATGCTTTGCGCTTGGTCGATTTTACTGAGAAAGACGGGATGCGGTTTCAGCGGTATCACAAGGCCTACCGGCAACTCGAACGGCAATATGCCGAATACTGTTTGGGAGAATCGCTCTAGTTCCGGTCGTTGCTGCCACACCTCGGTGACGCCTCAAACACACTTAGTCCCAGTTCAGCTAGATTGATGTTGCTTTTCTGGAGTTTAAGGGACTATTTTGCTGCACGGGCATCTATGAGCAGGTAACTGCCGGAGATAGGACCGGATATTTTGGAGACTACAGTGACTACCGCTGATGCAACTTTGCGGGCGCCGGCGGGTGTAACTATCTGCTGCGAAACGAGGGTGTCTGCTATCTGTTTAACGGTGTTTTGTGCTGTCTGCACCGCATCGTCTTCAGAAATGCCTATGACCTGCGCCCTGGTTTTTATCTTCTGTCCGGTCTCATACTCAGTTGGTCCAATCAATACCATTGAAGCGGTAGAATCATTGAGTATATACACTCCCACTGAAGTAAAGGGGATTGGCAGCTTGTGATCGAGGGTTCCCTGGATGTAGACTCGTTCTCCTGCGTAGCGCTGCGGTTTGGTTTTGATTGTTTCGAGCGATGTGGTACAAGCTGTGGCGGTAAGGAGGATTCCTAACATTAAAACAATCAGTTTGATGGGGAGTGTTTTTGTTTTTGTTTCTGTTTTCATAGTTATAATATAGCATTTTTCTGCATTATTGAAACGGATTAGTTTTTTTTATGTTAATCTTTACAATACAGGTAGTAGAACAGCGAAGAGTGGGATTGATTTTATTTCAAATATATTTTAGACTCATGAGCCCATAAGGTGTGAGGCTTCCTGACAGACTTAACGCAAATTATACCATGAGTTTTTACTGCCTTCAAGAAAAATCTGAAAGGCGTGTGAACATAAGAATAAACTAAACTCAATTGAGTGAGAGGTGGAATATTTATGAGTACTCCGGATATTACAAAACTGCGCAATATCGGTATTAGTGCGCATATCGACTCCGGTAAAACTACACTTACGGAGCGCATGCTGTTCTATTGTAAGCGAATCCATGCAATTCATGAGGTTCGCGGGAAAGACGGTGTCGGCGCTACGATGGACTCCATGGAGTTGGAGAAGGAGCGTGGTATTACCATTGCTTCCGCTGCAACCAATGTAAAATGGAAAGATCATCCCATTAACATAATCGACACTCCGGGCCACGTCGACTTTACCATCGAGGTAGAGCGTGCTCTGCGCGTGCTCGACGGGGCGGTACTGGTGCTCTGTTCGGTAGGTGGTGTGCAGAGTCAGTCTATTACTGTAGACCGCCAGATGAAGCGCTACGGGGTTCCGCGGCTGGCCTTTGTAAACAAGTGCGACCGTGCCGGGGCGAATCCGCTGCGGGTGCGTGACCAGTTGGAAGAGAAACTGGGTCATAATGCGGTGCTGATGCAGATTCCGATCGGTCTCGAAGACAAGCACGAAGGTGTGGTCGATCTGATCAAGATGAAAGCAATCTACTTCGAAGGCCCGGCCGGTGAAGAGATGGTCGAAAAAGAAATTCCCGCAGAGCTGCAGAAGCTGGCGGAAGAGAAGCATGAGGTTATGCTCGATGCTGTCTCTATGTACTCCGACGAGCTGATGGAAGCGATGATGGAAGAAGCCGTCACCGAAGATCTCATTCATAACGCTGTGAGAACCGCTACCCTAAATCAGGATATTACCCCTGTGTATATGGGCTCTGCCTATAAAAATAAGGGTGTACAGGCGCTGCTGAATGCGGTTATTGAATATCTGCCGAACCCGACCCAGGTGAGCAATGAGGCTCTGGATATGGACAAAGACGAAGAGCCTGTTAAACTGACCGCAGATGATGAAAAACCGACCGTAGCTCTGGCATTCAAACTTGAAGAGGGACAGTACGGCCAGCTTACCTACATCCGGATTTATCAGGGTAAGGTGAAGAAGGGTGATGAGCTGTACAACGTGCGTTCACGCAAGCGCTTCAAGGTGGGACGGCTGATTAAAATGCACGCCGACCATATGGAGGATATCAACGATGCCGGTGCCGGTGAAATTGCGGCGCTCTTCGGTATCGACTGTGCCTCCGGTGATACTTTTACCGGCGGCGGGCTGAACTACAGCATGACCAGTATGTATGTTCCCAACCCGGTAATTTCGCTGGCAATTGCGCCGAAAGATAAGAGTGCTGCGGACCGTATGTCCAAGGCGCTGAACCGTTTTACAAAAGAGGACCCGACCTTCCGCACCTATGTGGATCCCGAATCGAATCAGACCATCGTACAGGGTATGGGTGAGCTGCACCTGGATGTGTACATTACCCGTATGAAGCGTGAGTACAAGGCTGAAGTAGAAGTCGGTATTCCTCAGGTAGCTTATCGTGAAACTATTAGCCAGGCGGCCGATTATGACTACACCCACAAGAAGCAGACTGGTGGTTCCGGTCAGTTCGGACGGGTCGTGGGGCGAATCGAGCCGATTACCGAAAGCGAAGAAAACTACGAGTTTGTAAACCAGATCAAGGGTGGTGTTATTCCTACCGAATATATTCCTGCCTGTGATGCCGGTTTTAAGAGGGCCTTGGAGAAAGGCTCCCTGATCGGTTTCCCGGTAGTGGGGGTTCGAGTAATACTCAACGACGGTCAGTTTCACGCAGTGGACTCCTCCGAGATGGCTTTCCAGACTGCCGCGTTTCAGGCTTTTAGAAATACCTATCCCAAAGCCAAGCCGATCATCATGGAACCGATCATGAAGGTTGCTGTAGAGGGACCGACTGAGTTTCAGGGTAATATTTTCGGTGCTTTGAACCAGCGGCGCGGTATGATTGTAAGTACTGTAGAAGAAGGCATCTTCTTCAATGTAGAGGCCGAGGTTCCGATGAGTGAGATGTTCGGTTTCTCTACCATTCTGCGATCGCTGACTCAGGGGAAAGCCGAGTTTACAATGGAATTCTTGAAATATGACAAGGTTCCGCAGAGCATTTCCGAAGAGCTGATCAAAGATTTCGAAGAGAAAAAGAAACAAGAGCAGAAGTCGTAATTCAACCAGCGGCCCCGTATGCGGTAAAATTCCGTAATTTTATGGCGGGGCCGTAAATTTTGTTGTAGTGTAATAAGTAAGAGGAAGAAGATCAGGAGGAGAAATCTATATGGTAAAATCGGAGCTTATACAGCGAAGCCCGTTGCGAATTTTTGAGAATTCTATTCATGGCGGGGTTGGAAAAGGCCATCTGGGTGTATTGGCGTCAAAGAAGGGTGTAGGAAAAACTGCATGTCTGACGCACATTGCGGTAGACAAGCTTTTACAAGAACGCCACGTAATTCACGTGTCTTTCGCTTCTACTGTAGATCATATTATCAACTGGTATGAAGATATTTTTCGTGAAATTGCAAAAAAACGAAATCTCGAGCATGCGGTGGAAGTACATGATGAGATTATTCATAACCGGGTAATTATGAACTTTAATCAAGACGGTGTGAGTATAGAACAGGTTGTCAGCAGCCTGGAAGCCCTTATTAAAGATGGTCGTTTTCCGGCGGATTCGATTATCTTCGATGGGTACGATGTAACTGAGCGAAGTGCTGCAGAACTGGATAAAATCAGAGAGTTTGCCAAAAAGCAGGGTGTCGAGATTTGGTTCAGTGTTTCGCTGAGAGAAGAGGATGGTCCCCTGTTCAACGAGCAGGGTGTTCCTACTATCCTGGAGAAGGTTGTCGACAAATTTGATGTTATCATTGACCTGCGCCACGAGGGGGACTATATTCACCTGGAAGTTGCGAAGGACCACGAGATGATCGAGCACCGTGACATGGAGCTTAAACTTGACCCGAAGACCCTGTTGATTGCTGAAGACTAAGCTGAAATAGATATAAGTATATCAGAAAAGAATTACAGAGCTCTGCTGCCGCGCACACCGCGATACGGCTGCAGGGCTTTTTTTTGTCCGCTTATGGAAAGCCGCTGAAAAAGTCTGTGTTCGGTGCGGAGATGGGGAAGGGACAGGCTATCTGCGGCGGCTCACGCCGTTTTTCGGACAGGCCGCCTCAAGCGGACATTTTGAGCACCAGGGGGAAACCGGGGTGCAGACGCTTTGTCCGAAACGGACAAACAGTTCATTGATTTCAATCCAGTATTCTTGCGGCAGAACCCGGCTGAGCTCCCGTTCGGTGTCGTCGGGTTTTTCGGTTCGGACCCACCCCAGGCGGTTTGAAATTCGGTGTACATGAATGTCCACGCAGATGTAGGGCAGCCCGAATCCGAGGCTGAGGGTGAGATTGGCGGTTTTCAAGCCTACTCCCGGCATTTTTAGCAGCGCCTCCTGCGTGGAAGGCACCTGTCCGGCATACTCCCGGAGAATTATGCGGGTAATTTTTTTGATGTTCTCGGCTTTATTACGGTAGAAACCCGCCGGATAGATAAGCGCCTGTATTCGCTCGGCCGGCAGCTGGTCCATTAACTGCGGAGTGGGGGCTGCGTCGAAGAGGCGGCGGGCGGCAGCGGCGGTAACCTCGTCTTTGGTTCGCAGTGAGATAACTGTGGATATCAGGATTTGAAAGGGGTCCCGGTCGAGGTTTGCAATATCGGAGACCGAGGGGATTTGATGGTCCTCTACCGACTGTTTTACACGCTTTACTATTTCTCTGAAATCTTTGCTGTTCACCGGCTGCTCCAGCTTCAGACCCAGAGGGAGGGATCGGGGTTTTCCAGCAATACTGTTGCATATGCCTCGATGGCCCGGCCTTCGCCGGTTGCATCGACGTGTTCTTTGGTTTTGGCTTTTACCGAAATATTGTCCATGGAGGTCATCAGCAGGTCGGCCAGGTGCGAACGGATAGACGGTATGTGTTCGGCGAGTTTCGGTCGCTGCAGTACAATGGTGGTGTCCAGGTTTACCAGATTGAAACCGGCCGCATGCACCATTTCGAGGCTTTGTGAGAGCAGGGTGCTGCTGGCAATATCTTTCCATTGCGGATCGGATGGCGGGAAATGCGAGCCTATATCTCCCAGCCCGGCTGCGCCCAACAGAGCATCGATAACCGCATGCAGCAGCACATCGCCGTCGGAGTGACCGCTTTCGCCGAAGGGAGCATCGATCTCAACGCCCCCGAGTAGCAGCGCTCTGCCTTCAATTAGTTGATGGAGGTCCCATCCGAATCCGATTCTCATGGCCGCTCTCCTGCGAGGTCGGAGTGCATGGGCGGATGCGAGTTTGCCTGTGCGTCCGCATGTGGGAAGAAGTCGGCGGGGTAGGTGAGCTTGTGGTTCTCTTGTTCACCCTCGACAGTGTGCACTTCTCCGATGTAGTGCGCGTATAGTTCAGAATCGTCGATGAAGTCATCCCGTTCTCCCTCGGCCTGTTGGTGAGCTGTGAGGATGGAGTTATATGCGAATCCCTGCGGTGTCTGTGCACATACGGTTGCCTGACGCGGAAGGTGGCGTTCAATGTAGCCCTGCAGGTTGATCTGCTTCATTGCATCGGTGGAGGGAACTATCGGAATACACGCCCCGTGCTCTTCGGTGTCGTAGAGCACCCGCCGAATAAGCATTGCGCTGGCCCAGGGCCGGGCTCCATCGTGGATCAGGACATACCGGGGATTATAGGTGCAGGCCTTTAATCCGGCGTACACACTTGCCTGACGGGAAGGTCCACCCTCTACGAGAATGATTTTATCAATCCAGTGCTGTTGTTCATGTGGAAGTTGTTTCAGGAGCGATTCAACCCGCTCTTTATGTCCGGAAGGAATAGTTATAACTACCTGTGAAAAGAGACCGGTGTGGAGAAAGGGCAGCAGGGTTTGAATGAGCACCGGCTTTCCATTCAGGTTGCGGTACTCCTTTTTCTCCCCCGCCCCCATTCTTCGGCTCGCGCCGGCGGCGGTGATTATCAGAGCAGAGTAAGCAGATGTAGCGGACGACCGGTTTTCCACGACTCTTCAGGATTACAGGCAGAACTGTAACATTCTTTCCTAATTGGACTCGAGACTGTTGAAAATGAGGTCTTCTACATCAACCTTCGATTTGTCCAGTGAAAAAGATATTTCGTCTACCAGGATCTTGAGTGCGTTGTCAAACAGCTTGCGCTCCTGAATCGGCAGTTCCTTGACCTTGCTGCGGTGATACAGCGTGCGCACTACAGTGGCAATATCGATGACGCTCCCGGATTTGAGTAAATCCAGGTTCATCTGATAGCGCAACTTCCAGTCGGCAGTTACCGGCTCATGTTCCTTTCCGACATGTTTAAGTGCCTTTTCAGACTCTTTCTTACTTACAATACTGCGTATACCAAGGCCTTCGGCCTTATCTACCGGTACCATGACCGTCATATCTGAGATCTCAAGGTAGATAACATAGTAGAGTATGTCGTTTCCCTTGAAAGATTTTTCTTCAATGGCAGTAATTTGTCCAACACCCTGCAGTGGATAAACCACATGCTGGTGTACCTTAAATTCTGGTGAGGTTTGTGCTTGTGAAATGGATTCCATAAATACTATAATACCTGAAAATAGCGAAATAGTCAAAGGATGCACCGGGCACACAGCTATTCGGCCGCATTGCGAGGAGTTTAGATTTTTATGGATATGCAGAAACGAATCGCCGGAATCCTCCTGCACCCGGTTTCCCTCCCTTCGGAAGACGGTATTGGAGATTTTGGGAAAACTGCTTTCAGTTTTATAGATTTTTTGGTCGATTCGGAAATAGGTATCTGGCAGGTTTTGCCCTTAGGGCCGACTGCGTATGGAAACTCACCCTATACCGCTGTGTCCTCCTTTGCCGGGAATCCGCTTCTCATCTCACTTGAAGGGTTACAGAAAGACGGGTGGCTGACTGAAGAGGATCTGGCCGCCCGGCCGGAGTTTTCTCCCGACCGGGTTGATTACACCGCGGTGTACAACTGGAAGGATCCTCTGCTGAGAAGAGCAGCGGAAAATTTTCTCCGGAATGCCGATCGAACTGATCGAACTGATCCGACCGTTCGAAAGGCCCGCCGTGAGTATGCGGACTTCTGTGCGAAAGAGGAGTGGTGGCTGGAAGATTATGCACTTTTCGTTACTGCAAAACACTATTTTGATGCACAGGCGGGCGATCAAGGGGTCGAAGATGCCCGCTGGAACTATTACTGGCCGGCGGAGCTCGCCAATCGCGAGCCGGAAGAACTGGCCCGCCGGCGGGATGAGTGGCAGGAGGAGATTGCGGTTGAAAAGGTGCTGCAGTTCATTTTTATGCGGCAGTGGCAGCGCTTAAAGCAGTATGCCAATGATCATGGGGTTCGGCTGTTTGGCGATATTCCCATCTTTGTTTCACCGGACAGCGCCGATGTGTGGGCCAATCCGCAGCTGTTCAAGCTGGACAAGCGCAACCGCCCGACCGCGGTTGCCGGCGTTCCACCGGACTACTTCAGTGCAACCGGCCAGCGTTGGGGCAATCCGCTGTATCGCTGGGACGAGCACAGGCGTAACGGTTTCAGCTGGTGGATCTCCAGGATTCGCAAGACCTTGGAGCAGGTGGACATGGTGCGCATAGATCACTTCCGCGGCTTTGAGGCCTACTGGGAAATTCCATCTAAAGAGCCGACGGCGATAAACGGCAAATGGGTAAAAGCGCCCGGCCGGCAGCTCTTTAAGAAAATTGCGCAGGAGCTCGGCCAGCTGCCGATTGTGGCCGAGGACCTCGGGGTGATTACCCCGGAAGTGCAGGCCCTGCGGGAGCAGTTCGGTTTTCCCGGTATGAAGGTGCTGCAGTTTGCCTTTGACCCGGATGGCCACGGCGGTATAAAGGCCGACAATGCTTTTCTGCCGCACAACCATGCGCCCAACTCTGTGGCTTATACCGGAACCCACGACAACGACACTACCCTCGGCTGGTTCCGCAGCCTGGATACGGATATGCAGGAGCTGATCCGGCGCTATGCCGGCAGCGCGGGGCAGGGTATTGTGTGGGATTTAATGCGGACGGTGTTTATGTCTTCGGCCGGTTACGCCATCGTGCCGTTTCAGGATGCGCTTTCGCTGGGCACCGATGCCAGGATGAACACTCCCGGCACCGTCGGCGGCAACTGGTCCTGGAGAGTGCGGACAGAGGCCTTCAACGGCAGAGTAAGCGCCCGTCTGCGGGAGTTCTGCCGCCTTTACGGGCGCTCTAGCCTGATGAACGAAGCGGAGTGACGACTCGGGGGCGACCTTACGGTGCGGTTGACACCAGGGTTGGTGGCAGCCGGCGATCCGGCAGAGGGCGGTCGGGTAGGATGTGGCCGGGTTGCGGGCCCATGACCACCCCGTCGGGCAGGGTCAGCTCGGCATAGCCGAGGTATTTGAAGGGATGGATATCCAGCGGGTTCGGAAACCAGCCCTCGATGTCTTCGAGATCGATTACATTGAAGGCCGGTGAGTTTTTTATCGGCAGGACGATCGCTCCCTGCAGCAGATGCTTTTCGGCTGCTGCCAGTGTCTTGAAACGCTCATCGAGGGCCAACCGCATCGATTCGTTAATCAGCTCGTCGTATTTTTGATCGCTGTAGGCGGACAGGTTGAGACTGCTGTCGGCGTTCCACATCTGCAGGAAGGTGAGGGGATCGGCAAAGTCGCCTATCCATGTGAGGGTTCCGATGGTGAAGGGCTCCTGTTTGAGCACTTCATAATACTCGTGGAAGGGATACTGCTCGATTTCGACTTCAGTGACCAGGTTTTCTTCGATAGCCGTTTTCATGTGGGTGCCGATCCGCAGCGACTCTTCCCCTTCGGGCAGGGCAATTTTTATTGCCGGCAGTCCTTCTCCTTGCGGATAGCCGTACTCTTCCAGCATCTGCAGCGCCTCATCAATATTCTGCTGTTCGATTCCCTGTACCTCCGGGTAACTGCCGATGGAAGGGACCAGACTGCTGGTGGGCAGATACATGTATTCCTGCGACCGGATGGCACTCCAGGGAAACAGCAGCGCGAGGGCGCGGCGCACACCGGGGTCGGCATAGCGCTGATTCCGGGCCGAGAAAAAGAAGTAGGATGTGGAAAAGAGCGGGTTTACTACCACCGCATCCCGGTTGGTGAGCGTATCGACATTCACATTGCCGTCTACCCACTGGATGTTGCCCTTGTTGAACTCGGTGGTGATCTCCTGCGGGTTGCTGTGGTACTCAATACGGAGGTTCTCTATCCGTACCGACTTCGAATCCCAGTAGAGCTGATCGCGCTTGAGGAGCAGGTAGTCTTCTCCCGATTCGGCTATGTAATAGGGGCCGTTGGAGATGAGCTCGGTGGGCTTGTCGGTGGGAACTTCCTCCAGTATCGCGGGGTGCACCGGTGCAAAGCTGTGATGACAGAGTATGCGCAGGAAGTGCGTGGCCGGATGCTCCAGTTCCACTTCCAGGGTGCGTTCGTCCTTGACTGTAATTCCCACTTTGTCGGAGTCGGTGATTTTCCCGCTGCGGTAGTCCCGGGCAGTCTTCACGATGTCCAGCAGCGAGCTGTACTCGGCCTGTTCTTCCGGATCGATCAGGGCAAGCCAGGAGGCTTTCACGTGTTCGGCCAATACCGAATCGCCATTGGAGTACTTAGCACTTTCGCGGATAAAGAAGGTGTATACAGTGCCGTCAGGAGAGACTTCCCAGCGCCGGGCCACCGCCGGCAGCGGTTCGAGGCTAAAGGGATGGTAGGCAACCAAGCCCTCGAAGAGGGCGGTATACACCTGCGCTTCGGTAGAGGTGAAGGTGTGAATTGGATCGAGGCTGATTTTTGGCGGCTCGATTGCGTATACGAACTCGGAGGGCTGTTCTTCGTCCGGGCTTTGATCTTGCGGACCCGGCTGTTCCTCAGGTGCAGCTTGCCCTTCCGGGCGGGGTTCTTCCTGTTGGGGTGCGGCGGTTCCGGCACAACCAGCTAAAAAAAACAGCAGCATAAGGGTTATCACAAAGGTAATAAGTGTATTTATTTTCATATATCATCTCTCAAATAGTTTAGAATTCGGACAATGGACGCGTATCCTTTCAGCGGTTTGACGATTACTTCAGGGAATCCGCAGACCCGCAGGTATTCGGTCGATTCATCATCGCTGGTGATGCCGATGATGGGGATCGATGCGTTTTCCCGGCGGATTTCCTTTGGCACGTTGTCACCATTCATTCTGGGCATGTAATGGTCCAGAATGACCATATCATAGGCATTTTCGCGGTACAGCCGAAGTGCTTCCTGGCCGTCTTCGGCTACATCGCATTCAATATCTTCACTTTTTAATCGGATTTGAATGAGCTTACGATTTGTGATTTCGTCCTCAGCATATAACACACACTTTGTGCTCATGTGTAATAGTGTAGTTCAATAATGGTAATTATTCCAGCCTAATGGATTTGGCCCTGCAGCCACTTTCCGAACTGGTCCAGTTGCTCGGAGTCCTTGGGCAGTTGTTGTTTGGTCTGCTCCAGTGCCGGTTGTATCGATTTAGGGTCGTAGTGTACTCCCTTCAGGTCGGTCATCAGTTGCGCGACCATTTCGGGTACCAGGCTGTCGGAGTAGATCTGGATGTCGCTGATTTTACCGGCTTTGGTATCGATGTACACTTCCATACGGCCCCAGTCGAAGCGTTCGGTCATGTGGTGGGCGAAGTCGGGGGTCTTGCCGAAGCGCCAGTTCCAGTCGCTCATTTGGTCGAAGTAGTTCTGTAGATGGGGAATTTCCTTGAGCTGCTCGTGGTCGAGGATTTCCACCGGACATTTTTCGCCGTAGGTTTTGTAGAACTCTTCTATGATCGCTTCGCACAGCTCTTTGTGGTTGATGTTCGGGTTGAACTCGCTGAGGTTGGCTACCCGGGATTTGACCGATTTGATGCCCTTGGACTGCAGTTTCTGTTTGTCCGGGGTGAGGTAGTTGGATATTTTAGACAAATCGGTGTTGATGAGCAGGGTGCCGTGGTGGAAGGCCCGGTCGCTGCTCAGTTTGAAGGCGCTGCCGGAGATTTTGCGGTCGTCGACAGTGATGTCGTTGCGGCCGGAAGCCCGGGCTTCGATGCCGAAGCGCTCGAGGGCGCGGACGATGATGTCGGTGTTGCGCTCTTTACTGTAATTATCCCGGTTGGACATGAAGGTAAAATTGGTGTTACCGAGGTCCTGATAGACCGCCCCACCGCCGCTCTGCCGGCGGGCCAGCTTGACGTTGTCGTGCTCCATGTTGGCGATGTTGCATTCGGCCCAGGGGTTCTGGTAACGGCCAATTACGACGGTGTTGTCGTTGCGCCACAGAAAGAGGATGTGGTGGTCGGGTTCCATTTCCTGGAATATGTAGTTTTCGGTGGCGAGGTTGAACCAGGGGTCGTAGGTTTCTGAGATCAGTACTCGTATGGCGGGCATGTTCACCTCCTCATATGCTTCGGTTTTTCGATTTTTCATCCACAGTTTGCTCTTCTATTTGCACTATGAGGTCCGAAACCTCGTGGGCAAGGCTCTGCATTTCATGGGCTACTACCTTAAAGGGACCTCCCTTTTCTCCGAGTCGTGCTGCCTGTATAGAGCCGTTGAGCGACAGGACACCCATACGCTCGGAGATGTCCTTCACCTTATCAACAATATTCCTGATGATGCTGCTTCGTTCGTTTTGATCGTTGTTTCTTTCAAGTTCTTCAATGATAATTAGTTCTGCTAGTTGTTGCAGTGGTTTTACTTGTTCCGGTTCTCCGCCTATGCCAATGCAGCCTACACGCTCACCCTGGTATTTTACCGCCCCGTTATACCCGTGTAACGCTCCTTCCATTGTTGCGGCCATTTCCCGGGTAATGGCTATTTCATTTTTCTGACCGCTCATTATGATCTTTCCGCCTTCATGGGTGGTCCCGACCCGCTCGGGCTGGGCGGAGGCGAGAATAATTCCGCCGGTTCCCATAAAGTTAACTTTGTTTCCGGTTATTTCATGGAGTATTTTTACTACTTTTTCCGCTAATTCTAAGGGCACCTTGCTGTAGGTTTGAAGTTCTGCTCTGGTTTTCATATTAGCCTATTATAGTGGGGCTATAAAAAAGTGACAATCCATGGTTACCTGTTATGCGAACCTTGGTGGTGAAGGAATCATAAAAAATTGTACCGGAAGCATCTAAAAAATGTGATCTTTTGATAAAATATAGGTATAAACTGAATAAAGAATTATTTTCATTTTGCCACCAAGCTTCGTAAAACTGGGAGGAATAGGTATTATACAAATAAAAACAGACAAAAGAGAAGGTTTATACGACATTACGCAGCAGGTAGAAGAGGAAGTTGGCCGCAGCGGAGTTACTAACGGCTTAGTCAATGTATATGCCCAGGGGGCTACCGCCGGGATCATGATCCAGGAGAACTGGGATGACAGCGTGCAGAGTGATGTAATCTCTCTGCTGCGTACACTGATTCCGAAGGGGGTATGGCAGCATGACCGGCAGGACGGAAATGGCGATTCACATCTAAAGTCGGGAATTGTGGGACCAAGTGAAACAATTCCTATAATAGACGGCAAAATGGGACTGTCTACCTGGCAGAACATCTTCTTTTGCGAGTTCGACGGACCGCGCAGAAGTCGCACAATAGCTGTTACTGTTCTGAGTACGTAAAGTCCAGAACTTAAAAGCGAGGCATATTCCTAAATTTACTTGCCGAACAGCCGTTTGAGATACAGCGGAATCAAATGCCGTGCTCCGGAGAATTTTCTTTTTAGACTCGATGCAGTCAGCAGCTGAAGAGCTCCGTGCAGGCCTTTGAGGACTTCAGCTGAGTGGGGGTACCACCAGATGCTGCGATTCACGCCGCCTAAGATGTCGTGAATTACCACTTTTGGCTGTGTCATTTCCTCGAAACCGGGAGTGCCGTGGCTGCGGCCGATAGCCGAGTTTTTGTAGCCGCCCCAGGGGGTTTCCGGCATGCCGTGACTCATGAGGTGGTCATTGATGGTTATAGCGCCGGCCTGAACCTGGTCGGCTACCGAGGCGGCTAATTTCCGGTTACGGCTCCAGACCGAGCCGGTAAGGCCGAGGTCTGAGTCGTTGGCTTTTTCAATTGCCTCGGCTGCACTGGATACCTTGTGCACGGCCAACAAGGGGCCGAAAGTTTCTTCCCGCATTACCTTCATGTCGTGATGCACAGATTCCAGTATCAGTGCCGAATGGAAAAGCCCCGCCGAATCTCCCAGTTTTTCCGGTGCGGCAGAAGCCTGCGCGGAGAGCTTGGCTCCCTTTTCCGCAGCGTCGCGGGCGTGTTCCTGCACGGTTTGGAATTGTGAGCTGGTGGTGAGTGAGCCGATTTCATATTTCACCGGTTCTGAGAAGTCGGCGGATGTGTCGTCGCCCTGGCGCAGGGCGGCAATCTCCTGTTTGAGGTGGGCGATAAACTGGTCATACACTGAATCGAGCACATAAATGCGCTCTACACCCCCACAGGATTGTCCGCAATTCGACAGGCCTGCCCAGGCGGCGCCTGCGGCTGCACGCCGAAGATTGGCATTGTCGAGCACAAGCATAGCGTCGTTTCCTCCAAGTTCGAGGCTTACCGGGGTGAGGTAGGCAGAGGCGGCGGCCATCAGCTGTTTTCCCACGGGTACCGAGCCGGTAAAGAAGAGCTTGTCGATGCCGGCTGACAGCAGGCCTTCACCGGCCTCGCGTCCGGAGAGGTGAACCAAATGCAGAAGATCATACGGTAGACCGGCATCGTAAAAAAGTGCGGCGATGGCCTCTCCGACGGGTTGGGCCTGGGTGGCTACTTTGAAAACGACGGCGTTGCCGGTGGACAGTGCTTGGGTAATTTCATGAAACGGGATCCCGAAGGGATAGTTCCACGGGCTGATTATTCCGACTACACCATGTGGTTTGCGGTACAGGTAGGATTTTTTGTTGAAGAAGAGAATGCTGCTTCTTTTCAAGCGGCGGGGACGCATGAACCTGCGGGCTGCTTTGGGATAGTAGCGGGCTGCGATTGCGACCGGTAGCACTTCCGTACTCAGGGCGTCGATACGGGTTTTTCCGGTACAGGCGGCAATTGTTTTGGACAGTTGTGTGCTGCGCTCGCCGATAAGGGCGGCGACGTTCTTGAAAATTCGGCTTTTTTCTGAGAAGGGGAGGGCTTCCCATCCGCTTTGGGCTCGGCGGGCGGCTTTCACTGCTCGGACAGCCTCGTCGGCACTGTGTCGAAGAATGGTGGCGATCGCTTGCCCGTTGGCCGGGTTGTATAGAGTGTCGGGCGAGTTGTCATTACTCATGGCGGGACTCCTGGTTTGAAGGGTGCGGGCGGCCGGTCCAGTTGTGCATGCTGGTGTGGAGGCCCATCAGGCGGCCGAGGGCGTTGAAGGCGGCGTCGGGGAGCAGTCCGCGCAGCAGGGGGCACCAGCCGTAGGGCACGCGGGCGCTTCGGACAGCGGGCACCGCGCTTGAGCGCGTCTATCACAATGGCCCTTGCAATTACGTCGTGGCCACTGACCCTAGGAAAGAGAATCCTTCCAAAAAAATTTAATTCCGCCCCGGCGAACATTCCTGATTTAAGGAACATCGGGTGGATAGAGGAGAAGCGAACGTTTTTGCCGAGGGCCCGCGCCTCGGCGCGCAGGGCTTCGGTGAGGCCGAATACTGCCCACTTGGAAGCGCTGTAGGCGGAGAGTCCGGGGACTCCGACCAGTCCGGCGGCGGAGGAAATATTCACTACGCGGCCGAAATCGCGACGGTACATGGCGGGCAGGAAGGCGTGGGTGACACTGAGAACGGCCTGTACGTTGATATCGATGGTGCGGTGCCAGGCGGACACGTCCTGCTCGGTGAAGTATCCCGGGGCCATGAACCCGGCGTTGTTGATGAGGATGTCGATGTGGCCAAGGGCTTTGGCGGCAGAGCGGGCACAGGCGGCAACTTCTTCCGGGTCGCTGACGTCGCAGGTGTCGGTGTGTATTACCGGGGCCGGGCGGTGGGAAGAGCGGCTGGAGCGGCTATACTCGGATAAGCGGGTTCGGGCGGTTTCCAGGGCCTCTTCGTCGATGTCCCACAGCATCAGCGAGCAGCCTTCTTCAATGAGTCGGACGGCGGTGGCGTATCCTATGCCTTTGGCGCCTCCGGTAATTAGGGCGGTTTTACCATGTAGTGTCATGAATTAAGATCATAGTCGACTCGTCCGCACCAGTCAAACCTTTTCTTAGTGGCGCGAATCAATCGCGTTAATCAATCAGGCGCCGTTTCAGGCGGCGGACACCGAGAATGCCGATCAGTAGGGTGAAAAGAAGTATATAGATGACATCGGCCCAGAGGAAGGGTACTTCGCCGGGGAAGCTGAACGCGCGGGTAAGGCGTACCGCATGGGTAAGCGGAAGCGCCTCCGAGATCGGCCGGACAATTTTCGGCAGGTTGCTTACCGGGAACACTACTCCGGCAAAGAAAAACATGGGAGAGATAAAGCCGGAGAAGTAGAAGTTGAAGTGGTTGATATTCTTCACAAAGCTGGTGACCAGTAGCGAGAGAGCGGCGAACATTGCCCCGGTAAAGAAGCCTAAAAAGGGAGTTACCAGGGAAAGGCCGACGGGTAGGATCCCGAATGCGTATATCACTGTGAGAACAGCCAGGGTGAAGAAAAAGCCTTTAGTGCCGGCCCACAGAATTTCTCCGACCAGCAGGTCCCAGACTGTAATTGGTGCAGCCAGCATGCCGTCGTAGGCTTTTTCGTACTCCAGACGTATAAAAGTTCCGAAGGAGCATTCGAAGGCGGAGGTGAACATGGCGGTGGTCATCAAGAGTCCGGTAGCCAGGTATTCGAGAAAGGGGACGCCTTCCATCTTGGTGAGATAGGCTCCCAGTCCCATTCCGATTCCGACCAGGAACACCAGGGGTTCCAGAAAAGGCGGCAGGCCGTTACTGATGATATTGCGGGCGTAGACCCGCACATGGCGGTACCATACTGCATACAGCCGCAGCCGCAGCGGCGGTTTTTCGATTTCAACGCGCTGGATCTGCAGCCCGGAGCCGGAAACGGGGCCGTCGCTGGAGCTGGGGCCGGCGGCCGAATGGGTGGGTTCGGTTGAGGGTTTACTGGAGTTCATTCAGCTTCCTCCCGGTGGTTTTGAGAAACAGATCTTCCAGGTCGGACTGGCGGATATGGTATTCGCTGGGCGAGAGTCCGCCGATGAGTGAGTTCAGCATCCCGCTGTTACGGGAATAGTAGAGAATACGTTCGGCGTACTCCTCCTTACGGATCACCTCCGAGCCGAATTGAGGTTCGAGTTGACCTGCGCGCTGTTTGTTTTTAAGCTCCAGCACGTACGGTTCTATTTGCTCCGTAAGCAGTTTCTGGGGAGCACCGGTCAGCAGGACCTTGCCGTGGTCCATTATCAGCAGGTCGTCGGCTAACTGGGAGGCCTCCTGCATGTAGTGAGTTGTGAGAAGAATGGTGACGCCGGAACGCTTCAGCATGTGCAGGCGGTCCCAGATCAGCTGCCGCACCTGCGGATCGAGACCGGTGGTCGGCTCGTCGAGAATCAGCAGCGAGGGTTCACCGAGCAGGGCCCGTACAATTACCAGGCGCCGCTTCATTCCGCCAGAGAGCTCTTTTATACGCGCACGTTTTTTATCGCTGAGCTCCATGAACTCCAGCAGCTCGTCGATCCGCTTGGCGGCGCGGTGGCGGCTTTTTCCGTAAAACTTGGCATACACCTGCAGGTTCTGCTCTACATTCAGTTCCTCGTCGAGGCTGTCTTCCTGGGTTACTACGCCGGAGAGTTTTTTGATCTGCAGTTGTTCTCTCCGGGGATCGTAGCCAAACACGTTGATCCTGGTATCGGGGTTGAGATCGGGCTCCCCCTTTCCATATAGGATCTTCATTACGGTGGTTTTACCGGCACCGTTCGGCCCGAGAAAGGCCACGCAGGTTCCCCTACTTATAGTAAAATTTACGTCCTTTACCGCGCGTAAAGGACCGTAAGTCTTATTGATATGCTGTGCCCCAATTACCGGGGCTGCGTTGTTTTCATCCATTTCTATAATGTATAGAACGATTAAGATGTATTTCAAGTGGTATTATTCGCCAATACTTTTTAACTCTTCAACTTTACAAATTTTACCATGCGTAGCATACCCCTGCCGCGCAAACCGACCAGCTTGGTTTTTCTTTTTATTTTTTAAAAGATGCTCGTCCTTGAGACCCCGTGGCCCCCCTCTGCGGAAGTGAGGGAGGGCCAACAGCGGGTCCTCAAAATCCCGGCTTAGCTATGCGCCGCCTTCAGGGCCTGGTCGATGTCGGCGATTATGATGCAGTTGCCTCTATCCACGCTTAGTTACAGCTCTCCTATGGTTGGAGAATTGATTGAATACGAACAAGATAATGTAAAAACGCCCAACCGATGGCTACTACTGGCGGATGGGCGTCTTTTGCTGAGTGCATCGTCAGTTCTTATCCGAACATAATTTGATTGAGAATGTTC
Source organism: uncultured Sediminispirochaeta sp. (assembly GCA_964632675.1). Lineage (GTDB taxonomy): Bacteria > Spirochaetota > Spirochaetia > DSM-16054 > Sediminispirochaetaceae > DSBN01. Next base: position 33,239 of record CAZWDV010000011.1, read on the forward strand.
TCGTAGAGCTCCTGTTTGCCGCTGGTTCGTTGCGGTTCGCCCCGGCTCTCCGCATAAGCGGCCAGATCTTCCAGGGCCAATTTACCTTGTTCGAATTCCAGGCCCTTTCCCGAATCAAATGAGGAGTAACGCTGAGTGCGCAGCGCATCAAGGCGTCCGTCGCGTATAATTTTGTCTGCCATTATCAAGCCTAGAGCAAAACTGTCCATTCCACCGATGTGGGCCAGAAACAGATCTTCCGGATCGGTTGAGTTCCTTCGCAGTTTGGCATCGAAATTAAAACCGCCGCCCTTGAGCCCCCCACTCTTTAGAACAACCAGCATCGCCTCGGTTGTATCGTATACATCCGCCGGAAACTGGTCGGTATCCCAGCCGACGAAAAGGTCTCCGCGGTTGGCGTCGATGGAACCCAGCATACCGGCATCGGCGGCTACCTGCAGGTCGTGGGCAAACTTATGCCCGGCGAGGGTTGCGTGGTTGGCCTCGATATTCAGCAGGAAATCCGAATCCAGCCCGGTAGCTCGAAGAAAACCAAGTACCGTGGCGGCATCGTAGTCGTACTGGTGGGTGGTCGGCTCCATCGGTTTGGGTTCGATGAGAAAATTTCCCTTAAAACCTTGCTTCCGACCGTAGTCGCGGGCCAGCCCGAGAAAGGCGGCCAGATGCTCTTTTTCGCGCTGCATATCGGTGTTCAGCAGGCTTATATAGCCTTCGCGCCCGCCCCAAAACACGTAATTTTGACCATCGAGGGCCACATTCGCATCCAGGGCCGCTTTTACCTGGGCCCCGGCGTGGGCAAGTACATCAAAATCCGGATTTGTAGCCGCTCCGTTGGCGTAACGCGGGTGTGTGAATGCATTTACCGTATTCCACAGCAGTTTTACACCGGTAGCCCTCTGTCTGTCCTGCAGCAGCTCAGTTACTTTCTGAAGGTTTTTCTCGGATTCCGCAGGTGAAATGCCTTCCCATGCAGCGTCGCGGTCGTGAAAACAGTAGTATTCAAGACCAAGCTTTGTGGTTATCTCGAAACACGCGTCCGCCCTATTAACTGCTGACTCGTAGGGATCGGCTGTTTCCCATGGATGGCTCATTGTTCCTTCTCCGAATGGGTCGGATCCTGTTCCTGTAAGGGAATGCCAATAGGCCAGACTAAATTTAAAATGGTCCTTCATCTTCTTGCCGGCGATCTCTTTTTCCGGATCGTAAAACTTAAAGGCCAATGGATTATCCGATTCCGGCCCTTCATACTTTATCTTTCCGATGCCTTTGAAAAACTCTTGATTCCCAATGAAATACTCTGACATTGGATCCTCCTCTTGAATAACTATATTATGGTTATTTAAACAGAGGCGTAAGTGCCTCTATATAACGGATATATTGTGCATAGGCCGACTTATAGGCGCTCACATTCGATGCGACCGGCTGGGCGTACTTATTCTTGTCAAACTTGACATGATCCATGACGATCGCCTCCAAAAAGGAGTTTTGGCTGTCTAAAGCCCACAGAGCCTGTAGTGCCGCTCCGAAGGCGGCTGCCTCTTCGGTAAGGGGGCACTTTACTGGAGTTTCGAGCACATCAGCAATTATCTGGCGCCACACTTTTGAGTTAGAGCCTCCGCCAATTAAATGTACCGATTCAGGCGATAGGCCTTGTTCGCGAAAGGCATCCAGGCCTATCTTCAGTCCGAAGGCGGCGGCCTCCATGGCAGAGCGCAGCATATGTCCCTCGCTGAGGTTGCTGCCGTTCATGCCGCACAGACAGCCCTTGCCATTCGGAAGGTTTGGTGTTCGCTCGCCGTTAAAAAAGGGCAGAGTAATGAGCCCGTCCGAACCTGGAGAGATGCTTTCGGCCAATAAATCTGCTTCTTTTACGGTTTTTTGTAAAAGGCCTCGAAACTGTTCAACTCCTACTGTACAGTTCATTGTGCATAGAAGGGGAAGCCATCCGTTGTTGGATGAACAAAACGCACTTAACCTCTGCTGCGGGTCGACCATTGGCTGGTGCTGGTAGCTGTACACGGTGCCGGAAGTTCCTAAGCTTATAGTAAGGACTCCTTCGCTGACTGCACCGGTTCCGATAGCGCCCATCATATTGTCTCCGCCTCCGGAGGCAACCGGTATACCAGCAGGCAGACCGAGTTCGAAGGCCCGTTCCTGAGTCAATCGTCCGCCAATTTTGCGGTTATTTATTATTCTCGGTAGTTTTGAAAGAAGATCATTATCTGGGTCTATAGATTTTAATACCTCCGGGGACCAATTCTTTGTATAGATATTAAAATATGCGGTCCCGGATGCATCCCCCGGTTCAGTAAAAAATTCTCCTGTAAGGAAATAGTTGATGTAATCATGTGGTAATAAGATATGTGCCAAACGCGCATAAGCCTCAGGCTCGTTCTTTTTGAGCCAGAGAATTTTTCCTGCGGTAAAGCCGGGGAGAATCGGGTTACCGATTTCCCGTATCAACCGTTTTTCGTCTCCATAGGCTTTTGTAATCTGAGCGCATTCTTCAGTAGTTTCGGTATCGTTCCACAGTTTTACGTTATAGACCGGTGCACCGTCTGCATCCAGGGGAACCAAACCGTGTTGCTGCCCACTAACCCCGAGTGCCACTGCGCTCTGTTTTATTTGGGGATCAATTTGAGCGAAGCATTCCCGCAGGGCCTGCAGCCACCATTCGCTCTTCTGTTCGCGGCGACCCTGATCGTTGGAAATGAGATCGTGGGATGAACGCCCGATTGCGGCAATTCGGTGGCTTTCAATATCATAGAATATAACTTTTGTACTTTGAGTGCCATTGTCAATTCCAACAACTGTCTTCATACAGGCCTCCTTAATGCTTATATTCATTTTTAGCTAATAAACATATAAAGAGAATGGACAATATTGAGGAAGCATGTATAAAATTGACATATGCGTATCAGAGACGTTGTATTTGTATACCAGATGAAACGGAAAGCCGAGATCAAATGGCACGGTCGGTACCATAAGCATGAAAGCGGTGAATTCGAGCTGCATTATTTCATTCAAGGGAACGGCAGCTTTATAAACGGAAACAGTCGTCATGCCATCAATCCCGGCAATCTGTTTGTTACTCTTCCGGACGAATATCATTCGATAGTGGCCAATGATCTCGATCATCCGGTTTCCTATTATGCGATACTTTTTCATGTAGCGCCTGCCGAGGAGGTATGGCAGTTGCTGCAAGAGCATATAGACAGTCACATAGTGTATAAAATCGGCACAAACTACCGATTCTTCTTTGAGGAGATCAAAGAAAAGGGCATGTCCACCCATGCCCTACTGAAGCGGTCGGCAGAGTATCAATTCATGAGCTTTCTCTACCAGCTGTCCGACGGGTTACAGCAATTTCACTACGGTTCGGAGAGCAACCAGCATATAGAGAAGGCCTTACGGATACTGCAGAATTCCGTTATGGGGAGCATTAGTTTAGACGATCTGGCCCGCAGGCTAAACCTCAACCCGTCCTATCTGGTTCGGCTATTCCGGCAGAAGATGTCGATGACACCGATGAAGTATTACCGCAAGTTAAAAATTGAGGCGGCCGTTTCAATGCTCATAAACACCGATCAACCGATCTATACTATCAGCCGCAAATTGAATTTTTACAGCGAATTTCATTTTTCAAAAGTGTTTAAGCAGCATACGGGCTACAGCCCTAGTGCGTACCGCCACAATTTTTTTCAGCATATAGGTTAAACTCAGCCGCCCGCCGCCTTCAGGGCCTGGTCCAGGTCGGCAATGATATCGTCGATGTGCTCGATGCCGATGGACAGGCGGATCAGTTCCGGCTTCACCCCGGCGGCCAGCTGCTGTTCGGTGGAGAGCTGGGCGTGGGTGGTGCTGCCGGGATGAATCGCCAGACTCTTGGCATCGCCTACGTTGGCCAAATGGCTGAAGAGCTGCAGCTTCTCGATGAAGCGGCGGCCGGCCTGGCGGGTGGTCTCGCTGTCGGCAGCCGGATCGTCGCCCTGCGTGCCTTTCACGCCGAAGACCACCATACCGCCGTAGCCATTCTCCAGTACGCGGCCGGCAGTCTCGTACGAGGGGTCGTTCTCCAGGCCGGGATAGCGTACCCAGGCAACCTGCGAGTGTTGTTCCAGGTGGCGAGCAACTTTCAGGGCGTTTTCGCAGTGGCGTTCCATCCGCAGGGGCAGGGTTTCCAGCCCCTGCAGAAACTGCCAGGCGTTGTCGGGACTGATGGCCGCGCCGGTATTCCGCAGCAGCACCGTCCGCAGGCGCACGGCAAAGCAGACCGGGGCGTTCTCGCCGGTGTCCATAGCCCAGCGGATGCCGTGGTAGCTGGGGTCGGGCTCGGTGAATACCGGGAAGCGGGAGCTGCGGTGGGTAGAATCGGCGGCCCAGTTGAACTTGCCGCTGTCCACTACCGCCCCGCCGATGACCGTACCGTGGCCGCCGATCCACTTGGTCAGCGAGTGCAGCACGATGTCGGCACCCTGCTCGATGGGGCGCTGCAGATAGGGCGATGAGAAGGTTGCATCGACGATGAGGGGCAGGCCCTCGTTGTGGGCAATTTCGGCCAGGGCGGGGATGTCGGCCACATCCAGGCCGGGATTGCCAATGGTTTCGGTGTAGACCGCCTTAGTGCGTTCGTTGATGGCGCGCTGCACGCCCGCGTGATCGCCGGGCTGGACGAAATTCACTTTGATGCCCAGGGCCGGCAGAGTGGTACTGAACAGGGTGTAGGTGCCGCCGTACAGGTTGCTGGCCGAAACGATTTCATCGCCCTGAGCGGCAATGTTCAGGATGCTGTAAAATACTGCTGCGGTGCCGGAGGCGACTGCCACGGCGGCGGCGCCGCCTTCCAGCAGAGCCAGCCGCTCTTCCAGTACCGCCTGGGTCGGGTTGCCGATGCGGGTATAGATATTGCCGGGCGTTTCCAGTGCAAACAGCGAGGCGGCGTGCTCGGCACTGTCGAACACGTACGAGGTGGTACGGTAGAGGGGTACCGCCCGCGAGCCGGTGACCGGGTCGGGCACCTGGCCCCCGTGCAGGGCTTGGGTTTCAAAACGATACGGATTATCACTCATCTGATTCCTCCTTGAGATGCGTTTTGATTTCTTCAAGCTCATCCAGGTTATACGGGGTGGCTTGGTAGACATAATAATTGAGCCAGTTGGTGAACAGCAGGTGGGCGTGGGCCCGCCAGGTAGCGGCGGGCTTTGCCTGGGGGTCGTCCCCCGGGAAGTAGTGCTGCGGCACGGCAATATCCAGCCCCTTGGCTACATCGCGGCGGTACTCAGCGGCCAGGGTGTCGGTGTCGTACTCGAGGTGTCCGGTTATAAATATTTGGCGCCCCTGATGGGCGGAAACCGCACATACTCCCGCCTCCTCCGATGCGGCCAACAGCTCCAGCTGCGGCCGGGCGATGATATCCTCCGCCTTCACTTCGGTATAGCGGGAGTGAGGTACGGGAAAGCTGTCTTCGAAGCCGCGGAAGAGGGGCATATTATTGTCATAGCGCTGGTGCTGGAATACGCCAAACAACTTTTCCCCGAGGGGATACTTGGGTACGCCGTAGTGGTGATACAGGCCGGCCTGGGCACCCCAGCAGATGTGCAGGGTCGAGTAAACGCTGCGGCGGCTGTAGTCCATGATGGCCGCCAGCTCTTGCCAGTAATCTACCTCCTCAAAGGGGATAGTCTCTACCGGCGCACCGGTGATGATCATTCCGTCGTAGCGTTCAGAGCGGATGTGATCCAGGGAGGTGTAAAAGCGCTGTAGATGGTCCGGGTCGGTATTCTTTGACGCATGCGAGATGGGGTGTACCAGTTCTACATCGACCTGCAGGGGGCTGTTACTCAACAGCCGCAGCAGCTGAGTTTCGGTGGCCAGCTTGGTGGGCATGAGATTCACCACCGCAATTTTCAATGGGCGGATGTCCTGATGTTGTGCCCGGTCTTCAGGCATGACAAAGATATTTTCCCGCTCCAGGGCTGCTTTGGCGGGTAGCATTGTCGGTATGTTTATCGGCATGGGAGCCTCCTTGCTACGACGCCCCCAACCGTATGCGCCGGGAGCGGGCGGAAGGAGGCGGCGGGGTTATTGTGCGTACATCATCATAGAGATTGCGCGAGTCATTGAATGTAGGTTGTGTTGCGCCTCATAGAAACAATTCATACCGGAAGAGTAAGGAATTATTTTCATGTATGCAAGCCCCCGGCAGTAAAATAGTCGAAGATTTTTTCCACAATTTCCAGACCCCCGCGGCGGCCTGCTATTACTGCAGACTCGGAAAGTTTTCTGACAGCAGATCGCGAATAGTTTCGTAGCGGGCCCGGTTTACTCCCATATCACTGCGGCCTACTCGGGCAGCCGATCTGATATGCACAAGGTTCGAACCATCGGGGATGACCACCTCGAAGTCATCTTTGAAGCCGAATGTTTTCGAGGAAAACACGGCGTGTAGATAGTTATCACCTCGGCTTATAAGCTTAGCCCGCTCCTGTGCGTTTATCCAGTCTTGTAGGAAGGCGAGCAGCTCTTCGCGCTCGCCGCTGAAGGGAACCGGTTCGACATAGTGGGTTTCATCCTGCGGGTCAGCCTGGGTCGAGACACAGTTGGGGGTGTCTGGACAGGCTGAAAATTGCCCGTCCTCTACGCCAATGTTCACTTCGGCGGTGCTCGGTTGGTTCTTACTCAGCCAGTAGAGACTTATGGTTACAAACAGGGCGCCGACTATCAGCAGCCCGGCAATTGTGATAAGAATCCATTTGAGTACTATCATGCTTTAGCCTCCTTTTCAGGGTTTTCATAGGCAGTATTGAGATAAGGCTGCCGGCTGCGGATGAACCAGAGAAATCCGAGGGTCCCCGAGAGAACATTTCCCAGGGCGACTCCTCCGAACAGCCCAATTAAACCGTACAGCTCGCGCCCGATGAAAGCTAATGGAATAAGAAGAATAAAGAGCCGCAAAGCAGCTACTCCGGCAGCCTGAAAGGGCCGTTTCAAGCCGTTGAAGGCGGCGGCGGTCAGATTGACTATTCCCAGGAATCCGTAACTCAATGCCACAATCCGTAGGTAGAGGGCGGTCACTCTGACTACCTCCGGATTGTCGTTGAAGGCGCTGGCAATCGGTCTGGCAGCCGCCAGAAAAACAATCAGCACCATCAAGCCCCAGGCCATGGAAAAGAGCGCACTGACCCGATGGACCAGCAGCACCCGGTGTTCGTTTCCGGCGCCGTGGTTGATTCCGACGAAGGGGGTCACGATCATGCTGGTTGCCAGTGTAAATACCAGCGCAAACGATTCGATTCGGCTGGCCGCACCGAAACCGGCCACTGCATTGGTGCCAAATTGGGACACAAACCGGGTTATGACGCCGATTGAGATTGGCAGCAGGATATTGGCCGCGGCGGCCGGGATTCCGATGTAGAGGATCTTGCCCCATGAGCGCAGCACGTAGGGCAGAGATCCGATTTTGAGGGTGAGGATTTTCTCCCGGCGCAACAGCACCGCTCCGACGATAAAAAAGCTGGAGGCGCGGCCAATGACCGTTGCCAGCGCTGCACCGGCAATTCCCATATGCGGGAACGGACCGAGTCCGAATATCAGCAGCGGATCGAGAATGATGTTAAGGATAACCGAGAGGGTCAGTACGGTTCCGGGGATTTTGGTGTCGCCGGTGGCCTGCAGCACATTCATTCCCACCATGGGCAGAATCACGAAAGGCAGGCCGATAAACCAGATGGTCATATAGGTGCGGATCATCGGCAGTACTTTGCTGGTAGCTCCCATAGCCGTGAATAGCGGACCGATGGTCAGTAGTCCGGTAATAGCCAGCAGCGTCACCAGTGCAAAGGCCAACAGGTGGGCCTGGCTGGCCAGACGGGCTGCTTCTGCTCGGTTGTCCCGGCCAAGGGCATGCGAAACGTAGGTAGAAGTGCCGATACCCAGGCCCATCGCCAGTCCGCCGGATATCAGTACCACCGGAAATGAGAAGCTCATGGCTGCCAGGGGGTCGGCGCCGAGCCGGCCGACGAAATAGGTGTCGGCCAGATTGAACAGAACGATGCTGAGTGTCCCGGGGATCATCGGCAGTACCAGCCGGAATAGGGCGCCGGTGATATTGTCATGCAGCATACTAGGTTTTTTCATGCGTGCTCTCCTCACAACCGTTAAAATCGGTGTTCGCCGCGCCTTCTTCTCCACTGGGTCCGATCTTTGCCTGCACAACCTCATACAGTGCCTGCAGACCAGTCTCGAGATTGGCCAGGCTCTCCTCAGAGAGGCATTCGAGCAGCTGGGAAGTGCGGGAAATTGCCTGTGCCTCAACCTGCTCTAAGATTGATTCGCCTTGCTGGGTGAGCCGCACATACACAGTACGGCGGTCTTCGGTTGAGCGAAGCCGCTCTACCCAACCGCGGCTTTCGAGAACACTGACTGTTTTCGACATGGTAGGCAGGCGCACCCCATGTTGTTCGGCCAACCCATGCAGGATGCGCTGTCGGCGCCTGAGGGTCCGCAGCAGACGAAAGTGCACCGGATTATCCACCGGAGAGTTACGCCGCAGTTCGCTGCCGACGAAGCCCATCACTGACGGAGCAGTTTCTAATAAAAGGGCTGCTGTAGATCTGAGCATATTCAATCTACTACCTCGCTTTGTAAAAAGTTAGCAAAGCTAACTATTAGGTAAGCTAAATATAAGCAGAGAGGATGGAGTGGTCAAGTCTCGAAATGATCAAATACTTTTTCTACTATCTCCAGCCCGCCGCGGCGGCCGGTATCGCGGTAGGTTCGGCCGTCGGAGCTCCGGTAGTCAAGGCGAATCTCGGCGTCGACGCTCTCTTTGATAAAGCTGTCCATGCGGCCGCGCACCGGCGATTTTAGGGCTCCCCGGCGGGTTGATTCGGCGCGGATTCGCAGCTCTTCCCGTCCCGAGGGTGAATTGCGGCTGATGCTCAGCTCCACTCCTTCGAGTTCAGGGCTTCCTGCGGAGTCGCGCCGGCTCAGGTTTGTAATACTCTCAATCTTTGAACCGTTGTAGGTGGCAAAAAAGCGGGTGACAGCACCAATTTTCAGAAGAGAGAGGAAGCCCATAAAGTAGTTGCCCATCCATGGTATTTTTGCGATGGAGAGCATGAAGGAGGTGTCGGGCTCGGAGAAGTGGTTGCTTTGCATCCAGATCCACGATTCGGGAAATGAGGTGCCCCAGTCTTTCTCGATGTAGCCTTTGCCGCCGGTGAAGTTTACCGGGTTGCCGTCTATCTGTAGCTGGCCTTCGAGACGGTGAGTCATGGAGACCAGTCCGTGTTTACACTCCATCCGGGGAATAAAGCTGTACCAACCCATGATTCCAGGGTTCAGCAGTCGTCCGGGGTAGGGGGAGAGGTGTGCAAAATCGACTCTTCCTTGCAGCCGGAGCTCGTTGGTGTCGATGTTCAGAGCGATATAGGAATTGGTGAAGGTTGAACCGCCGACCCGAACTTCGAGGGTCTTTTCGGAAGCTTGGAATTGTTCCAAAGGGTAGCGAACAAAGTGAGTGTTGCCGCTCATCCCGTCAATTACCTGGATAAAGGCGTAGCGTTCCGCGTCTGCTTCGCCCAGGGCAATACCGGGAATGAAGGCATACACATGCTGCAGGTCGGCGGAGACCTGCTTGAAATACCAGCCTTCGAAATAACCTGTGCGGGCAAGATCGCCTTGAAAAAGGGGCGGATTGTAGAGTTTACGGATGCTGTTCATAGAGGGAAGTATAATAGAAGCAGGCCCGGTCTGCGACCGGGCCCTTTAAAAAGTGTAGATTCTATGAGTTTTTAATACCCATCGAGGGGGGTAATTTTTCCGACGGAGTTGATGAGTTCAGCCTCCTCCGGCGTGAAGTGCTTCTTCTGGTAGCTGTTACCCAGGAACTTTATAATGAAGAACATTGCCACTATGCCAACCGCCAGCAGAATCCATACGCTCGGGACAAAGGACGAGAGCAGATACAGTACCGCGGAAATCCCGGCCGGTACAAGCGCATAGGGTATCTGGGTTTTTACGTGGGCGATATGGTCGGAACCGGCAAAGATCGAGGACATAACCGTAGTATCGGAAATTGGGCTGCAGTGGTCGCCGAAGATAGCGCCGGCGAAGACCGCTCCGATAATAATATAGACGAGTTCTATTCCGCCGATTTCATAGGCCAACGGTACAGCAATCGGAGTGAGAATGGCCATGGTACCCCAGGAGGTTCCGGTGGAGAAAGAGATGAACATGCCGATTGCGAATACCAGGAAGGGCAGCATGCCGGCTGACATCCAGCTCCTGGTGGCATCTACGACATAGTCGGCAGTGCCGAGTTCGCCGCTGACGGTGCCGATGGACCAGGCCAGTACCATAATCACAAGTGCCGGCAGCATAGTCTGGATACCGGAAAGAATGGTTTCTTCGATCTGCTTGAAGTTCATCCGTTGAATGATGGCCAATACCAATCCTACCAGAGACATTGCGAAGGCACCCCAGGTAAGGGCTACATCTACCGCAGTGTCGGCCAGGGCGTCCATAATCGATTTTCCTTCGGGACCACCGCCGGTATACCAGAGAGCCCAAACACTGACGCCGATTAATGTAACCAGCGGAAGGATGAAGTAGAGCACGTTGGCCCGCTCGGGATGGACCGGGGTGCCCAGGTCGTTTTCAACTGAAGAGAGAGGCGTGTCGCCTTCACGGATGAGCTTGCCCTCTTTCAATGCCCGCAGCTCCGCTTTGGCCATGGGTCCGAAATCTTTTCCAAAAATGATCATCGGAACCGCAATCAGAGACAGCAGACAGTAGAAATTCCACGGCATCGAGTGCAGAAAGGCGAAATAAGGCTGGGTTCCCACTATACCGATGGTGGCGAAAGCGGCGGCCAGCAGGGACACCTGATAGCCGATCCAGTCGGAGACCGGGCCGAAGGTGGCCATTGGTGCGGCGGTCGCATCCATTACATAGGAGAGTTTTTCGCGGGATACGCGGTATTTGGCATTGATGTCTTTGGACGCATTACCGGTAATAACCGAGTTTGCATAGTCATTGAAGAAGATGATGATACCGAGGATCCAGGTAAACAACTGCGAACGGCGGCGGTTGTTGATCTGCTTTTCCAATGCACGCGTCAAGGCTATAGAACCGCCGACTTTGTACATAAAGGCGGCTCCCACACCAAGCAGTGAAGTCAGGACCAAAAAGCGGGCGTTCCACGAATCGGTCATAACGTCCTTCATCCAGGTGAAGGTCGTGCCGACGGCGGCAAAGGGATCGCCCCCGTTGAAAATCAGGCCTCCAACCCAGATACTAAAGAAAAGGGAGATTAATACACGCCTTGTGATAATCGCCAGTCCGATTGCCACAAGGGGAGGGATAATGGATAAAAAACCAAACATATAACTCTCCTCACCTTAAGATAGATTTATTCAATTGTTGCACTACTTGGAGTGGGTGTCAAAATAAATCTTCATTGGCGGGCTAATAATTGATATATTATGACTTTATGTTTAAATAATGATTTATTCACATAAATGAAGGGTTAAAAAAAGAAAAGCTGTGTAAGGCCGCCGCGATCAAATAGTCCGGCTTGCTTCTTATATACGCATCATTTAGTATGTCTTGTATGGAGAAAAATTTAAAAAAAATACTGATTGTCGATGATGAGGCGCTGATCGCTGCGAGTGAGGCGCAGACCCTTCGAAATAGAGGGTATGAAGTCTTTACGGCGGTTTCCGGCGAGAAAGCGTTAGAGCTGATAGGCTTGACACGGGTCGATCTGATACTCATGGACATTGATTTAGGGCGGGGGCAGATGGATGGTACTGAAACCGCCGCCCGCATTCTGGACGAGTATGAGGTGCCGATCGTGTTTCTCTCCATCCATACCGAACCGGAGATTGTAGAAAAAACGGAAGAAATTACTTCCTACGGTTATATCGTAAAAAACTCCGGTGAGAATGTGCTGGATACTTCTATAAAAATGGCATTCAAGCTATTCGAAGCGCATCAGAGGGTTCAAAAACATAAGACAGAAAGTGAGGAGGCCGTGCGCCGGGCGCGCCTCCGTGAAGAACGGCTGGAGCACATCAACCGCGTGCTGCTGTCGATTCGCAATGTGAACCAGTTGATTACAATGGATTTGCCGAAGGAAGAACTCCTGGATGAAACCTGCCGCTTTCTGGTGGAGCAGAACGGCTATTTTAATGCGTGGGTGGTTCTGCTCGAGGATGGACGTCCTACTGAGCCCTTCTTTCACAAGGGTTTCGAGCGTAACTGCTTTAAGCCTATGACGGAAAAGCTACAAGCCGGGCACCTGCCCCAGTGCGCAGAAAAGGCTCTCAGTTCCGGACAAATAGTCATTTCGGAAGATCCAAAAGTGAACTGTACCGACTGCCCCCTGCGTGCTATTCCTTCTGCCGCTTCCCCCAATTCGACGGGTAAAAAAGGCTCTGTCGGCATGACTGCCCGAATCGAACATATGGGCAAAATATACGGTTGGCTGAGTGTGTCGATACCTTCAAAATATGCCGGTGATGCAGATGAGCATGATCTGTTTCGTGAAATATTGAACGATCTCGGTTCCGCACTGCACAAGGAAGCGCTTCTCAGGGAGCGAGAGCAGACTTTTCGGGCCCTTCATCAGAGTGAGAGGGTTTTAGAGAACGTATTCAATAGTATTCAGGACGGTATTAGTTTTCTCGATACCGATCTCAATATTCTTCGAACTAATGGAGTTATGAAGAAGTGGTATGCCGCCAACCTGCCTCTAGAGGGCCAAAAGTGTTATCGGTGCTACCATAATAATGATTCCCCCTGCGACCCCTGTCCGAGTCTCAGATGCCTGCAATCGGGAAAGACGGAAGTGGATGTAGTGGCCGGCCTGCCCGGCTCGCCGGTAGAATGGGTTGAATTGTTCAGTTATCCCGTCATCAATGCGGAGAGTGGTCACACTGAAGGGGTGGTCGAGTTTGTGCGGGACATCACCAGCCGCATCAATGCGGAGGAGCAGCTGCACAAAAGCCGGGAAAACCTGCGAGCTACGCTCAATTCTATCGGAGATGCGGTAATTGCCACTGACACCAACGGAAGAGTTGAGCGCATGAATCCGGTGGCCGAGAGACTCACCGGCTGGAAGCAGACTGAGGCACTGGGCAAACTGTTGCCCGATGTTTTTCACATTATGCATGCCCACACCGAGCAGTTAGCTGACAACCCTGTAGAGAAGGTATTAAAGAGCGGCCAGGTTGTGGGCCTGGCCAATGATACTATACTGATTTCCAGGGACGGGTCGCGCTACCAAATTGCCGATTCAGGCGCACCGATCAGGAGTGCTGACGGTAAAACTATTGGTGTAGTTTTGGTGTTCAGGGATGTGACCGAAGAGTATCGCATTAGAGAAGCTTTGAGGAAGAATGAGGACCGTTTGGCAAAAATAGTGACAGCTGCCAATGATGGTACCTGGGACTGGAATCTCACCACCGACCAAGTATATTTCGACCGGCGTTATTATGAAATGGCGGGGTATGAGCCGGATGAATTTCCCGGCCGGCTGGAAGAGTTTCAGAAGCGGATTCACCCCGATGATGTGGCTGAGATTATGAAGACAGCGGAACGTCATCTGAAGGGGGAGCTGGAGCGTTTCGAAGTCGAGTTTCGGTTTGCAAATAAAGGGGGCGGCTGGGTATGGATTCTGGGCAGGGGAATCATTGTGGAGCGGGCCGAGGACGGTACTCCTCTGCGGTTTGTCGGTACCCACACTGATATCAGTGTACGTAAACAAATTGAAGAGAACCTGCGCACCGAGCGGCGTCGTCTGGCGGACGTGTTGGAAGGGACGAATGTCGGCAGCTGGGAGTGGAATGTGCAGACCGGCGAGACTATTTTCAACGAGCGCTGGGCCGAGATGGTGGGGTATACTCTGGACGAGATATCTCCCACTTCTATCCAAACCTGGATTGATTTTATCCATCCCGATGATTTGAAGCGCTCGAATGAGCTTTTGGAACAACATTTTCGCGGCGAGACTGACTACTATGAGTGCGAAGCGCGGATGCGGCACAAAGACGGGCATTGGGTATGGGTGCTCGATCGCGGCAAAATATCCGTGTGGACGGATGCGGGAAAGCCGCTGCTGGTTTCCGGCACGCATCAGGACATAAGCGAGCGGAAAAAGGCAGAAGCCGCCCTCCATGCGAGTCTTCAAGAGAAACAGAACCTGCTCAGCGAACTCCAGCACAGGGTGAAGAACAGCTTTAGCCTTATTTTGAGCATGCTCAGCCTGAAATCGGCAGATATAGAAACCCAAGAGGCGCGGGAGACCCTGCACACTGTTTCTACCAGAGTTCGGGCCTTGGCGGAGCTCTATTCGCTGCTGTATCAATCCGGTTCAATTCAGGATGTCGCTTTGAGTGAATACGGCGAAAAGGTTGCTGCCTCTATGCGGCAGCTTTCAGATACAGTGCGAATAGAGAGCGAGATAGAAGAAATTACCGTATCGGTTCGGCTTGCGGCGACAATCGGTTTGATAATAACAGAGTTGGTGACCAATGCCATCAACCATGCGTATCCCGATGGTGCCGCGGGATGGGTTGCAATCAGGCTGGAGCGAAGCGAAGCCGGTGTCCGGCTCTCGGTGGAAAACGGCGGGCGGTCTCTGCCGGATGGTTTTGATTTGAATTCATCCAATGGTATCGGGCTGCAGCTGGTGCAAGCAATGGTGCAGCAGCACAAAGGAACCTTTACCTACCAGAGGGGGAAAACCTCCAAGATGATCGTAGAATTAAAACTGCCTTGAGTAGGCTCTTCAACTCGAAGTAACCGACAGCCCTGCCACCTGCGGAGCAGGATAAAACTCTACGTCTACTGCCCGCCCGAGTTCGTGCTGGGCTCCCACCAGCAGATGTCTCAGCGCAATTCCACAGTCGAGCCGCTTAGAGTAACTGCCGCTGTTGTCAGATCCGGCGGTTTCCACAATTAGCTGCTGTCCGTCATAGCGGAATATCCAGGGCTGCCGGTTCATCGCCGACGGAGCAATCCGGGCCGCTTCGGCGGCGGTTCCGGCCCATTTTGGCCACTGTTGGAGGGGGGTGCCGGTGCAGATCTGTTCGAGGGGCTTGCGTTTCCGGCTGCCGGCAACGCCGCTCATGACCTTTTCGGTGATGCTGTAGGAATCCTGGGGGTATCCGAGGGGCGATACCGCGATTATCTGTTCGCCGGCCGCGAGTGAAAGATCCTTAGCCGCTGCTGAGGAATCGAAGGTTCCCGAAACCCAGCAGCTGCCGAGTTCCAGCGCGGTGGCCTCGAGAATGGCCGCCTCGCCGATAAAGCCCAGCCCCTCGTGGCTGCCGGCGGACTGCGGTTCAGCGATGAATGCGAGATAGGCGGGGGCGCCTTTGATGACCCCGTAGCCGCCGCGGATACCGGAGAAGATGGCCCCGTCGTGGGAGCGGACCAGAGCGATTCGGGCGCCGTCGCTGCTGCGGTTCAGCTCCGTGATGAGTTCGCTCACTCGCTCGAGTTTGCCCGCCTCAATGGGGGTATCCGAAAACTTCCGCCGGGAATGGCGGATAGCGATTGCCCGGTACCACTCTCTATTTTGTTCATTCATTGTAGGTGCACCTCCTACCCCTATTTATATAAGCTATATCAGAGATCGGCAAATTCCACCGCTATGACCACGGCGCCGTTCTTCCGTGCAGATGCAATGGCTATATGTTTATACTTTTAAGTTCGAATTTTTTTTATTAAGCGTGTGCTAGGCCGGCCTAAGAGAAAGCCCTGACAGTAATCGATTTTTATCTTACGGGCAATGTTTAGGAGTTGTTGGGAGTCGATGAATTCGGCAATAGTGGCAACCCCAAGCTCGTGGGCAATCTCGTTCATCTTATTGAGGACCACCACCGCTTTTTCATCCTTTTTCATTCGTTGGACGAGAGTTCCGTCGAACTTAATGTAATCCACCGAGAGACGAATAATGTTAGAAAAGTTCGAATAACCCGATCCGAAATCATCAATAGCAATCTTGTAGCTTAGGTTGCGGACCGAGCGGATGAACTCACAGACTTCATCGTAGTTTTCAACCCCCTCGCTCTCGGTAATCTCAAGAACACAGCGGTTACTACAGCGGGGATATGTTTTCATCATTTCATCAAGGAAGGGGAGGAAGTCTTTATCGGTTATATTTTCCATAGAGATATTGACGGTGAATTGAGTGTCGGTGTTCCGCATTCGTTTAAAAGTTTTCTGAAATACAAGACGGGTAAGTTCTTTATGGTATGAGCTGAGCTTGGTGGTGTAGAGGAATGCGCCCGGCGGAATAAGCTCACCTTCTTCATTGCGTATACGCACCAGGGCCTCATACATTGCAACCACAGATCCGCGGCTTTTGACAATAGGCTGGAACTCTACCTCTACCATATCGCTTTTTATCGCATGACTCACCATGGCCAGGGTGTTGGTGTGTGAGATGATATCCTCCTTTACGTCTTGGCTCTCGGTGTACATCATTTCCGACTTCGAGGTGTAGAGAGCCGCTGTAAGCGCCTGCTCGGCCTGGTTGTAGAGGAGGATCGGATCTTCCCGGTTTCCAACCGAGATGCCGGCACTCACCGGTACCGGAAATCGCAGCCCCCCGATAGAAAAAGTCTGTTCACGCAGGATTTGGATGATATCGGAGAACCGATTCTGAAATGAGATATCGTTTTGGTTGAAGGAGGAGTATTCCTCGAGAATGGCGAAGGTATCCCGATCGACGTGATAAAGCTGTACCATCGAGAGGGTTTGGTTGAGGGTGGTCTCGATGATGTCCTGGATGTTAATGATGTACTTCTCACCAAATAGGTACCCAAAACATGAGTTGATCTCATTGTAACGCTCGGCCTTCAGCAGGGCGAGGACGGGCACGCTGGAGTTTCTAATGTCCTCGAGTAGTTTGTAACGATTTGGCAATGCGCTTACCGGATCCTTATAACTGCGCGACAAAAGCCGATGGACTATGCGCCGGAAACGATGCAGGCTGAAGAACAGAAGGAGAGTAACTATGAGGGAAAAAACGAAAATGAGGAAAATATTGTCAACCTGATAGTATGAGAGAAAACGTTCGGTAAGGAGTCCGAAACTCATCAGCCCTAGTCCGCATAGAAGCAGGAACGCGAGGATGCTTCCTGCCAGGGGAGGCAGAAACAGCAGGGAACTGAGAGGAGCTGTTCCGATAACTAACAAAATGAGTTCTTCGTTGAAGTATTTAGATATCCCCGCAATCGTATACTGCTGTGGATCGAAGAGAAGCAGGGAAAAACTCGCCGCATGCAACAGTACCAATAGGGTCAAGAGAGCCTTTTGAAAATGGTTTCCTTTCCGTCGACCCGAAATATAGAGTAAATAGGTTGAATCTAATGTGTTATGCTTTCTCACTATCGTACTTCTTTACTCATGTGTTTTTGGAACATGAAGGTTTGATCGCTTTGTTTCCCTTACTACATATCGAAATTAGCACATATTACATGAAAAATCCAATTTCTCCAACTATTTTCTCATTAAAATGGCCGCCAATGAGTTTTTTTTAATACTCGAGCTTCTGTGGCCGTTTTTGCGGGCGCCATCAGGCCGGTGGCGGCGAAGGTGAGGTTTTTAGGTGATGAAGATACTTCCTTGTGTTGGTCAGTTAAAAAAGCTTTATCCCGGGTGGTTATGTTCAGGAGGATGGGCAACGATACCGCACTTTAATGGAGAATACGCTTAAATTTCTCCAGCCAATTCTATTCCGAGGATTTGGATGAGCACCTTGTTGTTTTTGGGCTGGGGTGTTTCGGCCTCTTTGATCTGCAGGACCTCCGGTGGTCCGAACCTTGTGTAGGCGGCTGCCTTCATGATTGATTTACCTCTAGTACCAGCTTGCCTTGGTGGCGGCCTGCGGCAAATAGTTCGAATGCCCGGCGAATCTCCTCCAGCTCGAAGGGGGCGTGGATGACCGGCCGCAGTTTACCCTCAATGTACAGCCGGTTCAGATATTCCAGGTCTTTGTTGGGTTTGAGCCTAACCATGCGGAACTTTTTCTTTACCAGTGACCCATACAGGGGGCCGAGCAGGAAAATCTGTATAATTTTTCCGTTCCCGCCGACAGTTACGTACATTCCTTTCGGGGTGAGGGCCCGTGCATAATCCTTGAGCGTACGGTTGGTTTTGGTATCGAGGATCAAGTCGTATTGGCGGTGAGAGCGGGTAAAATCCTCCCGGGTATAGTCGATGGCATGGTGATAGCCCAGCTCGCGCAGCAGGTCCAGTTTTTCAGCGCTGTCGACCCCGCTTACCTCGACGCCGTGTTGCCGGAGAATCTGTATAGCAATTGTTCCTACTCCGCCGCCGGCCCCGTTTATAAGAATGCGGTGGCCGGGCTGCAGAAAGCGGCCGCCGTAAACGATAAGCCCCTGCACCGCCAGCATGCCCGCCTGCGGAAGTGCGGCCGCCTCGGCAAAGGACATCTCCTCGGGTTTACGGGCCAGCGCCGTTTCCGGGGCGCAGACATATTCGGCAAAGCCGCCCCAGCGGTTGCTTAGGTCGCCGTACACCTGGTCGCCGGGCTTCCAGCGGGATACTGCGGATCCGGCTTGTTCTACAGTGCCGGCTACATCCGAGCCGAGTATCTGCAGTTTCGGCCGGCGGATTCCGTTTGTGAGACGGTTTACGAAGGGGGTACCCTGCAGCAGCTGCCGGTCCCATTCATTTAGCGAGACCGCATGCACCTTTATCAGTACTTCGTTCTCTTTCGGTACAGGAGCGGGAACCTGTTTAACAGAAAGTTGTTCGGGACCGCCGTACTCGGTATATACGGCTGCGCGCATACGTAACTCCTCTACTGTGTTGTAACGACTACAATGCCAGCCTTCATTGCGTGAATCTTCTTTAAAATTATAATAGCTCTGCGGGTATGGATGAGCAATAAAAAAGCTCAGGTAAACACAATTCTAACATACGGGCACATCGCAGCCGGCTAAGCGGGGATAGCTGCAGATGAGGCCGTAGTCAGACCCGGCCCATCCGCCATCATTCATCGAGGGTTTTCAAGAACTTTTCAAAGCCCTTTTCGGTCATGGGAGCGTGGCCTTTCAGCAGTGACGATATTCGGCATAATATTCTACTTGTGTACTGTTTCGATATTACCACGTTGCATTTAAAAGAAGTGTAAACTATAGTATATGTGTGTAGATGAGCAAAGCAGTTCTGAATTCGATAAAGCAGGAAATAAAAACTCTGAGGGATTACGAGGATATTCTAGTAACGGATCACATGGGCAACATATTGCTGAGTGACATCAGTAATATTGCCCTTTTCGATCTGAAATATGAGGAAATTCTTGAAAAAAATGTGGTAGATCTTTATTCGAACCTTGATGAAAAGAACAGCACAATTTTTAAAGTACTAAGAAGTGGAGAAGCAATAATAAATCATGAACAGGAACTCATAACAACTAAGGGAAACAGGGTCTTTCAGATAGGATCGACATTCCCGATTTTTTCCGATAGTACAATAGTAGGCGCAATCGAGTTTTCCAGATTTCTCTATAGCGTTGAAACAATAAAAGAACTTGAGCATTACTCCGTTCACAAGGGCTATCGTCAGAACCATACTATTTACTGTCTGGAAGATTTTCTTACACAGAATCCCGAAATGCTGAGGATAAAAAGAAATCTGCAAAAAATCTCGAAGACTGGTTCTACCGTGTTATTGAATGGTGAAACAGGAACCGGTAAAGAAATATTGGCACAAAGTATACATAACTTGAGCGACCGTTTTGATAAGCCGTTTATTTCACAGAACTGTGCCGCTATTCCTTTTACACTATTAGAGTCCATTCTTTTTGGCACGGTAAAAGGAAGCTACACGGGCGCAACGGACAATCCAGGTCTTCTTGAACTTGCAACCGGAGGTACGCTCTTTTTAGATGAAATAAACAGTATGCCCTTGGAGTCACAGATTAAATTGCTCAAAGTGATAGAGGAAAAGAGGGTGCGGAGGGTCGGTGGAAATAAAAGTATTGATATAGATGTGCGCATACTTGTAGCTGTGAACGAAGACCCTCTCAGCTGTATTGAAGCGGGGAGGTTGAGAGAAGATTTGTACTATCGTATTAGTATCGTACAAATAGACGTCCCGCCTTTACGGGAGAGAATAGAAGATATTCCACTACTGTTTAATTACTTTATCAAATTTTATAATGAAAAAATGGCGCGCAACATAAAGGGCGCTACTCAGGAGGTGTTGAGTCACCTGATGAAGTACAAGTGGCCTGGTAATGTGAGAGAAATACGAAACGTGGTTGAAGGATTGTTCAACTTCACTGAGGGCAAAACTATAACTGAGCATGATCTTCCTTTTCGGTATATTGCACATGAATCTATGAAATCCGTTACGGGTAAGAAAACAAAACTAAAAGTATTGTTAGACAAATACGAACGAGAACTATTGATTAGTTTCATGGAAAAGAATCGAGGAAACTATTCAGAAGCTGGGAAGGAATTAGGCTTATCAAAGCAAAATATGTATAACAAGCTCAACAAACACGGGTTAAGAAGTAGTAAATAGAAAATTTACTTACTAGTAAAGTTTTAATTTACTTATCGGATATGTTTTTTGTTAGTGTACATTCATTTCTACGTTTTTATTAGTTTTTTCCATTGTTGCAGCTGCGCAATACTAACCAATTCGACGCCTGAAATTGTGAAAAGTATTTGTATTATAAATTATTATTTTACAAAGAGTTATTTGAATAAGTCCTCTCCGAAAAACAACTAATATTATCTCTTTCGGGTTCTCGCAGTGCAGGCTTAGGTCTGTGTGGGGGGGGCAGAAAAAAACTGTTGCAAAAACAAGTACATTTCGTACGAGACGAAGGGACGAGCTTTTTGGCATGGTTTATGCAATATGTTGGTATGAATGGAACTTCGATGTTCCTCTGCGATAATCTACTCGAGGGGGAAAATTGAATTGATGAGCGATAAGGATTTACTACACCGGTTCAAGCGATTACAAAGTATACGTGGAGTTACCGGTACAGTAGAAGAACGAGAAATTGCCGAAGAAGTGTACAGGTCTTTTGCGGAGGTACCGTATTTCAGGCAACATCCGGAACATCTCATGAAAAGTGAAATAGCAAACGATGTCTACAGTCGTTTTAATGTGTATGCATTTTATCATAATCCCGAACCATGTAATAAGACTATCATCCTAACCGGCCATATGGATGTGGTGGATATAGAAGGCTTTGGTCATCTTTCGGGCTTAGCCTTTGATTACAAAGAATACACGAAACGAGTGCATGAACTGAGTATTTCCCCATCGGCGAAAGATGATCTTAACTCTGGCGAATGGATTTTCGGCAGAGGGGTTGCGGATATGAGGTTTGGATTGGCGATGGCGATAGAGTTGTTGAAAGAGTACACGGAGAAACCCGATTTCTCCGGCAATCTTCTCTTTCTGGGGGTGGTGGGAGAAGAAACTAATTCCGAGGGAATGCGGCATGCCCTTCCATTTCTGTATGATCTTGAAAAGCAGTATGATCTGGATTATCTTGCTTTGTTTCTCTTCGAGAGTTTCCTGTTTGATCCTGAACAGCCATTGCAAAAGCGTATCCACATCGGTGCATGCGGAAAGCTCATGCCGTTTTTCATTGTTGCAGGAGAAAACCACCATGCGAGTATCCCCTCGGGAACCATTGATAGTCCTATGGTCATCGCCGAAATTATCGAAAGAATGAGTTTGGAAGACAGGTTTCGCATGGAATCACGAGGAAAAGTCTCTCCACCGCTGGTATGCCTGAAATATGGAGATATGTCCTCAGGATACAGCGCAAGTACACCGCTCTACGGTATGGCATGCTTTAATTATGTAACACTCGAAGAGAAAGCGGAAGAAGTTATTTCGTTGATGAAAACAACTGCAGAAAACGTTTTAGCCGATATAGTGGACAAACTCAATGACAAAAAGATAGTAGAGGAACGAAGAGGAGGTGAAGTGAAAAATGTCGTATGTTATGAGGAGGTGTATAGAAAAGCGGTAGAAAAAAAAGGGAAGTACATCGAGGAAGGAATTAGACGGCTTTACGAGAGTATGAGTAGAGAAGGCAAATCCATCCAGGATATTGGGCTTGCAATTGTGCATTGGGTGTATGAGCAGTCGGAAAAATCAAAGCCGGCTGTAATAATAGGTTTCTTGCCGCCTTATTACGTTACCAAGTTCCCCGACGAGAGTGAGCAGAAAACAAAGCACGTTTTAAATCTAATTGAGGAACTATCCGAATACGCCGACTACACATTCGGGGAAACACTCGTAAAGGACGATTACTACATGGGAGTTTCGGATCTGAGTTTCGTTTATGGTTTGGATGGGATCTCTGTCACTCGTGTAACAAAGAATATACCCGGATGCGATTTACTCTATATGGTACCGGACGACGTAATGCAAAAGTTGAAGGTGCCTGGAGTGGTAATCGGAACCTATGGTAAGGACTTTCATACACCAACAGAAAGACTGCATCTCGGCTACTCCTTAAAAGTCGTGCCAGAATTGCATCGCTATGCAATTGATCATTTGATGAGAAAATAACCCATAACTACAGGAGGAAATAATGGATCATTATGGTGTAATTTCAGTAATACCGACGATACTGATTATCGTTCTTGCATGGCGCACAAAACAAGTAATGCCATCAATTATCATTGGTGTGTTTCTTGGTGCGACGGTAATCAACGACTATAATCCTTTTATTGGAGTGTTACGTACATTCGATCACTACATTGTTGATTCGATAGCGGACAGCTGGAATATAAGCATTCTGTTTCTCAATTTCGCTTTCGGGGGCATGATAGCGATAATAGCCAAGGCCGGCGGCATGAACTCCCTTGGGAATGGAATTGCTTCGAAAGCAAAAACGGTGCGCAATACTCAATTTGCCGTATGGTTGGCCGGTGTGATTATCTATTTTGATGAAATTTTCAACATTCTCATCATTGGAAATACCATGAGAAGTGTAACGGACCGGTTCAGAATTTCGAGGGAGAAGCTTGCCTTTTTTATTGATACTACAGGATCTGCAGTAACCAGTCTTGTTCCGTTGTCGACATGGGTAGCATTTGAGGTAGGATTGGTCCACGATGCGTTCGAGAGCATGAATGTAGATACCAACGCCTTCCAGGCATTGGTAAAATCAATCCCGTTTCGCTTTTACAGCATATTCGTAATTTTAATTCCATTGATAATTTTATTTACCAAGCGTGAGTTTGGTCCAATGCGCAAGGCGGAAATACGAGCGAGAAAAACAGGGAAAGTTTTGGCAGATAATGCTATTCCCCTTGCAACAGAAGAAATCGATAGTTATCAAGAGGAAGGGGAAAAACATCTGACAACTCTTGATACGGTTTTACTCATTCTTTTTATGATTGTAATCACTATTCTCGGATTGTTCTACTCCGGTGGCGGCATGGCTGCAGGTTCCCTTGCCGATGCATTTGGTAACGCCGATGCTGCGAAGGCACTCGTCTGGGCTTCGGTAAGCGGTAGTATAGTTGCCGGTGCACTTGTCTATTTCAAGGGAGTAATGAAGTTCGACAATATTTTGAATACCTGGATCAATGGTGCGAAGTCAATTCTTTTTGCAAACATGATCATTGTCCTGGCATGGTCTTTGGGTTCAATTACGAGCGATTTGGGGACCGCAGGTTTCCTCATCGGTATAACGGACGGTGTTTTAACTCCTAAGTTGATTCCTCTTTTAGTATTTCTTGTGGCCACAGTAACCGCTTTTGCAACGGGTACATCTTGGGGAACAATGGCTATTCTCATGCCGATTGCGGTTCCGATGGCATATACCCTTGGAGGGCCTTTGTCACCTGCTATCGCATCCGTTCTCACGGGAAGTATCTTTGGAGATCACTGTTCGCCCATATCAGACACTACCATTCTTTCATCCATGGCTTCCGGTTGCGATCATATGGATCATGTGAAAACGCAGATACCCTATGCCCTATTAGGTGCTGTAGTTGCTGGAGTCATAGGTTTTCTCCCTGCCGGGTTCGGAGTGAGCAGCTTGATACTGTTGCCTTTGGGTATAATCGTGATGATATTGGTCTTCAGGGTGATAGGAAAACCGGTTAAAGATTCCTATTCATAAACTTCTCACGCAGTCATTTTTATTATTGAGGTGACTCCAGAGGGAGTCACCTCTTTATGTCTCGAGGGTTTTCAAGAACTTTTCAAAGCCCTTTTCGGTCATGGGAGCGTGGCCTTTCAGCAGTCCGTTAAAATAGATGCCCAGCGTGCCGAAGGGACTGCCGTGGGCCTGAGCCTCGGCAGCGGATGTGAGCTGCTTTATGGTCACGGGGTATCCTTGTTGGTGTGCCAGATCCGCCAAAAGCTGTACGTACTCCTCCATGAAGGGGCACTGGTGGGAGTAGACGAAGTAAAATCCTTCGGCCACCGGGCAGGTGCCGGTTTTGGCAGCGGGGGTGAATGCAGGATAATCGGCAGCGACTGCGGTCGGTGGAGCAGTGACTGGCGCGGCCTCGTCCTGATCGAAATCGAGAACCAGCAGTTCGAAGTAGGGCGGTGCGCTGTCCGCTACCTTGAAACCGCGGTGCAGGAAAAAGCGCTTGTCGGTGAGGTAGTGCTGCACCTTATTGGCGGATACATACACTACACCGCCTTTGCCCTGGGCTTTGGCATCGGCTAGGCACTCGTCCAGTAGAGCACCGGCCCAGCCGCCGTCTTTGAAGCGGCCGGCGACCCACAGGCAGTTGATGCTCATGTAGTTACGGCCGGTGATCGGTTTCCATACCTGCTCGATGGGTATATATTCGACAAAAATCTTGCCCCGTTCATCCAAGCGCTTGAAGACCAGTCCGTCCTTAAACCGGTCCTTTAACCAGGATTTTTTGGTGGCGGCCCGCTTGCGATTGGCCTTGTCATTGCCGATTGCACAGCAGATGTGTTCGCTGTCGATGTTTTGTGCGTCGATTCGTATAATTTTTTCCATTGACTCAAATCTCCTTTACGGGAACGGCTATACTGAGCGAGGTTTTACCGGTGGCCGGGTCATAGCAGTCGGCAAAGTAGTGCTCGAAGCAGTATCCGTCAGCCGGTTGAAGCCCCTTTTGCGGCAGGATGTGACGGTATACCGTCGTCCAGGCCCCTCCGTACTCGTGGTTCGCCAGCACAAAACGGCAGAACAGGTAAGGGTTGGCCGTTATGGTCAGACGGTCGGGTCCGCTACTCGCGGCCTCCACACCGTAAGAAATCCGCAGCCGCTCGTCGGCAGTGATGCCAAGCGGGTCGTGGTAGATTACATAGAACCCGCGCTCCTGGTTCCACTCGACTGCCTGACGCCGCAGGGCATCCAGCAGCCGGCGGTGTAGACTGGCGAACAGGCGGTAGTCTTTGGCGTAAGGCCCCCGGTGGCGGATGTAGAACAGCTCGGTAGCCGGCAGCTGCAGCTTTTCGATCTCACAACTCACCAGTTCATCCTTCCCGGTATTAAGCTTAAGTTCATAGTACTCCGAAAGCGCGTGGGAAGCTTGATGAATCTTGCTGTTTCTATCCTTTTTCCATCGGCTCGCCGGTACTCCGAAGTGCTTTTTAAAGGCCCTGGCAAAGGTGGCCGAATCTTCGAAGCCGAGGTTGAATGCAATATCGGTGATTTTGGCGGAGCTGTTCGGCAGGACGGCGGCTGCCCGCTCAACCCGTAGACGGGTAATAAACGAATACAGCGACTCACCCATAAAGGCTGTGAAAATTCGGTGAAAGTGATATTTAGAAAACTGGGCAACCCGGCTTAGTTCGTCGAGGTTGAGTTTCTCTTCAAGATGAGTTTCGATGTAATCGATGACGGCGTTTATGCGGCGGATGTACAGTTCGGTGCCGGTCATGGCCGTGCCGTAAGAGTATTCATGCTGTAAAGTGTACCATGGGCAGAGGGGGCTCGGAAGAGTTATTATGAGCGACCCAATCAAGATAGAAATATGTGCCGGGGCTTTCCCTGCTTTTATGGAGTCTCTGCGGCGGCTGCAGCGGATCCGAAAAACGACGGGCGGGCTTTAGATAAGGATCTTTCTGAAGCCGATTGATCGGAGATGGCAGCCTTTAGCGCCCATCTGCCATCGGCGGCTATTCTGCAAGAGGATTTTCTATTTTCATGCCGGAGTAAAACTGGCCGGTATTGAGGTCTTCCGAATAGATTGTGTCGCACTCGGTATATTCGGCATTGGCCACGATGCAGGCATCCCAGAAATTGATCTTGTACGTTTTTTTGATTTCTACTGCCCGCCGAATCATAGCAGGAGATTGCTGTATCACCTCGATGTGTTCGAGCAGATGGAGCTGCCGTAAAACCACTTCTTCAGTTTGCCCGAGTTTATTTAAGGCCACATGTGCATATTCCTGTAATACTTGAGTGGACAGCACCCCTTGCCCGCTTTTCATAAGGTCAGTAATAAGGCGCGCGGCTTTATTTTGTTTAGTGCGGTCCTTTTTGTCATTGGCATAGATCAGTATGTTGGTGTCGATGAAGTATTTCGCCATTTCTATTTCCGATTGTATACTTCTGTACGGTCAAAGCGATACCCGGCAGGTGATTCGCCTGAATGTTCGATGCAGAGATTCTCGAACTCCCGAGCCGCCGCCTCTGTGTCCATCTGGTTGGTGATGTGTTCGAGATGCACGCGGATAAGATTGTTTAACGAGGTATTATGCCGCTTTGCGTATTGGCGGGCTTTTTTTATCAGTTCTTCATTTGCCGATAAAGTGATATTCATACCTGCACCTTCTATGTGTTATAAGTGTACACTTATAGTATGATATTTACAATGGGCCTGTGTCAAGCTTTTTCGGACACCGGCGACCCACGGCGTGGGATCTTTAAAAATATACCACCACCACCCCGTTTTCCTGCAGTTCTTCGATTTGTTCCAGGTCGACGGGGCTTAATTCGGCGGTAGAATTCTATGAGTGTGGGTTTCATGCGTATTTGGGTATTTTACTACGGTATTTGCGAATGCGCGAGGGATCGCAGCGCCCTGGCCACTCACTTCGTTCGTTGCTCGGGCATGCAACCAGGGATACCCCGCAGACGCGCCCTTTATGGGCGCGGCGAGGAGTAGGAGCGGAGAGCCCGACCCGCAGGCGCCCGGGCCTAGCCAGGCCCTTCGTCTGTTGCTCGGGCAGGGGTGACCGGGCGCCGGAGGGACGCGCCCCGCTTGATGTTATATACCGATCGGTATATAATCTATGTATGGAGACACGGAACGTGATTCTGGAGGGGGCGCTGGGGCTGTTTGCCGCCCGCGGCTATGATGCGGTGGGGGTGCAGGCGATGTGCGAGGCCGGCGGGGTGACCAAGCCGACCCTGTATTACTACTTCGGCAGCAAGCGCGGGGTGCTGGAGGCGCTGCTGGAGCGGTATGCCGGGCCGCTGCTGGAGGATTTGCGCGGGCCGTCGACCTACCGGGGGGATTTGACCTGGTGTCTGGAGGAGAGTGTGCGGGTCTTTTTCCGCTATGCGGTGCAGTCGCCGGTGTTTATGCGGCTGTTTCTGTTTTTGCGGAATGCACCGGCGGAGAGCGAGGCGGCCGGCCGGGCCGAGGCGTTTCTGGACGAAGTGGCGGACAATTTCGTGTACATGTTCCGCTATGCGAGCGAGGACCACGGGAACATGCGCGGGCGCGAGGAGGCCTACGGGCTGTCCTTTACCGGGACGGCGCTGACCTACGTGCGGCTGATTCTGGATGGTAAGATCGAGGTGGCCGAGGACCTGCCCCACCGAGTAGTGCACCAGTTCAGCCACGGGATTTATTCATAAGAGAGGAACACCATATGAACACCATGAGCACAGCAACGGACCGCCGGGAATGGTGGCGGCAGAGCATTTTTTATCACATTTATACCCTCGGGTTCTGTGGTGCGCCGGAGCGGAACGATTTTTCGTCGCCCGCCGAATCACGGTTGGAAGCGGTAGCCGCGGCGGCCGGACACATCCGGGGGCTGGGCTGCGATGCAGTGTACCTGGGCCCGCTGTTCGAATCGACTTCGCACGGCTACGACACAGTGGATCACTACCATGTCGACCGGCGGCTGGGAAACAACGATACCCTGCGCAGTGTGGTGCAACGTCTTCATGAGCACGGATTACAGGTGGTGCTGGACGGAGTTTTTAACCATACCGGCCGCGATCATTTTGCCTTTCACGACCTGCGGCAGCGGGGCGCAGCCTCGCCTTTTCGGGGATGGTTCAAGGATGTCAATTTTTCGGCCGACAACCGTTTCGGCGACGGGTTTACCTACCGGGCGTGGGAGGGGCATGAGGAGCTGCCGGAGCTGAATCTGGAGAACCCGGAAGTGCGAAAGCACCTGTTCGGGGCGGTGGCGCAGATGATCGATGACTTCGACATCGACGGACTGCGGCTGGATGTGGCCTACGCCCTGCCGCCGGATTTTCTGCGGGAGCTGCGGGATTTTACCGCCGAGCGTGCAGCGGCCCGGCGGAAGCGGCGGGCTGGGGCTGCCGGGATCGGCGAGGGGCCGGCGGATGAGTTCTTTCTGCTGGGCGAGATAATCCACGGCGAGTACGACCGCTTTGCCGCCGAGACGGGGCTGCACAGTCTTACCAACTACCAGACGTACAAGGCATTGTGGTCGGCCCACAACGATGGAAACTACTTCGAGCTGGCCCACTCGCTGGAGCGCAACTGCGGGCTGGAGCTCTACAACTTTGCGGATAATCACGATGTAGACCGGGTGGCCTCGAAACTGAAGGACCCGCGGCATCTGTTTCCGCTGTATGCACTGCTGTTTACTATTCCGGGGATTCCTGCGGTCTACTATGGCAGCGAGTTTGCCATCGAAGGGCGCCGGGGCGAGCATTCGGATGCGGCCCTGCGGCCGGCTTGGCAGGATGTTCTGCGACACCGGGACGCGGCGGCTGAAGCAGGTGGAGGCGGGGATCAGCCGCCGGCCGAACTGAGCGCCTTTATTGCAGAACTGGCGGAGGTGCGCCGCCGCTCGACAGCCCTGCAAGAAGGCGGCTACCGGCGCCTGTATCTGGATAATCGCATAATTGCCTTTGAACGAGCTACGGAGGAAGACCGGCTTGTAGTGGTGGTCAGCTCTTTAGGCGAGCAGACCACAATTTCGATACCAGTTGAATTCGACAGTTCGGCGGCAGAGGATATGTTCCGGCGGGGCACCTTTTTTCCGGTGAAAGCCGGTGCCCTGCAGCTTACCCTGCCGGCATACGGAAGCTTGGTGCTCAGTTTGTGAAAGGGGCGGTGGCACCAGCAATTCAAATTTTGAATTACTTCGGCGGCACGCAGTTGCTTTTTATTTGAGAGAAAAAGACTTAATCTTTAGTTCTGGAAGTGAATCAGATTCCAGGACTCTTTCCACTGCTTCTGTGAGCGTTCTCTTAACTGAGTCTTCCAGGCCTTCGAGGGATGGTTCGTCAAAGTACTGGAGTGCACGCAGGCACTCCGGCGGAGAAAATACCTTTCCAAAAAGTGTAGATGCGCCGGCCATCCCATCTGCGAGTGATATGCCGTGAGAAATTAAAGCAGCAATGTCAATATAGTCCTTTTTTTCAATACGCTGCATCAATACCTTTACTTTTGTGGCCATCAAATCCTGGAGTGATGCTACCAGGAGAGTATGGTCTTTCGTAAGCTGGGGGTCAGCGATACGACCAAAATTTATGCCACCAAAAAAACTGAGTTTGACATATTCTCGATCCGCAGGGAGCAGAACTGTATAGGTATTCGGTTGGGATTGCAGGATCGATGCTTGCTCTATATTGGGAAGATTGTCGGCTATCCATCTGTGTTCAAGGTTCTCCCTGGAAAAAAAATCGAAATCTACGGATTGTCTGTGTCCTATGTGCAGGGCAAGTGCTGTACCTCCGTAAAGAACGAAGCGTTCCTTAAATCGTGCGAGATCAGGCCAGATTTTTTTCTGTGCCTCAGGCAGGATGTCGTAGTGGTGAGAGAAATGACTCTTCATGAAAAGATCCTCTCCGGCGGCGGCGGTACGGGTTCATTAATGTCCACAAGATCGAGTACCCGGTGCCAAAAAGACCATGACCGTTTTGAAAACCACCCCGCTTCGGCTTTGTTGAGAATGTCGGAGAGCACCTCTGAGTAAAAGTTTTGCCGGATGCGCTGATAATCTGCAAGACTGCCGATGTTCATAGCCGCGGCAAGCACCCGATATGGCCGCTGTAGAGCCTCTTGCGGGCTTTCCCACCAGATATACTTTTTCGCGAAATCAAATAAGATATCCCGATGTGTTTCTACCAATGATTTCTCATCCATAATTTCAGTATATCAGTTTTTTCGGTTTTACGCAGGTTTCTCACTATCAGAACAGCAATTCTAAATTTGAAAATTTTACTAAAATTTTCAAATTTAGAATGCTCACATTTTGTTTAAGATGAGCAACTTAGCTTAAAGATTTTGATATAATTCTAATTTTGGAAGTTCTATAACTTCCAAAATTAGAATTACTGCTATCAGAAAGTGCCGATGTTCATAGCCGCGGCGTATCTGTTATACTGATGAGGCGGCAAACCCAAGACAAGCAGAGAAAAAAAGCAGGTGGTTTATGAATAGGGAGAAAGTGTTATCAAAACAAGCCTTTATATGCGATATGGATGGGGTTATCTATCACGGCGACCGTCTGTTGCCGGGAGCGCGCGAGTTCGTGGATTGGCTGAAACAGGAAAAGAAGAAATATCTGTTTCTCACCAACTCGTCGGAACGCTCTCCGCGAGAGCTGCATCAGAAACTCGAACGGCTGGGGCTGGATGTTCCGGAGGACAATTTTTACACCAGTGCGCTTGCCACGGGAATCTTTCTTAAAAACCAGCACCCCCAGGGCAGTGCCTATGTGATTGGCGAGGCGGGCCTGATCAATGCCCTTTACGATGCGGGTATTACAATGAACAATGTGAACCCGGATTTTGTGGTGGTTGGTGAATCGCACTCGTATACCTTCGAAACTCTGGTGAAGGCCGTGAATTTAGTCCGCAAAGGTGCCCGTTTAATCGGTACCAACCCCGATTTGACCGGGCCGGTGGAGGATGCAATAATTCCCGCTACCGGAGCTCTGATATCCCCCATCGAACTGGCGACCGAAAACAAAGCTTATTTTATCGGCAAACCGAACCCGCTTATGATGCGCAACGCCCTGAAAATTCTCGGAAGCAGACGCGAGGAAACTGTAATAATCGGTGACCGAATGGATACGGATATTATAGCCGGAATTGAATCGGAGATAGAGACAGTTTTGGTGTTATCCGGGGTTACCAACCGCGAGCACATCGAGCGCTACGCCTACCGGCCGCACCTTGTACTAAATGGGGTGGGCGAGGTTTTAGCATCAAAATAATTCGGTAGACAGCACTTCGAACTGTCCCATCATGCCGGCCAGCCCGCGGTAGACCTGTTCGGCGGTGGTGGGAATGAGATGCGGGTGGTACCAGAGGGTCGCGGCCTGCTGACCCACCCCGGTAGTGGACTGGTCCGTTTCCGGCGGAGCTTCGGAACGTCCGGCCGCCGCTGGCATGACAAGCCCGACGACAAATAAGAGAAAACCCAGCGCCAAGAGACGCTTCACTAGTCTGGTTTTCATTGTTTTCATTTCATTTTCCCCGCTTTACTAGTTCAAACATAAGCAGTGAAAGGAGGAGAGGCAAGAAAAACCGGCGTTGAAAACCGGTTCTATTTAGTAAAGTAATTGGGAGGCTGTTCCTCCAGCCGGTCGTCCACATAGACGTTGAGTTTTTCCTGGTAAAAACAAACCGTGTCTCTTATCCGTTCAGCGTCCTGCAGGGGTTCGGGGTATGCCCAGGCCGTCTCCGGGGCTTCGTTCCCGTCTACCTGAATGGACCAGTACTTAGACTTGCCCTTGTACGGACAAACGGTGGTTTTTTCAATCGCCACCAGGTAATTCCAGTGTATATCACTCTCCGGGATGTAGTAGCGAATCGGGAGACCCGTTTCCAGAAGTATCCGGGGATTGGAGCTGTCCGCAATAACCGTGTCGTTGAACTTTACCACTATGTGCTTGGAACTTTTTCTGACGTCGATACGGGTAAAGGGGTCCCGCGGATGACCGAGCATCTCCTCTTCCTCCTCGTACCAGCTGTCCATGGCATTCCAGTTTAGTAGGATGTAGCCCCGTAAGTCGGGGCGCCCCTCTTTAAGATCCGGATAGGCGTAGGCCGATTTTTCGGCCCGGGAGCCGCTGCCGTTGTCGATATGATAAGACAGAATTCTTCCTTTTGAGGGGGATTCAGGTTCTTTGTCCAGCTTTGTAAGAGAAGACATTTGAACATCCCCTTTGGGGAAGGCGTAGTTCATTTTAAAAGGCGATTCACGGACCAATAGCGCTTGGCTGCTGTCGGCCAGCGGCTTGCCGCCAAAATAGGCTCTTATTCGGGTGCCCGTGGGGGCACTTACCATTGGGGTATTAATGTGCATGCGAATTACCTCCTCTTGTTCTGTAAGTATAAGTATGATAGAGAGGGGAAGTAAATTTTTTTCTTTTCCACCTTTTTTATGATAACGGCGAGATAAAACTCTATGACTGCAGTTGGATACAATCAGAGTCAGGTGTCTTTAAGAAGATCAAGGATATTCACAGGTTTAAGAAGATGTGCACCGTAATGAACGGTACCCCTATTCCTGTATCGATATTCTGTCCCGATACCATCTATCAAGAAAGCAGGAAAATTAACCGGACATACAATACACCTGCGTAGCACTTACTTTCTCATCATATACTTGCCACATGTGTAGTCTATAAGACCCGCCAAGTTCACAATCAACTCAGAAAACTCGGAGAACTGATACATCGAGGCCCCTTGCGGGCGAAGAATACCTGCGGTGGGGATACACACACTGTAACAAAAGCTAACAATGAGGTAAACTAAACGTGCGCAGACAAAAGAGAGCGAAGGGAAAACATGCGTTTAAGCAAAGATCAGATCGATGTAATAAAAAAATCGGTAAGAGCCCGTTTCGGGTCTTCGGCCAAGGTATTTCTCTTCGGTTCGAGGCTCTATGATGCAAAGTCGGGGGGCGATATCGACTTGCTTATCGAGCGTGACGGGAGTCTGGAAGGCGGCAGCCTTATAAAGGCAAAACTTAAGACCATGACGGACATTCAGTTTGCCCTTGGGGACAGAAAAATCGATATAGTTACGGTTCGCAGAAGAACGGAAGGCTCGCAGAAAAAGGATGAAACAGAACAGAGGGCACCCTTGATTGTGCAAGAGGCTCGAAAGGAGGCGGTAGAGCTATGAACGAGACCGCGGCAGCGACAATTGAATCTGCAATCAAAGAGTGCGACAGCCACGTCGCGAAATGCAGACGGGCACGCGCATTGCTCGAACAGGCGTTTCCCCTTTCCAGTGACCGATTCAAAAATCTGGAAGAAGACACAATCGAGCACATCGACCAGCTGGTGTATCGCTTTACAAAGATGCAGGACTCCATGGGTATGAGGCTGCTGCCGTCGCTGTATTCGTATGTGGAGGCAGACGACTCGCCGAAACCCTTTCTGACCATACTCATGCGGCTTGAACAGCTCGGTA
>CAZWDV010000012.1:0-65041 GCA_964632675.1 uncultured Sediminispirochaeta sp.
GCAGACTGTAAATCTGTTGGCTTCGCCTTCGAAGGTTCGAATCCTTCTCTCCCCATAAAAAAAGTATGAAGGTCTTCCTGAAATCAGGGAGACCTTTTTTTTGCGCTTGAATTGAGTTATATTGAGAAAACTAATCCTACTTTCAGGGAGTCGGGATGGGAGATGTTTTTTATCGTGAAGGATTACACTTCGAGTGTCAGCGTTGTTCGAACTGCTGTCGTCACGAACCGGGTTTCGTTTTTCTTTCTTATAACGATCTGAAGCGTTTGGAAACGGCCACCGGACTGAGCCGAACAGAGTTTGTTACCACATACTGCCGCGGAGTGTATATCCACGGGGCCTACCGTCTGAGTTTAATCGAAAAAGAGAATTACGACTGTGTATTTTGGACTCAAGAGGGCTGTCAGGTATACGAGCAGCGGCCGTTGCAGTGTCGCAGCTATCCGTTCTGGCCGGAATATTTGGAAAGTCGTCGCGACTGGGATGCGTTGCAGGCATCATGTCCGGGGGTCAACCGCGGGCCGCTGCACCGCTACGAAGATATTGAACAGTGGCTGCGGAAGCGCGAGGAGGAGCCGATTGTGCTGCTGACTCCCGCGGAGCTCCGAGAGCTGCAGGGAGAACGGGTATGAAAATACGGTTCTGGGGAGTTCGCGGTTCTATCCCGACTCCGCTGACCCCCGCAGAGGTCCGCCGTAAAATAGGAGCGGTAGTGGAGAGAATCACCCCGCAAGATCTGGTTTCGCCGGAAGCGAAGGAACTATTTTTGGCCCACCTTCCTCCGTATATATTTGGCACAACCGGAGGAAACACCACCTCAGTCGAGGTTCGCCTCAAGGACGGTAGTGTAATTATTTTCGATGCCGGTACGGGTATATTCAAATTCGGAAACTCTGTAATCCGGGAGCAGCCCGCCCCGAAAGTGTTTCATATCTTTTTTACCCATTTTCACTGGGATCATCTGCAGGGGTTTCCTTTTTTTTCCCCGGCCTTTGACAAGAACGCTACTATCCACATCTACAGCCCGATTGAAAACGTTGAGCAGATACTGCGGGATCAGATGAAAGCACCGTACTTTCCCATCACCCTCGATACTATGCAGGCTAAGATGCACTTTCACCAACTTACCGAAGGGGAGGTAAGACTGGGTTCGGCAACAGTGAGCTGGCGGCAAATGCAGCATCCCGGAAAGTCTTTCTCCTACAAGGTGCAGGACAGTGAAGGAGCGTTTATTTTTGCCACTGACACCGAGCTGCGCGACGATGATTTTGCCCGCACGGAGCAGAATCGCCGGTTTTTCAACGATGTCGACATCCTGACGATTGATAGCCAGTATACCCTGGATGAGGCAATTGAGAAGTACGACTGGGGACACTCTTCGTACAGCTTAACGGTTGATTTTGCCACGGAATGGAATATAGATACCTTGGTCTTGTTTCATCACGAGCCGCTTTATAACGATAGTAAGATGTTTTCAATTGCGAAATCGGCCGGATGGTACAAAAGCCATGTTGGGAAAAAGGATGTTGAAATTCTGTTGGCACAGGAAGGGTTGGAATTGAGCTTATGATCGAAATGAAAAGTAGACAAATGGTAGCTTTATACCTATTTTTAAAGCAGCGGGAAGATGAACTTGACGAACCCCTTTTGCAACTGTATAACGAGCTCCAGCGAAACCTATTCACATACCTATCGATCGAGGAGATGGAGTCGCTGGAAGAACTTTATAAAAATAACGTTGATGTTTTAGAACAGAGAGGCTACATTTAAACTATGATAAGAAAAAACTACTTATTACTTCTCATTTTAGTATGCGTTGTAACGGTTTCAGCACTTGGTGCTGATATTCAGCCGAAATTGCAAGAGCTGTATTCGCCCCGTTTATTCGGACCTGCCAACAGAAGCACATTGCTCGTGCCGCCGCAAAGCAGCGTTCAGAATCCGGCTTCTGCGGCGCTTGCCCAGCGAATTACATTTGACGGAAACTATGTAGCCCTTTTCGGGCAGGATGATACATCATCCGGCTGGAAAGGGCATGTGCTCAACTTCGGACACACCATACCGACGAAGGTAGGCGTGTTTACATGGAATTCGAGTTATCTGCGGACTACTTTTGACAGTTTGGACATCGGAAACCGGCTTTCGTTTCACGGTTCCTTTGCCAAGGATATCTATCCGGATACTCTGGTGGGGATAGGACTCGGTGCAAGTATGGCCGAGGGGCCGGAGTACGGTGCGGGTGTCGATCTCGGCTTGATCAGACTGCGGCCGTCTCTATGGTTTATGGATGACGTGAGGTGGTCCTTTGCACTGAACAACCTCGGCTATACGTCTATAGAAGGGGTACGCCCGCCGCTTTATTCCCTTACCGGTGGTATCGACGGGCGTTTTCTCAGCACCGACAATGTGGAAGGGCGCCTGCTGAGCGAACTGAATGTGCCCGAGTTTTCGAATGTGATATGGTCGACCGGAGTGAAATTTCAGGTGGGTTTCGGTTTCGAAGCTTCAGTCGGTACACGCCTGAACGCCGAATCGCTGCTGGAGGGAGAGATCGGCGAATTGATACCTTCATTTACTCTGGGATATACATATACACCCGGTGCCGACACTTCGGATAAAACCCCGGAAGACCTTTCTGCCGCCGAAAGATTTACACAGAACGAACTTCAGCCGTATGTGAGCGCTGTTCCATTTACCAGCGAGCTGTGGGCGGTTGGAGCGGGGCTGACCGTACCGATCGGCAGAATCGACACCAAACCTCCGCAAATTGAAATCGACTTGAGCGGTATAACTTCACGGTATAGCGAAGAGCCGGAAGATGGATCTCCGGCTGCCGAGGAAGTTCCAGCAGATGACGAAGGTGAGAAGAGCGATACTGAAAATGCTGAAGAGGAAGGTGATGAGACCGCGCAGGCTGGTTTCGGAGGCGGCAAACTGGCCGGGCTGGCTTCCTCGGCCGGTAGTAGAAAAGATTTTATTAAATTAGACTCCAAGCACGACAATAAAGAACGGCGGGCAGAGCTGTTGCCGCTGTATGTGGCCGACGGAAACGAGTCTGCCAAGGATGCTCCTGAAAAGGAGACCGGGCAGCAGCTCACTGAAGAACTCAAATCAAACACCATTCCCGATGCGCAGATATACCTTTCGCCGAACAACGACGGTGTACAGGATACTCTCTCCTTCCAGCTTTCTATAGATGAAAGCCGGTATATCAAAGGGTATGAGTTTATCGTAGAAAACCGACAGGGCGAAGCAGTCCGCACCATTTTGAACAAAGAAACCCGCCCTGAAAAGCGGACTGTGAAAAACTTTTTCCAGAATCTGTTTAAGGCTAAAAGCGGAATTCAGGTTCCGGAGGAGCTCAGGTGGGACGGTACAACCGACTCCGGTGAAAAAGCTCCGGACGGACTGTACTATTTTTACATTCGCTCATGGGATGATAATGAGAACTACGGTACCTCGGATAAATATTCCGTATACGTTGATACGCAGTCGCCGGTAGTAGAGATCGAGAAGGCCGAAGCGCCGGAGCGAATTTTTTCACCGAACGATGACGGAAACAAAGATGTAGCGCCGATACAGCAGGATGGCACCCGGGAGGACCGCTGGAAGGCGCAGATACGGGATGCGGCCGGAAATACCGTCAAAACATATACCTGGCAAAATGAACCGCCGCAGTCTTTCGACTGGGACGGTACAAACGATCAAGGTATTCTGGTGGCCGACGGAGTGTATCAGTATTCTGTGAAGGCAACCGATCGTGCCGGCAACCGCGGGCAGGCTGAGTACGACAACCTGGTAAAGAATACCGAAGAAACCCCCATTTCCGTGACGATCGACCATTCACACTTCTCTCCCAATGGTGACGATACTCTTGATGTAGTACTGCTGCAGCCGAA
Organism: uncultured Sediminispirochaeta sp.; assembly: GCA_964632675.1. Lineage (GTDB taxonomy): Bacteria > Spirochaetota > Spirochaetia > DSM-16054 > Sediminispirochaetaceae > DSBN01. Next base: position 3,900 of record CAZWDV010000012.1, read on the forward strand.
TGTTCCCGTTCAGCGGGGAATCGAAAGCTGGACGATTGAGATTGTCGATGCAAACGGCAGGACATATAGAAGCTTTTCCGGTAAGAGCGGCTTGAGTGGCGCCATTGCATTCGACGGAAAAGATGAAAACAGTAGTATTATACCGGAGAACCGGGAGTATTTCGCCGTTTTGAAGGTTCTGTATGTGAATGGAAATAACCCGCAGGCACGGTCTGCGCCTTTCGTGGTTGATATAACCAAACCGGTTGCCAGTGTAGAAATCGACAACCGTATTTTCTCACCCAACGGCGACGGAAACAAAGATCGCATCAATATTCACCAGGAGACCTCGAAGGAAGAAAACTGGTACGGAACTATCACAGATATAGATGAGAACCCGGTGTATCAGTACAAGTGGATTGAGCAGCCGAAACGGAGGATAACCTGGGACGGACGTAAGGAGGACGGGAGCCTGGCCGAGGACGGTTATTACTTCTACCAGCTTTCGACAGTCGACCGGGCGGGTAATCGCGGCGAATCTAAAAAGATTCGCTTTGAGCTGAGTACCGAAGAAACTCCGGTACTGCTGACATCCAACTACGACTTTTTCTCTCCGAACGGTGACGGGAATAAAGACACGATTCGCTTCTTACCCAAGCTGGAAGTGCAGGAGGGAATTGAGCGTTACACCCTCGAGGTTGTAGATGAAGACGGGGCGCAGGTGTTTAGCCGGACCGGAACCGGCAGCATGCCGGAGAGCCTCTTGTGGGACGGATTTTCCTCTGCCGGGGGGCGTGTGGATGATGGCCGCTATCGGGCCATACTCGATGTGTTGTATGCCAACGGCAACAATCCTCAGGCGGAAACTCAGTTGTTCAACATAGATACGGTTTATCCGGCAATTACTGTAGATCCGGAATATACCATCTTTTCGCCGGAGGGCGACGGAAACCGGGATACCATCACCTTTGAACAGGATTCTACAGACGAAGAGCTATGGGAAGCGCAGGTGCTCAACCAAGCCGGAGAAGTAGTCAAACGGAACGCCTGGAAGGGTGCTGCAGATAACTTTGTCTGGAACGGTACCGATAACCAGGGCAATAGCGTGCCCGACGGCACATACACTTATCGAGTCTTTTCGACTGACCAGGCCGGAAATGCAACCAAAGTCGCAGTAGAAGGCATTGAGCTGGACACCGCTGCGACTAAGTTATTCGTCACCGCCGGTTCTGATAAATTGGCACCGACCGGTAACGGGCTCTATGAAGAGATCAGTTTCTCCACCATCGTGAACCGCCGAGAGGGGCTCGAATCGTGGCAGTTGGAGCTGATCGATCAGAACGGAGTGACACAAAAGACCTTCAGCGGAGAGCAGCGTATTCCGAAGGAAATTATTTGGGACGGACAGGATGAAAACGGCGAATACATAGAAGGACAATATAAAGCCCGCTTCAGTGCCCGCTATACCAAGGGTAATCGTCCGGCTGCCGAGTCACTCGGCTTCGTATTGGATGTCACCCCTCCGCAGACCGACGTATCACTCGAACCGGTTCCATTTTCACCTGACAATGATGGAATCGATGATGATTTAATGGTACGACTTGATGTGTCGGATAAGAACTCAATTCGGAATTGGAGCTTCACCATATTCGATGCCGAACGCCAGGGCGTACGGTCGGAGGAGGGACCAGCGTTCAAGCAGTACTCCGGCAGCGGCGAACCGACCGAACAGATTATATGGGATGGTCGTTCGAACGACGGCGAGCTGGTATACGCTGCAATGGATTATCCATACCGCTTTGTAGTGACTGATTCGCTTGGAAACTCTTCGTTTGAGACGGGCAAAATCCCGGTAGATGTGCTGGTTGTGCGCGAAGGCGATGACTTGAAAATTAAAATTGCCAGTATCAATTTCAAACCGAACTCAGCGGAGTTCGTGGACGACAAACCGGAGATCGTCTCCAGAAATGAATATGTATTGAATCGACTGGCGGAGATCTTAAAGAAATACCGTCAGTATGAAATAACTATTGAAGGGCATGCGAACATTACCAAGTTTTGGGATCCTGCCCTGGCAAAACAAGAACAGGAAGAAGAGTTGCTGCCGCTGTCGAAAGACCGGGCCGAAAGAGTTCTGGAAGCCCTGGTCGAGAGAGGCATCTCGCGAAACCGATTGACCGCCGATGGAGTCGGTGGAAGTAAACCGATTGTCGATTTTCGTGACGAAGATAACCGCTGGAAAAACCGGCGAGTCGAGTTCATCCTGAAAAAAGAGTAACATGCGGAAGATTTTTACAATAATCGTCACGCTCCTGCTTATTGCGGGAGCGTGTGCGATAGCTTTAATAGGAGCCGGGTATTACCTGAATACGCCGGTTGAAATTGGCTCTGAGGAAATGCCGGCGGAAGGAGCTGGCAATGCCGACGATGTAGCCGATGCCGAGGATGTGTTTCAGGTGAACCACGGCGAGGCAGTTCGTACCATTGCCGCGCGGCTGGCAGATGAGGGGTACATACGCTCTCAATATTTCTTAGTAGCGGTGAGTAAGCTGAAACAGACCCAGTCGAGTATAAAATCGGGCTATTATCGAATATCCGGTCAGATGACTACCATTGAGGTGCATGACTTGCTGGTGGCGGGGAATCAGAAGCTCATGCGGGTGACTATCCCGGAGGGGCTGACTGCCCGCGCCACGGGGCGGAGGTTCGAAGAAGCCGGTATATGTGGGCAAAGCGATTTTTTGGAGGCGGTCTATTCTAAAAATCTGCTCGAAGAGTATTCAATAGAATCGGATTCTGCAGAAGGCTTTTTATACCCGGATACGTATCTTTTCCAGCAGGATTTTCCGGCGGAGAAGGTGGTAAAGCATCTGGTTGAAACGCTGTTCGAAAAATTACAGGAGTTGTATCCGGAATATACGCAATTGGAATGGGAGGAACTGAACGAAAAAATAATTCTTGCATCAATAGTTGAGAGAGAATACCGCGATCCCGACGAGGCGGCTAAAATTGCCTCAGTGTTCTATAACCGGCTGGAAAAAAGAATGCGCCTGCAATCCTGTGCGACAGTGGTCTATGTGCTTACGGAGGTAAAAGGGAAGGATCATCCGAAAAAACTGTCCTACAGCGACCTCGAAGTGGACTCGGAGTACAACACATATCAGCAGTGGGGTTTACCGCCGGCACCGATTGCCAACCCGGGTGTTGTGGCCCTGGATGCGGCTTTTTATCCGGCCGATACCGATTATCTGTATTTTCTTTTGAAGGATCCGAATGCCGGCAGTCATGTGTTTTCGAAAACACTGACTGATCATAACCGTGCGTACCGCTTATACATCAAGCAATAGGTGAAACTGTAAACAATGCGAATTCCGGAAGGAACCATCGAAGAGATAAATCAGCGAATTAGTATCGTTGATGTGGTACAGGATTTCGTAACCCTCGAGAAACGCGGTAATCGATACTGGGGATTGTGTCCCTTTCACAATGAAAAGACTCCCTCTTTTTCAGTAGATTCGGAGAAAAATCTATTTTACTGTTTCGGTTGCCATAAGGGGGGTACTATGTTTACCTTTTTAATGGAGGTTGAGCATATACCCTTTGTAGAAGCGGCGGAAAAGCTTGCCGAACGGGCGGGTATTCAAATAGATACCGTAGACCGGGATCCGGAGGCCGAGCGGGGAAAACGGGCTCTCAGCGATCTGTACAGCCGAATAACCAGTACTTTTCACTATTTTTTGTCCCAACATGAGATGGGCGAGAAGGCCAGGGAGTATTTAGCTGAACGTGGATTCGGAGCTACAGCCATAGAGAAGTTTCAGTTAGGGTATGCCCCTGAGGACCGGCGTTGGCTCTACAGATTCTTGCGGCAAAAGAACTATTCCGATGAGTTTTTAGCTGCTTCCGGACTGTTTTCGAAAAAGTACAGTGATGTGTCGATTTTTTCGGGAAGACTCATTTTTCCGATTCGATCTACAGGAGGCGACGTAGTCGCATTCGGAGGAAGAAATATCACCGGTGGAGAGCCTAAGTATATAAACTCTCCGGAAACCGAGCTGTACCAGAAACGGCGGGTACTGTTCGGTCTAAATCGCGCGGTCAAAGGTATACAACAACACCGCCGAGTGGTGGTGGTGGAAGGGTATTTCGATGTGCTGGCATTTTTCGAAGCAGAATTGCCCATTGCAGTAGCTCCGTTGGGTACAGCTTTAACAGAAGATCAAGCGCGTGCGTTACGGCGCTATGCCGACCGCGTTACGCTGGTATTCGACGATGATCGGGCCGGCATTCAAGCCGCCCGTCGCGGGATTGAGGTAATGGAGAAGGTAGGAATGCAATGTGATGTAGCTGTTCCTCATGGAGGCAAAGATCCTGCCGATATATTGTTAAATGAGGGTTCTAATTCCTTGCATAATATGTTAAAATCGCCAACCGATGGGTTCCAATTTCTCATGCATAAAGCCGGAGAACAGTATGGAACCTCCGGGGCCGGGCAAAAGTCACAGGTTGTGGCCGAACTGGCTCCTTATATCAAGAGTATTGATTCGGAGGTCAAACGGGAAGATATTATCAAGTATCTCGCCGATTTTCTACAAGTTGGACCGAGGGCGGTGTTACACGATATCAATGCTATAAAGCAGCGAAAACAGCCTCGCACAGAAGGTCAGCAAGCCGTAATGGAAGAGAAAAAACGGATTGGCACTGACCTTTTTCTCATGCTAGCGGTAGTTGTAAATTGTAGTTATTTTCAGGAAGTGCGGAGGAGTATCGGACTGGAAGACCTTGAAGATGCAGATGCGCGTGAACTGTACATTGCCTTAGAGGAAGCGTACAGAAGCGATGAACTTGATATAGACCATGTTATTCCGAGAATAGAATCGGAGCGGGTACAGCACCTGGTATTCGAGAAGTCGGCTACCGGTGAGTTCGAAGAGAATTCCGATGCAATTATTAAGGATGGAATAAAGAACATTAAGGCAAGGAGTCTGCAGGCGAAACGTCGTACTCTGCTGGATCAGATAAAAAGTGTGGAGAGGAACGGCTCTGACTATGGAGCGCTAAAAGAACTTCTGTCTGAGAAGATGTATCTCGACGAAGAATTAAATCGAATTAAGGGTGATGCGCAATGACAGAACTTGAAACAGACCCTTCTGTTGTCAAACTGTTAGAATATGCTAAGACGAAGAAAAAAATCAGTTACGATGAAGTAAATGATTTTTTACCGGACTCAATAGTAAACTCCGAGAAAATTGAAGAGGTGTTAACTCTTTTGGAGAAAAACAATGTGACTCTTGAGGACGAGGCCGAAATATCCCTGTCTGATAATGAAGAAGAGGATGTTGAGGCGCTCGAGGACGAGTATGGCGAAGAGGATGAGGCTCCTGTCGAAGAGGATGAGGAGGAAGTAAAACCCCCCACTCATACCAAAAAGAAGGTTGTCTACAGTGATAAGGATTCTTCTTCGGTAGACGACCCGATTCGCCTGTATTTGCGGGAAATCGGTAAAGAAAACCTCCTTACCGCTGAGCAGGAAGTCGAGCTTTCGAAGCAGATGGAAGATGGCGAAAACATAATTAAAAGCGTCATTCACAAATCCGGGATGTTGCTGCCGCAGATATACGAGATTATGCAAAAAACGTTCTCCCGTGTTGATCCGCGTGAGATGGAACTCAGCAAGAAAGAGATCTCGGAAATACTTACGGAACGACGGCGTCTTAATCAGAGCTACCGGGAAGATCTGCGGGGAATTACCGGAAAGCTCAAGCAGTATATGGAGCTGAAAAAGAAGCTGATTGCCGGCGGAAAGGACATTCTGGGAGACGAAGAGCTAATAGCGGCCCGGGACGAACTGCTCGAGGATATGGAGACAATTGATCTTCAGCAGGAAGAAATTACCTCGTTTTCTGATAAGTTCCTGGATACCGAAAAGCGCATTCATAAATATCAACGCGATCAGAAACGCATAGAGCATCGACTCGGAATCCGCAGTTCTAAAGAGCTGCGCAGTATGGGACGTGGATTGGCGATTGCAGAGAAGCGCCGGGAAATCGAAGAAAAACTTCAGCTTTCAGCAGATGTGATCAAAGAGAAAATCCGCAAAATTCAGACGGATGAAAAACAACTGCGGAATATTGAAATAGAGTTTGAAAACGATATCGATTCCATACTTGAAGAGTCGAAGGAGATTGCCCGCGGCAAGTATCTGATGAAAACAGCCAAGGACAAGCTGATTCAGGCCAACTTAAGGCTGGTTGTCAGTATTGCCAAGAAGTACACTAACCGGGGATTACACTTTTTCGATCTCGTTCAGGAAGGTAATATCGGGCTTATTAAAGCCGTTGAAAAGTTCGAATACCGCAAGGGTTATAAGTTTTCAACCTATGCCACCTGGTGGATTCGACAAGCCATCACCAGGTCAATTTCCGACCAGGCTCGCACGATCCGCGTGCCGGTGCATATGATCGAACAGATCAACAAGGTAGTGCGTGAATCCAGACAGCTCATGCAGGTTCTGGGTCGTGAGCCAACCGACGAAGAAGTGGCTGAGCGCCTCGGTTGGTCGGTACTGCGGGTAAAATCAGTGAAGAATGTGGCCCGTGAACCGATATCTCTGGAGACTCCGATTGGAGAAGAAGAAGATTCTCTGCTAGGAGATTTTATCGAGGACAAGGATGTCGAGAACCCTGCCAGTCAAACAGCCTTTACTATTCTGCAGGAACAGCTGCAGGACGTACTCGAAACACTTCCGCCGCGTGAGCAGGAGGTGTTGAAGATGCGCTTTGGCCTTGAAGACGGCTATTCGCTGACGCTGGAAGAGGTCGGGCTTTATTTCAATGTAACCCGCGAACGAATTCGACAGATTGAGGCCAAAGCATTGCGCAGGCTGCGGCATCCTAAGCGCAGCAGACGCTTAAAAGACTATATAGATACCTAATGGAGGACATGTTCATATGATGCAGGAAGTATTTGAGAAATTGAGGAGTCTTCAGGACATACTTTCTAAAAAATTCGAGATTGAGCGACAGATAGAAGAGACTCCGAAACTGCTCAATACGAAACTCGAGCTGCTCAACCGGCTGAAAAAAAGCTATCTTGAGAAAAATACCCGGGTTGAGAACACCAAAGAACAGATCAGACACCTGCGAATACGTTTGGATGATGCCGAGCGTCAGCGTGAAGAGTACGAGAAGCAGATGGATCTTATCACCACTCAACGTGAATATGAAGCCCTGGACAAAGAGATTAGAGATGCCACCGAAAAAGAGCAGCAGCTTCGCAAGGACGTACTCAGGGAAGAGAAGGTACTCGAAGAGCTTTCTGCGTCGCTGGCCAAAGACGAAAAAATGATCCAGCTGCAGGAAGAAGAAATTGCTGCAGAGCAGGAAAAAATAGAATCGGAAAACGAAGAGAAACGTCATGAGCTCAAAGAACTCAATCAGGAAGAGCAGCAGATTGTGCCAGATCTTGATGAGGAAATTGTGTTCAAATTCGAGCGAATTGTGCGTAGTAAATCCGGTTTGGGTATAGTACCCATAAATAACTCAGTGTGTACGGGATGTCATATGAGTCTTCCCGGGCAGTTCGTGAATGACGTACGCCGTGGCGACAGTATTCGTTTTTGCCCGTACTGCAGTCGTATTCTATTTTACGAAGAGGAACAAGTTGCCGAGGAAGTAGTAGGGGCTGAAGAAGCCGGAAGTTTGGCAGATCTTGTTTCTCCGGAAGAGCTCGGAGCAGACGAGTAGCTAGGGAACAGGAATTAATTGGCAGACCGGGTGGCCGCTGCTGTCTGACGGGTGAGTCCGGCAGGCAGTGGAGGAAAGTCCGGGCTTCGTAGGACATGGCGCCGGGTAACTCCCGGAGGCCCTCACTGAGGTGCCATAGAGAGTGCCACAGAAAACAGACCGCCATCGGAAAGCCGTACTGCGGTACTGCCGATGGGAAGGGTGAAAAGGTGAGGTAAGAGCTCACCGCCCGCGCTGGTAACAGCCGGGGCACGGTAAACCTCGCCAGAAGCAAAGCCATGCAGCAGTTGGGTTGTCCGCCCACATACTGCGGGTAGGCTGCTTGAGCACATTGGTAACAATGTCGCCGAGATAGATGGTCATCCACGACAGAACCCGGCTTACAGGTCTGCCATATTTTATAATTTTTAACATGCGAGGACTGGGCGCCGTACGATGCAACTACCCGAAAGCCGTTACCAATTTTCAGCGAAAACAGAGAAAACCTCCGGACCATGGAAGTCGATTTTCTTCATCACAGTTCTGATTGCACTAATCGCTGGCTCGGTATACTTCTTCTTTCTCCGCGAGAACAATGCCGGTGAGCAGGCGCACAACGACAGCGAAACTCCCCGCTCTGTAGAGGACGAAGAACCATCTTTACAAGAGCTGTGGGAACAGCGTGAGTTTGACAAGGTAAACCGGATTTGTGAAGAACGGCTTAGAGAAGAACCGCTGAATCCGCACTACCTGTCTCTCAACGGCTTTGCCTATTTTTATCGCGGTACTAGTCTCTACACCCTCGAGGATCAAATACCACAATACGACCAGGCAGTACTAAATTTGCGGAAGGTGCTGATTCTGCCCTCAGCGCCGATGAAGGGGCAGGTGCACTATGTGCTCGGGAAAACATACTATCACAAAGGTCGATTTTATATCGATCTGGCGATTGAACATCTTGAAGAGTCGCTGGAAATGGGATATCAGGGCAGCGATACCAACCGCTATCTCGGTTTAGCCTACAGTGAACTCGGAGAACATGAAACTGGGGTAGCGTACTTCTTAAAAGCTTCGGAATCGAACCCCGATCCTATACTTTATATGACTTTAGGGCAGTCGTACTATAAGTTGAAAAAAATAGATAAAGCCCTTGATTTTCTTATGCGGGCAGTACATTCTACAAATGATAAAGCTATCGAGCAGAAAAGCCGTTTTCTACTCGGCAGTATTTATATTGAGAAAAATGAGTTGAGTAAAGCCGAGGATCAATACAAGAAGATATTATCCTTGAATCCGGAATCTGCCGATGCTCATTATTATCTCGGCGAGGTTTATGCCGCGATGGATGAACAAGTAAAGGCTCGTGCAGAATGGAGGAAGGTCTTGAATATCGATCCTTCACATTACGGCGCGCTCTTAAAACTGTATTAAGCTAAGCACACAAAACCGGGAGGAGTAGTATAAATGGCGTTCAAACGTTTCACCGATGCCTTTTCAACAGATATTGGAATAGATTTAGGAACTTGTAACACCCTTGTGTACGTACGCGGCAAGGGAATCGTTGTGAGCGAACCTTCCGTAGTCGCGGTTGAACGCGGAACAAAAAAGGTGGTTGCCGTTGGTGCTGAAGCCAAACGCATGTTGTGGAAGACTCCCGGGGACATTATTGCCATTCGTCCTCTCCGCGACGGAGTTATTGCAGACCTGGAAACCACTGAAAAAATGATCCGTTATTTTATTACTAAAATTCTTCCGCGTCGTTGGTTCGTAAAACCGCGCATGGTAATCGGCGTTCCGACTTGTATCACCGAGGTTGAGCGGCGGGCAGTCGAGGAGAGCGCCTACAAAGCCGGGGCACGCGAGGTGAAAGTGATAGAAGAATCGCTGGCAGCTGCTATTGGTGCCAATATTCCGATATTCGAGCCGGCTGGTCACATGGTTTGTGATATCGGCGGTGGTACAACTGAAATTTCTGTTATCTCACTTGGTGGTATGGTAGTAACCAACGCAATCAGACTCGGGGGTGATGAGTTTGACGAGGCGATCATTAAGCATGTACGTTCGGTACACAATCTAATCGTCGGGGAACAGACTGCCGAAACTCTAAAAATGTCTATCGGAAATGCGGTTGCAGATAAGCAAATCGAAAAGATGGAAATAAAGGGGACAGACGCAATAACCGGGTTGCCGCGCCGTCTCGAGATGGACAGTGTAGAGGTGCGTGAGGCCCTTCAGGAGCCAATTAGTGCGGTAATCGAAGAGATAAAACGCACACTCGGTCAGACTCCGCCGGAGTTGGCCGCTGATATCGTCGAGCGCGGAATTGTAATGACCGGTGGAGGATCGCTGTTGAAGGGGCTGCCGAAACTAATTGCGAAGGAGACCGGTGTGCCGGTTATCTTGGCCGAAGAGCCGCTATTGTGTGTAGCAAAAGGCGCCGGAAAGTACTTTGAGCATGTTCGTTACGGTGGTGACGGCAGCAAAACCATCTATAACAATATTAGCAGTACCCCTAAATAACAGGTAATGGAACGGTTAAGAAGATTTGTATCCCAACATCGTAATGCGGTTGTGTTTGTGGCCCTCATAACGATATCGACCATCGCGATAGGCACTCAATCCCAGTCCGTCAGTTCGGCTTCGAAACAGGTTGGATATTCTGTCTTTTCCTCAATACAAGTAGGAGTTGCGGAAGTAGGGTACTACTTCAAAAATTTTTTCAATTCAATCGGCGAGCTTCGTAGAATACGACAGGCATATGAGGTTCTGCAGGAAAGGGTGGCTGAGTATCAAACTATCGAGCGAGATCTCATTGATTTGGGTAAAGAGAATGCCCAGTTGCGGGAATTACTGGATTTTTCCGAGAAGACTACTCTGACACATGTTGCGGCCAGGATAATCGCCAAAGAACCCGGTTTGTTATTCGACGGTTTTACCATCAATAGAGGCAGTAAAAACGGAATTAGAATTGATGCTCCGGTAATAGCCTATGCGCAAGGATTCAGCAGTCTGGTTGGAAAAGTTGTTGAACTCACCCATTCTACCGCCAAGGTGCTGCCGATTATTGATCGTAACTGTTTTGTGGCGGCAAAAATGCGGGAAAGTCGTTACGAGGGGCTAGCCCACGGTCTTGGATCGAACGAGAACCGGGTAGAAATGACCTATGTGAAAAAGCAGGCCAAGAACAGAATCCAGTTCGGAGACCTGGTAGTAACCTCCGGATTTAGATCAATCTACCCTGAGGACCTGTATATCGGCAGAGTCGATGCAATCAGAGCGCCGGAATGGGAATCTTCTCTCACACTGCAGATTCGGCCGCTCGTTGATTTTACCAGGCTCGAGTACGTATTCGTTTTGGTGGAGAAGGAATGATGCGCAGGCAGAATCCGTTTATTTACGCAATTATTCTAATAGCTTTTGCGATACTGCAAAATACCGTGCTAACTCCGCTGCAAATTTCCGAAGTCAGGCCCGACTTTACTCTGCTGCTACTGGTTTTTTTTGCACACCAGCTGGGGGCGATGGATGGAAAGCTAATCGGTTTTGCTGCTGGTATAGTGATGGACCTGCTGGGAATGGCTCCGCTGGGATTTCACAGCCTGATTTATACGGTAATCGGGCACCTGTTTGGCATGACACGCGGGAAAATGTATGTGGATGCAATCATTATGCCGGCTCTTTTTGCAATAGGGGCAAGTCTGATGAGCGCTATAATCGCATTAATAGTGGCTGTTGCATTTCTGCCCCAACGGGTCGGTACGGTATTGTCAGTCTCATTTTTGATTCAACTCGGGATGCACGCAGTGTTGGCACCATTCGTGTTCGGCCTGTTGCGTCTTTTCAAGTTGTGCCGCGAACATGAAACACAGATGCTATGAATGATAACTACTATTCTGCAAATTCAATAAAACAACGCTACCGGTTTCGGATTTATGTGCTAATGTTCTTTATCCTAACAGTTCTTCTGTTCTATATAGGCTATATTTTCCACCTGCAGATAACCAAGGGACGTGAGTACAAGAACCGAGCTCGTCGGGTGGCTAGTCGTTCGATACCGATTCCGGCCCAGAGAGGCGAAATTTTTGACAGAACCCACGATGAACCATTAGTGATAAATGTAGACTCCTTTGCGGTAAACATAATTCCGGCTGAACTGGATAATGAACAGCTGAATAAAGTCGCGGACCGGCTGTCAAACTTGTTGCCAATGACCAGCTTTGAAATACTGCAAAAGATTCCACCCCAGTACCGTAACCTTTACCAGCCGATTGAAATAAAAAGCGGGGTGTCCTTTGATACTATAACGCGAATTGCAGAACATATCGAGGATTATCCGGGTGTCAGTTGGCAGAGCAAGCCGATTCGAAACTATCTGAAAACCAATTCTCTGGTACACCTGATAGGGCATGTTGGCGGTATCACCAATGAAGAACTACAGGTACTCTACAATCAGGGATATTCTATTAACTCGGTAATCGGAAAAAGCGGAATAGAAAAACAGTACGATCAGCTTCTGCGTGGAACAAATGGACGGCGCTACAACGTAGTCGATGTGCGGGGCCGCCAGGTCGGAAGCGGTGACATGACTGCAGAGCCCCCTGAAAACGGCAAGAACTTAGTGCTGACCATCGATCGTCACATCCAGAAACTGGCCGAGGAAGCGCTTGGACCGCGTATGGGATCTGTAGTTGTATTGAAACCGGCCACTGGGGAAATACTGGCGATGGTCTCTTATCCGTGGTACGATCCGAACGAGTTTTATACTGATCGGTCGGAACAGTCCTATCGAGCTTACGCATTGGACCCGCAACATCCCTTTTTAAACAGGGCCGTTCAGTCCAGTTATGCCCCAGCCTCCACCTTCAAGGTGATTATGTCCACTGCAGCACTGGAAGAGGAAGCTATTGATCCAAACCGGGAAATTGTCTGTCACGGTTCGTTGTGGGTAGGCAACCGCGAGTTCAAATGTCACGTGGAGGAGGGCCACGGACCGATGAACCTGAGAAGCGGATTTGCGGAATCATGTAATGTGTACTTTTATACCCTAGGGCTTAACTATCTTGGAATCGAAACTATCGTGAAATACGCCAAACAGTTCGGATACGGAGAGTACACCGGAATCGATATTCCAGGAGAGGCGAAAGGTCTGGTGCCGACTCCGGCATGGAAAGATCGAACCCACAATTCCACATGGGTAGGAGGTGACACGGCGAATATTTCAATTGGGCAGGGCTTCTTGAATGTTACGCCTATTCAGATGGCTAATACAATAGCTATGATAGCCAATGAAGGGGTGGTGTATAAACCGCACCTTTTAAAAGAGGTGCATGATCCGGTGAACGGGCAGCTTATTGATGCAGTGGAGCCGCAGGTTCTGCGAACAAGCAGTATCCGTAAAGAAACATTCGAAAAAGTTAAGCGTAATATGCGCTATGTCATAACCGACGGAACGGCGGAGGTGGTAATAACTACCGAAGCTGTAAAAGTAGCCGGTAAAACCGGTACCGGAGAAGCAGGATACGAGGATAGCTGGAACGCCTGGTTCGCTGCCTATGGCCCGTATGATGCTCCTCCCGAAGATCAATTGGTGGTTGTGACAATGGTCGAGGCCGGTAACGAATGGGAGTGGTGGGCCGTGCGGGCCGCCAACATCATTTTCCAGGGCATATTTGCTGAGCAAAATTACGATGAGGCTATTGAAGCCTTGAAATGGGGGTGGTTGCATAATGACCGGCTTCAGTAGCAGCGGTTTGTCGGAGCGCAGCAAGGGAAGTTCCATTTTTGAGTTTGATTTTATTATATTTCTTGCAATGATAGCTCTGATGAGTATCGGTGGGCTGTTTATCTACTCCAGTGGTGTAAACGCCGCCGGACAAATCGTATCCAGGGAATACATTTTTCAGCTGGTGTGGATAGGCAGTGCCCTATTGATATATTTTTTACTCCAACTGCCATCTTACACTGCGGTGCAGAAACTCTCTGCACAAATATATGCGGTGCTTCTGTTACTGCTGGTAATTACGCTCTTCTTTGGCCGCACGGTCAATGGTGCCCGTTCGTGGCTTGGACTGTTCGGTTTTGGTATACAACCGTCGGAGTTTATGAAGATCGGTCTGATTGCACTGTTAGCATCCTTTTACCAATCACGTAAAAAAGAAATCGATAAGCCCTCCACTTTTTTCTTGGCCTTGTTGTTTACCCTTGTTCCGATGGGACTGATTTTGCTTCAGCCGGATATGGGAACCGCACTGGTGTATATCCCGCTGTTCTGGGCTGTGAGTTTTGTGGCCGGAGTGAACCGTAAATATTTGCTGTTTTTGCTGTTTTTCGGATTATTAACAGTATTATTTGCAGTACTGCCGGTGTGGGAAACTTATATTCTGCAGCGACAGTACCGCTTGTTAGAAATATTCCACCGCAGTAATCTGGTATATTTTACTAGTGCTGTACTGGCGGTAGTCGCGCTTCTGGCCTTTATTGGTGCCCGGATTGCCAAACGAAAGTATTTTCTACACATTGGGATTGTATTTTTTATATTTTCTATTTCCTTAATAGGTTCATATTTTCTGCGGGCTGTACTGAAGGATTATCAGATTATGCGTCTAATAGTATTTATCAAGCCGGAAGTCGATCCGCAGGGGAGCGGATGGAACATTATCCAGTCCTTAACAGCGGTTGGTTCCGGCGGATTTAGCGGGAAGGGGTTTTTGCAGGGAACCCAGAGCCACTATCAGTTCTTACCCCAACAGAGTACCGATTTCATTTTTTCAATAATTGCAGAAGAGTGGGGTTTTATCGGATCCTTTGCCGTGCTTCTGTTGTTTACGATTCTGTTTGTGCGCGGATTGATAATCGTGATGCATGCCGGTGATGAGTTCGGTGTGTTCATGGGCACCGGTGTACTGTTTATGCTGTTTTTTCATCTGGTCATTAATATAGGTATGGCAATCGGAATAATGCCGATAACCGGAATCCCTCTGTTTTTTCTATCCTACGGGGGATCGTCGTTATGGACTGCAACAATCGGCTTAGCGATTATTCAGAATATTCACTTACGGCGCTACAAATACTGAGGATGAAGTACATGCAGAATATAAACCCGGAGAAAGATCTCTCCCATATATTACCCAAGGTTCAGATGCCCGGCCGTTACACGGGGGGTGAGTTCGGTTGTGTGCACCAGAGCCGCTCGGGTGATCTGCTCACTGCCATATGTTTTCCTGATCTCTATGAAATAGGTATGTCGAACACCGCCATCAAGCTACTATACAGACAGCTCAATGCGATGGAAGAGATACATTGTGAAAGAGTATTCTCTCCAGCCCCGGATTTCGAACAACAGCTGCGACAGCATAGTATTCCGCTCTATACGCTGGAAAGTGGGATTCCGCTGTACTCACTGGATATGCTTGGCTTTTCAGTAGGATATGAACTGAGTGCAACCAACATTCTAAATATCCTCGACTGCGGCCATATACCTATTCACCGCAATGATCGCGGCAACAATCACCCCGTTGTAATCGGAGGTGGTCCGGCATTAACCAATCCGGCTCCCTTTGCAGAGTTTTTCGATGCGGTGTATATCGGTGAGTCTGAGGAAGCTCTTTCTGAAATTGTAGAAATCATTAATGTGTCCAAAGCCCGGGGAGCAAAACGGCCAGAGATTCTGCAGCTGCTCACTGCTGTACCGTCGGTCTGGATGCCGGAGAAAGAAACCCTTGCCCGCAGAGTTCTGTGGCACAACTTTGACACTCCCCGTAACGGACTAATACCCGTTCCCAACATAAACGTGGTTCAGGACCACGGGGTAATCGAAATAATGCGTGGCTGTCCCAACGGCTGCAGATTCTGCCATGCCGGTTATTTTTACCGCCCCTATCGCCAGAAATCGTTTTCAGCGATTATAGGGGAGGCCGATTTTAATGTGCATGAACTCGGATATCGTGAGATAACACTATCTTCACTCTCCTCAGGCGATTATCACAGTCTGCACGAGCTGGTGAAACTCTTAAACGCCCGCTATGAGGGTCTGGGAGTATCATTTGCTCTCCCGTCCCTGCATGTTAACTCTTTTACCCTGCCGCTCTTGCAGGAGGTTTCGAAAATACGTAAAAGCGGACTCACCTTTGCAGTGGAAACTCCGAAACTGGAGTGGCAGCAGAGCATCAATAAGGAAGTTACTGCCGAGAAGGTAACCGAGATCTTGCTTGAAGCCCGCAAAAAAGGCTGGAATCTTGCCAAATTTTATTTCATGATAGGATTGCCGGAACACCTGTATGATGGTGCTGACGAGGCTGCAGCTATTATTGAATATTTGCAGCAGGTACGTAACGCTACAAAGTTCAAACTGAATGTGAATATCGGCACATTTATTCCCAAACCGCACACTCCTTATCAGTGGTCGCGTCAGTTAACTGAAATGCAGGCGCTGGAGAAAATACAGCAGATTCGCGCGGCCTTTCACAAAACTCCGGTACGGATAAATTATCATTCTCCGTTTATTTCCTATTTAGAGGGAATCATTTCACGCGGAGATGTCCGGGTGGGCTCCCTCATTGAAGATGCGTATGGGAAAGGTGCCCGTCTGGATGCATGGGAGGAGCACATATCCTTCGATATATGGCGTGCGGCCATCGCTGCCCAGGATTGGAATGTTGAACACGAGACGTGCCGCCAAAGAGATAGCAATGAGACTCTGCCATGGAAGAAGGTCGATATAGGGGTTTCTGATAAATTTCTAAAAAAAGAACTCGAAAAATCGGAGCGACACGAACTTACGAATGCCTGTATATTTCCCTGCGATCATCATTGCGGGGTCTGTGTACTCTCAACTAAACCTACCGCAGCGGATACAGCCGTGCCGGAGGTGAACACAGAACCGCCAACCTCTGATACAGAAAATACCACTGCAGAAACAGCCGATGGTTTCTGGTATCTTTTCTCTTTCAAAAAACAGGGAAAGGCAAAATACCTGTCCCACATTAATATCATGACCATATTTGAGCGGAGCTTTCAACGGGCTGGAATTATGCTCGAGTACACCTCGGGATTTAATCCGAAGCCGCGTATGGAGTTTGCACATCCGCTGACTCTGGGAATATCTTCGCACGCAGAAATCGTCCGCTGTAAATTACGCGCAGAACATGGAGAAAGTGCCAAAGACTCGCTTGTTGAAGCAATGAACGCTTCCCTTCCGGAGGGAATTGAAATTACCAGAGCTGAAGGTATTTCGGGAAAAAAGGGGCGTGGAAGAGGGCAGTCTTTGATGGCCCTGCACGCCGGATCAAGTTATACGGTAAGCTCCAGAGATACGGGCATAGAGGAACTTTTGGATCAAATAGCGGAATTTCTGCGCGGAAAAAAAACCGCAGATAACCTGGTAGAGCGCATAGATGAGCACACCCTGCGTTTATTTGTACCAACCCAGGGTGTTACTAAATACAATCTCAAGGAACTCTTTCAAGCTGCTGCGGGAGAAACAGGGGAGTTTTTGGCGCGCTTTGATGTAGAGCGTGAAAAGCTGCTGATGGAACCCCCCGAGTCATACGGAGAACCGGCGGGAAAACTATTTGATTACTTCAGACTTGTTGTGAAGTGAACAAATAATTGTACGTTAACATATTATTATTTTGCTGTTTTATAAGTCTTTCAGTTTCTGTTTGGCCTCTTCCCACAGCTCATCCATTCGGGTGAATTCGGAAGAGTCCATACTTCGGTTTTCTGAATGCATGTGCTTTTCTATGTAGCGAAATCTATCCACGAACTTCTGGTTAGTTTTGTGTAAAGCAACCGTCGGGTCTACATTTAGATGTCTGGAGAGGTTTATTATTGAAAACAGTACATCACCAATCTCTTTTTCAATATCCTCTTGAATCTGTTGTTCAGGATGCGTCGTGCATTCGTCGAGTTCGGCCAGTTCCTCAGCCAGCTTGTCTTTGACGCTCTGTAGTTCATCCCAGTCAAAGCCCACCTTGGCAACCTTTTTTTGAATCTTGTAGGCCCGTTCCAGGGGAGGTAGGGATCGCGGAATCGAATCGTTCATCGACTCAAATTTCGTTCCATCTTTCTCGACGTTCTTTTTTATGTGATTCCACAATTCGACCACCTCATCAGGATTATCTTTTACCACATCTCCAAACACGTGCGGGTGACGCCTGATTAATTTATCAGACACTTCAGACAATACCTCAGATAAAGTAAAGTTATTCTGCTCGGCGTTGATTTGGGCTATCATTCCGGCGACAAGAAAAATGTCCCCGATCTCCTCGCGTATATTGGCGGTGTCGTTGTTATCAATAGCCTCTACCAGCTCGTAGGATTCTTCGATAAGGTTCGGTGCCAGCGATTTAGAAGTCTGTTTTCTGTCCCACGGACAGCCTACGGGTCCGCGCAGGGTCTTTATGATTCGATAGAAATCAACAAAGGCCAGGGAGAGCTCTTCGCGATCTTTCTCTTGCAGCTTATCTAATTTGCCAATATTCTTGAAACGGGACTCCATAATAACTCCTTATAGTCGAATAATTAATAAATGTAGACAGAATATATATTATCAGAAGTAAAATTAATATAAAATAAAAAATCAAATAGAGCACCTTTAACAGCTTAACCAACCTGCCTTCCGCTTATGGAGCACTGTTCAGCTTCAGTCGATAGTGCTGCGGTCGCTGGCTTTCACAAAAATCCACAACAGTACTCCCGAGGTAATAATCGGCGGAAACACATTTACCGAATTATTCAATTGTGTGAGAAACTCGATCACATCGGCAAAAAAGTATTCGATCACTCCGCCGAGAAACGAACCAATCAGCCCGACAATCAGCGCTCCCAAAAAGTGTCCGATTACATCCTTCTTGAAAATATAGTAACACACCAGTGCACTGCCGAATCCAATGATAAAATAAATGAGCCCGATATTGAAATAATAGTTAACCATAGTGATGCTCCATATTGATCGTAATTTCTAATATGATAAATCAAAATAACCTATATATTCCATCCCCTCGTAACTGCCATTTGCATATAAGGTAGCCAAAGTTTCTGAATCAATTCCATATGGAACTGCATAAAATGCAACGAAAATATTACTTGAATCTACTCCGTCTGCGACAATATCTTCATCGCCAGAAGTAGAGAAATCGTACACATCAATGTCTGACACAGGCAAGAACGATTTATGAGTATCATCGCTGTCTGTAACACTTCTTTTTACAATATAATCAGAAGAATTATAACTAAACTTGATTTCATTGTCGGTTACATCATCGAGTATGAACTCAATAATGAAGGTACCATTTATATCTGCAGACTCTATCGGAAGCTGCGGAGGTGTGTCTTCGGTTTCCTTGATATATGCACGGCGGAATCCTTTGTTAAAGGCATTGCTACTGTCTTCGTACACTATCGAACTAATCTGAAACGAAGATGTGAAGTATAATTGCATGTCCTGTTCAGCTAAACTGGTTGCGCCAATTGAACCGGGATCCGTACTGTAAAAGCGGTAATAAATTTCATAACCGACGAATACAGTCGAATTATTATCGCTGTTATGAGTAAATCCCACCCTACCCCCGCCGAGTGCTTCCGGCGGATACAGATATGGATAACTGGGTATACCGCAGGTGGTGAGAGCGAGCAGTAAAAGGGCGCCTGCGGTAACAATTGCCAGACGCGCGGTCGGTTGATTCATCACGCTGGTGCAGTGTCCTTGATATCGAGCAGTTCGTAGATCAATACCGGCTTATTTTTGCCCTTCACCCGGATATTATCGAGCTCGCGGACAATCACATGGTCCTTGACCAGACCGTAGGTATTTTCACTGATAATTATGCGGGTAATATACTGCTTGTTGGTGCCTTCGAGGCGGGCTCCGAGGTTTACATTGTCACCGATAAGCGTATAGTCCATGCGCTGCATAGAACCCATGTTTCCGACAGTCATACGGCCCGAGTTTATGCCGATGCCGATATCTATTTGGTATTCTTCAGGGAACTTGTTGTTCAGCTCTTTTAGGGCCACTAACTGTTCAACCGCACATTTACAGGCGCGCAGGGCATGGTCCTCCTGGGGTAACGGCGCACCCCAGAAACACATAATTGCATCACCCTCGTACTTGTCCAGGGTGCCATCGTACTTCAGTACTATGTCGGTCATAGCGGTGAGATACTTATTCAGAACCTGTACCAGTTCCTGCGGACTCATACTCTCCGACAAGGTGGTAAAGCCGCGTATATCGGAAAAAAACACGGTCATATCCTTGTCTACTCCACCTAATTCGGGTGGATTATCCAGAATCTGATCTACAACCTGCGGGCTCACGTACGTACCGAACATACCGCGTATGCGGCGTTTGTCCTTCGACTCGGTCATTTCACGGTATACGACTATCGACAGAAACGCAAACAGAGTTGCCAGCGCCGGCTTCGAAAAATTGATAATATAGGCTTCGCGGTCAAACACAATCGAGGTGGTTACGAACAGCACTAAAATAAGCACCAGCGTTGTAACAAAGGCCCATGCTGTCGAGAGCCGCGAACTGAGAATAGCTATCAGTAAAACGAGACCCGCTAGAATTGCCAGATCAATCCAGAATGGCACATGATGCAGGAAGTTGTCCATCAGTATGGTATTGAGCGCATTTGCATGCACTTCCACGCCGTACATTAAGCCGTAGGGAGTCGGCTTGTGATCGGCAGCCATACCGCGGGTAAAGGATCCGACCATGACAATCTTGTTATCCAGCGCACGGGTTCTCGGCCAGTTGTTGGGATCAGGGCTCGGGGGATTCGAAGCGTATCCCGAATAGGAGCGTACCGGAAAGGTCTGCCTGGCACCCGGTGAAGAGAAAGATGGCGGACCCATAAAGTTAATCAGCATATCCCCCTGTTCGTCGATCGGAATAATGATCTCCTCGACTAATCTTGTCTCGGCCGCATTGGTGATGTTGCCGTCGGCATCGAATTCGGCGGCTGTGGTCTGAATCTCATATGGAACCCAGGCGCCTTCCTGGGTATCGAAGTACTGCGGTTCGGGAATTCGGATATGCTTTCCGAGAATTATTTCAATATCTTCAAGGTCCTTGTTGAAATATTCCAAGGCCAGCGCCAAAGTAATCGCCGGCAGAAAATGGTCGCGGTATTTATGTACGACAAAGTAGGAATCGTCGGCTTCACCGTCATTGTTCGTATCGACTCTCTTTACCGGAGCACTTATCTCTAAATCGCGTAACAGACTGTCGAGTAGGGAATCAGTGAGCGGATACGGAATCGGATGCTCGCGGCCGTCCTTGTCTACCCATGCCAGCCGTTCGAAGTTTCCCCGATTGAGATCGGTGTCGGTGGTAAGAGTTCTGAAGGGGAACTCATCTATCTTTTCCGAGAATTTTGCCACCAGCGGCTGACGGCGAAATACCTCATCGGTATCTTTAAGATAATTCGCGTGGCCGTAGCCTACTGCAGCCTGTGCATACGGCTTCAGCGGCGGCTGGATTCCGTAAAATGGAAGTAACTCTTCCCAGGGCCCCTGGATAGTGGTTATTTCGCCATAACTCGCTACAAGGGCTTGATAGCGGCGCAGAAAGTCAGACTCTTTTTCGGGCGGAGGTGGAACTTCGTCCAGCAGAGGTTCCAGGAAGACACGCTTATTCTGACGAATACTATCTACCAGTATCGCATCGTTAACCGCATCGGAGGGTTCATTGAAAAAGATATCCAGAAATACCGCCCTTTCCCGGGCCTGTTGGTCCTGTATTCTGGTAAAAGTGTTGATCAGGTCGGCATGGGCGTAACGCGGGAATGGCCATTGACCGAAGCGCGATAGAGTTCTGAAGTCTATACCGACAATCAAAATGTCCTGAGAGATATTGGGATTCTGTTGAACTACCTTGACTCCCTCTTGCACCTCTTCGGCCTGAAAAAGGTCCTTGTACCGAAAATGGACATCCAGTACACGGACCTCGAGATTGTCAAAAATAGAGGTTCCGGCATCCAGCGCAAGGAAAATGAGTATTACCGCCAGTGCAATAATGAATCCGAAATAGCGTACCTCCATAATAGTGGCACGCTTCTTGATATTTTTATCCTTACCCGGCATGGGAACCCCCTCACGTAGCGTATGCTAATTCAAAGTTTCAAGGTAAATTATACGGTCGCGCGCTAAATTTGTCCAATTACTTGATGAAAAATCATCGACAACTTCGTTGTAGGCCTGCAGAGCAGCATCGCGGTTTTCAATCTGTTCGTACAAGCGTCCAATCGAAAAGAGTGCGTAGGCTACTTCCGGAAAACTATCGCTGTATTTTTCGCGGACCCGCTGATAGGTGGCAATAGAACTTTCAAATTCACCGCTCTTTTCCTGAGAAGCAGCCGCGTGCATGAGTGCAACCGGTGCCAGATAACTTTTAGGTTGTGAGTCGGCCAATGTGGTAAAGTGCTCAATAGCTTCGGAATAATCTTCCTGCGCGTAAGCCAGCCGGCCGAGTACCAGCCGGGCCCGGGCGACAGCATACATACCGGAAAACTTATCGATAGTCTCCTTACCTGTCGCTGCAATCTCTTCCGCCAAATCACTCTTCTGTTCCTCTTCACCCGCCTGCCAGTCGCTAAACAGCGACTGCATCTGCTCGGCCGCCACGGCGGACTGCTCGACGCGTTTCTGATGCACATAGGTGTAAATGCCTACTCCGATGACCAATACCACCACTACGGCGGCAATTACCATAAAGGGGACCCGATTATTTGCTATAAAGGTAGCTAATACGGTTTTGAAGTTTTTGTCTTCTGTCCTTACCTGATGTTGTGACATGAGTCCATGCTCCTTACGAATTATTCTTTTATATCTAACTCTTTCACTAATTTCGAAAGATATGTTCGCTGAATACCTAGTACCTTGGAAGCCGCGGTCTGATTCCATGCGTGCTTCTTCAATATGTTGCGGATAAAGTGCTTTTTAAACTGGTTGACCGCATCTTTGAGCGGCTTGTCTTCGTACTCGCCGTTCTGGCGGGCCCCGGGAGCCCGCAGCAGCAGGTCATCGGCCTGAATGTACACGTCTTTGGCCAGCACTACCGCGCGTTCGACTACATTCTCGAGTTCGCGTACATTTCCGGGCCAGCTGTAGGAAAGCAGCAGGTCCATCGCCTCCGAAGAGAATCCGTGTACCTGCTTGTTGGTTTCGCGGTTGGTGCGTTTGAGAAAGAAATCGGATAGTTCCCCGATGTCATCGGGCCGTTCCCGCAGAGGTGGAATATAAAACGGCAGGACATTTAGCCGGTAGTACAAATCGCGGCGAAATCTCCCCTTCTCTACTTCGTTCTCAATATCCTTGTTGGTGGCTGCCAGTATACGTACATCGACAAAGGTCGGCTCGCTTTCGCCTACCCGCTGAAACGATTTGTATTGAATAGCCCGCAACAACTTGGCCTGCAGACTGAGGGGAATCTCGCCGACCTCGTCCAGAAAAATGGTTCCTCCGTTGGACATTTCAAAGCGTCCTAGTCGGTCGCGGTGTGCATCCGTAAAGGCGCCCTTTACATGGCCAAATAATTCGCTTTCGAGCAGATGTTCGGGCAGCGCCGCGCAGTTAACCCGAATAAAAGGAGCATCCTTGCGCGGACTGTGCAAGTGGATCTGTTCGGCGAACAACTCTTTTCCGGATCCACTCTCGCCGAGTATCAGTACGGAAGAGTCGGTACCGGCTACCCGCCGGGCTACCTCCAGTTTCTCCTGTATCTGCGGGCTGTTGCCGACAAAAGTGTGAAAACCGCGACCCTGCTGCAGTTGATCTTGCAGGGCATACACCTCGTTTTGCACCTTCTGATACTCTTTTGCGTTCTGAATAGTAAGTGCAGCTTGTCCGGCAAAGATCTCCAGCCACTGAAGATCTTCATTGGTGAAACTGCTGTTCTTCTTTTTATTGATGATTTCAATTACTCCGATGCAGGTGTCTTTAATTCGCATCGGAACGGCCAAGATGGAGTCGGTAGGATAGCCCACCTTTTTGCTTATATCGGAGTAATAGCGCTTGTCCCGGTCAACATCGTTAACAATCAGGGAGGTATTGTTCTGGGCTACCCAGCCGGCAATACCTTCACCCATATTAAGGGTAAAACGCTTAACCGCCGGGCCTTTGGGGCCCAGGGCTATTTCAAAATACAGTTTGTTATTTTCATTATCAACAAGCAGCAGTGAGGACGACTCACCATCGGTTAAACGAGTGGCGGACTCTAAAATTCTTGTCAGAAGAGTCCGCCCGTCTTGGAAATTCGAATTGATGAGTGTATTGATCTCGATGAGGGTCTTGAGTTTCTCTGCATCGACGGTAGAGTTAAACATACTACGAATCGAATGAGTCAGACCCCTTTTCCTTCAAAAGATCGCCAAAGGTGACAGTAGATTCGTCTTGATCATCGTGTATGTACTTAGAAATTTCTTTCTTTTGCAGTCCCTTCTGGTATTCCTTGATGGAAAGGGAGAGTTTTTGCTGCGTGGGCTTAACATCAAGCACCATGGCTTTCACCTGGTCACCCGGTTTATACTTCTGCAGCAATTCTTCATCCGGGGTCTCATCCGCAGGACCTCTCAGATTGAACTTGTGGATTAATCCCTCAATGCCTCCGGAAACCCTCACAAACACTCCGAAATCGGTAACCGAAGTAACTTCACCTTCAATCACGCTCCCTTTGGGGTAGCTATTCTGGAGAGTGCGCCACGGATCTTCAGTCAGCTGCTTTACGCCGAGCCGTATACGATGGGATTCGGGATCGACCTCGGTGACCACACATTCGATCTCTTCGTCCACCTTCAAAACTGAAGAGGGATTTTTGATCTTTTTTGTCCAGGAGAGGTCGTCTACATGCAGAAACCCGTCGATACCCTCTTCTAATTGTACAAACGCGCCGGCATTGGTTATTTTGACTACCCTTCGTTTAAGACGGGTACCCACCGGATATTTCTCTTCCATTTCATCCCAGGGGTTTGGCAGAACCTGTTTGATACCCAAAGACACGCGGCCTTGCTGAATATCGTAGGAGAGAATCATTACATCGACCTCATCACCGATGGACAACACCTCTTTGGGATGGTTGATTCGTTTTACCCAGGAGAGTTCGGACACATGTACCAGTCCTTCGACGCCCTCCTCGATCTCGACAAATGCACCGAAGTCGGTCAGTTTGGTTACTTTGCCCTTTACGACGTCGTTGATCTGGTACTTTTCTTCAAAGTTAACCCAGGGGTCTGGAGTGAAGTGTTTCAGTGAAAGGTTTATCTTCTGCTCTTCAGGATCGAGGTGAATTATCTTGAGGGTAACTTCCTGTCCCTTCTTTACATAGTCTTTCGGCCGGGTTACATGACCCCAGCTCATGTCATTGATATGCAGGAGACCGTCGAAGCCGCCCAGGTCGATGAATGCACCGAAAGAGGTAAAACTCTTCACCCGACCGGTTACGGTATCGCCGATTTGCGTGTGTTCGAAGAACTCTTTTTTGCGGCGGTCGATTTCTTGCTCAAGAAATCCGCGGCGGGAGAGTACAATTTTCAGTTTGTTGCTGCTGTACAAGCGATCAATCAGGAATTCACCTTGCGTGTTCAGGTATTCTTCGGGTTTCTCTACCCGCACTACATCTGCTTTGGAAAAAGGGCAAAAGCCGCGAACACCATTTCCGAGGTCGACTTCAAAGCCGCCTTTGATGTTTTTGTCGAAGGTCCCTTTCACAGGCTTGCCTTCCTGATGTGCATTCCGCAATTCCTTCCAGAAGTTGCGAATATCGGCTTTTTTCTTCGAAACGACAACCTGCCCGCCTTTACCCTCTTTACGGATAAGTACGACCGATACGCTATCGCCCTTTACGGGAGCTGTTTCAAACTCCTCAAGAGGTATTTTCCCTTCGGATTTATACCCTACGTCGACAAATACATGTTCCGGAGTTACCTCCACAACCGTTCCGTCTATGAGTTGACCTTCTTCAAGTTCTTCTAAGCTCTTTAGGTATTCTTCCTGAAGGGATGATTGAATGTTTGCTGCTGCGGTATCCGGTTCTTTTTCAGTCATCACTGCCATATTACTCCTGCTACTATACTTATTGTACCGTTTTTCGAATTTTGTCTATCACTTTCTCACAAACTTGATCTATGGTCAAGTCCGAGGTATCTAAATAGATGGCGTCCTTAGCGACTTCCAGCCGGCCTACTGCTTTCGTACGGTCGATCTGATCGCGCTGGCGAATGCGTTGTGCTATTTCTTCAATTGAAAGTTCACTGATCCCCTGATGATACCTTCTTTTTGCACGAGTTTCAACCGATGCATCGAGGAAAATTTTTACTTTCGCATCGGGAAAAACGACTGTGGTGATATCACGGCCCTCGACCACCGATTCCATCCCCGATGCTATCTTGCGCAGATCCTGATTAACAATCGACCGGATTTCACTAATTGAAGACACCTGTGCTACCCAGGCATCCACTGCATCCGTGTGCAGATAATCCTCTACCCTCTGGGAGCTTACATACAACCCGTCCGGATTCAGCTCAAAGCGGCAGTTTTCGGCCACTTGAATCATTTTTCCCTGGTCCACGAACGGATTATCGGAATACTTCTGTAAAATTTGCCAGGTGATAGCGCGGTATAGATTTCCGGAGTTAATGTAGTACATGCCGGTTCTTTCGGCAATCTGTCTGGCAATTGTACTCTTTCCGACACCTGCCGGTCCGTCTATTGCAACGATCATGTGTTTCCCCTTTTGCTGAACCAGTTTACCTCATCCGCAGTGAGTAGTCTGTAAGCTCCCGGCGAAAGCCCTTTTATTGTAACCGGCCCGATTCTCTCGCGAACGAGCCGTTTAATATCTATTCCGTCGGCCTTGAAAAGGTTTCTGATTTCGCGGTTTTTACCTTCTATGAGGGTAAGCAGTATTTCTTGGGGGGTGATTCTACGAGAAGATTCGATTTTGTAAAAG
The DNA here is from genome assembly GCA_964632675.1 of uncultured Sediminispirochaeta sp. GTDB lineage: Bacteria > Spirochaetota > Spirochaetia > DSM-16054 > Sediminispirochaetaceae > DSBN01. The sequence goes on from CAZWDV010000012.1 coordinate 30,552, forward strand.
GTCCCCTCTACATCGAGTCCCCGGCACCACTTTTGGAGTGTGTTCTCCTGAACGGGATTGTGACAATAGATGCGGTATTCCTTTTGGATTTCTGAGGAGGGATGCGATACGATGCGGGTAAAAGTACCGTCGTTGGTGAAAAAAATGAGCCCTTCCGACATGAAATCGAGTCGGCCGATATTGTGAAGCCGCTCCGAGAAGTGCGGTATCAGCAGGTCTACTGCTAAAGGCCGGCCTTCGGGGTCGTAATTAGAACAAATGTAGCGCGGCGGCTTGTAGAGGGCAATATAACGGCCTTCAGATTCAGGTTGCACCGGACGGCCGTCGAAGGTTACCTCATCTTCCGGATATACTCTCGTTCCCGGTTCGGTAACCGTCTCACCGTTTATGGAGGCCCGGCCGGCGGAAATATACTCTTCATTTTTGCGCCGCGAGCCGATTCCACAGCGGGCTAAATATACCTGCAGACGAATGCCGTGCTGTTGCGGATCTTTCACCTCAGCATTGCCCATACTCAAGACTCTTCACTTTCCAGTTCAAATCGTTCCTTGTCGAGGTCGTCGAGGTGCGGCAAATCGGCGATACTCTTCAGCCGGAAGAGTTTGAGGAACTCTTTGGTGGTTCCGTACTGTACGGGTTTGCCCGGAACATCCTTTTTACCGACAACCTTGACCAGGTTGCGTTCGTGCAGCTGTTTGACCATATTTGCCGAAGACACACCGCGGATGTTGTCGATCTCGCCCCGGGTAATGGGCTGTGAATAGGCAATAATGGAGAGGGTTTCTAAAGCAGCTTTTGAGAGCCGGCTTTCGTTTTTACGTCCGTAGCGTTCTTTGAGGTATTCCCACAGACCCGGTTTGGGTGCGAACTGTATACCTCCGCTGATTTCTAATAACTCCAGACCGTGGTCCTCGCTAGAATACTCCTCTTTTAACTGCAGGAGAACCCTGTCAACTATGTCCTGCGGCAAATTCGCATAGCGGGCCAGTTTTTCGACCTCCACCGGTTCGCTTTCTAGAAACAGGATTGCCTCTATGAGAGCAGCTTCACGTTCCAGTTTCATACTCCTTTTCCTTTGGTATCAGGCTGAGACGGCGTATCTTGATATCGCCAAATAGCTTGTTTTGATAAATACCGATTATGCGTAATTTAACCGAATCAAGAATTGCCAGGAATGAACAAATGATATCCATTGCCACATGCGGTCTGGTGACCAGATCAGTAAAAAAAAACTCGCCTTGAGTGTCAAGCAGTTCATTAATTAAGCTGATTTTTTCATTCACCGTAATCTCTTCATGCAGGTCGATGATGTTTTCAGTGGAAATAGAAGAGATCAAATGAGAAAAAGTTTTAAGTAGATCCCATACATCTATTTTCGACCAAGTCTGATCATCTCCGGGAAACGGCAGCGCCGGTTGTATCTTTTTGCGTTCAATAATCCATTCGGCCTCCTGCTCTTTTTCCGCCATAATTTCGGTGAGTTTTTTGTACTTTTGATACTCTATCAGCCGTTCTACCAGTTCGCGGCGCGGGTCCTCGAGCTCATCATCGAAATCGACCTCCACCGGTAGTAGCATTTGCGATTTAATGTACAGGAGGGTCGAAGCGAGCACATAGAACTCGGTGAGATCTTCGAGCTGCCGTCCGGCGGCATACTGAATATAAGCCAGGTACTGTTCTGTGATTTCTGCAATGGGGATATCGTAAATATTAATTTCGTTTTTTTTGATCAGAAACAGCAGTAAATCGAGGGGTCCTTCGAATTCGCTGAGCTTAAACTGCTGTTTTACTGGTTCACCGTTAATCGAGACTTGCTCTGTTTCCATTACCGCTAAAAGAGTTCCTTATCCGCGGATGGTTGTTCAGCGGCGCTCTCCGGCTGGCTCTGCTGTGGCTGTTCTTTTTCCTGTGAGCCGGTTTTGGACTCTTCGGCCTTGTTTTCATCTTTATACCGTTCTGGGAACAGTAGACGGCGCACTTTATCATCCACTGCTTTGGCAATATCGGGGTTATTGTCCAGGAATTCTTTGGCGTTTTCGCGGCCCTGGCCGATTCTCTCTTCACCGTATGAATACCAGCTGCCGCTTTTTGAGATCAGCTCGAATTTCAGGGCTGCATCCAGCAGACTGGCAGTAGCGCTGACGCCCTTGCCGAAGATTATCTCGAGTTCTACTTTCTTGAATGGCGGAGCCACCTTGTTTTTGACTACTTTCACCCGAACCCGGTTTCCAATAGCATCGTCGGAACCCTTGGAAATAGTTTCGATTCTGCGAACCTCTAGGCGTACTGAAGAATAAAACTTGAGTGCCCGACCGCCGGTAGTGGTTTCAGGATTGCCGAACATAACTCCGATTTTCATGCGAATCTGGTTTATAAAAATGAGGCTTGTACCGGATTTCGAAATAGTACCTGTGAGTTTTCGGAGGGCTTGACTCATCAAACGGGCCTGTAGCCCCATATGCGAGTCGCCCATTTCGCCCTCTATCTCGGCCTGCGGAGTCAGTGCCGCTACTGAGTCGACGACGATCACGTCAACTGCTCCGGAGCGCACCAGGGATTCTGCAATTTCCAGGGCCTGTTCACCGGTATCTGGCTGGGATACCCACAGTTCATCGGTATTTACGCCCAGATTACGGGCGTATACCGGGTCAAGGGCATGCTCGGCGTCGACGAAGGCGGCGATGCCACCCTGCTTCTGAGCCTCAGCAATTGCATGCAGTGCTAAAGTTGTTTTTCCGGAAGACTCCGGGCCGTAAATTTCGATTACCCGGCCCCGCGGGTATCCGCCTACTCCGAGGGCGGAATCGAGCAACACGGATCCAGAGGGTATTACGCGAATGCTGGTATCACGGCCGTCTCCGCCGAGCTTCATCAGTGACCCCTTGCCGAACTGCTTCTCAAGCTGCAAGCGGGCTGCCTCGAGAGCCTTGTTCTTTTCATCCAGGTTTCCGGGTGTTTCCTGGGTAACGTTACTGCTTTTCTTGGCCATATTTCCTCCTGCGAACTCAGGCGCCTTTGATAGAATCGATTAGAACCGCTTCTAACTAGAGTAGAACAGCTGCATTCGCGTGTGTGCTTCAAAATTACCGATAATTTCTAGACTCTATCTTATAGGCTATATGAATGTCTGGTCAAGAAGCAATCGATTTCGAAGGAGGTGCTTAAAATAGTTTTCTGGAATCGAGCAGAATGGTGACCGGCCCGTCGTTGGTGTACTCTACCTGCATTTTCCCGCCGAAGACTCCGGTTTCCACCTTGATACCCTTTCCACGGACTGCATCTACGAAGCGGTTGTAGTACTGCTCTCCCATTTGAGGCGAGGCGGCGTTGTTGTACGAGGGGCGTTTGCCTTTGCGGGTATCGGCGCAGAGAGTAAATTGTGAAATCACCAAGATTTGACCGTGGATGTCCTGTACAGATAGGTTCATTTTTCCATCACTATCGGAAAAAATGCGGAGGCCGGAAACCTTTTCGATGAGATACTGCATATCCTCGTCTGTATCCTCTTTTTCTACTCCCAGGTACACCAGTAGGCCTTTTTCAATCTGGCCGACGAACTTTTGCTCGACCCTCACCGAGCATGTATGAACTCGCTGCACAACTGCGCGCATAACTACTCCTTTTCCGGAATAAATTGATGGATAGAATTGGCCTGCAGGCGTATATTTCCGTTTTCCGGCTGGACTCTACCCAGAACTTCGATCGGAAAGGCCGGATCGATGTGAGCGGCAAAATCGAGCTCGACGGGAACAATACCTTCGAGGATTTTTTCGGTTTCATAACCCACCAGCATATCGAAATTGATAGATGTTTCGCCAACCTGTAAATTGCTCACCCGCCCTTTCCAGATAACGTAACAATTTCGGTGAAGCATCGGCTGGTTTCGAACCTCGCGGTAGGGAAAATTATGTGATAAAGTGTCGAAGCTGGGTTCTCGTGTATAAGTTTCCAGGGTACTGACCTTGTTTTTCAGCTCGTTGGAGGCGTTGGACAGCAGAATACGGTTAATCTCGCGCTGCGCGAGGTTATCTTTATAGCTGTTAAAGTACCGCACCACTTCGTCGTAGGTGTCTTTCAACTCTTTACGGTTTAGCTCGAATTGCGGTGCCGCCTGAGATGACAGCTCACCGGTATCTCCTGCGGAAGTTTCCGTAATATAGCTGTTTACAGCAAGATCGAGTTCGGCAATTTCCGGCCGCTGTACTTGCGGAGTTACTACTTTCTCAATATACGGTGCATAAAGCGGGTAAAACAGTACACCGGCGCCAATCAAGCCGGCTATAACCAGGCTAACAAGAGTTCCGGCGCCAACACTTTTTTCATTCGGGAGCAGTTTGTACAGTTTGTTGCTGTCGGTATATGCAATCAGTTCGTCCGGATCGGCATGTCGACGCACTACTGCGAGTCCCTTGTTGGCGTGGCGGTTTTTTGGCTCTTTATCGATAACTTCAAACCAATCTTTCAGTGCTTCGGAGGTTTTCTGCTGTTTGAGGTGCACTGCCGCAATGCCCAGCAGCGCGTGTGTATTCCCGGGCTTCAGGCTCAGGGCCCGTTGCAGATACGATTCAGCTCCGCTGAAGTCGCCGGTATACAGACAGGACATCCCGAGCAGATAGTAAAACTGAAAACTCTGCCGGTATCGGAATATCTGCGACTCGAGGAGCTGCAGTATTTGAGTATATTTTCCTCGGCGATACAGTTTGTATGCCTTTTTGAGATCATTCCCTCCCATCCGCTGTTCTCCGGTATCAGCGATTAATCGCTGTTTTGATATTGGCTTTGTTTTTCACGAAGATTGTTAAGAGACTTTTCGATCACCTCGATCTTTTCATCGGTTATATCTTCAGGAAAAGAAAGCAGACTATTGATGTTGGAAATAATATCATTCACTGAAATTAAATCCTCGCGTACCAGTTGCTGGGTACTCTTCCCGCTGTCGTTGCTGCTAGTGCTGCTCAACATCTGATCGAGATTATCTCCGCCGGTGCGCGCTGCTGCGGTTGTATCGACTATCAGAGGTCTGCCGGTATAAGCGCCTACTACCGCTGTAACCGTACGGCGGGCCCCCGGAGCAAGTTTAATTGGATCGTAAAACTGACACACAGCCGAATCGTTGATAGAGTAAGGCAGAAGGTTGAAGTTACGGTTGCCCTGTACCTGCATATTCCACAGGTTTTCACTCAGGCGTTTCCAGTTAGCAAACACAACCTTGTCCGGCAGGGTAATTCCACTGCCCTTCAGCATTGAAACAGAGCCCTGAAACTTCCCCTCACCTCCGGCGGTCGGAGAGACCCAGTAGGTGGGGGGCTGCAGTGAGAAACCGGTTTCGCTTTCCAGCTTTTCATTGTCGGAAGTTATGAAATGGGCATCCTGTTGTTCACCGTGGTAAGTATCGAACAGGTAATGAACTCCTACCGACTGAATTTCTTCGGATTTATTTATAACAATCGTATCAATTTTAACACCGTCAGCCAGTCCGGTTGAGCTGGACTTCACAAACTGAAATGTCTGCCGAATTTCGAGCTGAGGTGAGGTCCAGGAAAACTGAGCTCCCTGCGAGGTTTTCCTGGTTTTCTGGGAAAAGGTGTTTGAAGAGCCGAGTGTAATAGTACGGTTGTTCAAAAGAATACCGGTGGAACTGGTGCGGGGATCTCGTTGAAAAAGAAGTGAAACGTATTCTTCCTCCTCGATGTCCTCGAGGTAGTAAAGAGAAAAGCGACCACTCTCTTCGTGCAGAATTAGTTTCAAGCGTCCCTGCTCCAGAGTTAAGCTGCTCAGGACAGCCGGCAGAAGGATAAAAAGAATGCTGACTAGTAGTATTACTCGGCGTTTCATGAATTACTCTCCCGATTTTTCTGCAGCCATTCGATATAGAACAACTTGAGGGTCAGGGCTCGGTTCTTCAACTCGAGTAGTCTCCGTACTTCATCCTTATCAGCGGTTCCGGCAGTCACTGATGGGGTTTCGCGTGCTGGAGTACTGCCGTTAGAGGCCAGTTGTTGCCGGAGTTGGGCAACCCGCCGCTGCTCCTCTTCGAGCCGTTGTTGAAGACGCCGTATATCTGAATTTAATTCGCTGATAAGCTCGTTGTCATTGTCGGAAGTGGCGGCACTGAGCTTCCGTTGATAACTGCTGATGGCCTGCTCATAAGTTCTCTCCCGCTGTTGAAAGTCTTCAAGGGCTTTTAAGTACTCCTCATGACTTATCTTTAATAGTTTCAGCAGATCTTGTTCGCGCTGTTTCAGTTCAATCAGCGATTTCCGGTACTTGGCCGCCTCAACCTTGTAACTGCGCGGATAATCACGAATTACCGCGGTATACAGTTTTTCTGCTTTTTCGAAATGACCGAGAGCGTAGAACGATTCGCCGATCCAGAATAGGGCATTTGCATTATATTCGTGGGCGGGATGTGCATCTATGTAACTGTAGAGCTGCTGGATAGAGTTTTCATACTCTTTCTGCAAAAATAGGATACGCCCTTTTTGATACAAGGCATCCGGATATTTGTGATGATCCTGGTAGTTGGCAGTAAAATAGTCGATATTCTGGGCCGCTTTTTCGATTCTCTGCTGCGCAAGGTGGCTGCGGCCTATCCAAAAATAGGCATCTCCGTAGTACTTTTTCAAATCTGAATCGAGAATAATATCGCGGAAGTACAACAAGGCCTGTTCGTACTCACCCCTCCCAAAAGCTTCGATTCCCGATTTCAATGCACCGGGAATTTCTCGTTCCTGGCTGCTCACCAGCGTCGGAGTGATCAGTACCATAAAAAGCAGTAAAAATAGTGCTATCTTCTTTTTCATTTTAAAACCTTTTCCCCATCTTTATTCTCGACCCGTCGCAACTTCAGATAAAGTATTTATTTACCCCGCATCACACGAACTTCATCGGCGGGATCGTCGGCTTTGAAAAAGGCGCTACCGCTGACCAGCACGTTGGCACCGGCATCCCTGACACTTTCAACCGTTGTCCGGTTTACCCCGCCGTCGACTTCTATCAGATAGTTATAACCCTGAGCTTCAGCCTGCTCGCTTAGGTAGCGCACTTTATCCAGGCAGCCGGGAATCAGTTCCTGACCGCCGAAACCGGGATTCACCGTCATTATGAGTATCAGGTCGACGTAAGGTAACATTGAATCGAGTTGACTCACGGGAGTAGACGGTACAATCGACAGACCGGCTTTTGCGCCGGCGGCATGGATACGCTGTACGATACAGTGCGCGTGTATAGCCGCTTCAATGTGAAAAGTGACATAGTCGGCACCGGCCTCTATGAACTGTTCAACATATTTCTCGGGTTCGGATATCATCAGGTGTACATCAAAGGGAAGTGAAGAATGGGGGCGTAAGTCCTTCACCAGCTTCGGACCAAAGGTAAGGTTGGGTACGAAATGTCCGTCCATCACATCAAGGTGAATCCAGTCGGCACCGGCGGTGTGGATTTTCTTAATGGCAGCTTTCACATTGCTGAAATCGGCCGAAAGGAGCGACGGGGCGTAATAACAGTTTTTGTTCGGTTTCATATATATATTATGTACCAAATTCCAGCGTATATGGCAATCATAACTCTAAGTTTCGATGTAATTGACTATTATTGATACCATGATATAATAAAAGTGAGCCAAATGTAGAGTAAAAATTACTCTTTAAGGCTCTCCTCCTGCGAATTATCAAATTGAGGGGCAATTGCGATTAGCTACTAATATGGATGAGACTACTTCACAACAACCACATATCGAAGAAATATTACAAGAAGTTCAGTTAAAAATTCGAGAAGGGTTATTTACCGAAGCGGAAGAAAAACTTGAAAATGCATTAGAGATAGATTTCGAGGATACCGAAGTTCTGTCTACCCTCAAATGCTGCAAATTTTGGAAAGAGCGGCTCCCGCGTCTTAACGAAATACACGATGACAACGAGCGCGGTGAGTATCTGTTGCGTCAGTGGCGTGCTTTTCAGGAGTTCCTGCCCCGCATGGAAGCCCCCATCGAGCGGGAACTGTTTGTGCTGCGGAAGTGGGTGTTCGGTACGGCCCTGGTGAGTTTTAAACGGGTAATCCGGGCCAATGAGGAGCCGGAGGCCGGTCTTATGCTGAACATCGGTCGCTGCTACAAGCTTTCAGGTGATTTTGAAAGGGCCCTGGAATATCTCGAAAGCGCCGGCCGTAAACGCCGCGACGATGCCGAAGTACTAGGTGAAATCGCCGACTGCTATGCCCTGATAGACGAGACTAAGGCTGCCAAAGCCTTTTTTCGTGAAGCCTTTTTTATAAATCCTCAAAAAATTGAGCTCGCATTTCTCGAATCGGGTTTAATCACCCGCCTTATTGCAAGAGTCCGTGATTTGGGGTATGCTGAACCAGTGTTGAAAGAGTGGGCCCCTGTGTACGGAGTTCTGTTGGGGGTACTCAATGTCAAGCGTGAGCTACGACCTTTGGAGTACGGCAAGCTGAAACAATCGATTTATTCGCTGGAAAAGCGTATTCAAGAACAAGGGACGGATGCTGAGAATGAGTCACTCATTCCCAGACTTCTCAATCGCTATTTCTGGCTTATAGATCATTATGTAAATGCCCATGAAAATCGCGAATGGGTTGAAGAGGTATTAAGCAAAATTAAGATGATCGATGAACACATATACACACAGTACATCAACTAATTGAGTGGAGAGGAATATGGCCGACACCGCAATTGACCGAGTAAAAGAACTGCTGAATGAAGAAAAATGGACCCGTGCTACTCTTAATAGCTATACAATCCAGAATTTCAAGGAACTTGATGAAATACTCGATTCTATTGACTCGGAAGAGAAATTAGAAGAGATAAAAGAACTCTGCGATGAGCACCTGCAGCATACCCGCAACAGTATTATCGCCCTCTACATCTCCGGTATCATTGCGTTGAATCGCCAACTTATTGACGATTCCAACCTGGTACAGGTTATCTCTATTTTCACTGATAACCATAAATGGAAGGTAGTTGAATACTTGTGTAACCGAATCCTCGAGTTCGGAGAAAACAAATTTGCTCTGCGAACATTAGCTGATTGTTTTGAAAATGAAAACGAGATCGAAAAAAAATATCAGGTGTGGGAACGTCTCATAAAGGTAGATTTTGAAGAGGCTGATATTGTAAAGCATCTGGCAGAGAAGAAAGAAGCAGATGGTGAAATAGAAGATGCGGTCGAGTACTACAAAAAAGCGGTACATCGTTATATCAGCAAGCGGCTCTTTACTAACATAAAAGAGATCTGGCACAAACTAATAGAATACATACCCGAAGAAACCGACCTGTTCTTCCATATCGAGCGCAAAGTGGAACGGGCCATCAATGCCGAACGCGCTGCCCAGCTACTGGAAGACCTGTATACCCATTACAAAGAGAATGAAAACTGGGACAAGGCGATTGATATTCTGAAACGGATACTCATCTACGATTCAAAGAGTGAATGGGCGCGGGCAGAAATTACCTACTGTTATCGTCAGAAATATTCCGATCACAGTCACCTTGAAGAGTACATCAAACTGTCCAACCTCACCCAGGCATGGCGGAATGTACATGAGGCTATCGAGGATTTTGAGAAGCATATCTCCTTCGATGCCGGTAACTTTGTATTCCACCGTACATGGGGTATCGGTCGGATACACTCAATAAAAGATAATTCGATTACCATAGATTTTACTCGTAAACGTGGACATTCCATGAGCTTGCAGATGGCGGTAAATGCGCTGGGCAGTCTTTCCAAGGATCATATCTGGGTTTTGAAAGCCGTCTGGTCGCAGGAGAAATTGAAAGAGAAAATAAAAGAGAATCCTTTATGGGCGTTGAAGACGATAATCAAAAGCTACGATAATTCGGCGAACATGAAACAGATAAAAGCCGAGCTGGTACCCAGTGTGCTGACAGCCAGCGAATGGACCAGTTGGAGCTCCGAAGCCCGAAAAATTCTAAAGACCAACTCTTCTTTCGGAAACCTGCCGGAAAAAGTCGATCACTATGTAGTGCGTGATACCCCCATCAGTTTTGAAGAGAAAACCTACAACCGTTTTAGGGCTGAAAAGAGCTTTTTCGGACGTCTCAAAGTGCTGCGAGAGTTCCTCAAGCACAGCGATCCCGAATCGGATTACTTTGCAGAAATGTTTGATTATTTCACCGGCTTTCTCAAATCTTTCAACCAGGTGAATGAAAATGTGTTTGCCAGTTACCTGATAGTTAATCGAATCATTCGTGACTACCCTTTTCTCAACCCGGGGCTGAATGTCAATTTCAAAGAACTGATTAATCAGGTAAACGAAAAGGAAATCGAAACGACTTTTCAGGATATCGAAGACAATGAACTCAAACGGGATTTTCTGGAGAGAATCAAACGAAATACTCCCAATTGGCCGGAACTATTTGTCAAACTGTTTCCTTATCATCTGTCCCGTTATATTATTGACGAGCTGGAAAGCAAGGGCTATCAGGACAATTTGAAAGAGTTGTTTACCTTTCTGCTCGACCAGTACCGCGAAAAGCGCGAGGCGTTTATCTGGGCCGCTAAAACATTCTCCGAAAAAGTATGGGAAGAGGAGTACGGGCTTTCGTATGAAAAGGTATTAATCGGAATGATCCACCTACTGGATATTACCTTCCGTGAAATTGACAATAAGCGCGACGTAAGTGTAAATCGTCGCCTGAATAAACAGATACAGTCTTTTCTGTTTACCGACGACCATCTTGAAGAGTACATTATGAAAACCGATCCCGAGTCGATCAACCGTCTTTTTTCATTGGTGAATGATGTTGATCAACTCGATCCGAAAATCAGAGAGACACTCAAACACAAGATCTCCGAACGCTTTCCCGACTTTAAGTTTTACGGTGAGGAAGAAAAAGAAACTGTCTCAAGAGGATTGGTGGTTACCCGCAAGCGGTATGATGAGAAAACCAAACAGCTGCAGCAAATTATCGATGTTGAAATGCCCCAGACCTCAAAGGAGATCGGCGCTGCGCGCGAACTTGGCGACTTGAAGGAAAACGCCGAATATAAAGCCGGTAAAGAGAAACTCGAAATGCTCAATCTCAATGCCGCTAAATTGAAGGAAGATATCGAACGAGCAACAATATTCGAATCGAAGGATGTGGATCCCTCGAAGGTATCTTTTGGTACCAAAGTGACCCTCCACAACCACGTTACAGACAAGGAAGAGGTCTATAAGTTTTTTGGTCCCTGGGAATCTAACCCGGATGAACATATAATTTCATATTTATCACCTTTTGGTGGAAAACTATGGAACCACAAAGAGGGAAAAGAGGTCCAATTTGAAATCAATGAACGTAAATACGACTACAGTATCAAAAAAATCGAAGCGGCGAAGTTTTAATACCTCGTCATCACTTCCACAGATTCTCAAAAGTGTAGCTTCCGATATTCGGAAGTTTACACTCGCCTTTCTGATACTTTTTACTATGCTTGCCAGTTCTCTGAGTGCACAGAAAGCTACTGACTTTATTCTGATGATCGATAGCTCAAAAAGTATGTTTGAAGAAAAGGGCGAGCAAGTTGAGTTACTGGTGAAGGATGTAATGAAACGCCAGCTTTCCTACCGGGATACCTTTCACTTGGTCAGTTTCGGTGACGATGCGGAGTTCGAGATAAGTCGAACCCTGCGCGACCAGAAACAGATTGAAGAAGTGTTGGCCCGCCTGATGCTGTTACAGCCGCTGGATGCCAATACCGATATCGTTTCGGCTCTCAAGTTCGTGGGAGAATATGCAAATGAACTTCCCCTGCACACGAATAAACAAATTCTGATCCTTTCGGATGATGCCCACGATCCTCCCCCCGTGAGCAGCTATGCGGTAGGGCCGAAAAATGAACAACGAATCGAAAGTATTGCCGATTATTTCAAACGCAACGGCTGGAAAGTAAATGTGGTGCTGTTCCCTTCGGAAACACAATCCGCCGGGGTTCAGACCGGATTGTTAGCTCAGCTAGCAGCCCTGCTTGGAAGTAAACCGGTAGCACACAATGGAAATATTGCTGAAACAGCCCTTGCTGCTACGGGAGCTTTAGAAATAGTATATCCTTCGGGCAGCATCCAAGCTGGACGGCGTGGGTTTACCCTGCCGCTGACCTTTGTGAATCACGGTAGTGCTGAAACTACGGTGCGACTCACCGCTGTACGGCACCGTGGCTCGAATTTGCTCACCCAGACCGATTCACTTGTACTGCCAGCCAGCGAGAGCGGTGAACTGAAAGCCGTACTCGAGCTTCCGGCAGGATTGGAAGAAGGGATAAATGCGATCCGCGTCGAACTCGGAATAGAGGGTGCGGCGAATGCGTTTCCTCTAGAGCAAGAGATACGTCTGGAAATCGGCGCAGCCGCCGGTGGAATCGGGACTGGTGATTTCAATGTATATTACCTGTTTATTCCCCTGCTTCTGATTCTGTTCGTATTGGTTTTCTTTCTCCTTCGCCGTGTGTTCGGTGCCGCGGGCAAGGATGATAAGCAGAGAAAATCTGTCGGTTCGGGAACTCCTGATTTCTCCGGATTCGGTAAAAAGGCACCTACCGACCGCAATTTCGCCGAGGGTATCGGTTACCGGAAAGAGGAAGATAAGTCCAGTACGATGTTGAGCGAAGCCAAGCGCGGAAGGTTTGCAGACCGCGAAACACCCTTCGACAGCCGCGGAGTTTCATCGGGCGGAAACCGCATGGGTGAAGCTCAGAGTACTTTTACGAGCTTTAAAAACACTGCATCTAAAAGCAGTCTTCCGGTCAGAGATAAGAGCTCCTCCGAAGGATCGGACAGTGTTTCCATATTGGGAAGTTATGCGGCCCGTGAGAAAGAGAACCGTGATAGAATACCGCTTTCCTTAGCTGAAAAATCCAAGGCAAAGAGTACGCAGCAACGCGCCCACCAGAGAATCCGCGGTGCAGGCAAGGGAAAAGAGGGCGATATAGGAGTTGAAATGCGGGCCGATTTCCAGCACAACTTCTTAGGCCGCAATACACACTGGTTCTCTCCGGGGGCCAGTTTCTCCGTAGGAGCCCCGGGCGAAGCCGACTATGAAATAACAAGCATTCAAATTGATGGTGTCATTGCAAATGTACGTCGGGTAGATGAAAATTTTACTCTTTCACCTATCCAGGAAGACTATTTTCCGGAACTCCGCGGACGCCCCGTGGATAACTGTTTGGGAAGGCATTTCAGAGTGGTGAGTCCGGAAAGCGGAAAAGAAACTGCACTGGTATTCAAGATGTACATACCGCCCCTCGAGAGGCTCAACCGCCTGCTGCATATGACCGATGCTCCCGGGAAGCCGGATTCAGATATAGACTGAATCCGGTCCGGCATATAGCTCTGGTTTATAATTCGCCGAGCACGGATTTTGCAAGTGATCGAACACCCCGGCTTACCTCGTCGGAGGTAAGTTTTTCTACCTCATTTCTCAGCGAGCCGATTTTATTCAAACGTATGCCCCTTAATCCATAAATCAGTAAATTGATATGAGAAGGATGGTTCAGCATACGTTCATACAAAGGTACCAAATGCGGCGATTTTCGAGTTGACAACATTTTGCAGGTGTAATCTAAAATATACGATTTGTCTTTCTGCCACTCTTCATCCAACACTTCGTTCATCACCTCGAGTGAAGCACTGAGGCTGTCCTCAACTAGTATCTCGATAGCCTTTGCCCGCAGACCGATGGGTGTACTTGAATCGCGGTAGATTTCGCGTAAAAAGTCGTACCCCTTCCCCGTATCGAGTTGCCCGATAGCTTTGACTGCCGCCAGACGGACGTTGCGAGTGTCCGGGTCATATTGCGCCTTGAATTTGAGAATTTCAAATGCCTCCGCAGCCTGTTTGCGTCCGAGCGCCTCGGCCGCCTGAACCCTTACCCTCCACATACTGTCGCGAAGGGCATCTATGAGTATATCGACAGTGCCCTTCTGGTCGAGATACCCGAGGGAGTTTACCGCATACGAACGTAAAATGGGGTCGTCGTCGTTGAGGAGGGCACTGATCGATTCAAAGGCATCCTCTCCTCCGATTTTACCAAGTGATTGACATGCTCTCCAGCGTAGTGATTTTGATTCATTCTCATCGCTCACAATCTTATCGAGCAGCTCGAAGGCTGCCTGATCGCCAAGTTCTCCTAAAGTGCTGATGAGGGCCGGCTTTAGCTCGTCCCGAAACTCGCGGTCGTTGTACATCTCGAGCAGCTGTTCAGCGTAGTGATTTTTATCGGATTTACCTATCGCGTTTATAGCTGCCGAGGCAACTTCGACCCGCGGGTCTTCAATCATTTCGAAGAAGAGCTGGCTGATTGCATCATTTTGATAGTCATCAACATACCGGATGAGTTGTAGTACTATTTTGGCATCGAGGTTGTCATACTCCCTGAGTCGTTCAAAGGCTTCGTCAACCAGCTCGTCATTCTCCTGTGATGCAAAAAAGTCGGCAATAGCTATTTGAATGTCGCTATTTGAAGTTTTGGTAAACAACTCTTCGAGGGGCCCGAAATAGTTTTCATTTTGTTCCTCTTTCAACTGGGTGATTAGTTCCAGCAACTGTGAGTCGATACCGAACTGAATGGTAAGCCGGCGCTGTTCTTCCAGGCTCTGCTCCTGTTCGTCTTGCTCCCCTTTAGTGGTATCTTCGGAATCCTCCGCTGCATCATTGCCGGTCTGGCTTAGAACCGGCTGCACAGGGGCAAGGAGTACAATGAGCAACAGCAAAGTGGTAATATGCATATAATTCATCACCCTTCCTTCTCGGCTTTTCGTCTAAAACGCTTGAGCAGATAGCTTAACATTTCTACTTTCAAGAGTCGATACAGGAACAGATACATGGACATGATAATTACAACTTCGAGCAGAAGAATCCCCAGGCCGTGAAAGCTGCTGCCCCCACGCCAGTAGGGGCCGAAAATCCTCTGCATCTGTACTATCACTGCTGTAACTGGAACAGAGGCAGCACAAACTTTCAAAGCGGTAAGAACGAGGGAGCGCAGCGGAATACCACTGAGCTGTCGGTAGGCATGGCTAAACAGTACTATTAATCCGAGGGTAAATGAGATCGAATTGGCAATTGAAAGCCCCGCAACCCTCAGATAGGTCTCTTTCAGAATTAAGGAGAGAGTGACATCAACTATCAGTACTCCCAAGGCCACATAAAAGGGAAAGGCGTACTGTTTCGAACTGTAGAAATATCGCTGCAGAAAGTTGAAAGCGCCAACGCTGAAGAGCCCGTAACAGAAACCGGTAAGTACGAATGCGGTTAGTTCGGTGTCGTCGGTTCTGAACATACCGCGCTGAATGGCAATCGCGATAATTTCACGGCCCATGAGACCCATGACCAGTGCCGACGGTATCAGCAAAGCTATCAGAAAACGTATACCGTACTGCACACTTTCACGCAGGCCCTGAAGGTCGTTTTGTGAGACCTGCCGGCTCATTTTAGGAAACAGAACTGTGGTAATTGAGGTTGAGAAGATTCCGAAGGGCAGCTGCCAGAATACCAGTGCATAGGAGAGCGCCGAAGCACTACCCGTTTCGAGTCCCGAGGCCAGGATAAAAGCAACCTGCTGGTTTACCGTAAACACAGACGAGGTAGCCACTACCGGCGCCCATTGACGCATAATTCTTGTAAAATCGGGGTTTTTTAAAAAGTCGAATGCCGGGGTGAGAGAGTAGCCCATTTTGCGGAACAGTGGATACTGAAAGGCCACCTGCCCTGCTCCACCCACCAGCACCCCTACGGCCATAGAGTACACTCCGAGAGAACCGTGCAGAACAATAATCGATGAAATGACTGCAACCGAAAAAATAATCGGGGTGATGGCCGGGACAAAAAAACGACTGTGCGAGTTCAAAACACCGATAAGGACCGCACTGACACTGATGAAAAGCAGGTAGTTAATAAAAAAGCGGAACAGTTTGGTGGATAAAGATAGTTGTTCAGCATCCTTGAACTGTGTCAGTACAAATTGAATAAGCGGTTCGGCAAAAACGACTGAAAGAATGCAGAGCGGGATAATGATCAACAGTTGGAATCCGATTAAATGGCGAACCAGCTGACGAGAGCGAAGGGGGCGATGCCCCTCTTCTACAATGGCTTCGGAGAGTACTGGAATAAACGCCGAGGAGAGGGCGCCCTCGGCCAGCAGCTTGCGCAGGTTGTTGGGCACCGCAAAGGTAACGTTGATAATGTCGGCTTTGCCGGTAGCTCCGAAAATGGCAGATATTACGGCGGTCCTCAGGAACCCAAGTATCCTCGATATAAAGGTACTTGACATCACGATGAAGGTTGCTATGGTGCTTTGACCGGTACTCTCTTCGCTCATGTGACTCTATTCTCTGTTTTCTTATCGACAATCTTTTTATCGGCAAAAAACCGTTTCAAATAGCTGCGTTTGAACTCTGAAAACCGGTTCTGTTTGATAGCCGCATGAATCTTTTGAATAAAATCGTACAGGTATTGAAGGTTGTGCTCGGTGGCCAGCATTGAGCCGAGAATTTCGTTGGTCTTAAATAGATGCCGCAAATACCCGCGCGAATACTGTGTACAGGCCCGACATCCGCAGCCCTCTACGATCGGGCCTTCGTCCAAGCGGTGGAGGGCCTTTTTCAGGGCTATCATACCGTCGTCGGTAAACACCGCTCCGGTGCGGGCGGTTCGGGTTGCGAACACACAGTCGAACATATCGATACCGTTTTCGACTGCGCTGAGAATATAATCGGGGGTTCCAATGCCCATCAGATAGCGCGGCTTCTCTTCCGGCAGCAGCGCACCGGTATATGCCAATAAATCTTCGAACTGGGTAAAGGTTTCGCCCACCGAAAGTCCGCCGATGGCCACACCGGGTAAATCCAATTCCAGGATCTCTTCTGCGCTGCGTTTCCGCAGATCTTTGTAGAAGTTGCCCTGAACTATCCCAAAAAGCTCGCCCTGCCAGTCATCACCGCGCTGCTGCCAACGCTCTTTGCTGCGAGCTGCCCAGCGGGTGGTCAGCTCTAGGGCGGATATGGCCTTTTTATAGGTGATATCGGGGGGAGTACAGACGTCGAGGCACATCGCAATGTCACTTTTGAAGCTCTCCTGCAGATCGATTACATCTTCGGGAGTGAGCATATGGTATGCACCGTCGATGTGCGAGCGAAAGCGTACCCCCTCCTCTTTTATCTTTCGAAAGGGAGCCAGACTGAATACCTGAAAACCACCACTGTCGGTAAGGATGTTTGCGTCCCAGCTACTGAACTTGTGTAGACTTCCGTAGTGGTCGATTACCTCCTTCCCGGGGCGAAGGTACAAATGATAGGTGTTGCTCAGAATCAGGTTGTATCCCATTGCCGCAATACTCTCGTGTAGCATAGCCTTGACGGTTGCGTTGGTTCCCACCGGCATAAACATGGGAGTCGGCACAGTGCCGTGGGGCAGTTCCAGTTTCCCGGTGCGGGCGTTACTGCCCGTATCTTTATGAGTTGTCTCAAACAGCATCAAAATTCCTTTTAAGTTTTTGTGTGTCTCAGCAGGACTGTACCCAGGGCCAGAAAGAACAGCACTGCTGCCCAAGCTCCTGTAGCCGGCTCAATAATCCCCTGTTTTGCAAACAGACCCAAAATCATATCACTGACGTAATATACAACCGATAAAATCAGACTGGTCATGAGACTCATGAGCAAAATATTTTTTTTGAACCGGCTGCCGATAGCTGCTGATATCAGTATTACTATACATGGAGTAAGCGCGAATGAAAAGCGCTTGTAATAATCAGTCACAGCGGATTTGTAACCGCTGCGGCCGGATTTGCGCAAGGTTGCAACCCAGGATCGGGCTTCAGTATAGTGAAGTTCGTCAATATTTTTTGTTTTTCTTTGAAAATGAAACGGCGTCACGTCGAAAAATGGTGCCCTCTGTTGTGCGGATGAGCTCTGTAACATTTCAATTGTTTCCGTTGTTGTGTATTCTATTGCATCGTGCAGAATCCAGCCGCCCTCTCGCCGGTTGTCTTCTACGTACTCCGCCAAGCCGGCTTCTATGCGTCCGGTAAAAGCTCCCTGATTGTCCCTGCGCAGTATGGTGAGCCCCGAAAGTGTTTTAGCACTGTCGTTGTAATAGTCGGCATGGTATACATTCCGGTTGCTCTCTCCGAGTACTGTAATATCGGTATTGCTGTAGGATACCTTTTGCCCGAGCAACTGACGGGACAGCTCGTTTTTAGCTGCGTAGCTATCGATGACCAAGGTCTCGTGAAAAAAGAAGTAGCTGAAGCTCAACAGAAGACCCAAGATCAGGAGCGGGAATATAAACCTGATGAATGAGATTCCGGCGCCGAGAATCGCGATGAGCTCATTACGGGCATACAAGTTGCCTAAAGTAAAGGATACGGCGAACAGGAGTGCCGGCGGAAGGGCAAAACTGGTACTTTTCGGCAGATATAACAAGGCAACCTGTAGTATTTCACTAATGGCAGCGTCGTTGTTAAGATAGCGCCAGAGGTTGGCGAAAATATCTACCATCTCAAGAGTGAGTACGAAGAACAGCAGGGCAATCAAAAAATTCGGAAAGAAACTGCGCAGCAGCATGGAGTGTAGAGTTCTCATCGTGACAACCTTATTCTGTATAGAATGGTTCCAATCAGAATAATAAGTAAGTTGGGCAACCACATTGCCGCCGCCGGGGAGAAGTCCATTCGAAGCCCCAGTGTCTGCCCGGCAAACAGCATGGCCCAGTAGAGCACCGAAACTATAAGCCCGATTCCGAACCCCACCGACCGGCCGCTCTTTTTCGAAAAAGTTCCCGCCGGAAAGAAGAAGAATACAAACGCAAGACAGCCGAAGGGGATAGCCATTTTTTTGTACAATTCGAGCCGGTGTATTTGCAGAGATTTACTGGAAAATTTTTGGTTTTGTAACTGTTGATAACGGGTAAAACGCTGGCGCAATTGTTGTTGATACGAATTCGGCCCTCCCTGTCTTGATGCGGCATAATAATTCTGCAGAAGCGTGTAGCGCTCCTGTTGTACCCTCAGTGCGTGTTCGCGCTTGCGCTCATTGAGTGCGGCCTCTTTCTGCTGTATTTCGCGGTATACATCCAGGCTACTCATCTCTCGCGGTGTGAGTGAGCCAATCGAGTAACTGATATCCCGCAGAAGGATATTGTATACCATCTCTTCCGCTTCGAAATAGCTGTAGCTGTCTTTCCGTTTAGCCGGAACGGAATGACCAAAAACATCGGTAAGGGTGAGCCCGACAACTCCGCTCTGATCACTACTCTCCCGGAGAGTAGCGGTTTTTGCAGTAATTACGCGCTGCTCCCCATCATCGGTGGTATCGAAGATAACTAAATCACGAATTGTGCCGGCTTGAATATCTCCGGTAACCAAAGTGGTGTCCTGATATTGCTTTACAGAATTGGCCTCGAGTTCCAAGGCCGGGTTGGAATAGAGTATTTCACGATACAGCTTACCGAAACTGAGAGTGCCGCGGGGGAGAAAGTAATCTCCCATGGCAAATGAAAATAGCGAAAAGGCCAATCCCAGTACTATTAGCGGATATAACAGCCGCCGGTACGGAATACCCGATGCCCGAAAGGCGAGAATCTCATTGTCAGAGGCCAATCGGCCAATTGCCATAAGCCCGCCGACTAGTGAGGCAAAGGGAAATGTGAAAGAGACAATTGCAGGAAGTGAATAAATAATCAGCAGAAGAACGTCGAAAAAATCGACATCCTTTGCCAAAATTTCTTCGGCCAGCAAGAGTAGTTGATTTACAAAGAAAATAGCAAAAAAGAAGAGAAATGCTACTAAAAAGGAAAATAGATACTCTGATCCAATGTAAAATGAAAGGGTGCCATAGCTACGTATTTTTCCGGCAGCTTTCATCAGTTAAGTTCCGGTAGAGCCGAAGCCTCCCGAACCTCTTTCCGTTTCGGATAACTTGGGATTGTGATAGAATTCGGCCCGAATCACAGGAGCAAACACCATTTGAGCGATCCGGTCTCCGTTCTGGATTGTAAACGGCTCCTGACCCAGGTTAATGAGAATTATTTTAACTTCGCCCCGGTAGTCCGCATCGATGGTTCCGGGCGAGTTTAATACGGTAATGCCGTGGCGGTTAGCCAGCCCTGAACGCGGGCGCACCTGTGCCTCATAGCCTTCGGGTATCTCGAGTATGATTCCGGTTGGTACAAGCGCACGCTCGCCCGGCTGCAGGGTGAGCGGCTGTTCGAGTAGTGCCTGAATATCGGCTCCGGAAGCATGCGCCGACGTGTACTGTGGTACACTGTCCGACCCAAAACTTCCGTGAACGATAATCTTAGTCATAGTTTAGTCTCTCCGGCGGTTCGGTGGACGGTTAGAGGGCCCTCTACGGTCTCCGCCGTGTCCGCCACGGTTGTCACGATGTCCGCCGCGGTCTCCACGATCACGACCTCCGCCGCCTCCGTGGGATTCTCCGCCTTTAGGGGCTCCGTCCGGATCGATTGCATCAATATAGCTGAGATTCAAGCGGCCCATGCGGTCGATTTCTAACAACTTCACAGGGATTTCCTGGTTCATCTCGAGGACGTCTTCCACAGATTGTACCCTGTCACGGGAGAGTTTCGATATATGTACCAATCCCTCTTTTCCGGGCAGTATTTCTACAAAGGCGCCAAAGTCCAAAATTCGTTTAACCCGGCCCTGATAGATCCTGCCCTCCTCGGGTTCTTCGATGATCTGCTTCACCAAATCACGGGCCTGCTCGGCCTGCTCCTGGGTCTTTCCGAAAATCTTTATGGTGCCGTCATCGTCGATGTTCACATCCGAACCGGTTTGTTCACTGATGCCTTTGATTACCTTTCCCCCCGGTCCGATAACCGCACCTATTTTCTCTTCATCGATTTTCATGGTAATGATCTTCGGTGCGTATTGTGACAAGGATTCCTGGGGTGTGCTGATGGTCTCGTTCATAATTCCGAGGATGTGCAACCGTCCCTGCCGGGCCTGTTCCATCGCGCGGGACATGAGTTCCGAACTTACTCCGGCAATCTTGATGTCCATCTGAAAGGCGGTAATACCGTCTTCGGTACCGGTCACCTTGAAGTCCATGTCGCCGAGGTGGTCCTCCTCACCAAGAATATCACTGAGAATCACCGATTTTTCACCGTCGGTTATCAGTCCCATTGCAATACCGGCAACCGGTTTGCGCATCTTGACGCCGGCCTGCAGCAACGAAAGTGAACCGCCGCACACAGTTGCCATCGAGGAAGAACCGTTCGATTCCAAAATTTCCGAAACGATTCGGATAGTATACGGAAAATCTTCTTTTTTTGGTAATACCCCTTCCAGGGCACGCAGGGCCAGATGTCCATGGCCGATTTCCCGGCGTCCGGTAAACATACGTCCGGTTTCACCAACCGAGAAGGGCGGAAAGTTGTAGTGCAGCATAAAGTGCTCAAAACTCTTATCGCCATCGATATTATCGCGCATCTGCTCGTCGTGAACTGTTCCGAGGGTCGTCACTGCCAGGGCCTGGGTTTCACCCCGGGTAAACAGGGCACTGCCGTGGGTGCGCGGTAAAACATCTATTTCACAGGTGATCGGTCGTATTTCATCGGGTTTACGGCCGTCGGTCCGTACGTTTTTCTCAAGAATGGAAGAACGGACGATTTGCGTTTCAATTTCTTCCATGAGAGCACCGAACTGCTTTTCGTTTTCTTCGGTAATGGTGTCGGCGAATTTCTCTTTGACCTCTTCCTTGACTGCGGAAATGGCGTTGCCGCGGATGTGTTTACCGATAACAAAACAGGCCTCTTCCATCTTGGGATAGGCGTAGTCCCAGATTTCCTGGCGGTTTTCCATTGCAGGTGTTTCAGGGGCCATCGGAAGTTTTTCTTTACCGGCTTTCTCAGCCAGTTCTTTCTGAATGCGGCAGAGTTCGGCGATGATAGGTTCCGCCGTCTGGATAGCCTTCAGCATGGTCTCTTCGTCTACCTCTTTCGAGCCGCCTTCAACCATGGTAATACCATCCTGAGTACCGGCAACCACTATGTCGAGTTCGCCGTTTTCAGTATTCTGAAAACTGGGATTGGGAATAAACTCATCCCCAACTTTTGCAATCCGGACCGCTCCGACCGGTCCCTCAAAAGGGATATCAGATATGGTGACAGCCGCAGAGGCCGCTACCATTGCTACCATATCGGGTGGATTAACCTGATCAGCTGAAATTACGGTTGGTACAACCTGAATTTCCCGCTTGAACGCCTTAGAGAAAAGAGGACGCAAGGGACGGTCGATCAATCGACAGACCAAAATCTCTTTTTCCTTGGGACGACCTTCACGTTTGAGGAATCCACCGGGAATTTTTCCGGCGGCATAGTATTTCTCATTGTATTCCACCTGCAATGGAACAAAATCTATACCTTCCAGCACATTATTGCTGGCACAGGTGGTTGCCAATATCGCGGTTCCCCCGTAGCGGGCGAACACTGCTCCATTGGCCTGTTTGGCCATACGGCCGGTTTCTAAAATGAGTTCTTCTTCACCAATTTTAATACTCACCTGATGAGTCATATATTCTTATCCTTTATTATTTTCTGAGTTTCAGGCGCTTGAGGATGGCCCGGTACTGTTCGAGATCGGTTTTCTTCAGGTATTTCAGCAGGCTTCTGCGGTGACCAACCAACTTGAGCAGGCCGCGACGACTGCTGTGGTCTTTCTTGTGGTCCCGTAGATGTTCGGTGAGCTCTTCGATTCGAGCGGTGATAAGCGCTATCTGTACTTCGGTAGAACCAGTATCCTGGCCGTCTTTCCCGAACTCCTTAATAATCTCCTGTTTTTTCTCTTTAGTAAGCGACATGGTTTTTTTCTCCTTTACCTATAATGTCTTTAAACTCGATTGATACGGCTTCGTCTCCTTTCGGTTGAGGCCAACGGATACACTCCTGGGTCACTTCAAGCTGAACGGGAGCCGCATATGTAGGGGTTTTGATATCTGCCAGGTACGTGCCCGGAGGCGGCACAACCTGGTGTAAGCCCATTTTTTCAATGCTTCTATATGAATCCTCACTATTTTGAGGTGTATCGGCAATATCTAAAATGTAATTTCTCCCCAGCATCTCGGTTGCTGCACCAATTTTTCCCTCTCTGAGCGCTGCACGAATACGTGTACTGCTGAGAGTTGCGCCCCGCCATGTAACTGAAGGGGCTATTTCTACCGGCGTGTGGTACCCTTCCATAATTTTTCTTACATCGTAGGCGCTGGTTTTGCCCTGAAATCCGCACCTAAAATTATCTCCCAACACTACATATGTCAAATCGCAACTTCGTCGTATTGCCATCAAAAAATCGTTACCTGACAGTTTACTAAAATCGTTAGAAAAGTCAATGAGTATCACCGTTCTGATCCCCAGCCTGGCTAAAATCTGGAGCTTTTGGTGCTGCGAAGTAATATCGCCGGGAAACAGGTGCGGTTTGAGAAAACAGCGTGGGTTGTAGCGGAACGACAAAACCGCCGGTTCACTGTTTTTCTGTTGAACTATTCGTTTTATAAGGCTTTGATGGCCCAGGTGAATTCCGTCAAACACCCCGATGGTCAGGGCTATCTTGTTACTCTTCAAGGGCCGCACACCGGTGAAAACATCCCAGGACAAAACTCGTAGATCAACGCCCTTCTGCAACATACCGATACTTCCATTTTTCATCAGTAAACTCGGCCAGCGCACACAGTTCATTCTGTGCATCCATAAGAGCGTATATGCCGTTGGTGTTGTCGTCCCACTCCAGCCACTCGGTTTGTACAGGATTCCCGTTCAGGATCAGTTTAACGGCATTGTCTTTCACCATGACGGAGGTAATGTTCGGCAGCTGTTGTACAACCGGAGAAGCTGAAACAAGGTGCTCCTGCGGATTGAAATCCTGTGGATTCACCGCTGAGCTCATATCAAACGGACCGATGCGGGTTCGCTCAAGGGCCTGCAGATAGGCTGTAGAGCCGCATTCCAAGCCGAGATCACGGGCCAAGGCCCGTATATAGGTGCCTTTTGAACAGTGAATTTGTACTTGCAAAACCGGTGGGGACCAGTCCAGGATATCCATCGAATAAATAGTAATTCTGCGGGCCGGTATTTCTACCGTTTCCCCCTTCATAATGCGTTTATAGGCACGGGTTCCGTTTACATGTACTGCAGAGTACTGTGGAGGGATCTGATCCTGTTCTCCGGTAAAACGTGCCATCCGGCTTTCAATAGTGTGAAAATCGGGTACCGGCTGCGGGGCTTGTTCCGGGCTCTCGGTATCAAGAGTCTCAGTAGTAGCCCCGAAGCGAATTGAAGCAATGTAGGTTTTATCAAGTCCCTCGAAATAAGGAACCAGACGAGTGTTTTTGCCGGCCAAAGCTATTAGCAGCCCTTCTGCAAACTTATCCAGAGTTCCGGTGTGTCCGACTTTACCATGCCCCAACTTTTTTTTAACTATGTGCAGTGCCTGAAACGAGGTAATACCGGAGGGTTTATTGATAAAAACCACTCCAGATTTCTTTAAACTCAAGAATCAAGTTCCTTTAACTTTTGTATCATGTCGGTACCGTACTCGATTGAATGATCGTCGAAAAATTTTAGCTTGGGTGTATTGCGGGTCTGAAGGGTTTTACCCAGTTTTGCTTGGATAAAACCGGCGGCGTGATTCAACGCATCTACACCGGCTGCCAGACTCTCTTCAGTCCCGAAACTGGAAATGTACACTTTGGCAGTACTGGTATCTTTGGCCACGTTTACTTCGGTGACCGAAAGTTCGGCAGTCACCCGGGGGTCTTTGATGATCCCCAGGACGATGAGCGTGCCGATCTCCTCTCTTATTTTTGCTGCGATTCTGCGCGTTCTAATATCGGACATAGTAATTCTTCTCCGAATTTATTCGAGGGTTTTCGCGATTTCCCTGGTTTCAAATACCTCGAACTGGTCGCCGACCTTGAGATCGTTGAAGTTTTCGATTCCGATTCCGCATTCGTACCCAGCTTCTACTTCGCGGGCATCTTCCTTAAAACGCTTGAGCGAGGATACTTTACCTGTATAGATCTGGATACCGTCGCGAATGATATGCACCATCGAGTTTCGTTTGACCTTGCCGTTGGTTACATGACAGCCTGCAATCATGCCGGCTTTAGGTACCTTAAAGGTTTCGCGCACTTCAACATTACCGATAACCTCTTCTTTGATATCGGGTGCCAGCATACCTTCCATAGCTTTCTTGATGTCATCTACCGCGTCGTAGATAACGTTGTATTTGCGGATGTCGATTTTTTCCTGCTCGGCAAGCTCGAGCGCTTTCGGGGTAGGACGCACATGGAAACCGACGATGATTGCATTCGAGGCAGCCGCGAGGTGCACATCATTTTCAATGATAGCGCCGGCAGAAGCGTGGATAACCCGCAGCTTGATCTCCTTGGTCGAGAGCTTCTCGAGAGCAGTCTGCAGGGCTTCTACTGAACCGTGCACGTCTCCCTTGATAACAGCTTTGAGTTCCTGGATTTCACCCTCTTGAATCGAATCGTACAGGGTATCCAGGGTAACCTTCTTGACGTTCTGGGCTTCGCCCTGTTTCTCGAGTTCCTGCCGCTTGGCTCCGACCTGGCGCGCCTGCCGCTCACTTTCGGTTACTTGGAAAGGTGACCCTGCATCGGGTATACCGGTGAATCCGAGAATCTCGACCGGTGTAGCCGGAGTGGCTTCATCGAGTTTGTTTCCCTTATCGTCAAACATAGCGCGTACTTTTCCAGGGAAAACTCCGGCTACGAAGGTGTCTCCGACACGGAGGGTTCCTCGCTCTATGATAACCGTAGAAACAATTCCGCGTCCATGGTCGACTTGAGATTCAATAACCTTTCCTTCCGCGCGGCAGTCGTAGTTGGCCTTGAGTTCCAATAGCTCGGCCTGCAGAGAGAGGGTTTCTAACAGTTCTTCGATACCCTGACGGTTGAGTGCCGAGAGTTCGTTAAATAGAGTTGTGCCGCCCCAATCTTCCGGAAGCAGATCGTATTCGGCGAGCTGCTGTTTTACGCGGTCCGGATTGGCTTCGGGCAGATCCATTTTGTTCACTGCTACAAGGATCGGTACTCCCGCCTCTTTGGCGTGGTTCACCGCCTCTACGGTCTGCGGCATTACACCGTCGTTGGCTGCAACTACCAGAATAACGATATCGGTGATCTGTGCTCCGCGGGCACGCATCAGGGTAAATGCCTCGTGGCCCGGCGTATCGAGAAATACTATTTCTCCACCGTCTTCTTTCGGTTTTACCTTGTAGGCACCGATGTGCTGGGTAATTCCGCCGTGCTCACCGGCAACAACGTCGGTTTCTCGAATTGCATCGAGCAGCTTGGTTTTACCGTGGTCGACGTGTCCCATAACTGTCACAATCGGCGGACGCGGTTTTAATTCGCCCTCTTTGTCTGCTTCGGTTTCAATTATTGTCTCATCGTAAAGGGAGACGATGTTCACCTTACAGCCGTATTCTTCGGCGATGATTTCAGCAGTCTCGGCGTCGATTTGCTGGTTGATGGTTACCATCATACCCATACCCATCAGTTTGCCGATCAGGTCGGAGGCCTTGAGGTTCATCTTCTTTGCCAGTTCGGAAACCGTAATCACTTCCATGATATCGATTTCTTTGGGAACCGGGTTGGCCCGCTTCTGTTGTTGTTGCTGCTGCGGTTTCTTCTTTATCTGAAACTCTTTTTCCTGAGTTTTCTCTTTCTTGGCGCGGTAGTCCTGTTTCTTTTTAGACTTGTAAAACTTCTTGGCCGCATGTTTTTTGCTCTGATCGACCTCGTCCGGTGCCGGGCCGGCGGGAGCTCCCGGTTTACCGCCTGGCTTTGCGCCGGTTGGCGGGCCACCTTTCTTGAAGGTTCGGGTTTTTCCGCCGCGGTCGGGCTGCTGACCTCTTCCGCCGGGTGCCGGGCGTCCGCCCGGTCCACCGCTGGGCCGTCCCCCCTGACCTCCGGTTGGTCGCCCGCCACTCGGTCGCCCGCCTGGACCACCTGCAGGTCGTCCGCCGGAGGGTCTACCGCCGCTCGGACGCCCTTCTGCTGGCCGTCCCCCGCGGTCCTGCCGTGCTCCAGGGCGCTGACTGCCCTGCTGCTGATCGTCACGGCCGCGCCGGTCACGCTGTTCACTGCGCCCGCGTTCTTCGCCGCCTCTCTGCCCGGTCTGGCCTGATGACGGAGCTTTTGCCGCAGGTCGTTCCTGTGTGCGGGAACTCGGCCGTTTCTGAGCACCACTGGCTTCGCCGGATTCTGTCGTTTCCTGGCTTCGTTTCGGTCGGGTCGGACGACTATAGTTTTCGAAGTTGACCCGTTCTCCCCGCACAGGGGCCGGTTTAGGACCCTTTTGGGCCGGTGCCTGCTGTTCGCCTTGAGCACCTTCGGCAGAGGGGCTACTTTGTTCAGGAGACTCCTGTTTTGTGCGTTCGGCGGCCTTCGCCTTACGTTCTTCCCGCTCTTTGTGGGCCTTTACAGACTTTGAATCGTCAGGGGTAGACGTTTTTTTCTTTTTGCGCACCACAACGACTTTCTTCTTCTCAGCTTTTCCTTCTGATTTTTCATTCGAAGACTGCGATGCCTGAGTCTTTTTGTGTTTAATAAGAGTTGCTTTTGGTTTTTCCTGTTTCTTGTCCTGTTCCTCTGCCATATATTTCCTTCTATTAGTCTCCTATTCTTCGTCTTCCTCTTCGACTTCAAAGCTTAACCCGACGCCGCAATTTGGGCAAGAGGTCATGTCAATGGTAATGGGATGACCGCATTCCGGACACTCATACACCTCTTCCTCTGTTTCGGTCTCCTCCTCCTCTTCATACTCTTCGGAGGGCTCTGTGTCAACTGCCGCCTCGTCCTCATCGAGTTCTTCTTCAGCTTGTTCAGCTTCTTCCTCTTCTTCGAACTCTTCGGCCTCTTCTGAGACAGCCTCTTCCTCTGCTTCGATTATATCAAGATTCTCAGAAATGATCGACTGAATAGTATCTACATCCTGATCGGTTATGCCTTCTAAGCGAGACAATTCTTCGGGAGCGAGCTGAATCAGAGTTTCAATCAGTTCGATTCCGTTTTCGTAGAGAACCTGGGCTAATCGCTCGGAAATACCCGGAAGTTCGGATATATTGGTTATTTCCTCTTCGGTTTCAATATCGGTAAAAAGTGCATTGAGCTCCTGTTTGCTCTGTTCGGCAATATCGAGCTCTCCAAACTGCTCCTCGGTTTTTACATCGATATTCCAGTCGACCAGTCGGTTGGCCAGGCGCACATTCAGACCCTGTTTACCAATTGCAAGTGACAATTGAGTATCCTTTACCACCGCTAAGGCCTGTCGTTTGGCCTCGTCCAAGATGTAAACGCTGTCGACCTCGGCCGGCGAAAGTGCATTTTTAATGAACAGCCGCGGATCGGTTTCATATTTGAGAATGTCGATCTTCTCACCTTCGAGCTCACGTACGATAGCCTGGATTCTAACGCCCTTCATACCGACACATGCGCCAACCGGATCGATGTCTTCCCGGTTGGAATAGACGGCCAATTTGGTCCGGTATCCCGGTTCACGTACAATTTTATAAATCTCAACAGTCTTGTCGTATACTTCGGGGACTTCGAGCTCAAAAATTCGTTTTACAAACTCTGCATGTGTACGTGAAAGTACTATCTGCAGTCCGGTGTTCGATTTATTTACCTCATAAATCATTGCTTTGATGCGGTCGTTCGGGCGATACACCTCCCGCGGAGACTGATATCTTTTCGGCATTATTCCTTCGACCTTGCCCAGATCAACAAAAATATTACCGTTACGCTCTCGCTGGTAATACCCGATTATCATTTCACCCTCTTTGTCCTTGTATTCGGAGTACAGGGTGTCTTTTTGTATTTCACGCAGCGTTTGTTTTGCCTTTTGTTTGGCGCTCTGAACTGCAATTCGGTCAAAACTCTGGGGGTTTACCTCGATCAACAGCTCGTCACCTACTTCGCACTCGTCGTTGTAGTCCAAAGCCTCTTCGAGGGAAATTTCAGTGACCGGATCTTCGACATCTTCCACAATTTCTTTTTGCGCAAAAATGGCAACTTCCGAACCGTCTTCGCTGAAACGCACTACTGCATTTTCAGTAGTACCGAATTTCTTTTTGTATGCAGCAATGAGAAAATCCTCTATGGTTTTGCGCACAAGTTCTTCCGGGATGCCGCGGTCCTGAACTAAACCGCGGATTGCATCGGCTAATCCTGACGTCATTTTGTTTTATTATCCTCCTGCGAAAATGCCAACTTGGCTTTTTTTATATCAGACAGAGTAATCGCAATTTCACCCTGTTCACTATGTAGCTGCACTTCATTCTCATCTGCCCCGAGTATTGTTCCGTTTAACCAATCGTCGGCGTCCTGCAACAGGATTCTTACCGGGCGGTCTATAAAGACAGCAAATTCAGTTCCGTTCTTTATTTTACGGGTAACACCCGGAGATGTTACCTCGAGATAAATATCTTCAGATTCTTCGAGCAGTTCGATTCGTGGAAGAATAGTTTTGTGCACCAACTCACAATCCGCGAGGCCGATACCATTGTAATGGTAGATTACAACTCGAATCTGCAGCCGGCCTTTGGTTGCCTGGCGGGACAGTTCGACCAGTGAATAGCCCATTCCACGAATTACGGGTTCGAGTTCCGACTGCAGTTCGCTTTGATCGATCTTCCAATCCATTATATCACAAAAAAGGAGTCCTGAAACGACTCCTTTTTACCTCCATACCGTTCTACTGTTGTGACTAATGTACCACCCACTAAGGTAAATAGTCAATACTGTCATCAATATGGAGCCATGGCAAGAGTGACCACTGATATTCCCTTGAAGCCCGCAGTTTGCAGTACCCGCGCGCATTCATTCACGGTTGCTCCGGTAGTGTAGACATCATCTATCAAGAGAACTTGTGGCACGATACTACCCGCTGTACGGCTGCAGGTTATTCGGCCGCTGAGGTTTTGCATCCTTTGAGTATAATTCAGCGATTTTTGTGCTGAACCCCCGCTTCTTCGCAGCAAATACTCGCTTGGAAGCTGGTAGCGCCGCCGCAAATGGCGGCAAATAAGCCTCATCTGGTCCCATCCGCGGTTGCGCACCGATGCTCTGCGGGCGGGAACCGGTACGATCAAAATATTAGTGTCAGAGTCTGCATGGGCGGTTCTAATAAGATTTCTCAGAAGATAAGCCCATAACAGCGACAGGGCCGGTTGGGGTTCGAATTTATAGATCCGGATCAAATATTCGGCAGTCTCCCGGTACATGAATACGGAGCGGTGCTCCTTGAAGAAGTACTGCGATGCTCTGCAGCCGAGGCAGGTGGTATCTTCGGAAATAAGGGGGATACCACAAATTTCGCACCGGCGGCGCCGATGGAGCCGACTCAATTGTTCACTGAACAGAAGACGCATGCATTTAGGGCAGAGTCTCACTGCAGTAAAAGGTACCTGCAGGAGCGGTTCTGCACAGACACAACAGCGTAAAGGAAACATCCGCATGTGAATAAAGAGGGGGCCAGAGGCTATTCTGCTTCAAGTTCCGATTGCCATTTTGCAATTTTATTCAGCGCCTCGATCGGAGTAAGCGAATTCACGTCGATTTGCCGCATTTCTGCAAGTAGCATTTCTGAGGGGTCAAACAGAAAGCTCTGGGTTGTCTTATTTACAGAAGTAGAGCGTTCAGGTGCATCTATCGCGGCCTCTGCTGCCGGGGAGAGGCGCATTTGGACCTCCGGCAGAGAATTTTCGCGTTCACTTAGTGATGCCAGAATTGTGGCCGCTCTACTGAGTACTGACTCCGGAAGGCCGGCTAACTTGGCCACGTGCAGGCCGTAGGAGTGACCGGCATTCCCCTCCCGGACTTTTTTTAAAAACACGATTTCCCCCTGATCCTCTTTTACTGCCAGAAATAGGTGAATGATCGAGTTCTTCTCCAAAGCGGTGAGCTCATGGTAGTGGGTGGCAAAGAGGGTTTTGGCGCGTTGTTGCAGCAGGTATTCACTCACCGCCCAGGCAATTGACAGTCCGTCGTGGGTACTGGTGCCGCGGCCGACCTCGTCCATAATAACCAGGCTGTGTTCGGTTGCAGAGTGAAGAATGTAGGCGGTTTCGTTCATTTCTACCAAAAAGGTAGACTCACCCCGGGCCAGATTGTCCGAAGCCCCTACTCTGCAGAAAATTCTATCCACCAAACCTATGTGGGCCTCTTCGGCCGGTACGAACGAACCGATTTGACCCAGCAGTACGATCAAAGCGGATTGTCGTAAAAAGGTGGATTTGCCGGACATGTTCGGGCCGGTAATCAGGGCGAAGCTTTTGCCGGCAGAATCGAGTTCAATAGAATTCGGAATAAACGAACCGGGGGCATCGTGAAACTCGACCACCGGGTGACGCCCCTCTTTGATATCTATTTCGGAGCTGTTGTTCAAATTCGGCTTTCGCCATCCGTGGACCGTAGCTGCATAGGCCAAACTCTGAAGACAATCTAGCGCACCGACGCTCTTGGAAACCGCCAGCAGTTGATCGATGTAGGTGCGGATCTGTGTACGCAGCTTCAAGAACAGCTTCTTCTCGAGCTCTACAATCTGCTCGGCGGCATTATTCAAGCGCTCTTCCAGTTCGTTGAGGCGGTTGGTGGTGTAACGTTCGCTGCCGACCAGAGATTGCCGGCGAATAAAATGATCGGGCACGCGGTCGAGGTTAGATTTGGTAACCTCGAGAAAGTGGCCGATTATCTTGTTGTATTTTATCTTCAGGTTCCCTATTCCCGATTCACGGCGTTCGCTTTCAAGGTACTCCTCCAGTACCTGCGCACTGTTTTGCTTGAGTTCCCGCATCTCGTCGAGTTCGGCATTATAACCGCTACGAATTAAACGCCCTTCATTGAGATAAATCGAAGGGTCCTCATGCACCGACTTTTCCAGTAGCTCGACGAGCTCATCGATAAGCGCATATTCGAAGGTGGATTCTTCCAAGGTTTGCAGTGCCGCTGCCGGGGGCAGCAACTCCGACAGCTTGCGAACCTGCTCCAGAGAGTGTCGTATGGCCAGCAGGTCTTTGGCGTGGGCCTTTTCCAGCGCAATACGAGAGGTGAGCCGTTCGATATCGCGCACTCCCGCCAGATGACTGCGCAGCTGCGAAAGGGTCATCTGGTCTTTATAAAACAGTTCTACCAGTTCGAGGCGCCGTTCCAGCGTTTTTAGTTCGCGCAGAGGATGCAGCAGACGGCTGCGCAAGGTTCGGGCTCCCATAGCGGTGCGGGTATGGTCAATTACTTCGAGCAACGTATAACTGCGGCTACGATCGCTCATATTCGAAACCAGTTCTAGGTTTTTCTGTGTGGCCTCATCTATACCGACATAGGACTGTGACTGAATGCGGCGGATGTTTCTAATGTGTCCGGCAGCGTGTTTTGCATTTTCTTCTATGTACTCGAACAAGACTCCGCAGGCACTCAGCACGGGGTCGTTCTGGTTGAAACCAAAGCCCTTTAGATTTTGAACACCGAAAAAGCGCAGCAGATGTTCGAATGAGGCGGCGGTATCATAGGTCCAGTCGGGATAGCGATTAAGTACAATATGCCCTTTGCCGTCAAAGAAACGGGCCAGTGCTTCCCGCTGCTCCAGTAACGACTCCTGCAGCAGCACTTCAGTCGGATCCAGCCGACTCAGCTCTTCACGGAGCAATTCGTCGTTCCGCTGGAAGGGAAAGTCGCGGACTGCGCACTCCCCTGTGGAAATATCGATGTAGCAGAGGGCGATACCGTGGTGATGTGCACCGATGGATACCAGATAGTTGTTCTTGTGCTGGTCGAGGTATTCCTCTTCGGTGATAGTGCCCGGCGTGACGATTTCCTGTATCTCGCGTTCCACAATCCCCTTGCCCTTTTCGGGGGCGGTAGTTTGCTCGCAGATGGCAATTTTTTTTCCGGCCCGCAGCAGTCGCGGAATGTAGGAATTGGCGGCATGATAGGGAATACCGCACATAGGTATTCCGTTGCGCTTGGTCAGGGTGAGATTGAGCAGATGGGACACCTCTTTCGCATCCCGGTCGAACATTTCGTAGAAATCGCCCAAGCGAAAAAAGAGGATTGCGTCGCTGTTCTGCGACTTAATCCTCTTGTACTGTTGCATCATCGGGGTCTGTTCAGCCATATATGCCTCGAAAGCTGTTTAACGGCGCAGATATTCTAATACTTTATCGGTGATTTCAACCTCGTAGTTATAATATAGAATATTCGGATCTTTCTTGCGCAGCACGATCGAAAAGCCTTCGTGCTCGGCCACGTATTCTACCGCCCGTAGTATTTCTTTCGAAAAATCGGAAGAAGTCAGCAAATTGCTTTTCTTAGTTTCGATTCGCTCGTTCATGATGCGATTATATTCTTTCAGGTATTCCTGTTTATTGCGAATTTCCTCTTCGAGCTGAAGCACCTTCTTATCGTTGCTCTGTTCCTGGGCCTCGAGTTTCTTTTGTTCCAGCTGGTTAATGGCTTCACGCTGTTCTTCGATTGTCTGCTCGGTTTTTTCGATCATCTGATCGATTTCCCGCCAGGCTGACGACTCCTGGAAATAGTCCGACACAATTTTTGTCAGGTCGACTACTCCCACCATGGTTAACTTCGCCGCGCCGGCAAAACTAAGCGCTATGAAGAATATCACTGCTGTCAGTGCAATTTTTTTCACGTTGCATCCTCCTACATCAGATCGATGTTAATTGTAAGTACCAGGCGCCAACCGGATTTTTCATCTTCAGGGTCTCTGAAGATCGGTCCGCCTTCCCACAATACACTACCATCATTATCAAGCTTAAACAATTTAGTCAAATATAATCCAAGGGGCAAATTCGGAATAGTAAAACGAATACCACCACCATAACTAAAGTAGTAATTCTCCGGCGAGGCGGAAATAAGACCGAACTCGGAACGGTCTTCCCAGAAACCTGTGGAACGGAAGAAGAGGTCCGACCACAGCACCTGTTCGGCAATCGGAATGCGAAATTCGAGCCAGTTGTCCCACATAGCCTCGCCGTTAAACATTCTGGGCCAACCGCGGGCAATGTTCATTCCGTCGGTGTACAGCAGATAACTAGTACTGGCTTCGATACCAGTTGTCCAGTTGCCATCGTTATTGTAAAACTGTGGTAGAATAAAGGAGAGTGAACTGTGCAGCACGAATACTGTTTTCAGGTTCCAGTTATCAAATACTGGAAGATCCAGCAGGGTGTGAAAGAATTCGCCTTTGGTTTGCGTTTTGACGTAGTGACTTACACCGCCTAACAGACCGCCTCCGTAGGTAAGGGTCTGTCCGAAGTAGTATCCTTTAGACGGGGCAAAGATGAAATCGCGGGTGTCCCAGTACACCCTGGACCACCAACGGTTGTTGAAGCGCCACTGGTTCAGGTTGTCCCGGACCGCGGGATTGTACGGCCGGTATATACCGGCATCGTAATCGATGTAGGAGAGACCGGTGCGTACGCCTGT
>CAZWDV010000013.1:0-39439 GCA_964632675.1 uncultured Sediminispirochaeta sp.
ACTGACAAATCTCCGGGAAAATCCCGATCCGATCAAACCTACCGAGGTAGTTCTGCAGCTGAATGCGCTGTACACGCTGCCGGACGCAGCGGCAGCGCAGCAGAGCGGTCTGCCGGAGAAGTTCAAGGCCGGGGTGAAAGAGCTGCGGGCCGAACCCGGCCAAAAAGTAGCCGATTATGATCATCCGGTACCCCTGTACGAAGAGGATAGCCGGCATGAACTGGTATCCTGTCTGCAGGAACTCGAAGGTGATGTTGCCTTTGAAAAAGAGCAACAGGTGTTGCCGGAGGAGTATCGGGTGCCGGTGTTGCTGTCGGTGTCGGTTACGCATGCGGGGCTGGACACTCCCGCCGGACGCTGGATCGAGTGGCTCCTGGAGGAAAAACAGTACCGTCATCTGGAAGTGATCGTGCTGACCGAAGAACGGGTGCGGGCGGTGAAGCGGGTCTTGTTAGATTCGATGGGTACTGCGGCATCGGAAGCGGCCGCCGCGGAGGATCCTCTGGCGGTGTATTCCGTGTTCGGAAAGTACGGAATCCACTTTACTGCATTAAAGTATTCCCAGCTTATTTTAGAGAAAACCCATAACATCCGGGCGGGATTCAAACTCGACACCGATGAGGGAATCCGCAGCCGGGATCTGTACGAGGCCAGCGGTTCGACCTGGTTCCAGACGCTCTGCCATCCCTACTGGGGCGGTGAAGCCGAAGACTTTGAGGGGAATGCGGTAGAACTGGCAGTGAACGAAGGCGAATACATGAACAGCACGGATATCGACAAGCTGGGCTATAAAAAAGCCCTGCGGGCGCCGGATGTCGCAATACCGAATACCTGGACCGGACCGAATATGTTTTTCCAAAAGTCCTTTGCCCACGGCCGGATGACGGCTTTATATAATACGGTGGGTGGGCTGGAAGAGGGGATTTCCCACCCCGTGGTGAAAGGCGGCGGATACGGTATCACTAATCACGGTCTGCGCCGGGCACTGCCGTTTACCTTTTCATGGGTCGGGCGGGCGGAGGACCAGCAGTTCTATTTTTCCGGTCTGCCCTACGGCATCCGGGGAATATTCCATCCGAATCTGAGAATTGCACACTACAAGTCAGCAGTGTCCGGAGCCGAGCAGAAGACTGCGGCGACCCGCTTTATCGGTGATATGTACCGCCTGATTATTTTTCAGCGGCTGGCCGCGATGCTGGAGGTAAAACAACATATCGATCCGATGCCGGGGGTATTCGCCGGCGAGCTGGCCCGGGCCCAGGCGGCCTTTGCGACGCTGCTGAAAGCGTGTGAGTTCGTAGTGCGCAAGAACGAACCGGCCGCCCGCTACATTCTCGAAGAGGGCATTGCCGAATTGCTCGATCTGGAGGACAGAATCGACCGGGGTGCGGTAGATGCCGAGTTCCGCCGGGAACGGGCCGAGTGGGATCTGTTCGTGAAACATGTAGACAGGACACAGCCGGACAGGTTGAAAAAGATATTCAATCATTTATAATAGCGATATGCCGATACGCAACTCCTGTCAGCTCATCACTTACGCCGATAGTGTGGGGAAAAATTTACCGGAACTACGCTATGCCCTCTCACACTACCTTTCAGACTTGTTCGGAGGCCTGCATGTGCTGCCCTTTTATCCCTCCTCGGGGGACCGCGGTTTTGCTCCTCTGACATATAATGAAG
This sequence comes from uncultured Sediminispirochaeta sp., assembly GCA_964632675.1. GTDB lineage: Bacteria > Spirochaetota > Spirochaetia > DSM-16054 > Sediminispirochaetaceae > DSBN01. Next base: position 1,681 of record CAZWDV010000013.1, read on the forward strand.
TCGATCCGAAGTTCGGCAGCTGGAGCGATATCGAAGCACTTGCCCAGGAATATGATGTGATGGTCGACATGATGGTCAACCACATCTCCCGCCGCTCGGAATATTTTCAGGATTTCCTACAGAAAAAGGACGACTCCAAATGGGCGGATCTGTTTATTCGGTACAAGGATTTCTGGCCCGGCGGTGAACCTGCCGAGCAGGACCTAGAGAAGATTTATACCCGCAAACCCCGGCCGCCTTATTTAGACGTGAAGTTTGCCGACGGCAGCCAGGAAAAAATCTGGTGTACCTTCGATTTCGAACAAATCGATCTGGATCTGGAGAGTGAAACCGCCCGCGGATTGATCCGTGAGTTTCTGCAAAATCTGTGCGCCCACGGAGCCAATATGATCCGTCTGGATGCCTTTGCGTATACCACCAAAAAACCGGGTACCAACTGTTTCTTTGTGGAGCCGGAGGTGTGGGAGCACCTTTCGTTTGCCTATAAGAGTATTCGCGATTACGGTGCCCTGCTGCTGCCGGAGGTACACGAGCATTATACCATGCAGAAGAGGATTGCCGAACACGGGTACCCGGTGTACGACTTTGCCCTGCCGATGCTGGTGCTGCAGACCCTGTACGACGGAAATGCCCGCAACCTGAAACACTGGCTGGCGGTGTGTCCGCGCAATCAGTTTACCACCCTCGACACGCATGACGGAATCGGAGTGGTTGATGTGCGCGACCTGATGTCTGAGGAGGAAATGGAGCGAACGAAAGAGAACGTGTACAGCAAGGGCGCCAATGTAAAACGAATCTATAACACCGCCAAGTACCAGAATCTGGATGTGTATCAGGTCAACTGCACCTATTACTCGGCCCTCGGGGAGGACGACGATGCCTATCTCCTGGCCCGGGCGCTGCAGTTTTTTACTCCCGGTATTCCACAGTTATACTATGTAGGTGCGCTGGCCGGAAAAAACGATATAGAGCTGGTTGAAGAAACCCAGATGGGCCGCAACATCAACCGCCACAACTACACTCTCGAGGAAATTGCCGCTGAGGTACAGCGGCCGGTGGTGCAACGCTTGTTCGAACTGATGAAATTCAGAAATGAATGCGCGGCCTTCGACGGCAGCTATGAACTGCGGCCGAGCCCCGATCATATTGTACATATTCGATGGCATAAAGGCCGGCGTTCAGCCGAATTGTATGCCGATGTCGCCGCGAAAACTTATGAAATAAGGACGAACTAGTTAATTGAGCGGGAGGCCACAAGGTTTACACCGGTGCCGCCGAAATCCTCTATGAGAATGTCGCCTACTTTAACGGGCGTTTTCACCGAAAGATTGTATACCGCCTTCAACAGATCGTCGATTTTCTCAAACGGCAGGGGCGCATCGGTTTTCACCGGCAGGCGGGGGTGCTGTTCGTCTTCCAGTCGGCAGGTAGCGGTAACCACCCGTTTCGGTGCCAGTATCTCTTCGCGGGCATACTCCTCGCCCCGGGGACAGCGGTTGCCGGTTACCTTTACATCCTCTCCCTCTACCGTTACCTGGAGGTGGCAGCCCACGGGGCAGACTATACAGATCATTTCTTTTGTATTTTTATTAGGGCTCATCCTGAAGTGTTACCTCCACTTTTGAATCGGCTGTAATTTCAACATCTTTGAAGATTTTCGGACTCAGCTTCAGTTTGATCATTTCACTGGGCTGCACGTGCGGTTTTTTCTGTTTTTTGACTACTTCGCCGTTTACCAGTATCTGCAGACGGGCGTTGTTGGAAACAACCAGCGGACGCATATACACATCGCTCTCGACGTCCGGATTGATGCGGGTCGGGTTCACATAGCGGATATTGGCGCCCGGCTTGATGGGAAGCTCCCGCTCCGGCCGTTTTCCCTTGAGGTAGGCAATTACGTTTTCACCGGCCAGGCGTGCTTCGGCACTGACGAAATCGACCAGATCGTGCACGTGCAAGACATTGCCGGCGGAGAAGACGCCCTCGATCGAGGTCATCAGCATGCTGTCCACCGTTGCGCCGTTGGTCAGGGGGTTCAGTTCGATGCCGACCTGTTTGGAAAGCTCGTTCTCGGGTATCAGGCCGACCGACAGCAACAGGGTATCGCACTTGATTTGAAAAGTTTGGTCGTGATCGGGTACCCCGTTGCTCAGGGGAGTGATATCGACCGCCTCTACCCGCTCTTTGCCGTAGATGCGCGTAACTACATGGCTCAGGTAGAGGGGAATTTTGAAATCGTTCAGACATTGAGAGATGTTGCGGGTGAGGCCGGAGGGATACGGCTGGATCTCGACCACCCCGTGCACAGTGCTGCCGACCCACTGCATTCTGCGGGCCATGATTAGCCCAATATCCCCCGATCCGACTATCACGACGTCTTTTCCGGGGATGTAGCCGTTCATATTCACCAGACGCTGCGCCAGTCCGGCGGTGTATACCCCGGCCGGGCGGGTTCCCGGGATCATCACATTTCCACGGTTGCGTTCGCGGCAGCCCATGGCCAGTACCACCGAACGGGCAACGAACTTGACTACTCCGTATTCCGGTGAGTAGCCGAAGCATTCCTTGCGGCCGTCCTCCAGCAGGGTCATTTCCATAACGGTGGTTCCGCAAAAGACCTTTACCTTCGACTTTTCAATGCTACGAATCCAGCGTTCGGCGTACTCCGGTCCGGTGAGCTCCTCGTTAAACTCGTGCAGGCCGAAACCATTGTGGATACATTGCAGCAGTACTCCGCCCAGCTCATCTTCTCTCTCTACCAAAGCGGCGGAAAAGCCGGCCTGCGCGATGGTTGCGGCCGCCGACATTCCGGCGGCACCACCGCCGATTACCAGTGCATCTATTTGTTCTGTTCGCATAAGGATCTCCAAATAACCGTACTCTGCTTGCCGCGTTTAGTTACTTCGGCGTAACTCTTACCGGTTTCCCGCATAATAATCTCAATTATCTTGCCTGTACAGAAGCCCCCCTGACAGCGTCCCATCCCCGAACGGGTAAAAAACTTTATACCGTCGAGGGTATCGTGACCACGGCGGATGGCTTCGATTATCTCGGCCTCGGAGATGTTCTCGCAGCGGCAGACTATGTTGCCGTAGGCCGGGTTCTCTTTGATCAGATCGTCTATAGCGTACGGGCTCTTATTACGTATGCGCGGTACCTGATTGACAGTCGGGTCGTAGCCGCTGCGTTCCTGCAGGGTCAGACCCTCTTCTTTGAGGATATCTTTTACGTATTCGGCGATAGCCGGCGCGGCGGTGAGCCCCGGCGACTGTATACCGGCAACGTGGATAAAATGCGGCACTTTTTGACTGGCTTCGATATAGAAGTCGCCCCCCGGCAGGGCCGGGCGTAATCCTGAAAAAGCGGTTATTACGTCTCTGGTGGATACTTTCGGAATCATCTGCCGGGCAGAGTCGAAAATTGACTTGAGCTTACTGCTGGAGGTTGATAAGTCGTCCTTTGCATGTATGTCTTCGGCGGTAGGCCCGACCAACACGGTTCCTTCGACGGTCGGTATTACCAGCATTCCTTTTGAGACGGTGTTGGGTACCGGAAACAGCACTTTGCTCGGGCAGGCTTTGGTCAGGCGGTCGAGCAGATAGTATTCACCTTTGCGGGGGGTAATCTCGTATTCCTCCGCACCGAAGAGACTCGATACCCCGTCGGCGTAGAGACCGGCTGCGTTGACCACATACCGGGTGTTGATGGTATCTCCGGTTGAGGATTTTAACTCGAAGAGTCCCTCTTTATAATCGGCGCTGCTTACTTCGAAGTCGGTGATAAGGTGGACTCCGTTGTGTTGTGCAGATTCTACCAAAGCGAATACAAAGCGGTACGGTTCGATAATGCCGCCGCCCGGGGCGTACAGGCCTCCGACCACATCGCTGGTTAGTTTCGGCTCCAGATCGAGAATTCGTTCTCGAGAGCAGAGTTCGATACCTATCGCCCCGTTTTGCCGCCCCCGTTCGTAGAGGTATTGAACCGTCTTCATCTCCTCTTCATTCATGGCCGCCACTAAGATTCCGCAGCGGGTGAAGGGAAAGTGCAGTTCTCTCTGCAGCTGGTCGAACATGAGGTTTCCCTGCAGCTCGAGGCGTGCCTTCAGAAGAGATGGGTCGTGGTGAAAACCGCCGTGAATAATGCCTGAATTGGCTTTCGACGTGCCGAAGGACACATCGGCCTCTTTTTCTAAAAGAGCGATTTGTATGTCATACATAGACAGACGGCGGGCGATAGCCGCACCGCTGACCCCAGCGCCTATAATTGCCAAATCGTATACGTTCATGTACTTAATCGTAAGTAGATGATAACAAATTGTCAATAAACGGGTGAACGTTTATGAACAATAAGTCATTTTTTATCGTATATAATGAATGAATTTTAACGTTTTTTTCTTGACAGCTGATCAAAGCGTGCTACAATATTTCCAATATTATATACATCGGAGGAAATTCTCCATGGGCATTGTTGTTGAGAATGTAACTAAGCTTCACCAGTCGGGGTATGCCAAGCTGGAAAATGTGAATTTGGAGGTAAATGACGGAGATTTTTCCGTTCTCCTCGCTCCAACCGGCTCGGGTAAGACCACGCTGCTGCGCTTGCTTGCGGGAATCGAAAAACCGAACAGCGGTAAAATCTACTTCGACGGAGTAGATGTAACTCGCTTGTCCGTTCAAAAGCGGAACATAGCGATGGTTTACCAGCAGTTCGTGAACTATCCATCCTTTACCATTTATGAAAACATCGCTTCCCCCTTGCGGGTCGCGAAAACCAAACTAAGCGAAAAGGAGATCGACAAGCAGGTACGTTCGAACGCGGAACTGTTGGGCATTACCCATATCCTCGATCACCTGCCCGAAGAGGTAAGCGGCGGTCAGCAGCAGCGAACTGCACTGGCACGGGCGCTCTGTAAAGGCACCAAGTATGTGTTTCTGGATGAGCCGCTGGCAAATCTGGACTACAAACTGCGCGAAGAGCTGCGCAGTGAGTTGAAGCTGATCTTTCGAGAGAAGGGCGGGGCCCTGGTGTATGCAACCCCCGAGCCGGTGGATGCCCTGGGAATGGCTTCGCATGTAGGATTCATGCACCAAGGCAGAATACTGCAGTACGGACCTGTAAAGGAAGTGTATCATAATCCGCGGTTCCTGGAGGTCGGTGAATATTTCAGTTATCCGACTATGAATATACTCGAGGGACGCAAAGTCGAGGAAGACGGGCGCTTGTATATTAAGGTAACCGACCAGTTCAAAATCGATGTAAGCCACCTGCATGAAAAGCTGCAGAAAGATAAGTACTATCTCGGGATTCATGCACACATGGTTACTACCAATAGAGATTCGAAGGATTTGGTAGAGATCGACGGCACGGTTCAGCTCTCCGAAGCGGTCGGCTCCGACACCGAGCTGCACATTGACCATCGCGGAAAAAACATCATTGTGTTGATGCAGGAGCTTACTTCATACGGTATCGGTGAGACTATGAAATTGTATCTCGATCCCGAGCGTTTCTACATTTTTGATGTGGATACCCACGAACTATGCATGAAAACAGAAACAGTAAAGGTTTAAACGGAGGGTAGAGTAGCAATATGGCGACAATTCAGTTAAAAGATATTTGGCATAGTTACGACATCGAAGAGGGAAAAACAGAGAACCCCGAATATGCGGTGCAAGCGATCAACGTAACTTATGAAAACGGTTCGGCGGTAGCGCTGCTGGGGCCTTCCGGCTGCGGGAAGACAACCTTATTAAAGATAATTTCCGGTCTTACCACACCAACGAAGGGGCAAGTGCTATTTGATGGAAAAGATGTAACCGACCTGTCGGCAAAAGAACGGCATATCGCCCAGGTGTTTCAGTTTCCGGTAGTGTACGATTCGATGAATGTGTATGGAAACATCGCTTTTCCTTTGGCAAACGACGGTGTGGACAGTGCCACCATTCGCAAGCGGGTATACGAAGTAGCCGAGATAATGGAGATTACCAGCCTGTTGAAAATGCCGGCGGGTAAACTGAATCCGGCGGATAAACAGAAGGTGTCCCTGTGCCGTGGAATAGTGCGGCCGAATACGACGGCGGTGCTCTTGGATGAGCCCCTCACGGTGATCGACCCGAAGGCACAGTGGGGTTTGCGACGTAAATTAAAACAGGTTCAGGAAGAGCTGAATTTTACTATGATTTATGTTACCCACGATCAACACGAAGCATTGACTTTCGCCGAGCAGGTAACGGTTATGCAGGTGGGGAAAATCGACCAAACCGGTACACCGAAGGACCTCCACGAGGATCCGGCCAGTACCTTTATCGGCTATTTTATCGGCAGCCCGGGTATGAACATGCTGGAGTGTACGGTTGAGGCGGACGGTACGGTCAAATTCAACGGTACTTCCATCAATATCAGTAAAAAGACTGCTTCCAGCCTGCGGGAACACGGCAACGAGTTTACCCTCGGTATTCGCCCGGAATACATACAGTACAGTCCTGAAAAATCCAAGAATGCAGTTTCCGGAGTAGTGAAACTGGTAGAGGACACCGGGGCGTATAAGATTGTAACCACCACCATTGATACCCTGGATGTAAAGAGCCGTGCCCCCGAGACCGTAGAGGTAAACGAAGGGGATACATCCTGGCTTACTTTTCCCGAAGAAGAGATAAAGTTTTACAAAGACGGAAAAAAAGTAATCTGATGACAGCATGCACAGATTTAAGTTTGGAGGTTGATGAATGAAATATGATAACAGAGCATGGCTGTTTTTAGTACCTGCCTTGGCCATAATGGCGCTGAGTGCGTTTATTCCGCTGATGACGGTAGTTAATTACTCGCTGCACTATATTTTCTCCGGGTCGATTCCCGAGTTTGTTGGTTTTGCCAATTTTGTACAAGTAATGCGAGACTCCGCTTTTCAGGGGGCCCTTGGTCGGCAGTTATTGTTCAGCATAGCTATTTTGGCGGTTGAAATACCCCTGGGTATTGCAATTGCACTTTCGATGCCGAAGAAGGGCATCGGGGTTGCGATATCGCTGGTACTCCTGGGTATTCCACTGCTGATACCTTACAACGTTGTCGGTATAGTATGGCGCCTGTTCAGCCAGTCCGACATTGGATTGATTCCTGAAGTACTCAGCTGGATCGGTTACGAATACAACGTATCGATCGACCCAGTCGATGCTCCGGTTACCCTGTTCTTGTTGGACGTGTGGCACTGGACTCCGCTGGTCGCACTGCTCTCCTACGCCGGGTATTTGGCGATACCGGACGCATTCTATCGGGCGGCGGAAATCGACGGCGCATCGCGCTGGAAAGTATTCCGTTATGTAATTCTGCCGAAACTGCGGCCGGTACTGGTGCTTGGTTTTCTGCTGCGCTTCATGGATTCGTTTAAGATTTACGCCGAACCGCTGCTGTTGACCGGTGGGGGACCCGGAAACACGACGACTTTTATGAGTTTGTTTGTAGCTCGCAAGGCGCAATCGTACGAGCTCGGATATGCCGGCGCATCATCGCTTATCTATCTCTTTATAGTAATTGTAATGAGCTACATATTCTTTCAATTACTCAATAAATTAGGATCAGGGGAGAGTCAAAAGGCATGAGACGTGATCAAAAGAAACTACAGAAACGATATATATTTTTAGTGGTCTACTTTATCCTGTTGTTCATCCCGATTTACTGGATGCTGATTACCTCATTGAAGTACGACACCGAAATATTGAGCGGCTTATCCTTCTTTCCGAAAGAGCTGACCTTCGATAATTACAAGGAAATTTTCACATCCACAGTCTGGATGAACAGCTTCAAGAACTCCCTTATCTATGTGTTTTTGAATGTGATAATAGTGCTGATTGTTGCTATTCCGGGGGCCTATGCGTTTTCGCGCTACAACTTTCTGGGCGACAAGCATCTGTTCTTCTGGCTGCTGACCAACCGAATGGCTCCGCCGGCAATTTTTATCGTGCCCTTTACCGAGCTGTTCTACACTTTGCATATCCACGATACGCACATGGCGGTAGCGCTGGGACACTGTCTGTTCAACATACCCTTGGCTATCTGGATATTAGAAGGGTTTATGTCGGGTATTCCGAAGGAGATCGATGAAACGGCTTTTGTGGACGGGTACAGTTTTCCGCACTTCTTCCGTAAAATCTTCTTTCCCCTGGTAGCCCCGGGGATCGGTGTAACCGCCTTTTTTAGTTTCACATTTTCATGGGTCGAGCTAATTATCGCTAAGGCTGCAACTATTACCGAAGCAAAGCCGGTGGTAGTTACCCTCACGGTAGGAATCGGTGCGGAAGGGGTGAAATGGGGACTATTGGCCGCCGCCGGTGTGCTGACGATAATACCGGGCGCCATAGTTGTATATTTCGTACGAAACTACATGGCCAAAGGCTTTGCCTTAGGAAGGGTGTAACAAATGATAGACTGGTTAATTCAAACCTTCGGGTGGATGTATTGGACCTGGTACAGCGGGCTGTTTTTCATTGCAATTTTCGGTTCGATTGCCTTTTTAGGCGTATTGAACAACTTCAGCCCGAATGTTGATAGGAAGGGCTTTCTCCCGATCGAGACCGGTCGGGGAGACCGCCTGTTCATCGGAATACTGTCGACCATCGCTATTTTCCTCATCTGGCTTGGAATTTTTGGGGAAAATATGCTCTTGGTTGCAGTAATAATCGCGGCAATCTGGTTCTTTATTGAGTTCAAATGGGGCTGAGGCCTGGCTGGAATGTAATGAACAAAGGTAATGAACATCGGAGTCCTGAAAGGGCTCAATAAGGACCAAAAACACACAATAAAGGAGAGTGTTATGAGAAAAGCTCTTGTACTGCTAATTGCAGTAATGCTGCTGATCCTCCCGGCAACTCTGTTTGGCGAAGGCCAGCAAGAGGAAATGACGGCGGAAGAAAGCAGCGAAGTAATCGAGAAATGGGTCAGTGAGTTTCAACCGTCGGTCCTTTCTGAAGAAGAGCAACGGAAAGAGTTAGAGTGGTTTGCCAAAGCTGCCGAGCCGTATCGCGGCATGCATATCAAATCGGTCGCCGAAGGTATCGCCACCCACAAATGGGAGGCTGAAGTACTGGCAGAGGCCTTCGAGGAAATCACCGGCATTAAAGTAACCCACGATATCATTGGTGAAGGCGAAGTGGTCGACCGTGTGCAGCGGCAAATGCAGACCGGCCGCAAATTGTATGATATCTATGTAAACGATGCCGACCTGATCGGTACCCACCTGCGAGCCAACAGTGCCCTCAACCTGAACAACTACATGGTTGGCGAAGGCGCTGCGGTCACCAACCCGATGCTGGACATCAACGACTGGCTCAACCCGGAATTTGGTCAGGATTACGACGGCAACCAGCTGCAGCTTCCGGACCAGCAGTTTGCGAACCTGTATTGGTTCCGCTATGACTGGTTCACCGATCCCGAGATCAAAGCCCAGTTCGAAGAGATCTACGGCTATGAACTCGGTGTTCCGGTAAACTGGGCCGCCTACGAGGACATTGCCAACTTCTTTACCAACGAGGTAAATGGCGACGGAACTATTGACGGCGTAGATGTATACGGACACATGGACTATGGTAAGAAATCACCTTCCCTCGGTTGGCGTTTTACCGATGCTTGGCTCTCGATTGCGGGCGCCGGCGACAAGGGTATTCCCAACGGTCTTCCGGTTGATGAATGGGGAATCCGTGTAGAAAACAAAATTCCGAAGGGCGCGTCTGTGTCCCGTGGTGGTGCCGTCAACGGCCCGGCCGGAGTATATGCACTGACCAAATATGTTGAATGGATGAAGAACTATGCACCTCCCTACGCCGCTTCGATGACCTGGTCGGAAGCCGGACCTACACCCTCCCGTGGCAACATAGCTCAGCGCCCCTTCCAGTACATCACCTGGCTGGCAGACAAGGCCTTCAACGATCCCGACAGCCCCGTAACCGACGACGACGGCACCCCGCTGTGGCGTGTTGCTCCGACTCCCCACGGTAAGTACTGGGACGAAGGTATGAAGATTGGATATCAGGATGCCGGAAGCTGGACCATATTGAAGGACAGTGTGAAGGGTGACGACCGGGCCGCCGCATGGCTGTGGGCTCAGTTCGCAGTCTCCAAGTCCGTCAGTCTCAAGAAGTTCCTGGTCGGACGAACTCCGGTACGCCGCAGTACTGTTGAATCCGATTACCTGGCAGAGGAAGAGAAAAAGCACACCTACGGTGGTATCATCACCTTCTACAAATCTCCGGTTGAATACATGTGGACAGACTCCGGTCCGAACGTACCGCACTATCCACTGCTTGCCGAACAATGGTGGAAGAATATTGCTACCGCTGTAACCGGTGAGACAACCCCGCAGGAATCGATGGACAACCTTGCCGCAGACATGGACGACCTGATGGGCAAGATGAACCTTGTACAGTTTTCACCCGAGTTGAACGAACCGCGCGATCCGGAATACTGGCTCAGCCAGCCCGGTTCACCAAAGGCCGAACGACCCGACGAAGAGCCGAAGACGGTTCCATATGACCAGCTGTTGAGTGAATGGCAGGGTAACTAAGAACTGAAACCTTAGGGCCCTGGCTGCGTCCAGGGCCCTTTTTATATCCCCTTACCCCCAATCAACGGAGAGGCGCATGAAAATTAAGACACGCTTGATAAGTATGATCACCATTTTTTTAATCGGTCTCATTCTGATTGCGGGAATGTTGTTTTATCAGCTTCGGTTAAATGAAAAGTACAACGGCCTGGTCAGTTCAATGAAAGATTTGAAATCTTCGGTCTATGAAACCAACCTGCAACTTGATCGAATGATGTTTGGTTCGGAGCTGGTGGAAGAGCATGCAGCCTTTCAGCAACAGTATAAGAAAATGCGGGAGGAGATGCACGATTTTTTTCAGCTGCCCCTTTATCGACAGTTTAGAGAGGCAAATGACAGTATTGAAAGCGATACTGCCTCTCTGGAAAATTTGTTTCTGCTGAATGATGATAAAGTAGCAGAGTTGCGGAATAATGTCGGCGAATTAGAGCAGGAGTACACAACCTATCTACCGGGCCTGTTCGAAGCCGCGGCGTATTACGAGGATGACCTTGTGCAGACCACCCTCGACAGTGTGGAAACGCTTTCGAAGAACTTCAGCACCAGAGTGAGTACCCAGCTTGATGTAATTGTTGAAAACATCAAGGCGATTGCCGCGGAAAAAGAATCTGCCAGCCAAAAGGTGGTGTTCGGATTAGTTGCCGCGGTAATTGCGGTAATTCTGTTAATGTCCGTCAACATAATTCGGCATTTGCGGCTTAGAATTTTGAAGCTCGAGCAGGGAATCAAGCGGCTGGAAACCGGCGATCTCACTCAGCATCTGGGTGAAGATGGGCGCGATGAAATTACCGAGATATCAAAGTCGATCAACGGTTTTCTACAGCTTTTTTGCCGGATGATCGGGCAGATACAGGGGCTTTCGGAGCGGACCAGCGCGCAGAAGGCCGCGGTGGATAGCGCCTCGGAGGCTTCCGTCCAGGCAGTGCAGGATATTCTTACGAGAGTGGACGGGCTGAACCGGAAGTACAAACAGATGAGTGCGGCACTCGGCAGTAGCGAGAGCGCAACCGGCAACATAAAGGAGAATCTGGACAGCTTTGCCGAACACATAGAAAATCAATCCTCGGCAGTCAATGAATCGACCGCCTCGGTCGAAGAGATGAACGCCTCCATTGAAAATGTGGTGGAGATAGCAAAAAAGCGGAAAGCCGCCAGTGCGCAAATGGTGGAGGTAACTGAGCGGGGCGGGCAGAAAATCGAACACAACAATGAGCTGATAAAGCAAAACGCCCAGGAAGCCAAGGAAGTGGGCGATGTGATTGCGCTCATCAACAATATTGCCAGTCAGACGAACCTTCTGTCTATGAACGCAGCCATTGAAGCGGCCCATGCCGGCGAGGCGGGGCGCGGTTTTGCGGTTGTGGCAGAGGAGATCCGCAAGCTGGCCGAATCCACCAATGCTAACTCCAAAAAGATACGTGACACCATGAACGGCATGGCGGAGCGGGTGAATGAGGTTTTAGACGGCAGTAATGAACTTTTAACCTCTTTTCAACAGATTCTTGCGGAAACCCGCAGTTCCGACGATGCGCTTTCGGAGATCAGCTCCAGTATTCAGGAGATATCCCTCGGGAGCAATGAAATCATGAATGCAATGAATTCTCTGAACACGGTGACCAACGACATTCAGGAAAAAACCGAATCGATACATTCAAGTATTAATGAAACCAATGCTTCGATAAAGGATGTCTATTCAATCGGCAGTTCCGTAAATGAAGAAATCGACGAACTGGACCGGGAGATGCGTGAGATTGAATCATTGATTGAAAAGGTAAACCATCTAAACAGCGAAAATAGTAAGAGTATCAACGAGCTGAATATTGAAATGGAAAAGTTCGAGGTGGCCCAGGGTGATGAAGGGGCCTGCAGTATTGAAGAAGTAGAGGAGCTATAAGTGTGATCGAAACAAACAAAAAAGAAGATAAATATACATTGACAAACAAAAACGAACATGAAATAATTATTTAGTGAATGAAAAAAATAAAATATTTACCGGATTATTCCGGAGGAGATTAGGAGGAGAAGTGTATGGCTGAAGATTTTGTATGGGTCGATTTTGATCTACTGGAAAGGTTTATGACGGATGCATTCGAAGCGATCGGTATTCCGCGCGAGGATGCAAAGGTATGTGCAGAGGTGTTGATTGCTTCGGATAAGCGCGGTATCGATTCGCACGGAATCGGACGGTTCAAACGGATCTACATAGATAGAATTACCGACGGAATTCTTGATACCAAAACCAATTTTGAAGTAGTGAAAGACGGAAAGACCACGGCGGTTGTGGACGGACACAACGGCATGGGACACGTTATTGGCAAGAAGTCCATGCAGATGGCAATTGACAAGGCCAAGGAGCATGGAATGGGTATGGTAGCTGTGCGGAACACTACCCATTACGGCATTGCCGGATACTATTCGCTGATGGCTATTGAAAACGGCATGATCGGGATTACCGGAACCAATGCCCGCCCCTCGATTGCACCGACTTTCGGTGTAGAAAATATGCTGGGGACTAACCCGCTGACCATCGGTTTTCCGACCGATGAAGAGTTTCCCTTTGTACTTGACTGTGCCACATCGGTTTCGCAGCGTGGAAAGATAGAGGCGTATTCGCGGCTCGGTAAAAATCTGCCCGAAGGCTGGGTGTTGGGCAAAGACGGGAAATCGAAAACCGATTCGACCCAGGTCTTGAAAGACTTGGTAGCAGGCACCGCAGCTCTGGCGCCGCTAGGCGGAATCGGAGAGGAGAACGGCGGTTACAAGGGCTACGGGTATGCAACCGTAGTGGAAGTACTGTCAGCGGCCCTGCAGGACGGCAAGTACATGAAAGACCTGCTCGGTTACGATGAGAAGGGAAACAAGATACCCTATCCCCTGGGCCACTTTTTTATCGCCATCGACGTTGAAGGCTTCCTCGGCTTGGATATCTTCAAGCGTGTGGCCGGAGACATTCTGCGCAAACTGCGTAACTCCGAAAAAATGCCCGGCGCCGAGCAAATCTACACTGCCGGCGAGAAAGAGCACGAAGCCTGGTTGTTCCGCAAAGACAAAGGTGCCAAGGTTGACAAGCAGCTGCAAAAGGAACTGACCGAAGTACGGGACAGGTTCAACCTGCCCTATACATTCGACTTTGAGAAATAAGACCCTAAGGAGAAAATTACATGGACTTAAAAGAGAGAGCTCTCAAATATCATTCGGAAGGACAGCCGGGAAAACTCGCAGTTGTGGCCACAAAACCGTGCCAGACTTCTGAAGATCTTTCACTGGCCTACACTCCCGGTGTAGCAAAACCGGTGATGGAAATTGCCGGGAATCCTGAAGACGGCTTTAAATATACCAGCCGCGGTAATCTGGTAGCAGTTGTGTCAAACGGTACTGCAATTCTCGGACTGGGTAACCAGGGCGCCTTAGCCAGTAAGCCGGTTATGGAAGGCAAGGGCGTGTTGTTCAAACGCTTTGCCGATGTGGATGTGTTCGATATCGAACTCGATACCGAAGATCCGGATGAAATCATTAGAACCGTGCAGCTGATGGAACCGACCTTCGGCGGTATTAACCTCGAAGATATCAAGGCCCCGGATTGTTTTTACATCGAAAACGAGCTGAAACGGACCACCAATATTCCGATTTTTCATGATGACCAGCACGGCACGGCGATTATCAGTGCGGCCGGTCTGCTGAATGCCCTGGAAATTAATGGAAAGAGTATTGGAGATATCAAGGTTGTCTTTAACGGCGCCGGCGCTGCGGGTATATCCTGTGCACGCCTGTTTGTAGAAATGGGAGTGAAAAAAGAGAACCTGGTTATGTGCGACAGCAAAGGCGTTATTTATAACGGACGGCCGGGTAAATTGAATGCTGAAAAAGAGGAGTTCGCAAGGGATACCGAATTGCGCAGCCTCGCAGATGCAATGAAAGGCGCCGATGTCTTTATCGGAGTGTCGGTGAAAGATTCCGTAACCCCGGATATGCTGAAATCGATGGCGAAAGACCCGATTGTGTTTGCAATGGCCAATCCGGATCCGGAGATTACCTACGATCTGGCCATCGAAACCCGTGATGATGTGATCATGGCCACCGGTCGCAGCGACTTTCCCAACCAGATAAACAATGTACTCGGGTTTCCGTTTATCTTCCGCGGAGCTCTCGATGTGCGGGCTACTAACATTACCGAAGGTATGAAGATTGCAGCGGCCGAAGCACTGGCGGCCCTGGCCAAAGAGCCGGTACCGGAAGTGGTGAAAAAAGCCTACGATAACACCGAATTCACTTTCGGTCGCACCTACATCGTGCCGAAGCCCTTCGATCCGCGGGTAATCGAGTGGGAAGCCACTGCGGTTGCCAAAAAAGCGGTTGAAGAGGGAGTTGCCCGTGAACCGATCAAGGATTGGGACGGGTATGTGAAAACCCTGCGCGCCAGGGTAGAAAAGTTCTGGGAATAGTCTAGTAATAGTCTAGTAATAGTCTAGTAAACGACCGTCGTCTGAGTGTCTTTGGTATGTGCATTTCCAAAGCGCGGGACGGCGGTTTTTTATTACTGCAGAGCTTCTTCGGCGATGACTACTGTTATATTGAGGTGTTCCAGCTCTTCGCGGAAGTTGGTTTCGATTTTTTTATCGGTAATCAGCATGCTGATTTTTTCTATTGGAGCAGTAACGAAGTTGGAGACTACGCCCATTTTAGTATGATCGGCTACCACGATTACCGGTCCCTGGGTTCGCTCGATCATCAGGCGGGTCACCTCCGCCTCCTGGTGGATAGGTGTGGTAAGTCCGTAGTTGATACTGATGCCGTCGATACCGATGATGGCCTTACTGCCGCAGACGTGGTTCAATACGCAGTGGGCAAAGCCGCCGATCAGCGAGTTGGACTGGCGGCGAAAGAGTCCGCCGGTAAGGATGAGCTCTACATCGGGATCTTTTACTTCCACTACGGCACCGGCATTGCTGGTAATAACCCGCAATTTTTTGCCGGATAGATGGCGCAGCACCTGGGATGTAGTAGAACCGGTATTGATAAGAAGCGTATCGCCCTCTTCTACAAAGTGGTTTACCGTTTGGCCGATAAGCTCTTTCGCCCCGCGGTTGATTTGGTCTTTTTCGGTATACAGCGGCTCTATTCGCATACGGTGGCGAAGGATTGCTCCTCCGTGAGTGCGGTCGAGTATACCGAGTTTTTCCAGTACATCGAGATCGCGCCGAATAGTCAGTTCGGTTACACCGAACATTTTGCTCAGCTCAGCAACCTTTACAATGCCCTGTTCCTGGATTAGTTTCTGTATTCTGGACTGTCTGTCCGCCGGTATATATGTTTCGGCCATACTCCGCTCCACTGATAGTGTCTGATATTTTAAGTTTACTAAATTGGTTTGTCAATGAATTTATGTTTGTTTATGTTCTAAAAGTTACATTATAGATGTTCTATTGAGAATTAATAATAACGTTTTCTTGACACCCGGGGTGAGCAGATATAGAATAATTTACGACTACAAGCTACGAGGAGTGAGTAATATGGCTGAAAAAAAATACGTTGGATCAATTGATCAGGGAACCACCAGTTCACGCTTTATTTTATTTGATAAAGCCGGTCAGATTGTTGAATCACACCAGTTGGAGCATAAACAGTATTTTCCGCGGGCAGGCTGGGTTGAACATGATCCCCTCGAAATCAAGGACCGTACCCAGGATGTGATCAAAGAGACCCTGAACAGAGCAGGGGTAAAGGGAGAGGAAATTGCCTCTATAGGAATCACAAATCAAAGGGAAACAACTATTGTATGGGATAAAAATACCGGGAAGCCCTATTATAACGCAATTGTATGGCAGGATACCCGCACCTCGCAGATTATCGAAAAGCTGGCTGAGAACGGTGATAAGGACTGTTACAGAGAGAAAGTCGGACTCCCGCTGGCAACCTATTTTGCAGGACCTAAAATCAAATGGATAATGGAAAATGTGCCCGAAGCTAAAATGGCTGCCGAGAAGGGAGATGCCCTGTTCGGCACCATCGATACCTGGGTCGTGTGGTGGCTTACCGGCGGCCCTGACGGCGGATCACATATCACCGATGTGACCAATGCAGCCCGTACCATGATGATGAATATTAACACCCTCGAATGGGATACGGATATGATGAAGGTAATGGAGGTGAATCCTTCTATGCTGCCGGAAATCCGCCCATCGAGCGATCCTTCCTTTTTCGGGTATACAAAAAAAGACGGACCCTTTGGTACCGAAATACCGGTGGCCGGAATTCTGGGAGACCAGCAGGCGGCCCTGTTTGGTCAGACCTGTTATACGCCGGGCGAGGCGAAAAGCACCTACGGAACCGGCGGCTTCCTGCTGCTGAATACCGGTGAAGAACCCGTCCAGTCGAAACACGGTCTGCTGACAACTGTGGGCTTCAAAATTGGTGATCAACCGGCGGTGTACGCACTGGAAGGTTCGATTGCGGTTGCCGGGTCGTTGGTGCAATGGTTCCGCGATAACCTCAAGATGATCAGCACGGCACCGGAGATCAATGATCTGGCCGATCAGGTAGAAGACAACGGCGGTATTTACATCGTACCGGCCTTTTCCGGTCTGTTTGCCCCGCACTGGAACAGCAATGCCCGCGGCATCATTGCCGGTCTTACTCATTACATTACTAAGGCCCACATGGCCCGGGCGGTGCTCGAATCGACTGCATATCAGGTAGTCGAACTGGTCGAGGCGATGGAAAAGGATTCCAACGTCCATCTGACAGACCTGAAAGTAGATGGCGGAATGGTTGCCAGCGAGATGCTGATGCAGTTTCAGGCCGACGTACTCAATGTGAACGTAATCCGGCCCGAAGTAACTGAAACCACTGCCCTGGGAGCTGCGTATGCCGCCGGCCTGGCCGTCGGTTTCTGGAAGGATCTGGATGATCTGAAGAAGAACTGGAAAGTCGGTAAAGTATGGAAACCGGCTATGACCGGTGAGAAACGGGAAAAACTTATCCACGGATGGAAAAAAGCGGTACAGCGAACTATCGACTGGGTTGAATAAGAGTGTCTTTTTAACTGCCGGCCTTGACAGAAAGAGGGTCTGCACTACAATATAACTAGGGAAGTCTTTTAAGGAGGATCACGTATGAAATACCGGATTAAAGTTGACAAGGATAAATGCATCGCAGACGGTGTATGTTATTCTATGGATCCCGATCACTATGTAGAAGACGATGAAGGTAAGGCGGAAGCCGCCGACGGAAAGATGGATGGCGTTATGTCCATCGGGGAATTCGATGACGATGCTTATGATGAAGCTAAAGATGCCTGCGATGCATGTCCCGTAGAGGCCATCGAAATCGAAAAGCTTTAATAACCCCTATCAGTTTTCTAGACCGGCCTTCGAAGCAGGGCCGGTTTTTTTCTGAGTATCCTATAACAGTTTGGCGGATAACATGCTCTTAGCATTTATAATGGTATTACTGGGCTTAGTTTTGCTTGTCTGGAGTGCGGACCGCTTTGTCGAAGGCTCGGCTGCCACTGCTAGGTATTTCGGCGTGCCGACTTTATTGATAGGGATGGTAGTAGTCGGTTTTGGGACGTCGGCTCCTGAATTACTGGTTTCAACCATAGCCTCTATCCAGGGTAACCCGGGCATCGCACTCGGGAATGCGTATGGTTCGAACATCAGCAATATTGCCCTCATTATTGGCACGACTGCGCTTATGAGCCCGATAGTAGTTCATTCACAGGTGATTCGAAGGGAACTTCCGATTTTAATCACAATAACTGCACTCTCTGTCTGGCAAATTAGAGATGGAACTGTTTCGCGTGGAGAAGCAATCGCCCTGCTGGTAGTTTTTCTGCTTGTGATGGGCTGGAATATACGCCAAGGTGTGCAGAATCGTTCCGATGTGTTAGTTCATGAAATTGAGCAGGACTTTTCCCGAAATGATGTTGTCCTTCCAAAGTCAATTGTCAGGCTTATTGTGGGACTGGTGGTACTGATAGCCAGCTCCAGAATGTTAGTGTGGGGAGCGGTTGAAATTGCCGAGAGTTTCGGTGTAAGTGATTTGGTCATTGGGCTGACAATTGTGGCCGTAGGCACCTCACTGCCGGAACTGGCCTCTTCAATTGCAGCTACCAAAAAGAACGAACCAGATATCGTGCTCGGCAATGTGTTGGGATCTAATTTATTCAACACGCTTGCGGTGGTAGGGCTTGCCGGAGTAATACAGCCGATTTTTCCTGGAAAAGAGGTTTTTTACAGAGATGCGATGGTGATGTCCGGACTGACCTTGTTGCTGTTTGTAATCAGTTATACTATTGGTTCGCGTCCCGCAAAAATCACCCGCCTTGAAGGTGCATTACTAATTTTTATTTATGCGGGGTACCTGGTATACCTGATTCTCACATCCCTATGAGCATCAGCCTCCGCCAATTGGAAAATAGAGAAACAGGTTGTCGCCGTCTTCAAGTGTGTAATCGAAAGAGCGTCGTTGGCGGTTCACTATCGGCTTGAGATAGGTTCTGTGTTCCGGTTTTACCTGTAGCTGGTCTAATAGTTGTGTGACCGTGGTATCGGGTTCTATGTCGAGGTTCGAATTATTCGGGACCCCGTCAATCCGAAAAAATCCCATATACTCAATAGTTATGTGCATGCGGTAATACTAATTTAATACGAGCATATCGGTCAAGTATTGTGGCGGATTGTGATTTTTCTGCTGGCAAGCAGCAGCACTCCGACGATCAGCACAATCGCCAAGTTATACACCAGGTTCAGCTGCATTACCGATTCCAATCCGGCGGCTTTCTCAACCAGGCCCACCAGTTTCACTCCAAAGGCACCGGCACCGAATACCAAGGTAAACTTGAGGCCAAAGCCTATTGAGCGCCATTTGGCCGGCGTGAGGTAGGCAACCAGACTGTTCTCAACCGGCTGCATTCCCAGCAGAAACAGCACGAACAAGCCCGAGGCCGGGATAAGAAGCCAACTTTTGAAGAAAATAATTGCCAGCAGAAACGGCACTGCAAGTAGAAAAAAGAAAAAATACGCATGTTTCAAGCTGTAGCGGTCCGCAGCGCGGCCGCCGATCCATTGACCCACAATTCCAACCACATATACGAAGGTGGCTACGATATTGGCCGTAAGGGTGTTGAAAGCGGTACTGCCCTCAATCGGGACTATCTTATCGGAGATCCACAGACGGAACTGATCGCTTATATCTCCGAGGCGGTATTCGAGGAACGTCGGTAAAATAAGCGTAAAGCTTCTGAAGAGAAACCCACCGAACACAAGGGCTAGTGCAAAAATAAGAAAGAGTTTACGGGCGGTTCTATCATCCAGTGGTTCGGTCTGCATTTGATCGCTGCCTTTATCTAAGTGAAACGGGGCAAACAGCCCGGCAAATCCCAGCACTATGCCGATTCCTCCGACTATCACTAATCCGCCTCTCCAGCCGATCAGAAAGTTGAATAGACCGATGGCAAACGGAACCAGTGCCATGCCGACATTCCCCCACATGCCGTTTATACCCAGAGCCCGGCCCCGTTCGCGGATACCCTGAGTAACCAAAGCAGTTCCGGAGGGGTGATAAGATGAGCAGCCAACTCCGACCAGAGCAAAACTGGCCGTAAGCAAGCTGAGAGAGGGGTAAACCCCGGCCAGCACCAGTCCTGCACCGGCAATCATTAAACCGGAACCCAGGGCCGGTTTGTGGCCCCATCTGTCGCTGATCCATCCCCACAGGGCTGCCAGTACGCCGTAGAGGAAATACATCCAAAAGCTCAGCTGTACTACTTCCGATACCGGGAGTCCCAGGTCGCGGCTCATAGGCATGACCATAGCGGGAAAGGAGAGCATCGCAAAGTGGGTGAAAAAGTGACCTGCAGCTGCAATAAACAAAATTATTTTTTCGTTGCGATTCATGTGCCCAAGAATAACATGAAGTTATATGTATATAGAAGTTGCAAAAGCGAAATTTGTTCAGAATAATTGGTGTAGGAGGAGTTATGCACATCGGAGCCACTGAAATAATCGTAATTTTGGTTCTATTTTTTCTCTTGTTCGGAGCGAAAAAACTCCCGGAAGCGGCCCGTTCTTTTGCGAAATCCCTGAAGATATTCAAAAAGGAAATGCATTCGGTATCTGAGGATTTTAAGGTTGAATCGGACGAAAAGCAGGATGAGAATGAAGTGCCGGAAGGACCCTCAAAACAAAAGTGAAACCTTTTGGGAACACCTGGAGATACTGCGCTGGAAACTGCTTGCGGTAATCGGGATTACCACAGTTGCTGCCCTGAGTGCATTTTTGGGCGGTGATTACTTTGTCAATCTGCTGCTGGAAGTACCCCGTGATCTGGGCATCGATTTAATTTATATCAAGCCTCAGGAGAAGTTTCTCGCCTATGTTCGTACAGCGGTGTATCTCTCTCTGATAGTAGGTATTCCCATTCTAATAATAGAACTGATCAGTTTTGTGTTGCCGGCTCTTACCCCTAAAGAGATGCGGACGGTTATACCGGCGGCAACAGTAGTTGTTCTCCTGTACCTCATCGGGATGCTATATTCCTATTTTTTTCTGCTTCCGTATGCACTCGGCTTTTTTTTCGAATTCGGCACCGGACAGGTCAGCGCCGCCTGGAGCATCGGTGCGTACATCCAGCTGGTAGGGTCCATCACCATGGTCAGCGGCCTTATCTTCCTGTTACCGGTGATCTTATGGGCAGCCGTCAGAACCGGGCTGGTTGAAGTGACGCAACTCGCAGCCGGGCGAAAGTATGTGATATTGGGTTTATTCATAGCTGCAGCCCTGTTCACACCGCCCGATCCTTTTACTCAGATAGTTGTTGCCTCCATTCTCTATGGACTCTACGAGCTCACATTGCTGCTGGTTCGTGTGTCCGAATATATAAAAGGGAGAAAAAGATGAATAGACGTGAATTCTTGCAGGCCTGTGCGCGTTACAGCCTGGCAGCCGGAGCCGGTGCCCTGCTCGGTAATCCGCTGCGGGTATTCGGGCAGGACACTGGCAGTAATTATGATATGGCGGCGGTGATGGGAGATGGTCCGGCGGCTATGTTTGATGTCGGAATTGCAGCCTTGGGGGGAATACAGCGCTTTGTGAAGCGGGGGCAGGTAGTATTGATAAAACCGAATGCTTCCTGGAATGTAGAGCCCGAACGTGGAGCCACCACCACTCCCAGTTTGCTCAAGCGGATCGTTGAACACTGTGTAGAGGCCGGAGCTTCAAAAGTGTATGTAGTGGACCATACCATCGATAACTGGAAGCTCAGTTTCGAGACCACACAAATCGAATCGGCGGCCAAACAGGGGGGCGGGCAGGTAATTCCCGGTTCGTCGAAGGGCTATTTTCATGAGACGGCTGTGCCGGGAGCTAAAAACCTCAAAAACGTCATGGTACATGAGATGGTCCTCGAAGCCGATGTAATTATCAATGTGCCGGTGTTGAAGCATCACGGCAGTACGACCATTACCTGTGCATTGAAAAACTTGATGGGGCTGGTGTGGGACCGCTGGTACTATCATGCGAATGATCTGCACCGCTGCATCGCCGAGTTTGCGCTTTTGCGTACCCCTACACTGAATGTGGTTGATGCCCACACGGTAATGATGAGCGGAGGGCCCCGCGGCAGCTCATACCGGTCTTCTCTCAAGGTTAAGAAAATGCAGATCATCAGTCCCGACATCGTAGCGGCGGACGCCGCCGCTGCGGCTACCTGGGGTACCAGTGCCGACAATATTCGTTACATCAACATCGCCGATGAACTGGGCCTTGGTACAAAGAACCTGGATGCCCTCAATATCAAGCGGGTTCGTGTATGATGCGGCGTCTCTACCGAAGTGTAAAAATACTTAGAATAATAACTGCAGCAGCGGTATTGGTACTGTTCTACCTTGCGCTCAGCATCTCAGCGCCCTTCTACAATACACTGCTCGATTATTTGACACGAATACAGCTGTTTCCTTCACTGATCAATACACTCCTCTCGGGGGCCGGATGGTTGTCAGCGGGTTTCATACCGGTGGCATTGCTCACCCTGCTGGTCGGCCGAGTCTACTGCTCTTTGCTGTGTCCCCTGGGCATAATTCAGGACCTCATCATCTTTTTTTCTGGGAAAAAACGGCATCGACGGTACCAGCACAGCCCTTCGGCCGCCGGCCTGCATGCCACCATTGCGGCGGTAGCGCTGATTGGGCTGGTGTTCGGTGTGCCGGTGCTGTTTGGACTGCTCGAGCC
Organism: uncultured Sediminispirochaeta sp.; assembly: GCA_964632675.1. Classification (GTDB taxonomy): domain Bacteria; phylum Spirochaetota; class Spirochaetia; order DSM-16054; family Sediminispirochaetaceae; genus DSBN01. Next base: position 24,496 of record CAZWDV010000013.1, read on the forward strand.
CTACGCCTTTTGGGGCCGGCTGTACCGGGATGTAATGCTGCCGTTGGCCGCCGGGTTTAGTACCGGTGCCGTACAGGTAATGAAAGAGCTTAACATCTTCTGGGCTCCCCTGCTGTTCCGCGGTAAGATGGGAGCTGTCGTTCTGACCTTTGTGTCAGCCGTTCTGCTGGTGGTTCTCACGTATACCTACGGTCGTTGGTACTGCAACCGCCTCTGTCCCACGGGAGCGGTTTTGCGGCTGCTCTCACTGCGGCCGCTGGTACGAATAGAGTTTAATACAGAACTGTGCACGAAATGCGAACTGTGCGGCCATGTGTGTCCGACCGGTTGTATCAGTGTCTCCACTCAGACCGTTGAGCACAACCGTTGTATTATGTGTATGGAATGCACCGACAGGTGCCCTTTTCATGCAATCGACCTCATCGCGGGCACATCCAGCCGCTTCGCTAGAGCCGTCCCGCGGCCCAATCCGAAGCGGAGAAAGGCGGTTATGCTGGCAGCGGGATCACTTGGCGCTGCCCTATTCGGCGGGCTCGGTTTTAAGCTGGGCCGCAGCGCTGCGGGGCCCAGCCGGGCGGCCCTTCCGCCCGGAGCCCGCAGCACTATTCGCTATACCTCGCGCTGTATATCATGCCACACCTGCGTCTCGGTCTGTCCCACCCATGTACTGCAGCCTTCATTCTTTGCCCTGGGTGTGTCAGGATTTCTGCAGCCGGTTATGGACTACGGTACCTCTTACTGCGAATGGGAGTGCAACCGCTGCTCGCAAATATGTCCTACCGGAGCAATCGAGCCGGTTAGTCCGGTTGAGAAGAAGCGTATCCAATTGGGCACTGTGCAATTTGTCGAGGATCGCTGTGTAGTGTTTACCGACGGCACAGACTGCGGAGCCTGTGCCGAAGTCTGTCCCACCCAGGCAGTACGAATGGTGCCTTATCAAAACGGGCTCACCCAGCCTTACACCGAAACTGAAATTTGCTCCGGCTGCGGCAGCTGCCAATATGCCTGTCCGGTCCCTGAACCGAAGGCGATCTTTGTACAGCCCCACGCGATTCACAAGGTGAGGAGCGAACGCACGCCTCAGCAGGGGTCTCCGGTAGAGGATGTACCAGAGGAGTTTCCCTTTTAATAAGAAATTGATTATGATACCTACTGAAGCGAGGATTGATGCGAAACATAGGATTTTTTGCGGCCCTGTTCTTGGCTATTTTTTTACTTGGTTGTAACCAAGCGGAACCGATCAAGATCGGCTTCGCCGGTCAGCTGACCGGGGTGTACTCAGATTTGGGAGTCCAGGGAAGAAACGGAGTTCAGCTGGCGGTGGAAAAACTGAATGCAAGCGGGGGCATCGACGGGCGTATGCTCGAGCTGATAGTGAAAAACGATAAAAACAGTGTAAAGGGTGCCCTTGAAGCGGATACCCAGCTCATACAGAATGGGGTAGTGGCAATTATCGGACATATGACCAGTTCACAAACCCTGGGGGTCCAGGGTTTCATTCAAGATAAAGAGGTCCCTTTGATCAGTCCAACCGCCTCATCGCCCCTGTTGAAGGGAAAACAGGATTACATTTTCAGGTTGAATCCCTCCTCCGACAGATCGGCTGCAGTTATGGGTGAATATGCATATACACAGCTTGAGAAGAATCGCGTAGCAGTGCTTTATGACATGAAAAACCAAGCCTATTCGCTGCCGTACGCGCAGGTATTCACGGATACATTCAAGAAAATGGGCGGGACGGTACCTCTTCAGGTCAATTTTTCTTCGGATGAAGGGGTGGATTGGGACAGGGTCATCACGAGGGTAGATGCACATGACATTGCGGCAGTTATGATAGTTGCCTCGGCAGCGGATACTGCGGAGTTTGCTCAGAAAATGAGCGCACGCGGGAAAAAATGGAGAATATTCGGCTCCGGATGGGCGTATACCCAAAATCTAATTCAGTATGGCGGGCATGCAGTTGAAGGATTGGTGTTCACCGACAGTTTTAACCGCAACAGTACTCGGTCTGAGTTCCGGGAGTTCAAGCAGCGTTACATCGAACGTTTTGGACGCGAACCGCTATTTGCGGCTACCCAGGGGTATGAGTCGGTACTCCTCCTGGAACAAGCGCTTCGAAAGAGAGATGCGTATGATGGTAATTTGCGAGAAGCCATGCAGAATGTTCGATCTATAGAAGGCCTCATGGGTACTCTGCATTTCGACAAGTATGGGGATGTAAAGCGCCCTTATTTCATGAGTATGGTCATCAACGGAAATTTTCACATAATAGAATCAATATATGACGAACAGTAGTGTGAAACAGAAGCGGTCTGGTCAGCCAAAAGGGCTGAAACAGCTAATCCGCGGCAGGCTGATAACTATGCTTCTGAGTGGTGCCCTTTTCTTAATACTTCTGTTCAGTGTGGTGCAGTTCTCGATTAATCTGCGTACGTTTCGAGAGCGCCAGCTGGAATTAACCCGTTCGCTCAAATACTCTATCATGTGGCAGATCAGGAATGCCGATGAGACAATCCGGTTTCTGGTAGAAACCTGTAATCGAGAAAATGGAAAGATACAAACTCAGCTGGTGGCTGCCCATCAGATGCATTCCTATTTCAAGCAATTGCTCGTGCTCGATGAGAGGGGAAAACTCTTATTTGCTGAACCCGGTTTACCCACGCGGGCCGACTACTCAGCACTGCTGAGTGGAGGGTATGAGTCTGACGGGCTTTTCTCGACTGTCTCTCTGCCGTATGTCGATCGGAAAACCGGTTCTGTAACGGTAGATTTTCGGCAAAAGTCGGAAAAGGGAAACCACCTTATCGGGCAGTTGGATCTGGGATTTTTACAGGGTATTATTATACGCTCTTTAGATGACAGCGATGGTAGCCGCACACTAATCATCACTGATTCATACGGAAATCTTTTGGCTCATCCGGAAGAAGTACATGTAGCGCAGCAAGTCAATATCGGCGGCAGTGCTCTACTGGAGGAACTGCAGTCCGGTAAAGAGATTGAGCTGAGTGGATTTTACTCTATATTGGACAGATCATATTTTACTATTGCCACTACCATGCCCGAATTGGGTTGGTTCCTGATTGACGCTACTCTGCTGGAAATTCTGCTGTTTGAATTGGGAAAAACCCTATCTGCTATCATCGGCCTGTTTATTCTATTTATTCTGCTCTGGAGTGTGTTCGTCGGTAATCTGGTGAACCGCAAGGTGGTAATTCCTCTGGACCAATTTATTGAGGTTATAAACAGCTCTGCTGCAGCCGAGACACCTATTTCTGTCCGGCAACGAATCTCCGACTATCGCGAGTTCATTGAACTGCAGAGGTCGTTTAATCTTATGGCTGAAAAAGTCCGTGAGCGGAACCATGATTTAAAGAAGTTTAAAATGGCGGTACAACAAGCCGGTTTTGCAATTTATATCACAGACAAAGACGGGATTATTGAATATATAAATCCGGCTTTTGAACGAACAACTGGGTACAGTGTGAGCGAAGCTATCGGGCGCAAACCGAACCTGCTGAGTTCGGGTGAAATGGGGGACGCGTATTATAAAAAACTGTGGACAGTGATTCTACAAGGGAAGATCTGGGAAGAGGAGATCATCAATAAGCGCAAGGACGGGGCGCTGTACTATGGCTATCAAACCATAGCGCCCATCTTTAATGATGAAGGGCGGCTCATCAACTTTGTTGCACTGCAGTCCGACATCTCCGAGCGTAAACAGGCGGCCCAAAAAATACAGGAATCGGAGGAGCTTTATAAGAGCCTGTTTCAATTGGCAGCCGATTCAATCATGCTTATCGATCCTCGTAACGGAAAATTAGTGCAGTTCAACGATGAGACGTATAGAAAACTTGGGTACAGCTATGAAGAGTTCAAAGATTTTCGTGTAAGTGATTTGGAAGCCACTGAATCGGAGGAGGAGACCCGGACGCATATAGAAGAACTTCTGCGCACCGGCCATGGCAGTTTCGAGACCATGCATAGAACCAAGCAGGGGACTCTGCTCAATGTAGTGGTGACGATACGTGTGATTTCATATCAAGATGCACCACATCTGCTGACAATAAGCCATGACATTACCGAACGGAAATTGAATGAAGAGCGCATTCGCCGCAGCGAGGAGAAGTATCGGCTATTAGCGGAAAACTCAACCGACATGATCAGCCGGCACACTACCGAAGGAAACTATACATATGTTTCACCGGCATGCAGAGCGCTCCTGGGATATGAACCGGAAGAGCTGCTCGGTACCAATGCATATGCGTATTTTCATCCGGAAGATCTTGAACACATTCAGAAAAACCATACTGCGATTAATGAACGGGAACACATTGCAACGGTAATTTACAGAATCCGCCGAAAAGACGGTACGTATACCTGGTTCGAAACCACCAGCCGTTTGATAGCTGCGGAGATCGTTGCGGTTTCGCGGGATGTGAGTTACCGGAAGCAAATCGAAACCCAACTGAGACAGGCTAAGGAGGATGCTGAAGCGGCGAACCGGGCCAAGAGTGATTTTATTGCAAATGTGAGCCACGAAATCCGCACACCCATGAACGCGGTGCTGGGGTACAATCAGCTCCTTGCTGCGATGGTGGCGGATTCGCAGGCGCAGGCGTATATTGCTGCGATCGAGAAATCGAGCAATATACTGCTCGAGCTAATCAACGATATTCTCGATCTGTCTAAAATCGAAGCAGGGCGCTTATCTTTGGAGTACGGTGAGACAAATCCTCGACATATCATTCAGGATATAGAACAGATTTTTCATTTATCTGTGCAGCAAAAAGGTCTCTCTCTGCGTAAAAAAGTTGATGACTCCGTACCGCAGATTATCTTTCTCGATGAGGCCCGGCTGCGTCAGATTCTGTTGAACCTGGTGGGGAACGCGGTGAAGTTTACCGATAAAGGGCAGGTACGCATCAGTGTTGAGAGTAAACCGTCAAATAGGGATGCGGGGAAGGTAGATTTACACCTGCATATATCCGACACCGGCATCGGTATCGAACCGACCCAGCTCGAGCGTATTTTCGAGGCCTTTCGGCAGCAGGAGGGACAGAGTAACCGCAAGTACGGCGGTACCGGCCTGGGGCTCTCGATTACGAAGCGATTGGTCGAGGCGATGAATGGCAAAATTGAGGTTGAGAGCAGTGTAGGAGGGGGTTCTGATTTTTCGGTCCACTTTTTCGAGGTAGAGGTGGTGCAGCGGTATAAGCCCGGGGGTGAAAAGCCTAACTACAGTCGACAGGGTGAGCAGACAGTCCTTGACCCGCATGCGGCCAGCCCGCACATAGTAGGTGAGGGAGTTGAACACCCCTCGGAGTTGCTGTCTGTGATCGAAGCTGAATACGTACCCCGCTGGAAGAAGCTGCGGAACACCATGTTTGTTGATGAAGTACAGAAATTTGCCCTTGATCTTTCCGGCTTAGCCGAGCATCACCGTGCAAACTACATACAGTATTATGCCCGCAGTATAGTTGCCGCTGCTGATGAATTTCAGGTAGACAGAATCGAGGGTTTGACAAGCAGTTTCGACCAGCTGGTGAAAAAGTTGCGGGATTTTACTCAGCTCTGATAGGTAATACAGCGGTTGCGGCCGCTGTTTTTCCCGTCGTAAAGGGCCAAGTCGGCCTCTTTCATGACGGTTTTATCGGTTTTTTCATCGCAGAAACTGGAGATGCCGAAGGTCATCGTAATTTTCAGTTTAGTTTGGTCGCAGTAGTAGCAGCTCTTCTCGATTTCCGCCCGAATTTTCTCAGCCAGGATAAGTGCTCCCTCTGTATCCGTTTCGGGAAGCAGCAGTAAAAACTCTTCGCCCCCCCACCGGCCGACCTGGTCCTGCTTTCGTATCATTGCCATGAGAGTCTCTGAAACCTCTTCGAGCACCACATCTCCACAGTCATGTCCATAGGTGTCATTCACTTTTTTAAAATGGTCGATGTCGGTAATAATTATTGAAAAAGGAAGCTTATTGCGCAGGGCGCGGTCGTACTCGTATTCTATGAGATCGGTCATCTTGCGACGGTTGAATAATTTGGTGAGAGCGTCTTTAGTGGCCTTCTCGTACAGCTTGCGGTTCATCTTCTCCAGCTCAGCCTTTGAGGCTTCAAGTTCTTCCTGCATTTTTATTCCGTTGAGAATCTCCTTATTCAGTTGAATATTGATCTGTTCAACTTTTTCCCGATACGCCTTAAGATCGAGGTGGGTGCGAATGCGGGCCAATAACTCTGACCCATGAAATGGTTTTACAATATAGTCTACTGCCCCCACTTCAAAGCCTTTCACAATGCTCTCTTTATCGATTTTTGCTGTTAAGAAAATTATTGGTACTTCTCTATATTCGGGATGTTCCCTTACCCGGGTACAGATCTCAAAGCCGTCCATCTCGGGCATCATGATATCCAGTAAGATAAGATCGAAGGAGACTTTTTCTATCTTCTGCAGTACATCCCGTCCGGACTGGGAAAATGAAATCCGATAGCCCTCCTGCCTCAAATGTGAAGCTACCAGTTGGATGTTTTGCGGATTATCATCAACTATGAGGATAGAACGCTTATGTGGATCAATGTGCTGTTCCTCCATTACGCCTCCTTATAGAAAGTTAATGGAAAGCCTGTGTGGAAAGCAAGTAATATGATAAAGTGGATATATGAAGCATTTCGAATTTTCACACGTAACTACCCGGGGCGGAGACAGGGGAGAGAGCAGTCTTGCAAATGGAGAGCGGCGGCGCAAGGACGATCTTATTTTTCATACCCTGGGAACTATCGACGAGTTGGGTTCTCAGCTGGGTGTAGTGCGATCGCTGCTCGAAGTGACTCCGGCGAAAGGGGTTCTGTTTGCTCAGGAGCGGCTGCAGATAATCGGCGGATTACTGGCGGTTCCGAAAAGGTCCGATCAGTTTGAGCGTATCCGAAAAATCGAATTGCGCGATATCGAGGAACTGGAGAAGAAAGAGGCCCGTATGATGCAGCACACCACGGTCCCCGACAAGTTTGTTATTCCTGGTGACTCGCAAGTTGCGGCACATATTCACGTAGCCAGGGCGGTGTGCCGCCGCAGCGAACGGTGGATGGTCAGCTGTATCCGTGAACGGGGAATGGACCAGTTGATTCCGGCACAACAGTTTCTCAATCGCTTAGCAGATTATCTGTTCATTTTGGCATTGTGGGTTGAACAAAAAAATAATCAAAGGGGGAATTCATGAACACGTACTCACTACAGGACCTTCCGGCCCGCAGCCGCGGAGAGGGAATCGAGCTGCGCACCGTGCATGGCGAAAAAATGACACTAGCTTACTGGGAGTTTGCGCCCGAGACTGATCTGCCGGAGCACTCCCATCCCCACGAACAGATAGCGATGCTGCAGGCGGGGCGGTTTGTACTCACGGTAGACGGAGAGCCGCGGGAGCTCCAGCAAGGGGAGGTCGTGGTAATTCCGCCGAACATTTCCCACTCCGGACGTTCGATTACCGCCAGCAAAGTGGTGGATATTTTTTCCCCGGTCCGTGAGGATATGCGCGACTAATACTACATATATGTAGGTAAAAACGTAAAAAACAACATTTTTGTAAGCTTAATTGCATTTTAATACAAAAATGTAGGTTTTATATTGCTGTCTCAGATGCTTTATCGGCGATTGGCAGGGTGAGGCTTACCGCACGAGTATTGTCGAAAAAAATAATTCTATTCTGGTTATATAATTAAACACTGAAAACTCGGTTACATAAGTTTTTCCTCCGGTTTGGCATACCCCTTGCTTATATAGGGTAACACGCTTAAGGAGGAACTATTATGAAGCGATGGATGCGGTATCTGAGTGCCACAGCAGTCTTGGGCTTGGGTACAGTCACACAAGCGGCGGCGGAAGAGCCGGCCCTTAGCGAAGTTGTCCGCCGGTTCGAGCTGGCCTTTGACATGCTATGGCTGGTTCTCGCGGCGGTGCTGGTTTTTTTCATGCAGGCCGGATTTGCCATGGTCGAATCGGGACTCAGCCGCGCTAAGAATGCCGGTAACATAATGATGAAAAATCTCATGGACTTTTCCGCCGGAGCGGTTGCCTATTGGGCGGTTGGATGGGGGCTGATGTACGGGGCTTCGTTGGCCGGAATAATCGGCAGTGACCAGTTTTTCCTGAGCGGTGCCGACAGCGCTCTGTATCGTGACTGGATGTTTCAGGTAGTGTTTGCCGCAACTGCAGCAACTATCGTCTCCGGAGCAATGGCCGAGCGGACCAAATTCGGCGGATATCTGGTGTACAGTGTTTTTATCTCCGCGCTCATCTACCCAATATCCGGGCACTGGATCTGGAACGGCGGATGGCTGGCGGAACTCGGGTTTCACGATTTTGCCGGAAGTACGGTGGTCCACTCCGTAGGGGCCTGGGCAGCCTTGGTGGGCGCCTTCTTTTTGGGCGCGCGTAAGGGTAAGTATGTGCGGGCAGGGAACAAAACAGTTGTTCGAGCTATACCCGGTCACAACATGCCCCTGGCCGCCCTGGGAGTGTTTATTCTCTGGTTTGGATGGTACGGCTTCAATGCCGGCAGCACGCTTTCGGGAACTGATCCCGATATAGCGCATGTGGCGGTAACTACAACCCTTGCGGCCTCAGCCGGTGCAATCGGAGCTATGATTACCTCGTGGAAGTGGTTCGGAAAACCCGACCCGAGTATGTCCCTCAACGGAGCCCTGGCCGGCCTGGTCGGCATTACCGCCGGAACCTGGGTAGTGTCGCCCCTCGGAGCCCTGTTCATCGGAGCGGTTGCGGGGGTGTTGGTGGTAGCATCGGTGGAGTTTATCGATAAGGTGCTGCACATCGACGACCCGGTAGGAGCTGTATCGGTGCACGGGGTCTGCGGCGCTTGGGGAACCCTGGCAGTCGGTCTGTTCGCCGATGGTGTGAATGACCCGGCTCTAGTGGGTTTGTTCTACGGCGGTGGAACGGGTCAACTGCTTATACAGCTGATAGGAGTCGCGGCAGTGTTCGCCTGGGTGGTACTCACTGCCGGAATTCTGTTCGGCACTCTGAAAGCCGTCGGTATGCTGCGGGTGGATCAGAAAGAGGAACTGATGGGACTCGATATCGGGGAGCATGGAATGGAATCCTACAGCGGCTTCCAGATTTTCAGCAACATGTAAAAGGAGAAGAGCAAATGCGATTAATAATTGCCTACATACAGCCCCATATGCTGAACAGCGTGAAAGAAGAGCTGTATAAAGCTGAGGTATATAAAATTTCGGTGACCAATTCCCTTGGCTGTGGACAGCAGAAAGGGTACACCGAATCGTATCGTGGTGTAGATATAGAGGTGAACCTCTTGAAGAAAACCCGCATCGAGATAGCGGTAAATGAAGCTTTTGTGAAACCGACCATAGATGCCATCATTGCCGGTGCCAGAAGCGGAGAGATAGGTGATGGGAAAATATTTATCGTACCCCTCGAGGAGGTAATTCGAATTCGCAGTGGCGAAACCGGCCACGAGGCCATCGGATAATATCAACTCTATTCACTTTTTCTATCGCCCGTGGGGCCGTGCAACAGGCGGGCCCCGCGGGCGTTTCTTGCGAAGGGGTGCTGAATTACGTGCTGCGCCGTTATGCTTCGAAGGACTGAACGAATTCCCGAACCCGCTCTTCATCGATGTTCTCGAAGCTGGCAGTGGTACCGGAGACCTTCTTCAGCAGAAAGCGCTCGAAGAAGTTCATCTTTTCGAAATAGAGCGCCCCGCCGAGAACCCCGGTCGTTTTGGCATGTTCAACCAGCACCGCTGGAAAGTTCTTTCCGAAATAATCCTGGGCCTCCTCCGCGGGAGCAAGACAGCATAAAAACAAACCGACCGGCCGCTGGATCAGAGAATCGGCAGTCCGAAAACAGTATTTACGAATCTTTTTGTTAATTGAACCGGCATGGATATTGCTGCCGATCAGAACCCGGTCGAAATTGTCCGGGGCGGGGGCTTTTCCATCCCGTACATTTACTTCGGTCACTTCGCCGGATAACTCTTTACGCATTAACTGGACACATTTTTCCGCCGCCCCGTACTTTGAATTATATACTATCAAGGTATGCATGAGGATATCTCCTAATTAAAAGGTAATAATTTCGTATCCCAGTTGTAAATAGCGTTCCATACTCGGATGTCCGTTCATGTCGTCGCACACGGGCAGGTTATTTTTCTGAGCAATTTCCAGAGTACCCATCTGATAGGAACAGGCCCGGCACACACAGTCGAGCAGCCCCTTTTCGATGGACTCGAGATACAGGTTTCTGAACGGGGCATCTTCCTTCTCAAAATCGCCGATGAGTTTGGTGGTGCTTCCTTCCAGCACCATTTTTACCTCATAGCCTTTACTGTGGAGATCGAGTGCATTTAATAATACATGCACAAAACACATCATCTCACCGTTGAATGCAAACAGACAGTATTTTTTATCCATAATTCCTCCTTTTTCTTCACTTGTATTCACTACGCTCAGTATAGGACTGGAAAGCCGCCGGTGCAAGAATGAACGAGTTATAAAATAAGCATCTTGGTGCACTGTACCCACGTTTGAAACAAATATGTATTGACAAATTTAGTCCAATATGTAATTCTTCTGCATGGAGACACACTTCATCTTCAAAATCACACACAATCCATTCGTTCTCAAAGACAAGCACATCTGGGCACGCCAGCCGGGTGTGCCGCAAAGTGTGCACGCGTATGTGCATACGCAGCAGCGGGGTGGCCATGGCGGCTTCCCCGCTGCCGGGTGCCTGCAGGCGACGGAATCCGTCTTTGCAGGCCTGCGATCGAGAGCCCCGAACCGGGGCGGGCGTGCTGCCCGCTGCGGTTCGGGGCTTTTGTGTTTTAAAGTGCTTTCGAGCACGCCCAACCAGGGCAAGGAGGAGTAAACGTGCATCAATCCATTCCAACGGCCATCAGTTACGATGACGTGCTGCTGCAGCCGGGCTATTCCGAGATTCTGCCCTCGCAGGCGGATACACGAACCGAGCTCTGCCGGGGAATCGAGCTGCAAATACCGGTCCTGTCGGCGGCTATGGACACCATCACCGAAGCGAACATGGCAATTGCCCTGGGCGATGCCGGCGGGGCGGGAGTCATCCACCGCAATATGAGTCCGGAGCAGCAGGCCGAACAGGTCGAGCGGGCGAAACAGGCGCCCGGCGCGTCACCCGGCCGGCCGGTACAGCGAATTGTCGGTGCGGCACTCGCTCCGGCGGACTACGAGCGGCGGCTGCCCCTGCTGCAGGAGAGTGGAGTCGACTTCCTGGTTATCGACACCGCCCACGGCGATTCAAAGAGTGTCATTGAAACCGTCAAAGCCATCACACAGAACTGCACGATCCCGGTGGTTGCCGGCAACGTGGCCACCGCCGGCGGCACCCGCCGGTTGATAGAAGCCGGCGCCGATGCCGTCAAAGTGGGGGTGGGGCCCGGCTCCATCTGCACCACCCGCATCGTGGCCGGCGTTGGCGTTCCGCAGCTCTCGGCGGTGCTGCAGTGTGCCGAGGCGGCCAAACCCTACGGCATCCCGATTATCGCCGACGGCGGCATCCGCTACTCCGGGGACATCGTCAAGGCCCTGGCCGCCGGCGCTTCCGCGGTCATGCTGGGCAATCTGCTCTCCGGCTACCAGGAAGCCCCCGGCGAGGTATTCGAGCAGGACGGACAGCTGTTCAAACTCTACCGCGGCATGGGCTCCGAAGGCGCCCTGAAGGCCGGTGGGGCCGATCGCTACCAGGACAGCTCCAGTCAAGACGCCGCACCGGTCCCGGAAGGAGTGGAAGGAGTCGTCCCGGTCAAAGGAAAAGTGGCCGACTTCATCTATCAGCTGATGCAGGGCCTGCGCAAGGGCATGGGCTACTGCGGCTGCCCGACCGTCGGCGACCTACAGTCCTACGCCCGCTTCGTCCGGCTGACCACCGCCGGTGTCCGCGAGAGTCACGTCCACAGCCTGGCCGGCATGAAAGCCGCGGTAAACTATGCCCACACATTCGAGCACTAAGCCGGACGCGCAAGCCGCTGAGGTCAAAAGCATTGTCCGCCGGCTTTACGTCGAAAAACGGCCCGACCTCGACCACGAAGCCCCCGCGCTCTTGCACACCATCCGCCGGCGCTTAGGCATCGAAGCCGTCGACCAAGTCCGCATTCTACAGCGCTACGATTTCTACGACCCCGGCCCGGCGGCCTTCCCGCAGGTCCGCGACCAGGTCTTCTCCGACCCCGCCTCGGAGCAGGTCTTCGAACAACTGCCGCCCTACGATGCCCACCTGGCCGTCGAGTATCTGCCGGGCCAGCACGACGCCCGGGCCGTCGCCGCATCTCAGGCGGTCAGTCTGATTCTGGACAAGGCCTATGCGCCCGTTAAATCAACACGGGTCTATTTATTTTATGGGGCGGGGATAAGCAGTGAACAGCTGAAGCCAGTGCAAAGCTATTTGGTCAATCCGGTAGAGGCGCGTGTCGCTGCTGTTGCACTCTTTGAAGATTTGGAGGGCCACGCCCCGGAGCCGGCGGAGCTGTCATACCAGGCCGGGTTCCGGCAGCTCTCCGCGCAGCAGCTGCAGCAGCTGCACGGCGAACTGGGGCTGGCCATGCTGCCGGCGGACCTGCAGCTGATCCAGCACCATTTTTCGACAGAGGAGCAACGCGACCCCAGCCTGGCCGAGCTGCGGGTGCTGGACACCTACTGGTCCGACCACTGCCGCCACACCACCTTTACCACTGCCATCGATTCGGTAGAAATCGAAGCGCCGGAGCGGCAGCGTCACCTGCAGCAGAGCTACCAGATGTTTCGCCGGGCCCGGGCCGCCGCCGGCCGCTCCGCTGAACCAACTACCCTGATGGAGCTGGCCCTGGCGGGTATGCGCGAGCTGCGGCGGCAGGGCAAACTGGAGGACCTGGAAGAGTCGGAGGAGGTGAATGCGGCCAGCCTGCACGTGCAGGTCGAGACTCCGGAGGGAGATGAAAACTGGCTGCTGATGTTCAAAAACGAGACCCACAACCACCCCACCGAAATCGAACCCTTCGGCGGGGCGGCCACCTGTCTGGGCGGGGCGATCCGCGATCCCCTGTCCGGACGGGCGTATGTGTACCAGGCCCTGCGGTTGAGCGGCAGCGGCGACCCGCGCCGACCCCTATCGGAGACCCGGCCGGGCAAACTGCCGCAGCGGGTTATTACCACCGAGGCGGCCCGCGGCTACAGCTCTTACGGCAACCAGGTAGGGGTGGCCACCGGCTATGTGCGCGAGTGCTACCATCCCGGTTTCGAGGCCAAGCGGATGGAGGTGGGCGCGGTTATCGGGGCGGCCCCGCGCAGCTCGGTGAAGCGCAGCACGCCGGCCCTCGGCGATATTGTTCTGTTGGTCGGCGGGGCCACCGGACGCGACGGTATCGGCGGAGCAACTGGCTCCTCCAAGGGCCACACTACCGATTCGGTGCAGGCCGCCGCGGCGGAGGTGCAGAAGGGCAACCCGCCGGAGGAGCGGGCGCTGCAGCGCTATTTCCGGCGCCCCGAGGTAGCCCGGCGCATCAAGCGCAGCAACGACTTCGGTGCCGGCGGCGTGGCGGTGGCGGTGGGCGAGCTGGCCCCGGGCCTCGACATCGATCTGGACGTCGTGCCGAAGAAGTACAGCGGTCTGGACGGGGTGGAATTGGCTATTTCTGAGTCGCAGGAGCGCATGGCAATTGTTATCGACCCCGCCGACCGCGAGTTTATGATTGCAGCGGCGGCCGGAGAAAATCTGGCGGCCACCGAGATTGCCTGGGTTACCGACAGCGGCCGCTTGCGGATGCAGTGGCGCGGCCGGAATATTGTAAATATCGGTCGCAGCTTTCTGGACAGCAGCGGCGCTGCCCGCCGGGCTTCCGTGAAAATCGCCCCGCCGGCAGTCGCAGAGTCCGAAGTCCCGGCTCCGAATCCCCTATCTGGTCTTAATCTTGCGGGACAGCAGGGGCTGGTGGAGCAGTTCGACTCGACTATCGGGGCGCGCAGTGTGCTGCTGCCTTACGGGGGTGTGCGGCAGCTGACACCGGCCGAAGCGATGGCCGCCAAGCTGCCGGTGGAGGCCGGCCGTACCAGTACTGTCAGTTTCATGGCTGCCGGCTACAATCCGGAGGTTGCGGAGTGGAGCCCCTACCACGGCGGGCTGCATGCGGTGGTGGAGGCGGTCTGCCGGATCGTGGCCGCCGGGGCCGACCCGGCCCGGGTACGACTGTCGCTGCAGGAGTACTTCGAGCGGCTGGAGGAGGACCCCCGCAAGTGGGGCCAGCCCTTCGCCGCCCTGTTAGGGGCCTACCGGGCGCAGATCGAATTGGAGACCCCGGCCATCGGCGGCAAGGACAGTATGTCCGGCAGCTTCGAGGAGCTGAGTGTGCCGCCGACCCTGGCCGCCTTTGCGGTGGCCGCCGGAAAGCTGGCGCATGTTACATCGCCGGAGTTCAAGGCCCCCGGCCGCGAGGTTGTACTGCTGCAGGTAGAAACCGACGACGAGCAGATCGTGGACCTGCCGGCGCTGCGCCGCTGCCTGGCGTATCTGCACCGTCAAATTGTCGCCGGCCGTATTTCCGCGGCCCGCAGCCTGCGGCAGGGCGGAGTGCAGGCGGCCCTGCAGGAAATGGCCTTCGGCAACTTTATCGGCGCTGCTACCGACCAGAGGCCCGCGACGGACACCCGCTACGGCGGCTTTGTGCTGGAAGTGGAATCGGTCGCAGATTTGCCGGAGCCGCCGGCGGGCAGCCGGCTCGAAGCGTTGGGCCGCACCAGCGACAGGCCGCAGCTGAACGGCCGGCCGCTGGAGGAGCTGCTGGCCGAGTGGCAGGCGCCGCTGGCCGACGTGTTTCCGATTAAAGCTCTTACGAAGATTGGTGCTGGTGCGGCAGCCCGCGCCGGCAAGACAGGCCGGCCGCAGCGCACGAAATGCAGCGGCGGGCGGACGGCGG
>CAZWDV010000013.1:39539-61730 GCA_964632675.1 uncultured Sediminispirochaeta sp.
GCCGGCAAGACAGGCCGGCCGCAGCGCACGAAATGCAGCGGCGGGCGGACGGCGGTGCCGCGGGTGGTGATTCCGGTGTTTCCGGGGACCAACTGCGAGGATGAGAGCGCGGCGCAGTTCCGGGCGGTCGGGGCCGAGGCGCTGCTGCCGGTGTTCCGCAACCGGCGGCTGGAGCAGGTGGAGGAGTCGATTGCCGAGCTGGCGGCACAGATCCGCCGGGCGCAGATCCTGATGCTGCCAGGCGGATTCAGCGCTGGCGATGAGCCGGCCGGGGCGGGCAAGTACATTGCCGCAGTGCTGCGCAGCCCGGCGGTACGGGATGCGGTGGAGGACCTGCTGCACCGCCGCGACGGACTGGTTCTGGGGATCTGCAACGGTTTCCAGGCGCTGGTACGGACGGGGCTGCTGCCGTATGGGGAGTACCGCCGGCCGTCGAACGATATGCCGACCCTGGCCCGAAACTCCATCGGCCGGCACGTGTCCCGTTACGTAACAACGACGACCGTTTCGCTGCGCGCAGCCTGGCTGACTGCTTTGTCACTCGGGGAGCTGCACACCGTACCGGTGAGCCACGGCGAGGGACGCTTTTTTTCCACCAAAGATGAATTGGAAAAGTTGTTCGCGAGCGGACAGATTGTGTTCCAGTACTGTGACGGAGACGGACAGCCGACGATGGAGTTTCCCGACAATCCGAACGGGTCGATGGCGGCGGTGGAGGGGATTTGCAGCCCCGACGGACGGGTGCTGGGCAAGATGGGCCACTCCGAGCGGATAGGCGCGGGGGTGGCGGTGAATGTGCCCGGGCGGAAGGAGCAGGGGCTTTTCCGGGCGGGGGTGGAGTACTTCAGTGAGAATTTTTATGAGAGGTGAAGGATGCAGGTGACGATTGTGCTGGGGAGTTCCTCGGACGCGAAGGTGATGAAGGGCGCTGCGGATGCGCTGGATGCCTGCGGTGTGGAGTGGGATGCGCGGATTTTGTCGGCCCACCGGATGCCGGAGGAGCTGAAGGCCTACATCGAGGCGCAGGTGGCGGCAGGTACGCGGGTGTTTATCGCGGGCGCCGGACTGGCAGCCCATCTGCCGGGGGTGATTGCCTCGCACACCACCCGGCCGGTGATCGGGGTGCCGATACGGGCGGCTTTCGACGGGCTGGACGCCCTGCTGTCGATTGTGCAGATGCCGAAGGGTGTGCCGGTGGCCACGGTGGGTGTGAACAACAGCTACAACGCCGGTCTGCTGGCGGTACAGATGCTGGCGGCGGGGGGCTCAGCTCAGACGGGCGGTGCAGCCTTCGGCGAGGATGCACTGGATGAAAAGCTGCGGCGGCTGCTGCAGGAGCGTGCAGCGGCATTGATGCAAGAACCACAAAATCGGGAGGTATTCGAATGAAAAAGATGTTGTACGAAGGCAAGGCCAAACAGCTGTTTGAAACGGGCGACGAACACACGGTGTTGATCCACTACAAGGACGATGCCACCGCCTTCAACGGCGAGAAGAAAGGCAGCATTGCCGGGAAGGGCGAGATGAATAATGCCATTACTACCCTGATTTTTCAACTGCTGGAGCGCAACGGGGTGAATACCCATTTTATCGAGAAGACCGGACCGCGGGATCAGATCTGCCGCAAAACCCGGATTATTCCGCTGGAGGTGATTATCCGCAATGTGGTGGCCGGCAGTATGTCCAAGCGCTTCGGAGTGGAAGAGGGAACCACCCTGCGGGAGCCGGTGTACGAGCTGACCTATAAGAACGACGACCTGGGCGATCCGCCGATGAACGACTACCACGCGGTGGGGCTGGGGCTGGCCTCCTGGGAGGATCTGGAGATTATCTACCGCTATGCCAAGCGGATCAATGCGGTGCTGAAGCCCTTCTTTCTGGAACAGGGCATCCGCCTGATCGACTTCAAGCTGGAGTTCGGCTGGGCAAAACCGCGGGCCGCGCTGGGCGGTGCGGGGGCCGGTGCTGCTACAGGAGCCACGGACGGCTCAGGGGCCGGCGTTGCGGCCGACGCTGCCGAAGAGATAGTGCTGGCCGACGAGATTTCGCCGGATACCTGCCGCTTCTGGGATGCTGAAACGAACGAAAAACTCGACAAGGACCGCTTTCGCCGGGATCTGGGCAAGGTTGAGGATGCGTATCATGAAATTCTCGGCCGCCTGGAAAAGGGTGCACAGGGGTGAGGCGGATATGATGGAAGAGGATAAACTGCACGAGGAGTGCGGGGTCTTCGGAGTGTGGTCGTCCGGGGCCGGCGGCCCCGAAGGCGGTGCCGAGGGTGTGGGCGGAACCGCGGGTTCCGGCTGCCGGGAGGCCGGGCTTTCGGTGGCGCAGCTGGTCTACTATGGTCTGTTGGCACTGCAGCACCGCGGTCAGGAGAGTGCCGGGATTGTCTGCGACGGGGTTGAGCCCTTCGAAGAGATAACGAGCTGCGTCCCGGAGGTAAATGCGGACGACCTCCGGTCAAAGCAGCCGGGGCCCGCTCCGGCTTTTCAGTTGGAAAAGGGGATGGGGCTGGTTTCGGAGGTGTTTTCGCCGCAGAAACTGGCTGGATTAAGCGGCACGGCCGGGCTGGGGCATACCCGCTATTCCACCGCCGGCGGCAGCACACCGGTCAATGCCCAGCCCCTGATCGGGCATACCAAGCAGGGGCCGCTGGCGGTTGTGCACAACGGTAATCTTACGAATGCAGAGATAATCCGCGAGCTTTTGGAGGAATCGGGCAGTGTGTTCCGCACTGAAAGCGACTCGGAAGTTCTGCTGAATTTGGTTGCCCGCTCTGCGGTAAAAAAGGGGGCGGCCGAGGCGGTATGGGATGCCACGCAGGCGGTGCAGGGGTCGTTTTCATTTATAGTGATGACCAATGATTCTATGATCGGTGCACGGGACCGCAACGGAATTCGGCCTTTGTGTATTGGGACTTTGGGCGGAGGGTATGTGTTTGCCTCCGAGAGCTGCGCCCTCGATGCAGTGGGGGCGGCTTTTCTGCGGGATGTAGACCCGGGGGAAATAGTGGTGGTGAACTCCGAGGGACTGCACTCGCTGCAGGGCAGCGAAAAAACCCGCACCCAGACCTGTTCCTTCGAATACATCTATTTCGCCCGGCCCGATTCAGTGATCGATGGAAAGTCGGTGTATGAAATTCGGCGGGAATCCGGAAAAATTTTGGCCCGCGAGGCCCCGGTGGAGGCCGATTTTGTGGCAGCGGTGCCCGATTCGGGAGTGCCGGCGGCCATCGGTTATTCGGAGCAATCCGGCACACCCTACGGTATTGCGCTGATCAAGAACCGGTATGCGGGCCGTTCATTTATCAAGCCCTCCGACGGGGATAGACGGCGGACGGTGCAGGTCAAGCTGAATCCTATGACCGGAGCGGTCAAAGGCAAGAGCATTGTGCTGATAGACGACTCGATAGTCAGGGGTACCACTATGCAGATGCTGGTATCGAGGTTGCGGCAGGCCGGCGCGGCCGAAGTGCATGTGCGCATAGCTTCTCCGCCGGTGGCTTTCCCCTGTTACTTCGGCATCGATACACCCTACCGTAAGGACCTTATCTCCAGCCGGCAAAATGAAGCGCGGGTGCGGGAGTACATCGGCGCCGATTCGCTGGCTTTTCTGTCGCTGGAAGGTTTGGCAGCGGCTCTTGGCGGTCAGGATGCTTTTTGTACCGGCTGTTTTGCCGGCGTGTATCCGGTAGGAGCCCCGATCGGCACTTCCACAGCAGTGTTCAGCCGTGCGGGGGTGCAGTATGAAGTATAGCGACGCGGGAGTGGACACCCAGCAAGGCTCTGAGCTGGTCAAACGGATTCGCGGGTTTGCCGAAGCTACCCTTGCCCCGGCTGCCGACGCAGCTGGCGGACAGCCCGGCGGAAAAAATTCAGCCGCGACGGCTGTAGGTGCACCTGCAGCGCCCGGCCGGGTGCTCTGCGGGCTGGGCAGTTTTGCTGCGTTGTATCAGCTCGGTGAATACCGGCAACCGGTGCTGGTGTCCGGCACCGACGGTGTAGGCACCAAGCTGCATCTGGCGGTGCACTCCGGTCGGTTCAATTCGGTAGGCATAGATTGTGTGGCCATGTGTGTCAACGACATCTTGTGTCACGGCGCCCGGCCGCTGTTTTTTCTCGACTATCTGGCATATGCCGATCTGCCGGTGGACAGTCTGGCCGAGGTGGTAGAGGGAATTTCTGCAGGCTGTCAGCAGGCCGGCTGCGCGCTGATAGGCGGGGAAACGGCCCAGATGCCGGGTACCTACCAGCGCGGAGATTTTGATGTGGCCGGCTTTGCGATCGGAGTGGTGGAACGTGAGCAGCTGGTCGATGGTTCGAATATTGTGGAAGGCGACCAGTTGATCGGTCTGGCGGCGGCGGGCCTTCACAGTAACGGGTTTTCATTGGTGCGGGCGCTGTTCTCTGCCAATGAGGTCGATCTTGGGACGGATTTTTACGGTCGGCCGCTGATAGAAGAGCTGCTTACGCCAACCCGCATTTATGTTCCGGCGGTTTTACCGCTGGTGGAGGCGGGGCTAATAAAGGGTATGGCGCACATAACCGGCGGCGGTTTGTATGAGAACCTGCCGCGGATGTTTCCGGCTGCTTCGGCGGCCTTGGACAAGTCGCCGGGCGAAGTTCAGCCGAACCAGGCGCTGCTGGGGGGCTGCCTGGCACGGGACTCATGGGACATACCTCCCATATTCGAGTATCTCGAGCAGCTAGGAGTATCCCGCGAAGAGATGCTGCACACCTTTAATATGGGCATAGGTTTTGTGGTGGCCGTTTCTCCTGAACATCGCGCTGCGGTCTTACGGAAATTGGAGGCCGTCGGCTTTCCGGCTTGCTCAATCGGCCGGGTAGTGAAACGGGAGGGACTATGTTTCGAGTAGCGGTGTGTATTTCTGGTAACGGCAGCCTGGTGCCTGCATTGATAGAAGCCGCCCCGGGTATTCCGGTTGAGATTACTCGTGTAGTAGCTGATCGGCCGGATGCGCCGGGCCTCAGCAGCAGCTGGGCCAAAGCAGTGAATACTGTCTGCATCGACCGGCGGCAGTTCACCGGCCCGAGCCCGGCCGAGCAGCTCTCCGATGCAGTATTGGAGGCAGTGCGGTCACAGGCCGAGATTGTGGTGCTGGCGGGCTTTCTCTCCATTCTCAAAGGGAGTATACTGGAAGTGTATAAGGGACGCATCCTGAATATACATCCAGCGCTGCTGCCGAAGTTCGGCGGAAAAGGCATGTACGGTATGCATGTACATCGTGCGGTACTGGCCTCCGATGAAAAGGAGAGCGGGTGTACTGTACACCAGGTTACCGGTGGTATCGACAGCGGTCCGATAGTACTTCAAAGCAGAGTCCCGATTTCAGCGGATGAAACTCCACACAGCCTGCAGTACAAAGTCAGACAATCAGAAGGTCCCACACTTATTGCCGCACTGGGGAAACTGGTAAGCGTGCTTCAGGACGGGATACAGGGAGGAGGTTGAACATGCGGGTAATGCTGATCGGCGGCGGCGGTCGTGAGCACGCCCTGGCCTGGAAACTTGCCCAGAGTGCCAGGGTAGAAGAGATACTCTGTGTGCCGGGAAACGGGGGTACAGCCGGTACTCCGAAATGCAGAAACTATCCGGCCGGCAGTTTGGATGAACAGGTGCAACTGGCAATTGATAAAAAGGTCGATTATGTACTAATCGGGCCCGAGCTGCCCCTGGTGAAGGGGATGGGCGATAAATTACGAGCTGCCGGCATACCGGCGGTGGGGCCTGATGCGGCGGCCGCCAAATTGGAGGGCAGTAAAGCCTTCGCCAAGGACTTTATGAAGCGCTACGGAGTGAACACTTCCGGATACAAAACCTTCCACAAGGAACAATACGAGGAAGCGCTACAGTATCTGCAAGCGCAAAAATACCCGCTTGTACTAAAAGCGGATGGACTGGCGGCCGGCAAAGGGGTGACAATAGCCGCGACGAAGGAAGCTGCCCAGCAGACCCTGGGCGCTCTGTTTGTCGACGAGTCCCTCGGTGAAAGCGGGCATACAGTGGTCATTGAGGAGTTCCTCCCGGGCCGGGAGGTTTCGGTGATTGTACTGCTGGATGGCCGTCATGTGCTGTCGCTTGTCTCGGCAATGGATCATAAACGAATTGGTGAAAACGACACCGGTCCCAACACCGGCGGTATGGGAGCAATTGCACCGAATCCCTTTTATACTGCAGAGTATCAGCGAAAATTTGAAGAAATCATTCTTCTTCCCACGATCGAAGGCATCACCCGGGAAGGCTGGGACTATCGCGGCGCACTCTATTTCGGCCTTATGATGACCGAAGAGGATGTGTACCTGCTCGAGTATAATGTCCGCTTCGGCGATCCGGAAACCCAGGCAATTATACCGCTGCTCGAGGAAGATCTGGCGCAGCTGCTGTATGATCTTTCGCGCAGTACTTTGGATGGAACTCCGCTGAGTTTTTATGAGGGAACAGCCTGTAATGTGGTTATGGCCTCCGCCGGTTACCCGAGTGAGTATCAATGCGGGTTCCCCATACAGATTGATTTGCCGATAAATTCTTCGATTTTTATCGCCGGGGCAGCGGAGCGGGAAGATGAAGATGGGGTTGGCAGACTCTATACCAGTGGTGGAAGGGTGCTCTCGGTTACCGGACTCGGTAAAGATCCCCTCGAAGCCTGCCGTGAGGCGTATGTGGCACTCGAGAAAATCTATTTTGAAGGGCGGTATTACCGCCGTGATATCGGTAAATTATAAATTATAAATTAGTTAGGTTTATCTTGAATTTTTCTCCTTTGTAATTATATGATCTTGCTGAGTGGGAGGGAAAAAGCTGTATGAATTTGTTTATAACCGGCATCACCGGAAACTTTGGATATGCCGTATACAAGGCTCTGCGAGGAAGAGGCGATTTAGATATCTTTACCGGAGCGAGAAACCCGGAACGGGTAAATTTTCTGATAGAAGATACTGATATCAAAGTCCGCCGCTTCGATTTTCAGGATCAGTCTACCTTCGATCCGGCCCTAAATGAGATCGATGCGGTTGTTCTTGTCCGCCCGCCGGCCATTACCAAGGTGAAAACGACTATTTTCCCGTTTATCGATTTGTGTCGTGAGAAAAGAGTACAGCATGTGCTGTTTCTTTCGCTGCAGGGAGTTGATGAGAACAAATATACCCCGCACTACAAGATTGAAAGCTATATAAAAAAAAGCGGCTTGTCCTACACCTTTTTACGGCCCGGCTTTTTCATGGAAAACCTCATCACTGCGCACCGGGAAGAGATTCGCTACGAATCGCGTATTATGGTACCGGCCGGAGAGGGACGCACCAATTTTATTGCGGTGGACGATATTGCTGCGGCAGCGGCCCGGTGTATAGGCAACGCCGAGCACTACACTGCCGCCTATGAGCTCACCGGTGATAGGGACTACTCGTATTACGATGTGGCCCGAATACTTTCAGAGGAGTTGGGCCGAACTATTAGTTATGAAAAACCGGGCTTTATTCAGTTTATCCTGTATAGGCTCAAAAAGGGAGAGCTGTTGGGCTTTGTATTGGTAATGGCCCTGATTTACCGCTCGGTGAAAGCCGGTAAGGCGGACAAAAAAACCGAAACCTTGATGGAGAAGTTCAACGTACGGCCTACCGACTTACGGGACTTCGTGCGGGAGCGCAGCTCCTACTTCCAGCAGGATTCGTAGAGCACGGCGGTCCTATTTACCATTGATCGACTCACTGTTCTCCGGCGGCGGCTGGCAACGCGGACAGAAATGGCTCCCGCGCTGGGCCACGTAGATTTTCTGCAGTATAGTACCACACTTCGGGCAGGGCTCACCGGCCCGTCCATACACCCGTAATGCGTCCAGATTCTCACCGCGCCGCCCGGCGGATATGTAGTTAGTCTCACCTCCGCCTAAAGAGGTGCCGCGGTTTTCGAGGCCCTGCCTGAGGGCCGTACGTATCTGTGCCAACAGCTCCCCGGCCTGATCAAAGGATATGCGATTGCTGTGCTGCTGCGGATGGATGCCGGCGGCAAACAGAGCTTCATCACAGTAGATATTTCCCAAACCGGCCAAGAAGCTCTGGTCCAACAGCAGCGCCTTTATCCGGCGGGAGCGGGAGTGCAGTGATGCGGCAAATATTTCCGGTGTCAGTGCGGAATCAAGCGGTTCGAGGCCGAGTTTTCCCAATACTTTGTCGGGGCAGCAAGTGAATAGTATCCGGCCGAATTTTCGCGTGTCATGAAACCGGAGCCGGCGTCCGTCATCGAGCCGGAACTCCACCCTGTCGTGGGGGTCCGGCGGAACATCCTGGGGGCAGAGTTCATACTGTCCGGTCATGCGCAGATGTGTCAGCAGAAAGGCCGGTGCCCCCTCTCCGGGCGGCAGCCGACTGGGGCTGCCTGCGTTTTCTCCCACACGGCCCAACTGGAATACAATGTACTTCCCGCGCCGCCAAATTGCTTCGATTCGCATACCGGTTACCCCGCGGCGGAACTCCGCCGGAGACAGGGGCCGGACAGTGTTAGCCCAGTTGACGTGTATGCGGGTAAGGGTTCGACCTTCCACCCCGGCGGCCCGTAAATCGTCGACAACCGTTTGAACTTCAGGCAGTTCAGGCATGCATTGCTCCTGGGTTCAGTTTACACTATTATAATTTCATGGATGAAGAGAATGGGCAAGCGCAAGGTGTTCGCTTAAGAGCCGGCATCCCCGCATTAGCGCTGATGCTGACGGTCTTTGTTTCAAATATGACCTCCAGATCGATTCTCTCCCCCCTCCTGCTGCGGGTGGAACAGGCTTTTTCGGTTAGCCATGGTCCGGCGGCCCAGCTGTTTCTGTATATCGGCATCGGCTACAGCATTTCAGTACTCTTTTCGGGCTTTGTCTCTTCTAAGACAACCCACCGGGGAGCAATCCTGGTCTGTGCAGTGGTTATGTCGGCCGGGCTGCTGCTCATGTCCCTGGCACCGACGATGAACGTAATGCGGGCGGGGGTGTTGCTGATGGGGGCCGGTTCCGGCTTATATCCACCGTCGAGTATAGCCACTATTACCAACCTCTTCGACCGGCGGGACTGGCAGAAAGCCCTGTCGATCCACGAGATCGGACCGCATATTGCAATGGTATTGGCGCCGTTCTATGCGAATCTTATGTTGAACTATACCGACTGGCGGGGGGCGATCGGTCTGCTGGCGGTAATCATTTTGCTTACCGGGTCGATCTTTTTTATAAACATCAAGGCCGGTATGATGAAAGGCGAAGCGCCTACCTTCAGCAACCTGCTGCCCCTGTTCCGGGCGCCGAATTTCTGGATTCTGATGCTGTTTTTCGGGCTTGCGCTGGGCAGCATTCAGGGCATCTACATGCTGGTACCCACTTTTTTGGTTGCAGAGGCGGGTTTTACTCTGGAGCGGGCCAACAGTATTTTCGGTGTTTCCCGTTTTTTGCCGATTGTAGCCCTGTTGACTGCCGGTTTAGTAATGGATCGAATCGGGCTGCGAAGAACCCTGATGATAACCCTGGCCGGGGCCGGTTTAACAATTCTACTGATGGGATTATTGCGTGGACCGCTGCTGGTAGCGGTGGTGTTTCTGCAGCCGACAATCGGGGCCCTTTACTTTCCGGCCGGACTGGCGGCCCTGGCAAATGTCGGCCCCCCGCAATCGCGGAATGTCTCCGTCTCTATGGTTCTGCCGGTATCGGCGCTTATCGGAACAGGTTTGATTCCCGCCTTCCTGGGGTACATGGGCGATGTTCTCAGCTTCTCCGCAGGTTTCCTGATTGTCGGCGGGGTGATAATTCTGGCCAGTTTCTGCGCACTGCTTCTGCGTAGTTGAATTACTCGCGTGTAACACAGGGCAGGCTTGGCGTGAACCATTAAGCCCGCAGAAACGCGGTTCCCCGCTCCTTTACTACCCGCATGAAGTTTTCAACAGAGCGGTCGTATCCCGCCTCGATGTCGTCCGGGAAGTAGCAGGCCGGCAGCTGCCCCATTCTCCGGTGGTAGGTAATGCATTCACAACATAGCCCTTTGCGGCTGCACGGATAGGTGCAGTTGCAGTTTTTCGCGTTTTTTTCCTGTGAACAACTTCTCATAGATACCTTTCCTTATACTATTCTTACTGCGCCAGCCGCTGGTATGCAGCTTTAAGTGCTTCCGTAATTTCTATCTGCTGCGGGCAGACCTCTTCGCAGGCCCCGCATGTATGCTTCACGCAATCCTTTACGGCCGGCCTGAAAGTCAACATCCATGAAGTTGTACTGTATTTGACAGAACTCCCACCGGTCATACTCGTCTAAAATCCGCTCAAAGACCGGGTATTGATCATGAAAGGAGAACCCGATATGGCCGACAAAGGCCTCTCCGGCCTCGGCGTGATAGGGAAAGGCGGTGTCTATATAGTTTATCCCTTTATCGATTGCAGTGTGCATCATTTCTGTCGCCGCCGCTTCATCAATACGGGCCGGGTTATTATCCACTGTGGGCAACCGCATTGCCCCGAATCCGAGGGCGGACACCTCGAAATTCAGCTGTCCAAACTTTCGATATTGCATATGCGTATTATAAAAAACTTTCCCGATACTGTGAACCGGTTTGTCATCGGGCGAACCTCATACTATAATTCAGGTAGAATTCAGTATCCACATCGAAGGAGATTCGAACATGCGGCGACGAGACTATTTTTCTACTCTGTTTCCACAGGGAATACCGACCCTCTGGTGTCCGCTTATTTCACACTATGCGGCGGAAGGAAAATTTAATGCAGAACGCATGGCGGCTCACATTGAGTCTCTCTCGCCCTATGTTCAGGCCTTTTTAGCCCCCGGTTCAACCGGTGACGGGTGGGAGATGAGTCCGGAGGAGAGAACCGAGCTGATAGATCTGCTACTTCCCCTCACTGAAGAGGTAGATGGCCATCTTCTGTTAGGAGTGTTGGAAACCGATCGCGGCAAAGCCGCCGATACAGTTGCCGGTCTGAAGAACAGTTATATACCCGGAGAGACTCCCGGATATGCCGGTGTGACAATAACTGCCCCCCGCGGAAGTGAATTGACACAGACTACAATTTTCGACGAACTCTCAGCGGTCCTCGAACATGGGGTCCCAACTGCCCTGTATCAGCTGCCGCAGGTAACCGAGAATGAGATTGATCCCTGTACTGCAGAGGATTTGGCTAAAAAATACTCCAATTTTTATTTGTTCAAAGATACCAGCGGGAAAGATAAAGTAGTTCGTTCAGGTCGTTTGCCGGAAGATCTTTTTCTGGTGCGCGGAGCCGAGGGTAACTATGCCGAGTGGCTGAAGGGGCTCGGTGGCTCCTATCACGGTTTTCTGCTCAGTACTGCCAACAATTTCGCCCCGCACCTTTCGCGGATAATTGAGCTGAGTAGCTTGGCGGCGGTGCAGGGGGCCGGCGGCGCGCATTCGCTTGAAGTATCAGAAGCAGCCCGGGAGGCCTATTCGATTTCACACACCCTTTCAACAGTGGTAGAGACCGCATTCAATACCGTGAGCGCACTTCCCTTCGGCAACCCCTTTGCCAATGCTAATAAGGCTATCGATCACATTATGGCGTACGGACCAGGTTTTGAAACAGCTCAGCCGCCGTTGACCCATTCCGGCAATCGAATTCCTGCCGAAATAGAAACGAGCCTGGCTGAAATTCTGCGACGGCATGACCTCTTTCCGCAAAAAGGCTATCTGAATCACTAAAATCGGAGGAAGACAGTGAGTACAGCATCTGTTTATGCGCGGTTTCTCGGCAAGGAGTTTGTCAACCCGGTCAACTATGTGATTTCCATCGGTATCGGGCTGCTGGTTCTGCTACTGCAGGGCTATTCACCGTTTTCGTCCATTGTTCCCTATTTGGTGCCTGTGTGTGTGCAGGCATTGTCCAAATCGTATCTAAAATATTCGGGGCGACTCAGGGATATGCTGCTTTCCCTGCCCGAGCGTCGCAGTGATCCCGCATTTCTTATGGATCCTGCGGGGAATATTATTCTCTCTGCGGGAACAACCAATGAGGATTTTGTGAGGAAAGATATTCGCCGTTTAGGGGATTTGTTGGACAAGGAAGGTCTGGCAAGGGTGATGCAGTGTATTGAGAAACCCGACCTGCAGTGTCCCCCGGTTGAATGTTATTCACCGCCCTTAGATAAATGGTATCAGGTGAAAACCAGCTGGAGCGAGGACGGGCAGAATCTTCTGGTATGGTGTGAGGATATTTCTGTCAGACGCCAGCTGGATCAAAAGCTTTTCAAGATTCGCGACTTCAGTGATACTATTATTTCAGATCTATCGGAGCTTATTGAAACCGATACGAGTTTTACCCGGCTTGCCCGGCTGATGCTGGATTTGGGTTATGAGGGGGTTTTTATTGCCCAGGTTGTTGATGACGGACTGACAGGGGTCGTCTACAAACAAGCTGGTGCGGCTGAAGCTGCTGAGAGCTCCACGGCATCGCTTTTGAGTTCGGATGTACTTCGAATTTCGAAGAATTCGGAGGCCCCCATTTGGCTGAGCCACCGCAGCGGACGAATGTATTACGATGAAATCGGTGTCGGTGGAAGTTCAGGCGAAATTTATTCAGCACAAGAGTTTCGTCGGGTTTATCCCTTTGATGAGCGGGTCGTACACTTTCTCGGTGCGCCGATTCGAAATTTTATCAATTATCATGAAGGAAATATCGCGGTGATCGCCTTCAATCTGGATAGGCCGATTGGCTCCGGCGATCTTTTAGCTATGGAGATTCTGGTCAACAGTGCAAGATCGGTCAGCTTTTTACTCTCCCTGGCGACCGAGAACGAGAACAAATTCTTGCAGTCGGTCACCGGCTTGTGTGCCGCCGCCGAATACAGTGACGAAATTACCGGGATGCACATTCTCAGGGTAAACGAGTACTCCCGTCTCTTAGCTGAAAAAATCGGCATGACAAAGAAGGGGCAGACACATATAGGGCAGGTCGCTGCGATGCACGACATCGGAAAGGTGGCCATTCCTCACCTGATCAAGCTTGAACGAGCTTTTACTGCCGACGAACGAAAAGAGATGGAGATGCACACCATCTACGGTGCCCAGATTATCGAGAAGATGATGAGCTGTTGTGCAGCAGCTACCGAACCGCGCCTGGCTATGGCCTATGAGATTGCCCTGAACCATCATCAGTATTGGAACGGCAGCGGCTATCCTCCCATTATCGATGACAGCGGCCGCAGAGCTCCTGTCGCGAGCAAAACCAGAACGGATTATGACAGCCTGCGCCCGGCCAAGGGACAGGAAATTCCGCTGACAGCCCGCATTGTAGCCTTGGCCGATACCTATGATGCCCTGCGATCGGTCAGGCAGTATAAACCGGGCAAGAGCCATGGGGAAACGCTAGAAATTATCAAAACCGATGACCGTAGCGGCTTGAAGGGTGAAGACCGTTTCGGTACCGATGTTATGGAGTTATTTACCACCCATCATACTGCCTTCAGGGATATTTACGAGAATATGAAGGAATAGTTCGTTTAATACGAGCCGAGGGGTTCTTTTACTTCCAGGCCCAAATTTTGCAGGGTCGCTTGGCGCTGCTTATCTTCTGCCTTGCGGTAGTTCAGATAATCGGTGCGGGTTACGATACCCACAATTTGACCCTCAATGACAATCGGCAGGTGGCCGATATTGTTTCCGAACAGGAGTTCTTCTACCTGGCGGATTGTGACATCTGGTGAGGCGGTTATTAGACGTTTATTCATATAACCCTTTATCGGGGCATGCATCTGTTCGGCGCGGCGGCCTTTCATGATATCCCGCAGGGTAAGAAAGCCGACCAGATGCGCGTCCGTATCTACTACCGGAAGACCGGTATGGCTGATCTTTTCCATGTATTTTGAGGCTTCCAGCAGGCTCAATGAATGATCTATTACTTCGACCGGTTGGCTCATGATCTCGGCAGCAGTGACTGCCGGAGCCAGAATTTTCTCGAGGTACATAAGCAGATTGTCGTATACTGCCTTTCCGCGTTCATTCTTCACTGTGGCTGAAGCTGCTTTCTCATGACCGCCGCCGCCGAAATCTTTCAGTATCTCATTGAGATGAATATTGTCCTTTTGATTCCGGGCAATGATGAGGGTTTTCTTTTTCTTGGCAAAGTGGAACACTCCGAAGTAGACATCTTGATTTTCCACTTCAAATACCTTTTCCACAACTGCTCCGATTCCTTCCGCTTCGTTTTCTATTTCCCAATAACTGGTGATTACCTGATGGCCGTGGATGCTGCGGTATTCAAGACGATTGAGTAGCTCGTGGAAGAGGGTAATCTGATACTTATCCGATAAAGGCTTGAGAAAGGTTTTTACCAGCTTCAAAGAGGCTCCGGATTTCAGAAGAAATCCGGCTACATCGAAATCCACTTGTGCAACATTTTCATGGGTAAAATTGCCGGTATCGGCATAGATCCCAGTGAGGGCAATGGTCGCATCTTCGGCACTGACCCGAATTTCCCGCTGCATTATCTCCCATCCGAGCTGGGAGGTATTGGAACCGCAGGGCGTAGCGTGCAGGGTTGCATTCTCGAAGCTCACCTCATCCTTGGGATGATGATCGTAAATTTCATATTCAATATCGTCGTTGTCAATGAACTGGAAATACTCCTTGACCCTGCTAAAAGTACGGGTATCTACAATTACCATTTTTTCAATGTGTTGATCTTTGAGGTCTTTCGGATTGAGGAAATTAAGCCGGTTTTGATATAGATTTTGCAGGTTCTTAGCGACCGGGTGAACCAGTCGGCTTTTTACGAGTTCATGATCGGGATAAAGGTATTTAGCCAGCACAATTGATCCTAAGCAATCGAGATCCATATTGGTGTGGCCGACGATAATCTTCATCTCCGTCTCCTTAGCACCTGTGTTCTTCCTAATTATATCAGGAGATTCCAATAACTGCCATTCCTAACAAGTAGAGTATCAGGATTGCGGCGCTTTCAAAACCGATGTTTGCAACCCCCTGTTTCTGTCTATGGAGAAGCCCCACCAGCAGAATAGCGGTGAGCAGAATAGTAAGGGTAATCAGAAAACTCTCATCCGGGGAGATCGCATGGTATACCGACCCTTCCGTATAGGCAATGTCCGCCGCACCGGCAAACAGGGTGTCGAAAATGTTACCGCCGATGATACCGCCGACTGCCAGGGTCAGTGCCCCCCGGCGTACTGCAGCGACTGCGGTTACCAGTTCGGGAATAGAGGTTCCGGCCGCCACCAGCAAGGCTCCCACAAAACTCTGAGAGAGCCCGGTGTGCTGCATAAGCGCCTGTGAAGATTCGGTCAGCAGAAAACCGGCGGCGATAATTGCAATTGCGCTGATAATAAAGGTACCCGTAACCTGTAGTACCGGTTTGTTCTGCCAGGAGTCCTTGTCCGGTCTGTCCTTAATAGTTGCGGAGGTCATGCGCGGATGCCACATCGGCCGGTCGTGCTGATGATGTACCATGCGAATACCGAATCCATACGCCAAGAACATCAGGGGGGTGGCGATATGGACATGGAATATGCGGATGTCCGGCCCAATGCCGGCCAGTAAAACAATCGAGAGCATGATGATGAGCAGCGACCCCTGGGTCATGTTTTCTACTGATGCAGCGGCATGTTCGAGATTTGATTTGGTGTAGCTGATATCGGCGATGGACAGGAATACCGTCTGGATCGCTATACCGCCGAAGGCGTTGGATATTGCCAGCTGCGGCAGTTCCTGACCGGCGGCTAAAAGGGTAACGGTAAGCCCCGACAGCGAAGTGACCGCACCGAGCAGTACGGCCCCGACCACTGCTTCGCCGAGGCCAGTCCGGTCGGCAATGATATCCGCACTGCGGCTCAGACGTATACCGGCAAAGGTGATGATGAGAACCGCAAATAAAAACAAACCGGCGGTTCCCTCTAAACTGGAGGTAAGAGTGTGCACAAGGTTCATACTTATGTTACAGCATAAGCAAGAGAGAATGAACGGTCAACGGTCAACGGTCAACGCCGAAGCTCACTTCCGGAGTTTACTTCCGAAGAAACTCGTTTACATTGTCGGCCAGGCTGCGTCCCTGATTCATCGCCTTCACTACCAATGAGGCTCCGCTGACCGCATCTCCGGCTGCAAACACGCCTTCAGCAGCAGTATGGAAATGCTCATCGATACTGATGGTACCGCGCTCATTCAGCTGGAGACCGAAATCATTCAGCAGCTTAGAAGGTTCCACCTGCACAAATCCGGCCGCGATCAACACCATATCCACATCGAGGGTAAACTCGGTATCCGGGAGTTCCTGTTGCTGCCAGCGGCCGCCTGCATCTTTTCTCCAGTCGATTTCGCAGAAAATGCCCTTTTCAATACTCACGCCGCGACCATATAGCTGCTTGGTTTTAATCTTCCACCGCCGTTCACAGCCTTCGGTGTGGCTTGATGATGTGCGGTAGATTTTCGGATAGTACGGCCACTCCGGATTCCAATCCTGCTCCCATTCATTCGGTTTTGGCAGGATCTCGAACTGATACACCTTTTTCGCTCCCTGCCGGTTAGCGGTTCCCACGCAGTCAGCACCGGTGTCACCCCCACCGAGTACCAGAACAGTCTTGTCTTTTGCGCTGACAACCTGCTTATCCGACAGCTCTCTATAGAGATTCTTCGTTGACTGGGTGAGGTAGTCGAGGGCGAAGTACACCCCATCTGACTGGCTGCCCGCTACCGGAACGGGTCTAGGAACCCGGCACCCTAAGGCCAGTACCACCGCATCGTGTTTTCGTTTTAGGTACCTGGCGGAGAGATCTTCGCCGACCACCACATTGGTTTCGAACTCGATCCCCTCCTGGCGGTATATCTCGAGACGCCGGTCAATAACGGCCTTTTCCAGTTTGAATTCCGGGATGCCGTAGCGGAGAATGCCTCCAAGAGCGTTGTCCTTTTCATAGACTATGACCTGATGACCCATACGGCGCAGTTGTTGGGCTGCGGATAGTCCGGCCGGTCCGGAGCCTACAACCGCCACCTTTTTTCCCGATTCGCGGCGCGGCGGCTGGGGTTTGACCCATCCCTTCTCAAAGGCCGTTTCGATAATTGCAATTTCTATCTCTTTGATGCTCACCGGCGCATCGTTGATAGAGAGTGTACAAGCGCTTTCACAGGGGGCCGGACAGACTCTGCCGGTTATTTCGGGGAAGTTACTGGTGAGTTCCAGCCGGTCATACGCCTCATCCCATAGCCCGCGGTAGACGGCATCGTTCCATTCGGGTATCAGATTGGCCAACGGACAGCCGAAGGAGTGACAGAAGGGAGTACCGCAATCCATGCAGCGGGCCGCTTGCTGAGTGAGTTCTTCGCGGGGCAGCCGCAGGATTACCTCGCGGAAATCCCGCACCCTTTCATCCACCTTCCGGTAGCCGGAATTTTTCTTGTTGTATTTCAAAAATCCTCTTAACTCACCCATTGCTAACTCCTTACTCCAGTTTCAATCTGCTCCGATCCGCGGACTTGTTCGTCGAATCCCCCACTTTTCATCAGAGCAATCCGGTAGTCCAACGGCATCACCTTCACAAATAGAGGCAGGATTTCATTCCACATCTCCATAAGATGCTGTGCCTGACGGCTGCCGGTGTATTTCATGTGCAGCTGGATGTACTTTCGGAGAAACTCTTCATCTTCCCGTTCAGTGATCTGCTCCACATCCACCATCTCCAGGTTACAGCGAGTGTCGAAGAGCTGGTTCTCATCCAACACATAGGCCACTCCTCCGCTCATTCCGGCGGCAAAGTTGATGCCGGTCTGCCCGAGCACGATCACTGCTCCTCCGGTCATATACTCGCAGCCGTGGTCACCGACTCCTTCGACAACTGCAATTGCCCCACTGTTGCGCACCGCAAAGCGTTCTCCGGCAGTCCCGCTAATAAAAGCCTCGCCTCCGGTTGCTCCGAAGAGGTTCACGTTTCCTGTGATGATATTTTTATGGGCTAAGAATTTCGACTCTGCCGGCGGATATACAATCAGCTTGCCGCCGGAGAGACCTTTCCCGAAATAATCGTTGGCCTCGCCTTCGAGCTTGAAGGTAATTCCACGGGCCAAGAAGGCGCCGAAGCTCTGTCCGGCCGATCCATACATATTTACTGAAATACAGTCCTCCGGTAGTCCCGCCTCGCCGTAGTGCCGGGAGACTTCGCTGCTGAGCATAGCACCGATTGTACGTTTGTTGTTGCGGACCTCTGCCCGCAGCGTGACCGGGGTTTGATTTTCGATGGCCTCTCGGGCTTCCTGTATCAGCCGGCTGTCCAGGGCGGAACTAAAATCCGGTTTGATGCGCTGGTGGCAGCGTATCGGTACTCGCGGTTGAGCTGCGGCCTTAGTTTTTCCGTCATTATTGTCAGCAGCGGCGGCTGCATCAAGCAAATCCGCCGCCTGCAGCAGCTTCGAAAAATCGAGCCCCATGGCTTTGTAGTGTTTGATCGCCCGTTTCATATCCAGCATATCCACTCGCCCGACCATGTCGTCGAACTTTCTGAACCCGAGTGATGCCATGATCTCCCGTACCTCCCGGGCCAGGAAGAGCATAAAGTTCATCAGATGTTCCGGTCTACCCTTGAAGCGTTTACGCAGTTCCGGATCCTGAGTGGCAACTCCCACCGGGCAACTATTAAGGTGGCATTGCCGCATCAGAACGCATCCTATGCTGACTAAAGTTACTGTGCCGAAGCCGAACTCCTCCGCCCCGAGCAGGGCGGCCGTTACTATGTCGCTGCCGGTCCGCAGCTGTCCGTCGACCTGCACCCGGATGTTGCCGCGCAGGTTGTTCTTGACCAGCGTCTGCTGGGTTTCGGCCAGGCCGAGTTCCCAGTAGGAGCCGGCGTGCCGCAGTGAGGAGAGCGGAGAGGCGCCCGTGCCGCCTTCGCCGCTGCTGATTAAAACCATGTCGGCCTTGCCCTTGGCTACTCCTGCGGCAATCGTTCCAACCCCTACCTCCGAAACCAGCTTCACCGAAACCCGGGCCCGCGGATTAGCGTGCTTCAAGTCGTAAATAAGCTGAGCCAGGTCTTCGATCGAATAGATATCGTGATGTGGTGGAGGGGATATGAGCATTACACCCGGGGTCGAGTGCCGCACCCGAGCGATGATGTCGTTCACCTTATACCCCGGCAGTTGCCCGCCCTCACCGGGTTTAGCTCCCTGTGCCATCTTAATCTGCAGCTCCTCGGCATTTACCAGATACTCGCCGGTTACTCCGAACCGGCCCGAGGCAATCTGCTTTACTTTGCTGACAGCCGTATCGCCGTTCTCCATGGTTTTATAGCGCTGATTGTCCTCACCGCCTTCGCCGGAATTGCTCATTGCCCCAAGTCGGTTCATCGCAATTGCAATGGTAGTGTGGGCCTCTTCGCTCAGCGAACCGAAGGACATGGCCGCCGAGGCAAACCGTTTTACGATATCCTCTTCCGATTCCACCTCTTCCAGGGGAACCGGCTCGGCGGTTTTGAAAGAAAACAGTCCCCGAAGACTGCAGAGATTGTGTTCGACATCGTTTATTTCGGCGGAGTACTCCTTGAAGGCGCTGTAGCTGCCCTGCCGGACCGCTTCCTGCAGTTTGATAATTGCTAAAGGCGTAAAACGGTGCTTGGTGGTGTTCTTGCGGTAGCGATAGATACCGCCGGAGTCGAGGTGGTCGAGCCGCTTTTCGTCAAAGCGAAACCCGGAGCTGTGCCGTTCTATGGTCTCCCTCTCCACCGTCTCTATCCCGATACCTTCGATTCGGGATGGAGTGGAGGGGAAGTAGTGCTGCATGAACTGGCTGTTCAATCCGAGTGCCTCGTACATCTGGCTGCCCCGGTAACTTCGCAGCGTCGAAATCCCCATTTTAGACATGACTTTGAGAAGGCCTTTTTTCACGGCATTGATGTAGTTCTCAGTTGCCTCTTCAATTGTGAGGTCTTCGGGAATATAGCCGCGCTGCTTGAGGTCGACCAGCGATTCAAAAACCAGGTAGGGATTTATTCCACTGGCGCCGTACCCAACCAGAGAGGCGAAATGGTGAACTTCGCGAGCCTCACCGGTCTCAATGATGATACCGCTGAGGTGCCGTTTGCCGCAGGCCACCAGGTGCTGCTGTACCGCTCCCATCGCCAGAAGGGCCGGAATCGGAATTTGGTCGGCTTCGATATTACGGTCGCTCAGTATTACCAGCTCACAGCCTTCGTCTATTTTCGTTTCCACTTCACGACACACTCGTTCCAGAGCCGGCTCCAGCTGGCCACCCTCTTCACTGCGTGGAAAGAGGATCGAAACAGTTTTCACCTTGAACTCCGGAATGTAGGTATTGCGCAGATGATTGAGGTCGTCGTTGGTCAGAATCGGTTGTGCCAGCTTGAGCTGGCGACAGTGTTCGGGGGTTTCTTCCAACAGGTTGCGCTCGCGGCCGACAAAACTCATCAATGACATAACCAGGCTTTCGCGATAGGCGTCGATCGGCGGGTTGGTTACTTGGGCGAACATCTGTTTGAAGTAGTCATACAGCAGCTGGGGACGTTCGGAGAGCACCGCTAAAGCAGCATCATTGCCCATAGAACCAATTGGTTCCTGCCCCCTCAGCGCCATCGGCGTGATAATTTCCAGCATGTCCTCGATAGAATAACCGAATGCCCGCTGCCGCGTGGACAGGGTCTCTTTGTCCAGATCGACGGGAGTCGGAAGGCCGAACAGTCCTTTCAGCTCGATGCGGTTTTTCTCCAGCCAGCGCCTATACGGTTTTCCGCGGGAAACCGCCGCTTTCAGGGCATTGTCCTTAATAACCCGCTGTTTTTCAGTGTCCACAACAAACATTCTGCCGGGCGCCAACCGTCCCTTTTCAATCACATCTGCGGGTGAGATATCGATTACCCCAACTTCCGAGGCTAATACAACTTGTCCGCTCTTGGTGATGATATAGCGGCCCGGTCGCAGTCCGTTGCGGTCCAGCGTCGCGCCAATGCGGCTTCCGTCGGTGAAGACGATGGCGGCTGGTCCGTCCCAGGGTTCCATAATGGCGGCGTGATACTCATAGAATGCCCGTTTATCCTCGGAAATATGATAACGAGTACCGAAAGCTTCCGGAACCATCATCATCATTGAATGCGGCAGGTCGCGGCCGCCCTGCACCAGCAGCTCGTATACATTGTCAAAAGTAGCCGAGTCGCTGGCATCGGGATTCACAACCGGCCGCAGGTTATCTATCTCATCTCCGAAGAAGGGTGATGAGATACTGCTTTCACGGGCCCGCATGTTGTTCATATTCCGTCGGAGAGTATTTATCTCACCATTATGTGCAATATACCGGAACGGCTGTGACAGCGGCCAAGAGGGAAAAGTGTTGGTACTGTACCGCTGGTGCACTAGAGCAATGGCGCTCTTAAAACTGGGTTCAATTACATCCGGATAAAAATCGGTGAACTGCGTCGATACGAACATACCCTTGTACACAATGGTCCGGGCAGAAAGCGAAGGAATGTAAAACTTATTGATGTCCATCCCGGCGGTCTCGGCACGGTTCTCCATAGTTTTGCGCAGGATATACAGTTTGCGCTCGAGCACCCCGCCCTGCAATCCCTCGAAACAGAAGAATGCCTGCCAAATTGCCGGCAGAGTGTTGAGTGCCGTTTCGCCTAGGGCGGAGGTATTGACAGGTACTTTTCTCCACCCGAGACACGAGCCGCCATTATCTGCGGCGGCAGTTTCGACTATTTTGCAGCTCTTGTCAAATAAATCAGTATCGGTCGGCATGAAAAACATTCCGGCCCCGTAATGCCCTACCGGAGGCAGTTCAAAGGGAACTTGCGAGCGTAGAAATTCATCGGGTATTTGCAGCAGAATACCGGCCCCGTCCCCTGTTTTCATGTCACCACCGACAGCCCCGCGGTGTTCCAGATTGATCAGCGCTCGAATACTGTTTTCAATAATCGAGTGAGTTTTTTCTCCGTTGATGTTCGCGATAAAACCAACACCGCATGCATCATGCTCAAAACGGGGATCGTAAAGTCCTGTGTGTAAGCTCATATTCTCCTCCTCACTTCGTTAAAATAATGGAATATGTGAATATTAAATTCAAGTGTTGTACATACAAATATTGTATAATTATGCAGTATATTAGTAATATTATAAATATTTATTTAATGGCGAAAATCCTGCGGGATTTGAAGCAAAACAGCCTCTGCAACCC